>NZ_JBIAIU010000004.1:69659-693549 GCF_042871565.1 Streptomyces sp. NPDC005775 | reverse complement strand
GAAAGGGCTAGCGTGGTGGCGGTTTTGTTCGCGGTCGCGCGCGCCCTGTGAGCCCGGCTTTTTAACCCCCCCACCCCCGGGGCCCCCCCGCCGGAAACACCCCGGGCGGGGGGCGCCGCCGTATTGTCTAGACACCACCGGTCGCTCCGGCCGCCGTGTCGGTGCAGGCAGCACCGGTTTGCCCCGAAGGAGCCCCTCATGACCCCGCCCGTCGTCCACTCGCTGCGCGAACAGATCCGCGAGCACATCGTGGACGGGATCGTCAGCGGGCGCTGGAAGCCGGGCGAGCGGATCGTCGAGCGGCGCATCGCCACCGAGCTGGAGGTCAGCCAGACACCCGTGCGCGAGGCGCTGCGCGAGCTGGAGACGCTCCGCCTGATCGAGTCGGCGCCCAACAAGGGCGTCCGGGTCCGCAACCTCACCGCCGCCGACCTGGAGGAGAGCTACCCGGTCCGGGCCGGCCTGGAGCAGATCGCCGCCGAACTGGCGGCCCCGGGGCTCGGCGAGGACTGCTCGCTGCTCGCCCCGCACGTGGCGGCGCTGTACGAGGCGGACAGGCTGGCGGACGGCGAGGCCCAGGTGCGGCACACGGTGGGGTTCCACCGGGAGCTGGTCCGGGCGGCCGGCAACGCCGTTCTGCTGCACACCTGGGAGGGCCTGGGCATCGAGGTGTTCACGGCGCTCTCGATCCGCTGGCTGGGCACGGTGCAGAAGTCGTACGCCGAGGAGCACGAGGCGCTCATCGAGGCGTTCCTGCGGAAGGACCCGGACATAGGGACGCTGGTCAAGGCCCATGTGCTCGGCTGCGCGCCGCGGGCCTGAGGCGGGTGCGCCGCGCCTGAGCCCGGTGCGCCGCGCCTGAGGCCGGAGCAGGCGCGCGGTGCGCATGTGTCGTGAGGGGCGCTCGCCTGTGCAG
This sequence comes from Streptomyces sp. NPDC005775, assembly GCF_042871565.1. Taxonomy (NCBI): domain Bacteria; kingdom Bacillati; phylum Actinomycetota; class Actinomycetes; order Kitasatosporales; family Streptomycetaceae; genus Streptomyces; species Streptomyces sp. NPDC005775. The sequence continues at coordinate 692,633 of NZ_JBIAIU010000004.1, read as the reverse complement.
GCGAGCGCCCCTTTTGCCTGATAAATCCCGTCACTCCGTGCCCCGTTTCGCGGCACCCCATGCCACTTTCTTCATATCGAGAAGTTTTGCCTTTCATCCTTTGATCGATCATCGATCGGAGCCTTACAGTTCACTCCGCGGGCCCACCGGCCCCATCGCCCTGTCCTGCCAGTCAGGGACTTCTCCACCCCCCTCCTCACCGGAAGGCGGCGATCATGACCGACCCCGTAGGAAAGCTTCCGAGCGAGCTCGACCAGCTCCCGGACCGCGACCCGGAGGAGACCGCTGAATGGGCGGCCTCCCTGGATGCCGTCACCAAGGCCGCGGGCCCGCACCGCGCCGCGTACCTGATGCGGCGCTCGCTCCAGCACGCCGAGGGCGCCGGTCTCGCGCTGCCCAAGCTGCTGGAGACCGATTACGTCAACTCCATCCCCACCGCCGCGGAGCCCGACTTCGACGGCGACCTGGAGATGGAATCGAAGATCACCGCGTGGAACCGCTGGAACGCGGCCGCGATGGTCACCCGTGGCTCCCGCTTCGGCGTCGGCGGCCACATCGCCACCTTCGCCTCGGCGGCGTGGCTGTACGAGACCGGCTTCAACCACTTCTTCCGCGGCAAGGAGGGGGACGGCTCCGGCGACCAGCTCTACATCCAGGGCCACGCCTCCCCCGGCATCTACGCCCGCGCCTTCCTCGACGGCCGGCTCAGCGAGCAGCAGCTCGACAACTTCCGCCAGGAGGCGGGCGGTGACGGTCTGCCGTCCTACCCGCACCCGCGGCGGCTGCCCTGGCTGTGGGAGTTCCCCACGGTGTCGATGGGTCTCGGCCCGCTCTCGGCGATCTACCAGGCGCGCTTCAACCGTTACCTGACCAACCGCAACATCAAGGACACGTCGAACTCGCACGTCTGGGCCTTCCTGGGCGACGGCGAGATGGACGAGCCCGAGTCGACCGCGGCCCTCGCCCTCGCGGCGCGTGAGCAGCTCGACAACCTGACGTTCGTCATCAACTGCAACCTGCAGCGCCTCGACGGTCCGGTGCGCGCCAACTTCCGCGTCGTCCAGGAGCTGGAGGGCGCCTTCCGCGGCGCCGGCTGGAACGTCGTCAAGACGCTCTGGGGCACCGCCTGGGACGAGCTCTTCCAGCTCGACACCACGGGCGCGCTGGTGCGCCGGCTCCGTGAGGTACCGGACGCGCAGTTCCAGACGTACGCCACCCGTGACGTCGCCTACATCCGCCAGCACTTCTTCGGCACCGAGCCCGCGCTCGCCGAGCTGGCGAAGCTGCTCACCGACGCGAAGATCGCCGAGTGCTTCCACAGCTCGCGCGGCGGCCACGAGGCCCGCAAGGTGTACGCGGCCTACCGGGCGGCGCTCGCGCACAAGGGCGCTCCGACGGTGATCCTGGCGCAGACGGTGAAGGGCTACACGCTCGGCCCGGGCTTCGAGTCGCGCAACGCCAACCACCAGATGAAGAAGCTCGACGGCAAGCAGTTCCGCGCCATGCGCGACCTGCTGGAGCTGCCGATCCCGGACTCGAAACTGGACGAGGGCCTGGTGCCGTACGGCCACCCGGGCGCCGACTCCCCCGAGGTCCGCTATCTCCAGGAGCGCCGTGCCGCCCTCGGCGGCCCCGCCCCGGCCCGCCGGGTGCACGCGGTGGCGCTGCCGCAGCCCGAGGAGCGCGCGTTCGCCGCGCTGAAGAAGGGTTCCGGCAAGCAGGAGCTGGCCACCACGATGGCCTTCGTCCGCCTGGCCAAGGACCTGATGCGGGACAAGGAGACCGGCAAGCGCTGGGTTCCGATCGTCCCCGACGAGGCCCGCACCTTCGGCATGGAGGCGCTGTTCCCGTCGGCCGGCATCTACTCGCCGCTGGGGCAGACGTACGACCCGGTCGACCGCGACCAGCTGATGTACTACAAGGAAGCCAAGGACGGCCAGGTCCTCAACGAGGGCATCACCGAGGCCGGTGCCATGGCCGACTTCATCGCCGCCTCCACGTCGTACGCGACGCACGGCGAGCCGATGATCCCGTTCTACATCTTCTACTCGATGTTCGGCTGGCAGCGCACGGGCGACCAGTTCTGGCAGCTCGGCGACCAGCTCGGCCGCGGCTTCGTGGTCGGTGCCACGGCAGGCCGTACGACGCTGACGGGTGAAGGTCTCCAGCACGCGGACGGCCACTCGCACCTGATCGCGTCCACGAACCCGGCGTCGCTCAACTACGACCCGGCGTTCGCGTACGAGATCGCGGTGATCGTCCAGGACGGTCTGCGCCGGATGTACGGCCCCGACGCCGAGAACGTCTTCTACTACCTGACGGTCTACAACGAGCCGAAGCCGCAGCCCGCGATGCCGGAAGGCATCGAGGAGGGCATCCTCAAGGGCCTCTACCGGTTCAAGGAGGGCACGCCCGCGAACGCGGACGCGCCGCGCGTCCAGCTGATGGCCTCCGGTACGGCGATCCACTGGATCCTGGAGGCCCAGGAGATGCTGGCCGCGGACTGGGGTGTCACGGCCGACGTCTGGTCCGCCACCTCGTGGGGCGAGCTGCGCCGCGACGCACTGGAGTGCGACGAGGCACTGCTCCGCGGTGAGCAGCGGGTGCCGTACGTGACTCAGGCGCTGGAAGGCGCACCGGGTCCGGTCGTCGCGGTCAGCGACTGGATGCGCCAGGTGCCGGACCAGATCAGTCAGTGGGTGGAGCAGGACTGGACCTCGCTCGGCACGGACGGCTTCGGCCTCTCCGACACCCGTGACGCGGCCCGTCGCCACTTCGGCGTCGACGCGCAGTCGATCGTGGTCGCGGCCCTGGCCCAGCTGGCCCGCCGCGGCGAGGTGCCGGCGTCGGCGGTCAAGGAAGCCCGCGAGCAGTACGGGCTCTGACGGCCCGGAGGACGGGGAGCGGGCCTGCCCCGCTCCCCGTCCTCCGCACGTCTGCCCCGCTCCGGCAGAGGCTTCGTCCTCAATCGCCGGACGGGCTTGGAGATCAAGCCCGTCCGGCGATTGAGGACGTCTTTTTTGAGCCCGGCCGGCGCTTGAGGCCGCACACCCAGCCCGGCCGACGCTCGAGGCCGCACTCCCGGCCCGGGCCACGCCCGCCCCGTACCGCGGCCACAATGGCCGCATGCGTGCTGCCCGGCTCATCAGAATGGTGCTGCTCCTGCAGTCCCGCCCCGCCATGACCGCCGCCGAGCTAGCCCGGGAGCTGGAGGTGTCCGAGCGGACCGTCACCCGGGACGCCCAGGCGCTGTCCGAGGCCGGGGTGCCGGTGTACGCGGACCGGGGACGGGCGGGCGGGTACCGGCTCGTCGGCGGGTACCGGACGCGGCTCACCGGTCTGGCCCGTGACGAGGCCGAGGCCCTCTTCCTCTCCGGCCTGCCCTCCGCCCTGCGCGAGATGGGCCTGGAGGACGCCGCCTCCGCCGCCCGGCTGAAGGTGTCGGCGGCCCTGCTCCCCTCCTTCCGGGACGCCTCCGCGAGCGCCTCCCAGCGCTTCCACCTGGACGCGCCCGGCTGGTACCAGGAACCGGCCACCCCCGCGCTCCTGCCCGCCGTGGCCGAGGCGGTGTGGGACGACCGGGTGGTGCACGCCCGTTACCGCCGGGCCGGTCAGGACGCCGGGGCGGAGCGTGAGCTGGCACCGTACGGGCTCGTCCTGAAGGCCGGGGTCTGGTACCTCTGCGCCCGTGCGGAGGACGACTTCCGGGTGTACCGGATCGACCGCTTCACGGCGGTGGCGGTGTCGGACACCCGCTTCGTCCGGGACGAGAGCTTCGACCTGCCCGCCTTCTGGGACGAACGCGCGGCCCAGTTCGCCCGGTCGATCCTGCGGACCGAGGTGACGCTGCGGCTCTCGGAGGCGGCCGTGCGCCGGCTTCCGCACGCCGTGGACCGCGTCGCCGCCCGGGACGCCCTGGACGCGGCCGGGCCGCCCGGCCCCGACGGATGGGTCACGGTCAGGCTGCCCGTCGAGTCCCTGGACGTCGCGTACGGACAGTTGCTGGCCCTGGGGCCGGAGTTGGAGGTCCTGGAGCCGGCCGCCCTGCGCATCAGGTTCGCGGCGGCCGCGGAGGCGTTGCACGCCCTCTACCGGTGAATCCTGAGGCCGTAAGGCTTCATTTCGGCGTCTGAGCGTGCATCGGCCGCCTCCGGGGCCGATGCTGGACCCGTGATGGACGAGACGGAATTCTGGGAGATCGTCGACAGCACCCGCGAGGCCGCCGACGGGGACCCCGAGGACCATGCGGACCTGCTCGTCGAACGGCTGGTGCAGCTCGATCCCGATTCCGTGCTGGACTTCGCGCGGCACTTCGAGGCCCGCTACAACCGGGCGTACCGCTGGGACCTGTGGGCCGCGGCCGCCGTACTGCTCGGCGGGGCGAGCGACGACGCCTTCGACTACTTCCGCTGCTGGCTGATCGGCCGGGGCCGGGAGGTCTTCGAGGGGGCGGTGCACGATCCGGACAGCCTGGCCGAACTGCTCGACGACTTCGACGAGGAACTGGACGGGGACGCCGAGGAGCTGGGCTACGCCGCCGACGAGGCGTACGAGCAGCTCACCGGGGTGGTCGCGCCGGATCTCGGGCTGCCGCCGCAGGCGGCCGAGCCGGAGGGCACCCCGTTCGACTTCGAGGACGACGCGGTCCTGGCGGCACGGCTCCCCGAGCTGTGGCAGCGGTTCGGGGCCGGGTGAGGCGCGGCCGGCCGTAGGTCCTGTCCGGAGTTCCCCGTCTGCGCCTCGACGCCCGGTCACGGGCCGAGCGGCCGGCCCATCATGACGTCGTCCACGTAACGCCCGCCCAGGAAGAACTCGCCCGGCAGGACGCCCTCGACGGTGAACCCTTCGGCCGCGTACAGCGCCCGGGCCGGGGTGTTGTGGCCCAGCACCCGCAGGGTGATGCGGTTCGCCCCCTGGCCGCGCGCGGCCCCGCACGCGGCGCGTATCAGCGTGCGGCCCATGCCGCGGCCCCGCGCCCAGTCGGCCACGGCGAGGCCCTGTATCTGCCGGACGTGCGCGTTGCAGGCCAGGGGGGTGGGCGGCACGATGCGGACGTACCCGGCGATGGCCGTCTCGCCCGCCGTGTTGACCGCTTCGGCCACCAGGACGTCCTGCGGCCGGTGCCGGTCGTCGAAGAACGGCTCGTACGGCGGCTGCGGCCGGGGGGTCACGGCGTGCAGCGTCGACCAGGTGCTCCGGTCGAGCTCCCCGAGGGCGGGGCCGTCGTCGAGGACGGCGGGGCGGACGGGCGGGGCGGGAGGGGTGAGGAACTCGGCCATGGGCGTCACTGTGTCACGCGTCGTCAGCGGCATATGGGGCAGGATGGGGCCCATGCCGCACTCCCGTATCGCCGTCACCGGATCGACCGGACTCATCGGAGCGGCGCTGGTGCGCTCGCTGCGGACCGACGGGCACGAGGTGGTCCGGCTGGTCCGCCGTCCCGCCCGGTCGGGCGACGAGGTGGAGTGGGACCCCAAGCGGGGTTACGTGGACGTGGCCGGTCTGGTGGGCTGCGACGCCGTCGTCCATCTCGCCGGGGCCGGGGTCGGTGACCACCGCTGGACCGACGCGTACAAGCGGGAGATCCGGGAGAGCCGGGTGCTGGGCACGGCCGCCGTCGCCGAGGCCGTCGCCTCACTGGACGTACCGCCGAAGGTGCTGCTGTCCGGGTCCGCGATCGGTTACTACGGCGACACCGGGAACCGGGCGGTCGACGAGGCCGCTCCGCCCGGCGACGGGTTCCTGCCGTCGGTGTGCGTGGAGTGGGAGGAGGCCACGGCCGCCGCGGAGGAGGCCGGGGTGCGGACCGCGCACGCCCGCACCGGGCTGGTCGTCGCCCGGGAGGGCGGCGCCTGGGGCCGGCTCTTCCCGCTGTTCCGTGCGGGTCTCGGCGGGCGGCTCGGCAACGGCCGGCAGTACTGGAGCTTCATCGCGCTGCACGACCACGTCGCGGCGCTGCGGCACATCCTGGACACCCCGGAGCTGTCCGGGCCCGTGAATCTGACCGGGCCGGACCCGGTCACCAACGGCGAGGTGACGGCGGCGATGGGCCGGGTGCTGGGCCGGCCCACCCTGTTCACCGCTCCCGCACCCGCACTGCGGATCGCCCTGGGCGCCTTCGCCGAGGACGTGCTGGGCAGTCAGCGGGTGCTGCCGGCACGGCTGCTGGACTCGGGATTCGCCTTCGCCTTCCCCGGGATCGACGGCGCCATCCGGGCCGCCCTGCGCTGACCCCGGGCCCCGCGCCCGCCGCCCCATTCGGACGGACGTGCGACCCCGTGCACCGGTGCCCCGGCCCGCGCGCGACTGCGCACAATCCCGCCACCCTCCTACTCTCGTGCCGAACTCGCGCATTCCGGTGGCCTGTTGAGGGCAAGAGCCTCCCACCAGTTGCGCCGACTCGGGGAGGGGCACGTGCTCAGCACGGCACACCACGCGGACGTCGTCATCATCGGAGCCGGGATCGCCGGCCTGTCAGCGGCCCACCTACTGACCAGTGCGGGAGTCAGCGTCAGCGTCCTGGAAGCCGGCCCCCGGGTCGGCGGCCGGATGATGACCGACGAGGTGGACGGGTTCCGGCTCGACCACATAGGACCGCTTCTCAACACCTCGTATCCGCAGTTGTACGGGACGCCGGGCCTCGACGGACTCGTCCTGCGGAACTTCGACCCCGGCGTCCTCGTCCACAGCGAGGGCCGCCGGTACCGGACCGGGGAGGTGCGCGGTCCCAAGGGCTCACGAAGCGCGCGGGGCGCACTCAAGGCGGCACGCGCCCTCGCGAGCGCCCCCAGGGCGCCCCAGGGCGGAAGCCTCGGCGGGGCGATGAACGGTGCGATCGACCAGGCCCGGCTCGGCGTGGCCCTGGCCAGGCTCGCGGCCACCCCCCGCGCCCGCGCCCTCGCCCGGCCCGAGCGGGCCGCGCTCGACGCGCTGTCCGGCCGCGGCCTGTCCGCCCGGACGCTCAACGGATTCGTACGCCCCCTGCTCACCGCACTGCTCAGCGACCCCGCGCTCACCACGTCGAGCCGGTGCGCCGACCTCGCGCTGCGGGGTTACGCCGGCGGCAGGCTCTGCGTACCGTCGGGGGGTTCGGTCACGCTGCCCGAGCTGCTCGCGGCCTCCCTCCCGCCCGGCACCGTACGCACGGGCGTGCACGTCGCGGCGGCGGACATCACCTCGGTGCGCACCAAGGAACACGGCGAACTGGGCTGCCGCTCCCTGCTGCTGGCGACCGGTGCGGGCGCCGCGGCCGAGCTGCTGCCCGGCCTGCGCGTGCCGCCGTTCCACCCGGTGACCGTCCTCCACCACACCGCCCCCGCTCCCCCGCCGACCGGCGCCTCGCTGCTGCTGGACGCCGACCGTTCGGGTCCGGTCGCGCACACCGCGGTGATGAGCGAGGTCGACCCGGCACGCGCCCCGCACGGCCGCGTCCTGATCAGCTCGACGGTGCTCGGCACCCCGCCACCCGATCTGGACCGCACGGTCCGCAAGCACCTCGCGGCGCTCTACGGCACGCCCACCGACGACTGGGAGTTGCTCGCCGCCCGCCACGATCCGGAGGCGGTGCCCGCGATGCCGCCCCCGCACGACCCGCAGCGCCCGGTACGGCTGCTCACGGGCCTGTACGTGTGCGGAGACCACCGCGACACCGGTTCGGTCCAGGGCGCCCTGTCCTCCGCCCGTCGCGCGGCCGGGGCGATCCTCGCCGACCTGGGTGTGCGCCCCGCCTCCGTCTCCGGGGACGCGGCAGCACTCCCGGAGGCGGCCTGAGGAGCTCCCGTCATCCCAGCGCGGCCACCCGCTCGCGGTAGCCGCGGACCGCGGCGGCGTCTCGGAAGGGTTCGAGGCGCCGCTCGAAGTCCCGTACGTACTCCGTGGCACGCACCGACCGCATCTCCGCGGCCTGCTGCGCGGCCTCCGCGCCCAGCCGGCACGCCTGGTCGAGCTCACCGAGTCCGAGCCGGGCGGAAGCCAGTACCACCCGGCAGAACAGCCGGCTGCGAGCGTACGCGGGGGCGCGCAGCTGGAGCGAGCGCTCGGCGTGCTGGGCGGCGATCCGGTATTGCTGGAGGTCCCGGTAGCAGTGCCCGAACTCGTCGGCCAGCTGGGCCTCGTCGAAGTAGCGCGCCCAGTGCGGTACCTCGTCGCCGGGGCGGGAGGCCTCCAGCGCGCGTTCCGCCCGCGCGAGCGAGGCCGCGCACGCCTTGGCATCGCCGAGGACCCCGTGCCCGCGTGCCTCGACCGCGTGCAGCAGGGCCAGGGCGGCGTGGGGCGCGGACGAGCCGACGCCCTGCTGGGCCACGCGGGCGAGCTGCACCGCCTCCCTGCCGTGCCCGAGGTAGACGGCCTGGCGGCTCATGGTGATCAGGACGAAGCTGCCGTAGACCCGGTCCCCGGCGGCCTGGGCCAGCCGGAGCGCCTGGACGAAGTAGCGCTGGGCGAGCCCGTGGGCCGCGATGTCGTACGAGGTCCAGCCGGCGAGCCGGGTGAGATCGGCGGCGGCGGCGAAGAGCCGCCGCCCGGTGGCCTCGCCGTACGTGCCGCGCAGCATCGGCTCCGTCTCGTGCTCCAGGTAGCGCACGAGGGCCTGCCGTGCGTGGCCGCCGCCGTAGGCGTTGTCCAGGGTGCGGAAGAGTTCGGCGACGGAGCGCAGGGCGGCGACGTCACCGCTGCTGACCTTCTGCCCGGAGCCCCGCTCGGTCTGCCGCTGCCGGGGGACGCCCGGAGCCCCGGGCCCCGGGGCGGCCGGGGTACCGCCCGGCGCGTGCGGTCCGGCGGGCCGGGACGGGGTGGGACCACGGAGCCCGTGCCGGACACCGTGGCCGGGGGCGCCGCCCTGCTCGGGCACGCCGGGCCCGAACCCGGTGCCGGGACCGGTGAGGGCGTGGCCGCCGCCGTGCTGCCCGTTCGCCGCACCGCCGTAGCTGCCGTGCGCCGCGGGCGCCGTACGCGGCCCGTGTGCCGGGGCGGGGCAGTGCGCCCTGCCCGCGACGGCGGCGCCTTCGCCGGCGCGTCCCACCCACTCGTCCGCCCGCCCGATCAGCCAGTCCCGGCTGGGGACGACCAGCCCCGCCGGGGTGAAGGCGATCTTCCGCAGCTCCGCATGGCTGCCGGAGTCCTTGCGCCACAGCCCACTGACGATGTCGACAGCCTCGGCGGGCGTGGCCGCGAACTCCAGGCCCGCGTATACGGGCGCGCAGGCGTCCAGACCGAGGTCCTGCGCGGAGAGCCGACGGCCGAGCCGCCGGGTGAAGACCTCGGCGATCAGCGCGGGGGTGGTGCCGCGCGGCTGCTGCCCGCGCAGCCAGCGGGTCACGGAGGTCTTGTCGTAGCGCAGGTCGAGGCCGTGCTCGAGCCCGAGCTGGTCCACCCGGCGGGCGAGGCCGGCGTTGGAGAATCCGGCTTCGGTGATGAGCGAGGCGAGTCGGCGGTTGGGGGTGCGCTGCGGAGGTCGTTCCGACATCAGCTGTACGGTCTCCTGCCTTCGGGGCCGGGCGGGCAGCCCTTACGACCTCGCGGGTGAGGTCGTTATGGAACGGCGCGAATTTAGCGGCCCCGGAGGTGCTCCCGGCCACCTTCGCTTCACATTCATCCGATCGTGTGAGGATTGAGGGCGGCGCTGACGGGAACCACCTGCCGGGCCCCCGCTCCGACGCCGGTCGTACAGTGGCCGGAGGCGCGATTCGGTGCACGGTGACGTGATGACGGGACACCCCCGGCCCGCGGCGCCGCAAGTAGAGAGGCTGCTGTCGTGACTGAGCTTCGGTTCGTCCGTCTGGGATTCGGCGAGGACGCCGTCGACTACCAGGAGGCCTGGCAGAAGCAGCGCGAGGTGCACGCGGCACGGTTCGAGGACACCGTCCCCGACACCTGTCTGCTGCTGGAGCACCCGCCCGTCTACACCGCGGGCCGGCGCACCGCCGACAGCGAACGTCCGCTGGACGGCACCCCGGTCATCGACGTGGACCGCGGCGGCAAGATCACCTGGCACGGTCCGGGCCAGCTGGTCGGCTACCCGATCCAGAAGCTCCCGCGCCCCGTGGACGTCGTCGCGCACGTCCGCCGGCTGGAGGAGGCGCTGATCCGTACGGCCGCCGAGTTCGGCGTGGAGACCAGCCGGGTCGAGGGCCGCAGCGGCGTCTGGGTCCTGGGCGATCCCGTCGAACAGCGCCCGGCCATCGGCGGTCTCTCGCTCGACTTCGACCCCCGGCTCCAGGACGAGGAGTTCGACGCCCGGCTGAACGGCCCCGAGTACGCCCCGTCCAACGCCGGCCAGCGCCGCGAGGACCGCAAGCTCGCCGCGATCGGCATCCGGGTCGCCAAGGGCGTGACCATGCACGGCTTCGCCCTCAACGTGAACCCGGACAACACCTCGTTCGACCGGATCGTGCCGTGCGGCATCCGCGACGCCGGCGTCACCTCGCTCGCGTACGAACTGGGCCGCGACCTCACGATCGCGGAGGTGCTCCCCATCGCCGAGAAGCACCTGCGGGACATCCTGGAGAACGCCGAGCTCGCCCCCCGCGTCATCGAGCGCACGAACGAGGCCGTGGCCACGGCCTGACCCTCGGAGCACCCCTCGGGGAATAGGCCCTGCCGGCCACAGGTTGGGCAGACGTAAAGCCGTTTGAACAACGGGCGTACCCTGGTGTTCGCCGAAGAATCCAATGCAGTGAAAGCAAAGGGGAGTGCCGGAGTGTCCGCTGTCGCACCCGACGGGCGCAAGATGCTGCGCCTCGAGGTCCGGAACAGCCAGACCCCCATCGAGCGCAAGCCCGAGTGGATCAAAACGCGGGCGAAGATGGGCCCCGAGTACAACCAGCTGCAGAAACTCGTCAAGAGCGAGGGTCTGCACACGGTGTGCCAGGAGGCCGGCTGCCCCAACATCTTCGAGTGCTGGGAGGACCGCGAGGCCACGTTCCTCATCGGCGGCGACCAGTGCACCCGGCGTTGTGACTTCTGCCAGATCGACACGGGCAAGCCCGAGGCGCTGGACCGGGACGAGCCCCGCCGCGTCGGCGAGTCGGTCGTCACGATGGACCTGAACTACGCCACCATCACGGGCGTCGCGCGCGACGACCTGGAGGACGGCGGCTCCTGGCTGTACGCGGAGACCGTGCGCCAGATCCACGCGCTGACGGCGGAGCGGGAGGGCGGCCACACCAAGGTCGAGCTGCTGATCCCCGACTTCAACGCGGATCCCGCGCAGCTCGCCGAGGTCTTCTCCTCGCGCCCCGAGGTGCTGGGGCACAACGTGGAGACGGTGCCGCGGATCTTCAAGCGGATCCGCCCCGGCTTCCGCTACGAGCGTTCCCTGGAGGTCATCACCCGCGCCCGTGAGGCCGGTCTGGTGACCAAGTCCAACCTGATCCTCGGCATGGGCGAGACCCGCGAGGAAGTCAGCCAGGCGCTCCGGGACCTGCACGACGCGGGCTGCGAGCTCATCACGATCACGCAGTACCTGCGGCCGACGCCGCGCCACCACCCCGTGGAGCGCTGGGTGAAGCCGCACGAGTTCGTGGAGCTCCAGGAGGAGGCCGACCAGATCGGCTACTCCGGTGTGATGTCCGGTCCGCTGGTCCGCTCCTCGTACCGCGCGGGCCGGCTGTTCCAGCAGGCGATGGAGCGGCGCGGTGCGGCGGCTCCGGCCCCGACCGCGTAGCAGCCCCCGTGTGAATCCGGGCACAAGAAGCTACTGAACAGTAATGGCTGAATCGACGCGGCCCTCACGCTCCTCGCAGGTCGGAGGCGCGGATGGGCCGCGTCGGCGTGCGCGGCGCCGATATCAAGGTTTCATTGGTGTTTGACCGACCGGTCATGCGCTGGTAACACCAAGCAGTGACTCTGGATGCACGCAGCGCAGTGGTTCTTCGGGCCACTGCCGCCCTGCGCCCCGTATCCAGTCCGCGCAGCACACTCCGTCCGCCGGGCACCACCCGGTGAGCGCATCCGTTCCGAGGGGACTTCCACGATGCAGGCCGTGCCGGTACGCGCCACCGCCCTTCCGTCCGTCACCAGCGCCCTCCGCGCCGTCGAGTCGCTGCTGCTGAGCAGCGGCCAGCGCACCGCCCGCCGCAACGCCTGGACGGCGGTCCTCGAGGACCGCCGCCGGGCCAAGGACCGGGTCGAGTCCGAGTACGTACTGGAGGCCGTGGCCGACCACCGTTCCTAGGCCACGTAAACTTCCTTGCATGGCGAGGAAGGCAAAAACCACTGAAGGCGCGGACAGCGCCGAGAACGCGGGGCGGCTCAAGCAGATCGCCCTGACCTACAAGATGACCAGGCGGACCGACACCAAGATCGGTCTTGTCGTCGCGGGTGTGGGAATCGTCACCTTCGGTGTCCTCCTCGCGATCGGTTTCCTGATCGACCACCCGCTCTACCTGGGCATCCTGGGCTTCGTGCTCGCCCTCCTCGCGATGGCGATCGTCTTCGGACGGCGCGCCGAGCGGGCGGCCTTCGGGCAGATGGAGGGGCAGCCGGGCGCCGCCGCGGCGGTGCTGGACCGCGTGGGCCGCGGCTGGAGCACGACGCCCGCGGTCGCGATGAACCGCAGCCAGGACGTCGTCCACCGCGCCGTGGGCAAGGCGGGCATCGTGCTGGTGGCCGAGGGCAACCCGAACCGGGTGAAGGGCCTGCTGGCGGCCGAGAAGAAGAAGATGGCCCGCATCGTGGTCGACGTACCCGTGCACGACATCATCGTCGGCAACGGCGAGGGTCAGGTGCCGCTCAAGAAGGTGCGCACCAAGATGCTGAAGCTGCCGCGCGTCCTGACCGGCCCGCAGGTGACGGCGGCCAACGACCGGCTGCGCGCGATGGGGGACCTTATGAGCAACATGCCCCTTCCGAAGGGCCCCATGCCCAAGGGCATGCGGATGCCGCGCGGCGGAAAGATGCGCTGAGCGGACTGAGAGAACGCACGAAGAGGGCGGGGGGGGGGCCCCCGGGGGGGGCCCCCCCCCCCGCCGGGGGGGGGGGGGCCCCCGCCCCCGCCCCCCCCCCCCCCCGCCGGCCCCCGGGCCCAGGGGCGGGGGGTGGCGGGGGGGGTCATTGGGGGGGGGGGGGGGGGGCCTCCCCCCCGGGGGGGGGGGGGCCCCCCCCGGGGGGCCCCCCCCCCGCCCTCTTCGTGCGTTCTCTCAGATACGGATCTGAACGGCGCGGGCCAGCCGGTCGTGCAGGCCGCGGCCGTCGCGGTCCCAGACCAGGGCCGGGATCACCAGGCACAGCAGCACGCTGCGCACCAGCACCCGCCCGAGCCCCAGGCGCCCGCCGTCCTCGGCGACGACCTTGACGCGCAGCAGGCGCTTGCCGGGTGTGCAGCCGATGGTGCCGACGGTGAGCACACTCAGTACGAGGAAGACGCCGAGCGCCCAGTTGCCCGCCGCCTGCTGGTCACCGCGAGCGAACAACCCGTATGCGATCAGCATGCACAGGGCCCAGTCGACGAAGATCGCGCCGAAGCGCCGGCCGAGCGGGGCCACGGCGCCCGGTCCGTGCTCGGGGAGCCCGAGCCGCTTGCCCCGGTACCCGAAGTCGGCGCCCATCTCCTCGGCGGCCGCACGCGGCCCGGAGAGCCACGATCCGATTGCTTGCCTATTGTCCACCCGACCACGGTACTGCGCCCACCCGTGGCCCCTGCCGGGCGGGGCCGCAGGCGCTCCGGGACTCCGCGCCGAAACCGGTCCGCAACGCGCCGGGAACCGGCCGTCTCCGCACACATGAGGTGCCGCTCACACCCGGGCCGGTTAACTTCGGCGAAACAAATGGGTCATGCTTGAGAAATCCGGTCTGCCTATGGTCGGGTCCAGCGTGTGCCACCGCACTGGCCGCACAACGAGCTGCAACCCCGTCCCTCCCGGGCCGGGAGTAGGAGGAGTTGGATGTTCCAGAACGCCGACGACGTGAAGAAGTACATCGCCGACGAAGACGTCAAGTTCATCGACGTCCGGTTCTGCGACCTGCCCGGTGTGATGCAGCACTTCACCATCCCGGCGGCGGTCTTCGACCCGACCGAGGAGCTCGCCTTCGACGGCTCCTCGATCCGCGGCTTCCAGGCCATCCACGAGTCCGACATGGCGCTGCGCGCCGACCTGTCGACGGCCCGTGTCGACCCGTTCCGCCGCGACAAGACCGTCAACATCAACTTCTTCATCCACGACCCGATCACGGGCGAGCAGTACAGCCGTGACCCGCGGAACGTGGCCAAGAAGGCCGAGGCGTACCTCGCCTCCACCGGCATCGCCGACACCGCGTTCTTCGGCCCCGAGGCCGAGTTCTACGTGTTCGACAACGTCCGCTTCCAGACCTCGGCGAACGAGTCGTTCTACCACATCGACTCCGAGGCGGGCGCCTGGAACACCGGGTCGGAGGAGAACAACCGCGGTTACAAGGTCCGCTACAAGGGCGGCTACTTCCCGACCCCGCCGGTCGACCACTTCGCCGACCTGCGTGCCGAGATCTCCATGGAGCTGGACAAGAACGGCCTCCAGGTCGAGCGCCAGCACCACGAGGTCGGCACCGCCGGCCAGGCCGAGATCAACTACAAGTTCAACACGCTGCTCGCAGCGGCCGACGACCTGATGCTCTTCAAGTACATCGTGAAGAACGTCGCCTGGCGCAACGGCAAGACCGCGACCTTCATGCCGAAGCCGATCTTCGGTGACAACGGCTCGGGCATGCACGTGCACCAGTCCCTGTGGGCCGGTGGCGACCCGCTGTTCTACGACGAGCAGGGCTACGCGGGCCTCTCGGACATGGCGCGCTACTACATCGGCGGCATCCTGAAGCACGCCCCGTCGCTGCTGGCCTTCACCAACCCGACGGTGAACTCGTACCACCGCCTGGTCCCCGGCTTCGAGGCCCCGGTCAACATGGTGTACTCGCAGCGCAACCGCTCCGCCGCGATGCGCATCCCGATCACGGGCTCCAACCCGAAGGCCAAGCGCGTCGAGTTCCGCGCCCCGGACCCGTCGTCCAACCCGTACCTCGCCTTCTCGGCGCTCCTGATGGCGGGCCTGGACGGCATCAAGAACAAGATCGAGCCGCCGGAGCCGATCGACAAGGACCTCTACGAGCTGGCTCCCGAGGAGCACGCCAACGTCCAGCAGGTCCCGACCTCCCTCCCGGCCGTGCTCGACGCCCTCGAGGCGGACCACGAGTACCTCCTGGCGGGCGGCGTCTTCACGTCCGACCTCATCGAGACGTGGATCGACTTCAAGCGCACGCACGAGATCGCCCCGATCCAGCTGCGCCCGCACCCGCACGAGTTCGAGCTGTACTTCGACCTCTAGGAAGCGGGGCCGGGCCCCTGCGCACCGCCCGGCCGATTCCCTGAAGTGACCTAGGTACGACCGCGAGGGCCGCCACCCCACAGTGAGGGTGGCGGCCCTCGTCGGCGTCTCCAGGACGACCGGCCGTCTCCGGGCAGGATCAGTGGGCGTGCACGACCTGGATCGGGTTGCCGACTCGCGGTCAGTGCCGCAGCGCCTCCCCGACCTCGGCCGTGACGTCGCCGTCGAGCTTGCGGTTGCTGCGGGCCGTGGCGTCCTTGGTCTTCTTGGCGGCCACGTCGTCGACCGTCACCACGACCGTGTCCTGGAGCTTGCCGTCCGGGTCCTTGAAGTTGATCTGCACCGCGTAGGACTGCGTCGAACCGGTGCTGTTCTTCACGGTGACCCTGGAGGTGGCGCGGCCGTCCTTGTCGGTGGCGGGGGCACCCGCCTTGACGTCGCCGCTCGCGTTCACGCCGTCCTTGAAGCTGTTCAGCTTGTCCTCGGCGGCGGCCGTGGCGGAGGCGACCACATCGGACCCCTTGGAAGCGACGGAGGAAGCCACCGAGGAGGCCGCCGATGCCGCCTTCGACGCCGTGCTGGACGCACTGTCGCCGTCGTCCGAACACGCCGACGCCGTGCATGCCACCGTCACCGCCATCAGTACCGCGCTCGCGCCCCGTAGGCCTCGCCTCGTCATCGTGCCTCCCAGCACTAGTCCGTCGGCCCAAGTCAAAGCGGCCGCAGGTGGGGGCGCATGCGGTGTAGGCCGGACGGGTGAGGGGACGGCGGCGGTGGGGTCGCGGGCGGGGCGCGGAGCACCGAAGCTGGGGTGATGAGTGAGCAGGCCACCCCCGGCGCACCGGCCCCGCCGCCCCCGCGACGGCGGCTGTGGCCATGGGTGCTGCTGATGGTCCTCGTGCTGCTCGCCCTCGTCGTCGGAGCCGTCTCGGCGGTGCTGGCCCGTGAGGTGTCGGCGGAGAGCTCGCGCACCGTACACATCCGGTACGAGGTCACCGGCGCCGCCGAGGACGTGACCCTCACCTACAGCACGTGGAAGGGCGAGGAACTGTCCACGGGACGGCTGAGGCTGCGGAGCCTGCCGTGGGCCGGGGAGTTGGACACCAAGAGCTTCATGAGCGGGGGGTCGTTCGTCGTCAGCCTCGGTAAGTCCGGCGGTGACGTGGCCTGTTCGGTGACGGTGGACCACGGGATGCGCCGCACCGACCGGGCTTCCGGCGCGTTCGCCACCGCCACGTGCAGCGGGTACTGAGACGCGACCGCGCCCCCGGTCCCCCCGGGGGCGCGGTCCTTGGCGGTCGGTCGTCAGCGGCCGTAGCGGATGAGGGCGCGGACCATGCGGCAGGTGGTGTCGGACGGCGGGTGGATGCCGAGGCGCTCGGCGGCCGTGCGTATCCGGGTGTTGCTCGCGCTCGACGGGTGGTACACGCCCGCGTCGAGCAGGGCGATCGCCAGGCGCATCGCCTTCAGCCGGCGATTGTGCGAGACGTACCACTCACGGGGACGGCCGGCGGGGAGCCGCTTCTTCTTCAGGGGTGTGTCGAGCGGCTTGGTCGTGACTGCGGCTACGGCCATTGGCAACCTCCTGGCGCGGTGGTGGAACCCTCACGAACTACCCCCATTTTACTGCCCACCACTGACAATCGCCCCTGGCCAGAGGGGTTTTCGGGTAGTCCATCGCGTACCTTTGGACCCATGGAGATCTGGATCAATCCCGCCTGTTCCAAGTGCCGCAGCGCGCTGACGCTGCTCGACGCGGAGGGTGCCGACTACACCGTCCGCCGCTACCTGGAGGACGTGCCGTCGCCGGACGAGATCCGGGCCGTGCTCGACCGGCTGGGGCTGGAGCCGTGGGACATCACGCGGACGCAGGAGGCGGACGCGAAGGAGCTGGGGCTCAAGGAGTGGCCGCGCGACGCGGAGGCTCGGGAGCGCTGGGTGACGGCGCTCGCCGGGCATCCGAAGCTCATCCAGCGGCCGATCATCACGGCGGAGGACGGCACGGCCGTGGTCGGACGCACGGACGAGGCGGTCCGGGACGCTCTGGGGCGCTGAGCGCGACCCCCCGGACCGCCGGGTCCCGCGGGTCAGCTGTCCGCCTGTGCCTCGGCCTCCGCGAGCAGCTCGGTGAGCCGTAGTCCGAACCGTGCGTCGCAGGGGTGCGGCTCCCCCGTACGCACTGATGCGATCAGCGCGTCGACCGCCGCGCCGAACGCCCCGACGGCGCCCTCCCACCGCGGCAGACCGACGATGCCGTGCTCGCCCCTGAGCTTGATCTCCGCCCCGGCCGCGGCCACCGGCGCCGCCAGTGTGAGCGTCACCGTGCTGGAGGCGCCGGAGGTGTGGCGCAGGACGAGGTGGTGGGTGCCGGCGGGGCCTCGGACCGCGGTGAGGGCGGTGACGTCGCCGAGCACCGGGATGAGGACGGAGAGCGCGTGCGGGCCGACGTCCCACAGGCCGCCCTTCTCACGGCGCCAGGGTGACGCGGCGTACTCGCTGTCGGCGCCGGGTGCCCACAGGGCGCCGATCCATTCGGCGTGCGCGGTGAACCAGCCTCCTGTCGCCTGCTGTTCGGCGATCCACTCCGCCGTCTCCGGCGCGAACCGCAGCGTGCAGAAGACGATCGAGGCGACCCGGGCGCGCTCGACGGCCTCGACCACCTCGCGGGCGCCCTCGGCGGTCGTGGCCACCGGCTTGTCCATCAGCAGGTGGCAGCCTGCCGCCGCG
The DNA here is from genome assembly GCF_042871565.1 of Streptomyces sp. NPDC005775. Lineage (NCBI taxonomy): Bacteria > Bacillati > Actinomycetota > Actinomycetes > Kitasatosporales > Streptomycetaceae > Streptomyces > Streptomyces sp. NPDC005775. The sequence continues at coordinate 674,616 of NZ_JBIAIU010000004.1, read as the reverse complement.
GCCCGGACGGCCAGGGGTGCCTGGACGTCGGGCGGCAAGGCGAAGGCGACGGCGTCGCTCGCGCCGAAGAGCTCGTCGAGCCCCGCGTCACCCGTGTACGCCGTGGTGCCGTGCGCTGCGGCCAGCTCCTCCGCCGCCTCGGCCCGCCGGCCCCAGACCCCGCTCAGGACGGCGCCGGGGTGGGCGGCGAGGGCGGGGGCGTGGGTGTTGCGGGCCCAGGGGCCCGCACCGACCAGGCCGATGCGCAGGGGGGTCACGGGTGTCGTCATGGGACCAGTGTGCCCGGTGCGCCCGGCCGCCCGTGAGGACCGGCTCTTCGGGGCGGGGAGGGCCAGTCGTCCTGGCCCTGTATACGACGGGGGGAATCTCGCCGTCCGGCGCCGCCCGGGTCGCCGGTCCCTCTTCCGCAGGAAACCTCGGTAACACGGGGTTCACACGAGGGCAACGGTCGGGAAATCGCGTCTTGCGAAGCTGCGCTGCATAGACCGCAGCACCCGCAAAGGATGGGCTTCCGTGACGTTCAAGGCTGAGTACATCTGGATAGACGGCACCGAGCCGACCGCCAAGCTCCGTTCCAAGACCAAGATCATGCCCGGTTCGCCGTCGTCCGACGTGGCGGAGCTGCCCATCTGGGGCTTCGACGGGTCGAGCACCAACCAGGCCGAGGGCCACGCCTCCGACCGGGTGCTGAAGCCGGTCTTCACGTGCCCGGACCCGATCCGCGGCGGTGACGACGTCCTGGTCCTGTGCGAGGTCTTCCACATCGACATGACTCCGCACGAGTCCAACACGCGGGCCTCGCTGCGCCCGGTCGCCGAGCAGTTCTCCGGCCAGGAGCCGATCTTCGGCATCGAGCAGGAGTACACGTTCTTCGACGGTCACCGGCCGCTCGGCTTCCCCGAGGGCGGCTTCCCGGCCGCGCAGGGCGGCTACTACTGCGGCGTCGGCGCGGACGAGATCTTCGGCCGTGACATCGTCGAGAAGCACCTCGACAACTGCCTGAAGGCGGGCCTCGCCATCTCCGGCATCAACGCCGAGGTCATGCCCGGTCAGTGGGAGTTCCAGGTCGGCCCGGTCTCCCCGCTGGAGGTCTCCGACCACCTGTGGATCGCCCGCTGGCTGCTCTACCGCACCGCCGAGGACTTCAACGTCTCCGCGACCCTCGACCCGAAGCCGGTCAAGGGCGACTGGAACGGAGCGGGCGCGCACACCAACTTCTCCACGAAGGCGATGCGCGAGGGCTACGAGGCGATCATCACCGCGGCCGAGTCGCTCGGTGAGGGCTCGAAGCCGATGGACCACGTCAAGAACTACGGCGCGGGCATCGACGACCGTCTGACGGGTCTGCACGAGACCGCCCCGTGGAACGAATACAGCTACGGCGTCTCCAACCGCGGCGCCTCGGTCCGTATCCCGTGGCAGGTCGAGCAGGACCAGAAGGGCTACATCGAGGACCGCCGTCCGAACGCCAACGTCGACCCGTACGTCGTCACGCGGCTGATCGTCGACACCTGCTGCACCGCGCTGGAGAAGGCCGGCCAGGTCTGATCCCGCCGCGACAACGGTCCGTGGGAGGGGCGTCCGCCGGTTGGTCCGGTGGGCGCCCCTTCGCGTGCCCGGGGGCTCTGTCAGTGGGGTGTGCCAGGGTGGTCGCATGCTCGACATCAAGATCGCGACCGAGAACCAGCAGTCACACACCCGCGTTTCGGATCAGGCGCTCAGCGACCTGGTGCACCGGATCGGTATGACCGGTGACCGCTTCCTGGTCGTCCAGCGGATACCGGACATCCCGAGCACGTTCGTCCAGGTGTGGCACGAGGTGGGCGGGGCGTACGACGTGGAGCACCGCACCGGTGGAGCGGCCACCCATGTCCGCGCCCTCGTCGAGACGCCCGAGCGGGTCGCCGCGCTGATGGCGCGCTGGGCCCGCCAGGAGCCCGGGTGGGACGCGGGCATCGACTGGGAGAGCGCCGGCCTGCCCGAGCCGGAGCCCGTACCGGAGATGGCGGCCGACATCCGCGAGCAGCTGGAGGAGCGCGTACGGGAGTTGCTCCGCGGCGGGTACGGCAGCGTGGCGGATCTCGCCGAGTCGGCCGAGGACTACCTGGTGAAGGACGGCGTGCATCCGGTGACCCTCGCGCAGGCGCGGCAGTTGGTGGAGCGGCTGTGGCTGGAGCGTGTGGAGGAGCAGCGGCGGTGGGTGGGGGTGACCGATCCCGACCGGTTGGAGCGGGCCTTCGCCGTCCTGGACGGGCGCGGAATCACTGCCAGGGAGCACTTCACGTGCTGCCGTTCGTGCGGGATCGGTGAGATCCACGCCGAAGGGCGGGACGACGCGCGGGGTTTCGTCTTCTTCCACCTGCAGGGGACGGAGAGTGCTGCGGCCGGGCACGGACTGACGCTGTACTACGGCGGGTTCGACGAGTCCGCGGAGACGACGGCGGCAGTGGGACGGGAGGTCGCGGCCGTGCTGGGGGAGGCCGGGCTGACCGTGGAGTGGGACGGCTCACCGGACCGGGCCATCGAACTGACGGGCCTGGACTGGCGCAAGCGGCTGGTGGGGTGAGGGCGGGGTGAGGGACGTAACGCGAAGGGACCGTATCGACGGGTGAGAGAGGTCTGCTCCCGCGCCCTGTTCTCTGGTTCAATGGGGGCATGGCCAGCATCCAGCACACCTCGACAGGTCGCAGCGACCTCGAGCCGTTCTGGCCCTCCCGTCAGCATCACGACTTCGACCGGGTGTGTTGCCGCGCGTTGAACGCGCAGGCCCTCTAACACCGCTCACCCCGGTCTTCGGTCCGCGCGCACGAAGCAAGTCCGTCCACAGACGACTCCCTCGCGCGAAAGAGCTGACCCTCATGGCGAACTCCCGTACCTTCTCCGCCGCGGCCGCTGCTACCGCAGCGCCGTCGGCGACCGCTGCGACCGCTTCCGCCCGTCCTCTCTCCCCCGTCTCCCCCAACCGGCACCGGCTGCGGGCCGTGGCCCCCGACGAGGTCGTCCGGCCGGCCGACGTCTCCGCGTTCCTGACTCCGGGCGCCACCTGGCTGCCCGCGCCCCAGCACACCCTGCCGGAACTGCCGGGCCGGCCACCGATGGTCGGCTATCTGGTGCTCGTCCCCGCCGACCAGCAGCCGGCCATCGCGGCCGCGGCCGCCCGCTACGTGGTCCCCGAGGTGCTGGAGACCGCGGGCGCCGGGCCCGTGCGGATCGACTCCGTCCGGCGCACGGCGGCGGTGGACGGGAATACGCTCGACCTCACCTACCTGGAGTTCGAGCTCCTCGCCCATCTGGTGGCCCATCCCCACCGGGTGCACAGCCGGGACCAGTTGGTGACCACGGTCTGGGGGTACGGGCACGTGGGCGACGGGCGCACCGTCGACGTCCACATCGCCCGGCTGCGCCGCAAGCTGGGCGCCGAGCACCGCCGGTCGATCCAGACGGTGCGGCGCGTCGGGTACAAGTACACGCCCTGAGCGCGCACGGGCGGGCCCCGGCCGCGTACGTACCGCAGCCGGGGCCCGCCCCGTCCGTGCCCCTGTCCGTCGGGGGATCAGCCGTGCATCACCGGGGTGGCCTCAGGGGTGGCCTCCGGCTCGCCGTGGGCCTGTTCCGGCAGGCGGCGCAGGGCGCGCGGGGTGCGCCAGTTCCGCTCGCCCAGCAGCGCCATCACGGAGGGCAGCAGGACCATCCGTACGATCGTGGCGTCCAGCAGCACCGCGACGGCCAGGCCGACGCCCATCTGCTGCATGTCCTGCATCGACAGCGTCCCGAAGACCGAGAACACCGCGACCATGATCACGGCCGCGCCGGTCACCGCGCCGGCCGTGCGCCGGATGCCCTCGTCGATCGCGGCCCGGGTGGAGAGACCGCGGCCGTGGGCCTCGCGGATCCGGGAGACGACGAAGACGTGGTAGTCCATCGAGAGCCCGAACAGGACGACGAGGACGAACAGCGGCATCCAGGACTCGATCGCCCCGACCCCCTCCGACCCGATCAGTGAGGCGCCCCAGCCGTGCTGGAACACGGCGGTCATCACGCCGTAGGCGGCGGCCACGGAGAGCAGGTTGAGCAGGATCGAGGTCACGGCGATGACGTAACTGCGGAAGCAGAACAGCATCAGCAGGAAGGTCACCGCGGTGATGAAGAGGAAGACGGGTGCGATGCCCCGCTTCAGCTGGTCGTTGAAGTCGACGGACCCGGCCACCTCACCGGTGACGTAGGCGTGGGCGCCCGTGCCGTCGAACGCGGCCGGCAGCCGGTCCTCCCTCAGTTCGGACAGTCCGGCCTTGCCGCCGGGGAGCGGTACCTCGATCTCGGCGACGTTCTGCGCCCGGTGGACGGTCACCTCGTCGAAACCGGCGAGTGCCTTGCGTACGGCGGGTGCCTCGATGTCGTCGGCCGCGACGATCACCTGGGCGGGGGCCGGGCCGCCCGGGAAGGTCTCGTTGATGTGCCGGTAGGCGACGGACAGCGCGGAGTCCGATCCGAACTGCTTCTCCAGGCCCAGCGATTCGGTCTTCATGCCGAGGGCCGGCGCGGCGAGCACCAGCAGGACGACGACCGAGGCGGCGGCGAAGAACTTCGGCTTGGCCAGGACGGGCCGCAGCAGCTTGCCGGCGATCCGGCCGCTCTCCTTCTTGCCGCGCCCGGTGCGCCGGTTCAGCAGCGGCACCCGTCCGGCGTCGATGCGGTCGCCCAGCCAGGAGAGCAGGGCGGGCAGGACCGTCACGGAGCCCATCATGGCGATGAAGACCACGATGATCGTGGCGAGGGCGAAGCCCTTGAACAGCAGGAGTCCGGACAGGAACATGCCGGCCATCGCGACCATGACGGTCAGCCCCGACACGAGCACGGACCGGCCGCTGGTCGCCGCCGCGATCCGCAGTGCCGTCTCGGCGTCGCGACCGGCGGCCCGCTCGTCGCGTTCGCGGCGCAGGTAGAACAGGCAGTAGTCGACGCCGACGGCGAAGCCCATCAGGAACATCACGGAGTACGTGGTCTGGAAGAGGTGCAGTTGGTGGCTGGCGAGCGAGAGCAGGCCGAAGGCGGCCATGCACGCGGTCAGCGCGAGTCCCACGGGCAGCAGGGCGGCGACGACGGCCCCGAAGGCGACCAGCAGGATGCCGAGGGCCAGGGGTACGGCGGTGAACTCGGCCTTCTTGAAGTCGTCGGAGAGCAGGTCACCGAGCCACTCCCCCGCGCTGGCCTCGCCGAACTGCTGGACGGTGACGTCCTTCCTGTTCTCCTGCACACCGGCCACGGCGTCCAGGACGGGCTGTACCCGGTCGGCGGAGGTGGCCGCGTCCCCCTTCATCTCGAAGGTGATGAGCGCGTCCTTGCCGTCCTCGGACGGGACGGGAGCCGCGAGGTCCGTCACCTCGCCGGTCCGGCCGAGGGCCTGGGAGAGCTCCTTCGCCGCCGCCCGCCAGCCGTCGGGCTCCGTCGACGACACCATGACGAGTTCGCCCGCCCGGTGGCTGAGGCCGGCGTCGGAGAGGATCTGCTCGGCGCGGGCCGAGTCGCCGGCTCCGTTCTCCGCGTTCGTCATCTCGACCATGCCGGACGCGCCGCCGATGCCCGCGGCGAGAACGACGAAGAGCAGCCAGCCGAGAATGGCCGTCTTGCGATGGTGTGCGCTCCACACGCCGATGCGTGCCGCGAGATTACGCCTCATGGCGTTGTTCGCCCCCTGATGCAGTCGTCGGACCTGACACAGGAGAATCTAGGAATTCCCGGCCCGCCGCCCCAGCCGTCGAAGCCCCCACTCGGCGTGACGTAGGGCGAGGTCAGGGGGTGGTGGTAGGTACACCCCCCGCCCGGTGGCAAGACGGCTGACGCCCGGGGCCTGCGCCGGGTCAGACTGTGTGCGGACCTGCGCCGGCTCGGCGAGGGAAGAAGGAAGAGGGATCAGGATGATCGCGAAACGGCGACGGGTGAGGTCCGCGGTGCTGGCCGCGGGACGGGGGCTGGTGCTGTCGGTCGTCTCGCTGGCGGGATCGCTCACGCTGTTCGTGCTGACGGTGCTCTCGATCGCCTTCATCCTGCTCGGCATCGGTCTCTTCACCACCCCCCAGGTGCTGACGGCGGTCCGCAAGCACGCCAATCAGCGCCGACTGCTGGCCATCACCTGGTCGGACGTCCGCATCCCCGTCCCGTACCGGCCGCTGCCGAAGGATGTACGGAGCGGCTTCACCGGGCAGGTGGAGCGGACCACGCTGATGCTGAAGGACCCGGCGACCTGGCGGGACATCCAGTGGCTGCTGGTCGACATGACGGCCGGCTTCGTGGTGGCGACCCTGGCCGCGGCCCTGATGATCTACCCGGTGGAGGGTCTCGTCCTGGCGGCGGGTCTGTGGCGGGTCTACACGGATGAGCGGTACTGGTACGCGTTCGTGCCCGTGGACAGCCAGGCGTCGGGGCTGGCCGCCGCCGCGCTCGGCGTGGCGCTCTTCGCGACCGGTGTGCTGCTGAGCGAGCGGCTGCTGCGGGCCCACTTCGTGCTCGCCCGCTCGGTGCTGGCCCCCACCCATGAGCAGGAACTGGCCCTGCGCATCGACCGGCTGACCGAGACCCGGCACGAGGCGGTCGACACCGCCGCCTCCGAACTGCGGCGCATCGAACGGGATCTGCACGACGGGGCGCAGGCCCGGCTGGTCGCCATGGGCATGAACCTCGGGACCATCGAGGCCCTGATCGAGAAGGACCCGGCCCAGGCGAAGAAGCTCCTGGCGACGGCCCGCGCGTCCTCGGCCGAGGCGCTGACCGAGCTGCGCGATCTCGTACGGGGCATCCACCCGCCGGTCCTCGCCGAGCGCGGTCTCGGGGACGCGGTCAGGGCGCTGGCGCTGCGGATGCCGATCCCGTCGGAGGTGGACGTGGAGCTGGACGGCCGGGCCGATGCCCCGGTCGAGTCGGCGGCGTACTTCGCGGTCAGCGAGGCCCTGACGAACGCGGCGAAGCACTCGGGCGCGGACCGGATCTGGGTGGACCTGAGCCACGTCGACGGCATGCTGAGGATCTCGGTCACGGACGACGGGAAGGGCGGCGCGGTGACGGGAGGCGGATCGGGGCTGAGCGGGATCGAACGCCGACTCGGTACATTCGACGGCATCATGGCCGTCAGCAGCCCCGCGGGCGGTCCCACCATGGTGACCATGGAGATCCCTTGCGAGTTGTCCTAGCCGAAGATCTCTTCCTGTTGCGCGACGGCCTGGTGCGCATGCTGGAGGCGTACGACTTCGAGATCGCGGCCGCCGTCGAGACGGGGCCCGAACTCACCCGGGCTCTCGCCGAGTTGAAGCCGGACGTCGCCGTGGTCGACGTCCGGCTTCCGCCGTCCCACACCGACGAGGGACTGCAGTGCGCCCTCGCGGCACGGCGGGCCAGGCCGGGGCTGCCGGTGCTCGTACTCTCCCAGCACGTCGAGCAGTTGTACGCGCGCGAGCTGCTGGCGGACGGCAACGGGGCGATCGGCTACCTGCTCAAGGACCGGGTCTTCGACGCCGACCAGTTCATCGACGCGGTGCGCCGGGTCGCGGCGGGCGGTACGGCGATGGATCCGCAGGTGATTTCGCAGTTGCTGTCGCGGCGCGCGCAGGACAAGCCGATGGGCGGGCTGACGCCGCGGGAGCGGGAGGTCATGGAGCTGATGGCCCAGGGCCGTTCCAACGCGGCGATCGCCTCGCAGATGGTGATCACGGAGCGGGCGGTGGCCAAGCACACGTCGAACATCTTCGGGAAGCTCGGGCTGCCGCCGTCCGACGACGACAACCGCCGGGTTCTCGCGGTGCTCGCCTATCTGGACCAGGGATAGGGCATACGGGGGGATCGCGCGTCCGGGCCGGGTCAGGGCCGACCCGGACGCGCGGGCTACGGGCCGGTCAGGAACCGGCCGGCGGGGGTCTTTCGTTTGGCGCGAGCCCGCCGGGGATGGCGGGACAGCCCCTAGGTGGTGAGGTGCAGCGTGGTGGCGCCCAGGTGCGGCTCGGCCCTGGATTCCAGCACCTTGACGCGGACCGCGGTGGCGGTGACGGCCGCGGGGAGCGGCAGGATGCGCTCGTGGCCGATGGTGGTGCCTTCGGCGATCCGCTGCCAGGCCCCGCCGATCCGGGCCTCCACGGCGAACCTCTCGACCCGCTGGCCGTGCCGGACGTCCTCGCGGACCGCGACCCGGTCGAAGGTGTACGGGCCCGGGCCCCGCCTGCGCACGTCGGTGCCGTAGACCCGGCGCACGTCCTTGCCGAACGCGGTGAGGGAGGCGACGTCCGCCGCGGCGATCCGGCCGTCGGGCGCGGGCGGGACGTTGAGCAGGAGCGAGGCGTTGCGGCCGACGCTCTTCTCGTACAGGTTCATCAACTGCACGGCGGTCTTGGGCTGTTCGTTCTCGTGGTAGAACCATCCGGGCCGGTTGGAGACGTCGGCCTCCGCCGGGTACCACTGGAGGTAGTTGACGTCCGGGCCGAGGAGCTTGGCGCGGGAGCCGATGTCGGCGTCGGTCGAGTCGTTGGGGAGGCTACCGAGTCCCGTCCACGGGTCGGTGGTGTGCGGGGTGACGCTCCACTCGGTCTCCCGGGCGGTGCCGGACTCGTTGCCGACCCAGCGGACGCCCTGCGGCCCCTGGAAGACGACGGTGTTCGGCGAGAGCGCCTTCACCATGTCGAACCACTGCTTGACGTCGTACTTCTGGGTGATGCCGGAGCCCGACCAGGGGTTGGCGCCGTCGAGCCACAGCTCCTCCACGGGGCCGTACTGGGTGAAGATCTCGTACAGCTGGTTGAGGTAGTACGCGTCGTAGTCGTCGGCCCGGACCGTGAAGGTGGGCAGCTTGCCGCTCCTCACACGGGCGGCGCGGTCGTCGCCGGGGACGAGGGTGGGAATCGTGCGCTCGGTGACGGCGCTGCCGTTGCCGAAACGGCCCTGACCGGCCGGGGCGCGGTCCCCGTCCTCCAGTGCCATCCGCTCGGGCAGGCTCAGGGGCTTGCCCTCGGCCTGCTTGGCGCGGATCTTCTCGACCCACTCGGCGTGCCAGGCGTGCGGGAGTTCGGCGCCGTCGGAGGGCGAGAGGTAGAGGCCCACCTTCAGGCCCGCCTTGCGGGCGGCCTTCACATAGGCGGCGACGACATCGGGGCTGCCGGGGCTGAGGGCGACCGAGTGGTCGGTGTAGCGGCTGGGGTAGAGGACGAAGCCGTCGTGGTGCTTGACGGTGAGCATGACCTGCTCGACGCCCGCCGCCTTGTAGGCGCGCATCCACTGGTCCGCGTCGATGCTCTTCGGCGCGAAGAGCTTCTCGTCCTCCGTGCCCGAACCCCATTCACGGTCGGTGAAGGTGTTCATCCCGAAGTGCGTGAAGGCGGTGACCTCCCGCCGCTGCCAGGCCAGTTGTCCCGTCGTGGGGACGACGTTCGCCGCCTTCTCGATGATCCGCTCGGGGCTGTCGCACGCCTCGACCGTCATCTGCGACGCGGGCCTCACGGGTGCGGTGCACGGGGCGGCGGGCGATGCGGGCCGCTGCGGTGCGGGCTGCTGCGCCGTGGCCTGTACGGGGACGAGCGCGGCGGCGGCCGCCAGTGCGAGCGCGCTGAGCACATGGGTGCGTCGTGCCATGGTTCCCTCCCATTCACGACCACGAGTGGTCGGATCTCTCGGGTGCCGACGCGTGCATGTTGCCGCACGAAGGGGCCTCCGGGAAAGGTGCGCGCTCCATACGTCCTATCTCTCGCACGTAAAATCCAAGTCCCCGCCCGCCCGTTCAGCCGTTGAACCAGGCGGCCATGTCGAGCCTGAAGGCGTCCGCGGCGGCCATGGTGCGCAGGTCGGCCTCCAGGGCGCGGACCCGCTCGGCCCCGAGGACCCGCACCCACTCGGCGCGCAGCCGGTCGAACCCCTCGGCGGACCGCACCAGCATGTCGATCCCGCGCGGGGACAGCCGGACCAGCTTGCGGCGGCCGTCCTGCGGGTCGTCGACACGTTCGACGTAGCCGAGGTTCTCGAGCTTCTCGACGGTCTTCCCGGCGGCCTGCTTGGACACCCCCAGCCGTCGGCCGATCTCACTGGCGGTCGACCCGTCCCGGCCCACCGCCTGAAGTGCGTACCCGTACGCGGGACTCATCTCGGGGTGGCCCTGCTCGGCCAGTTCGCGGTGCAACGCGTCGATGATCGAACGGAATCCACCGAAGAGCAGAACGGGCAGCTCGAAGCCCGCCCCGCCCCCGGCGGGGGCTCCGCCTGTGCGCTCAGCCATTGCGAAACTCGACAACCTGGTTTACCTTTTCGTCAATCACGTTGTCGAGTTTATCGCGAGAGGTCTTCCATGTCCGCCACCGCATTTCCCGGCCACACCCTCGAATCCGCCCCGGCCGCCGCCCGTCCCGCCATGGCGGCCGTGACACAGAAGCAGGGCTATCTGCCGGTCGCCGTCAGCCGGCTCGCCTCGTCCCCCGAGCTCCTCGGCGGCTTCCTGAAGATGAGCGCGCTCTTCGAGTCGACCACCCTGGACCCGCTCTCCCGGGAGACCCTGGTCATGACGGTGGCCGCCCGCAACGGCTGCCACCTCTGCGTGGCCATGCACACCGCGAAGCTCACCGCCCTCGGGGCCGACGCCGGCATCATCGCCGCGCTGCGCGACGGGAGCCCGCTGCCGGACGAACGGCTGGAGGCGGTACGGGAGTTCACCCTCGCCGTCATCGTGACGAGCGGGGCCGTCGGTGATCCCGCGCTCCAGGCGTTCCTCTCCCACGGCTACACCTCCCGCAACGCCCTGGAGGTGGTCCTGGGCATCGGCGCCTACACCATGTCGACCCTGGCCAACCGGCTGACGGACGCCCCGATCGACCCCCAACTGGCGCATTTCGCCTGACACTTGCTTCTCGCCCCTCTCAGGAATTCCGCCTCCCGTTGAACGGGCCGCGTGCCGGCTCCGTATGGAACGTCACGCTTCTCCCCCGCGAAGCCTGAGGAGTCCGAGGAGTTCCATGGGACGCACATCGCGCAAGAAACGCTCCACCCTGGCCAACCGGGCGATCATCGCCGCGGCCGCACTGATCCTGGGCGGGGGTGGGCTGGCCGCGGTCAACGTCTACGCCTCCGCGGGCGAGGGCTCGGCCGGCTCGTCCCACGGCCGGAACTGGCAGCCGGTCCGCCAGGCCTCCACCATCGACTGCCCCGAAGTGGTCAACGAGATCCCCGAGGTGCCCGGTCCGGCCCGGGTGGAGGTCGACCGCGAGCTGGCCGCCATGGACACCCAGATCACCGATGCCTACCGGGAGTTCGCCGACCGGCGGGACGCGATGGCCAGAGATCCGCAGCTGGCGCAGAATGCCGTGCTCGGCCCGCTGAAGGCCCGGCGCACGGCCAGCATCGACCGCATCACGACCGCCATCGGCCGCAGTACGCAGCGCCCCGAAGGGCTCGGGTCGCTGGCCCCGTGCAATCTGCGCGCGGACGACGAAACGAGCGACGAGCCCGGCGGCGAAGCGGACGACGCGGGGCCCAGCGACGCCCCCGGGCAGGACGACGACGGTGCCGGCCAGGCCGACGGTGGAGACGACCAGGATCAGGGCCAGGACCAAGGTCAGGGCCAGGATGAGGGCCAGGGCCAGGACCAGGGCGGCAACGGTCCCGAGGAGTCCGACTTCGTCGACATCCAGTCCGTCCAGCCGAACGTCGACACGCCGGCCCGGCGGCGCGGCGCCTCGCGCGGCACCTTCACCACCGAGTGCGGGCGCAACCAGAACGGGAAGTTCAACCCGGACAACGTCATCGCCGCCCCCGGGGTGAGCAACGGCGCCCACCACATGCACGACTACGTCGGCAACCAGGCCACGGACGCCTTCTCCGGCGACGAGGACCTCGCGGCCGGCGACACCACCTGCCGCAACCAGGGCGACCGGTCCACGTACTACTGGCCCGTGCTCCGCCTGCAGAACGGGGCGGCGGAGAACGACGCCGAGGCCGACGGCGGGGGCAGGGACCAGAACACCGGCGAGATCCAGACCCCTTCCCAGGTCACGCTGAAGTTCACCGGGAACCCCACCGGCAAGGTCGCGGCCATGCCGCGCTTCCTGCGCATCATCACCGGCGACGCCAAGGCGTTCACCAACGGCGACGCCAACGCCAACGCCTCCTGGTCCTGCACCGGATTCGAGGACCGGCAGCTCGCGGACAAGTACCCGATCTGCCCCGAGGGCAGCCAGGTCGTCCGTTCCTTCGCCTTCCAGAGCTGCTGGGACGGGCAGAACACCGACAGTGCCAACCACCGCACCCACGTGGCCTTCGCGCAGGACGACGGGAGGTGCCCGAAGGGCTTCCGCGCCATTCCGCAACTGGTCCAGCGGATCGTGTACGACGTGCCTCCGGGGCCCGGGTTCGCCGTGGACTCGTTCCCGGAGCAACTGCACAAGCCGGTCACCGACCACGGTGACTTCATCAACGTCTTCGACGACAAGCTGATGCGGAGAGTGGTGAGCTGCATCAACGACGGGCGCAAGTGCCGCTGAGGGCACCCCGCCCCCGCAGACCTGCGCGGTCAGCTCCCGTGGTGACCGGAGTCCCCTGCCTCGCTCCCCCCATCACCGCCACTTCCCGAGTGGTGCGGCGAGGCGCTCTCCACCGTCCCCCCGAGCCGGCCGCGCAGTGCCGCGATCACCGTGGCGTCCGAGACGGCGACCCACTTGCGGCCGACCAGGAACGAGCCGCCGTAGTCGTTTGCCTCGTTGATCCACTCCCGCTGTCCCCGGTCGGTGGCGAAGGTGGCCAGCACGTAACGGCCATCATCCGTGGCGCAGTTGGCCTGGCGCAGCTCCTGCGCGTCGGTCTGGAGCCTCGGCTCGCAGTGCGCCTTCGCCGCGAGCTCCTCCAGCGTTCCGGTGGCGGTCGGCGGGATCACGGTCCCGTCGCCGCCGTCGCCACCCCCACCGCATGCCGTGAGCAGGGCAAGACCCGCGACGGCCACCGCGCGCCGCGCGTCCCGCGCCGCCCTTCGCGTACCGTTCCGCTTCACCATCAGGCCATCGTGCCGCTTCGGGCCGGGTCCTGGCAGCCGAACGCGAGAAGGTCCCCGGGGGCGGGTGGGACCGGCCCGCACCCCCGGGGTGACCATCGCACGATTCGCTCGTTCTGCTGAACGTGCGTCCACTGCCAGAGGTACCGTCAGCCGTCGCCCGGTCCGATGCGGGGCAGTCCGGGGCCGCGCTCGTCGAGCACTACCCGCGGCTGGCCCGGCTCGGCTATCTCGTCCTGCCGCACTCGCTGAGCCGTGACCGGCGCGTTCTCACGGCCCATGCCCTGGCCCAGCGGTCCCTGCAGGCGGCGCGCAGGGCCGGGCCCGCGGACGGCGACGCCGTTCCGCTGCCACGCCGCCCCGGTCGCACGGAGGTGGCCGATCCGGGTTACGCGTACGTGCGGCGGCAGGTGCTGCGGGGCGCGCTGGCGGCGGGGCGGCCACTGCGCCTGCGCCACCGGCCCCGACGCGCCCAGTTCCCGCCCGCCCTTCCGCTGACCTGGGGGCTGCGGCTGTTCCCGCACTCCGGCGGCGCCGGCGAACTCGCCCTGGAGCAGAGGCTGTCCGCGGTCAGCGGTGCGGCGCGGGCCGCGTTCGTCCTGCGCGGCCTGGAGGGGCTGGCGGACGGCGAGGTGCGGCGGGTGCTGTCCGACGCGGGGGTGGCCGATCCGCATGCGGCGCTGATGGAGGCGGACGGGGTGTCGGCCCCCTACGCGCTGCTGGCGTCCGTCGAGTTCGATCCGTGCTCGCTCCAGGCGCGCCCGCCCGATCTGCCGCGCCGCCGCAGATATCTCCGGGCGGCGCTGGCCGGTGTCGCCGCTCTGCTGGTGTGCGGGGCGCTGCTGGGTCTGCCGGGCGAGGGCTGGGGCCGTGGCGCCCTGTCCGCGCCCCTGTACGCGCGCAATCCGGCCGCCGAGGAGGCCCTGGACCCGGGGGCGGTGCGCAGGGTGCCGATGACGTTCTGGCAGCGCTCGCCGCGTACCGACTTCACCGCCTGGCCCACCCGCGGGGATCGCACCGAGGACACCCGGCTGCTGCGACGGGCGCTGCGGGTGTGGGCCCGGCCGGGCGGCGGCGTGCGGACGTCGGCGACACCGGGCACGCCGGTGGGACCGCCGATGGGGGCGCCGCAACTGTTGTTCGCGGGAGAGGTGGGCGCGTCGGCGGTGGTGCTGTTCCACGACGGGCTGCGTGTCGTGCGGTACGCGGAGCCCCGTGACGCCGATCCGTCGGAGGGCGCGGCGCTCGACTTCGCCCGGGTCGACGGGGCGGACGCGGCGTCGGCGGGTGCCCTGGTGGTGGAACGGGCGCGGGGGGCGGTCCGCTATCTGACGGCTCCCTGGGTGCGGAAGGTGCGGGTGCGGGACCTGCTCGCGCCGGGCCGGGCGCCGCGCGCGCTGCACCGCTCCCCCGACGGGGTGACGGACGCCCTGACCAGCGCGGCGACCGCGCCCGGCTGCCGGTCCTGGGACGCCGTCGAACTGGCCGACGAAGCGGCGGTGCGGCTGGTGACGGATCTCGGCGAGCTCGCCCCGGCCCGGCTGACCTCGGGCCCGCCCGCGCGGCCGCACGACGTCTCGGGCCGCGCGGAGTACGCGAGCTGGGCCCGGACCGCCTGTCAGCTGACGGCCGTGCGCGCGCACGGGGTGCGCACGGTGAACTCATGGGTGTACGCGCGTCAGCCCCTGCCCGAGGGGAACGGCACGGCCCAGTGGCTGTGCACCCGGGCGGAGACCTGGCGGGGCACGGGGAGCAGGGTCCTCGCCCAGTTCCAGGCCCCGTCCGGGCGTCCACCGGGGAGCCGGCCGCCAGGCGTGGTCGTGGCGCGTGCCGAGGACGCGCCGGAGTGCGGGACGCGCGCCCCGCAGGTGCTGGCGGGCGTGTTGTGGAAGTCGCCCGGCGGGCGGTGGTACGTACTCGCGGCGGGCAGCGCGCAGTTCGCGTCTCTTTCCGCGTCCGGCGGGGTGACGGGCCAGGTGCGGGGGCGGCTGCTGGCGGTGCGGGCCGGGGCGGGCGACCGGGCGCGGCTGAACGGGCGGCTGGCGGACGGCAGCCGGGTCGGGGCTCTGGGCTGAGCGCCGGATGAGGTCGAGCACCCAACCCCCGTCACCTCGACCACGCACCGAGCCGACTGCGCCGTCGCCGCCCCCTTGGCCTGCGACGAGGTCCGTACGCCCACCCCGGAGCGGTGGCAGCCGGGTCGGTACCCTGTTCCTCATGACGACCGGGGTGCGGCGCAGGATGGGCGTCGAGGAGCGCAGGCAGCAGTTGATCGGTGTCGCGCTGGAGTTGTTCAGTCACCGGCCCCCGGACGAGGTGTCGATCGACGAGATCGCCGCTGCCGCGGGGATCTCCCGGCCGCTGGTCTACCACTACTTCCCCGGCAAGCAGAGCCTGTACGAGGCGGCGCTGCGGCGGGCGGCCGACGACTTGGCGGCCCGGTTCCTGGAGCCGCGTGAAGGGCCCCTGGGGGCGCGGCTGTTGCGGGTGATGGGGCGGTTCTTCGACTTCGTCGACGACCATGGCCCCGGGTTCGCGGCGCTGATGCGGGGCGGGCCGGCGGTGGGTTCCTCGACGGCGAACGCGATGATCGACGGGGTGCGCCGGGCGGCCTGCGAGCAGATCCTGGCCCATCTGGGTGT
The DNA here is from genome assembly GCF_042871565.1 of Streptomyces sp. NPDC005775. NCBI lineage: Bacteria > Bacillati > Actinomycetota > Actinomycetes > Kitasatosporales > Streptomycetaceae > Streptomyces > Streptomyces sp. NPDC005775. Next base: position 658,974 of record NZ_JBIAIU010000004.1, on the reverse strand, counting down.
CGAGGAGCCCCCGGCCCGGCTGGAGCTGGTCGTCAGGTCCTGGGTCTCGCTCGCCGAGTCGACGGCCCTGATGTGGCTGGACGGGCGGGAGATCCCGCGTGCGGAGCTGGAGTTGCAGCTCGTGCACGACTTCGCCGCGCTGGCCGCCGTGAGCGCGGCGTACAACGAGGAGATGGCGGGCGTCGTGCTGCGGGTCCTCGCGCAGGAGCCGGCGGACGGGCCGTTCGGAGACCTGCTGGTGCGGCTCTCCTCACTGGCGCCCGCCGTGCCGGCCGTGCCCCCGCAGCGGCTGGGTTAGTGCCTCAGATCTTGCGGTAGGAGGGGTCGAGGTCGTGCGCCTCGACCGAGAGGTGCAGGGTCAGCCCGGGGGCCTGCCGGATGTGGCCCGCCAGCAGCTCCAGTACGGACTCGGTGAGACGGGCCCTGACCTCGGGCGTGCGGCCGGCCAGCAGCGAGATGTCGACGTGCACGAGCGCGTCACCGCTCGGGGCGTCCGCCACCACGGTCTCCTCGACCCGGCGGAAGCGGGTCTTGCAGGCGGCGATCTTCGTGGTGACCGTCTCGGCGATCAGCGGGTGCAGCGCGCCCGCGAAGCCGGTGCGGTCGAAGGTGTCGTCGAGTTCGGCGGAGTAGTCGACGGTGATCTGCGGCATGGCGGTCTCCTGGAGGGTGCGCGGGACAGCGGTCGCCCCCACCCTTCCCCCGCCGGGGAGGGCGCACAAGCGGGATTCACTATGTGAGCAGTCCGCTTTGGAGGGCCTGGATGAGGCCCGCCTCCGCGCTGTCGGAGCGGCCCTGTTCGAAGGCGCGCCGGTAGGCGTCGTCGCCCACGGCCTCGCGGGCCCGGCGTTCGCAGGCCTCGCGCAGCGGGCCCAGTTCCGGGGTGCCGCGCTGGGGGTGGCCGACCATCCGCCAGTAGACCTGCCCCGTGCCGTACACCCGGGCGGCGATCGCACCCTCGCCCTGGGCGGCGATCGCGGCGGCCAGGATGTCCAGGCCCAGCGCGATGCCGAAGCTGTCCCGGAGCCTGCGCTTGCCGGCGAGCATGGACCGGGCGTGCGCGGCGGCGGCGTCGGCGCGGTCCTGGAGCAGGGCGATGAGGGCGAGTTGGTAGTCGGCGTAGCTCAGGGCCCAGCACTCGTCCCGCGCCTGGCAGGCCGCACGCAGGACGGCCGCTGCCTCGGCGGCCTCGTCCAGGCGGCCGAGGCCGGTGAGGGCGAAGACGGTGATCAGGTGGCAGCGCAGCCGGTAGGCGGATTCGAGCGGCGTGCCGGCCCCCGTGGTGCGCAGGACCCGTTCGGCCTCGCGCAGTCCCTTCTCCGGGTCGCCGGTCATCAGGTGGGTGAGCCCGCGCAGATAGGCGGCGGCGAGGAGTCCTTCGTCGGTGCCGTCGTCGGCCGCCGCGCGGACGCACTCCTCGCCGATCCGCTCGGCGGCCGGGTAGTCGCCCTGGAGCAGCACGCAGATGCCGAGCACCCACAGGGCGCGGGTGCGGTGGGGGCCGGCGGCGGGGCCGGCGTCCAGGGCGCGCTGGGCGTAGGCCCGGGTCTGCGGGAGGTGGCCGCAGCAGCACCAGAAGAAGCCGATGCGGCCGGCCATCTCCTGGGCGGCCGCGGTGTCGTGGGCGAGGAGGTGGTCGAGGGCGGCGCACAGGTCGGCGTGCGATTCGGCGATGCGGTGGTACCAGTGGATCTGGTCGTCGCCGGTCCACCCCGCGTGGGCGCGGCGGGCCAGTCGGAGGAAGCAGGCCGCGTGCCGGTCGGTGGCGGCACGTTCCTCGCCGAGTTCGGCGAGCCACATCCGGCCGTACTCGCGCAGCGTGTCCAGCATGCGGTGGCGTTCGCCGTCGCGGGAGACGACCGACTTGGCGACCAGGGCGCGCAGGGCCGCGGGGACCGCGTCCGCGGTGAGCGGGCCTCCGGCGCAGACAGCGATCGCCGTGTCCTCGTCGAAGTCGCCGCGCAGCACGGCGAGCCGGGCCCAGAGCAGCCGTTCCAGTGGGGTGCACAGTTCGTGGGACCAGCCGATGGTGGTGCGCAGGGTGCGGTGGCGCGGCGGCCGGAGTGTGGCGTCGGCGAACACGTCGAGGCGGGTGCCGAGCCGGCCGGCGATCTCCTGGGCGCTCTGGCGTCCGATGCCCGCGGCGGCGAGTTCGATGGCGAGGGGGATGCCTTCGAGGCGCCGGCAGATCTCGGTGGCGGCCGCGACGGTGGCGGGGTCGTCGAGTGCGGCGCGGGGGGCGGCCGCGGCCGCGCGCTCGCGGAACAGGGTGAGGGCGTCGGCCGTACCGTCGACGGGCAGCGGTTCCACGCCGATGACCCGTTCGCCCTTGATGGCCAGGGGCTGTCTGCTGGTGGCGAGGACGGTGAGTCCGGGCGAGGTCGTGAGGATCTCGCCGAGGAGGTGCGCGCAGGCGGGGCGCAGGTGTTCGCAGGAGTCCAGGACGAGCAGGAGCTGTTTGTCGGCGAGCCATTCGCACAGCACGTCGGTGGGCATCCGCAGGGTGTGGTCGCTCAGTCCGAGGGCGTCGGAGACGGTGGCCAGGAGGAGTTCGTCGTCGTGGAGCGGGGCGAGGTCGGCCCAGTGGACCCCGTCGCGGTAGGCGCGGTCGGCGCGTCCGGCCGCCCGGACGGCGAGCCGGGTCTTGCCGACTCCGCCGGTGCCGGTGAGGGTGGTCAGCCGGCCGCTCGCGAGGGCGTGTTCGATCCGGTCGAGTTCCGCCTTCCGTCCGACGAAGCTCGTGGTCTCCTCGGGAATGCTGCTCGCCATCGTCACCGTCGCTGACCAGGTGGATCGGCCGGCCCCGGCCCCCTCCGGCCCGTACGGCACCGGCAGGCGATCCAAGCCGGTGCGTACGGGAAAGGGGGGCCGGGACCGGCCGGGTGGAGTGGGAGGGCGCGCCCGGGAGTGTGGTGCTGCGGTTCTCCCCGGCGGCTGCCCACAGGGTAGTCCTGATGCGGGTCAGCGCAGCGAGAACACCGCCACCGTACGACCCGGAACGGTGAAGCTTCCCGAACTCCGCTCGTACGTGGAGCGCTTGACGGTAAGATCCGCGCCCGCTGCCTGAACGGGGTGCAGGGCGTAGTCCTTCCCGGCCAGGGCGGTGACCTTCTGGGTGGTGGTGCCGGGTGCCGCGTTGAGGACGACGACCAGCCTGCCGAGGCGCATGGTGATCACGCCGGGCGTCTCGTCCTCGCCGGAGAGCGGGAAGGAGAGCGTGGACTGCACCTGGCCGGCGGTGGAGAGGTCGAAGTCCTTCTCCGTGGCACGGATGGTGAGCAGGTCCTGGTACGCGGACGAGGCGCCGTCGATCTGCGCGCAGCCGGGGCTGATCGCCGCGTTGGCGAGCAGGGGCTTGGCGTAGGGCCACTTGGCCTCGTTGTCCGCGGCGGGCGGCAGTCCGCGGCCGAAGCCGTTGCCCGCGCGGCAGTCCCAGTGCAGGGCGTTGAACCAGTCGCCGCTGTCGAAGGAGTTGCGGTCCAGCGACTTGGAGCGCAGCAGGTCCGTGCCGGCCTGGGAGAGCGAGGGGCCCTGCGAGAGGGCGGCCGTCGCCATGGCGAGGACCTGCATGCGGGCCCGGTCGGCTGCCGAGGTGCCCGCCGGGAGCTTGAAGGCGAGCGCGTCGTACAGGGTCTCGTTGTCGTGGGCGTCGGAGTACGCCAGGGCGTCACCGGGGGCGGCGGCGTATCCGGCCGGGGCTCCGTTGTAGTCGACGCCCGAGCCCTTGACCGTGATGCCGGAGGTGTCGGTGAAGGTGTAGTCGGCGAGGTTTCCGGTGAGTCCGACCTTGATCAGGTCCTGGTAGTGGAGCAGCCGGGCCTTCTGCTCGGCCTCGGTGCCGTTGTGGGTGGAGGTGTTGGGGTCGGTGTAGAGGCCGGTGGCGAAGCCCTGCACGCCGGGGTCCTCGTCGAACGGGGAGCCGCCGCGCACGGCGTCGCGGGCCCGGTCGGAGAAGGTGGCGATGCCGGTGCCGGCCATGTTCTTCTGGGTGGCCTGGACGAAGCGGGCGTCGTCGGCGATCTCGCCGAAGTTCCAGCCCTCGCCGTACAGGATGATCTTCTTGCCGTCGACGCCGTCCTTGGCGGTCGTCAGGGCGTCGAGCGCCTCGCGGACCGCCAGGATGTTGGCCTTGGGGTGGTGTCCCATCAGGTCGAAGCGGAAGCCGTCGACCTTGTACTCCTTGGCCCAGGTGACGATCGAGTCCACGACGAGCTTGCCCATCATGGTGTTCTCGGGCGCGGTGTTGGCGCAGCAGGTGGAGGTGGCGACGGTGCCGTCCTCCAGGAGCCGCTGGTAGTAGCCGGGCACGATGCGGTCGAGTACGGACTTGTCGTCCTGGCCGGAGGCGACGGTGTGGTTGTAGACGACGTCCATGACGGTCCGCAGTCCTGCGCCGTTGAGGCCCTGCACCATCTGCCGGAACTCGACCGTGCGCTTCGTGCCGTCGGGGTCGGAGGCGTAGGAGCCCTCGGGGACGGTGTAGTGCAGCGGGTCGTAGCCCCAGTTGAAGGCGTCCTTCGCGGCCGCCTTCGTTACGCAGGCCTGCTGCTCCTCGGAGTCGGGGGCGTAGACGGACAGGTCGCAGGCCGGCTTCTGCTGGTCCTCCTTCTTCTCGGGGATGGTGCCGATGTCGAAGGCGGGCAGCAGGTGGACGTAGTTGGTGCCGGAGCCGGCGAGTTCCTTGAGGTGCTTCATCCCGTCCGAGCGGGTGTCGGTGAAGGCGAGGTACTCACCGGGGTGCTTCGACGTGGGATCCGCGATCGAGAAGTCCCGGATCTGGAGCTCCTGGATCCGGGCGTCGCGCAGCGGCACGGCGGCGGGCTTCGCCAAGGTGCTCCAGCCCTTGGGCGCAAGCTCGCGGTCGTCGAGGTCGACCACGAGGCTGCGGGCGGAGTCATTGGTCAGGGCGGTGGAGTAGGGGTCGGTGACCTTGTTGGTGACCAGCTTCTGGACGGTCGGCGCCCAGACGTTCACGACGTACCGGTAGGGCTTGCCGTTCCAGCCCTTCTGCCCGGTGACGGACCAGACGCCGGTGCGGTCGTCGCGCCGCATCGGGACCGTCTTCCCGCCGAGTTCGAGGGAGACGGTACGGGCGGTGGGTGCCCAGACGGACAGGGTGGGACGGCCATGACGGAAGACGGGGCCGAGCGAGGCGCTGCCGGCCCTCGTCCCGTAGAGGTCGTCGAGCACTCCGGCGCTCTGGACGCCGGTCGCGGCGAGCAGGGCGCCGTTGGCGGCGCGCTGGGTGGCGATCAGCTGGCCGCGCAGGGCCTCGCGGACCCTGTCCCGGTCACGGGCGTCGACGGTGAAGGCCGGGTAGTCCCCCAGGTGCGGGTACTTCGCCTTCTGCGCGTCGGTCAGCGCGGACGGATTGAGCCGCAGCCACTGGCCTTCGTCGGTCAGGGCGCCGTCGACGACGGAGATGCCGCCGCTCGATGCGTACACGAGCTGCTGGCTGGTGGCGCCGGTGGCCTTCACCTTCCAGACGACGGTGTCGGAGTCGATCCACTGCGCCTCGGCCTTGGTGAGGTCGGGGGTGGGGACGCCGCCGGTCTGCGGCAGCAGGTAGCCGGCCGTGCCACCGAGCATCCAGACCTCGTGGCCGTAGGTGGCCAGGTCCAGCGACTGGTCGCTGGGCAGGTCCTTCTCGTCGCCGCGGTGCAGGATGTAGCTGAGCGCGGTGGCCCCGTCGGCGAGCGGGACCTCGTAGGTGAGGCCCGAGGCGTCCTTCTTCACCGGCTGGAGCGGCTTGGACCAGTCGGTGGGTTCCTTGGCGCCGGTCCAGGTGTGCAGGCCCCAGCCGTCGTAGTCGCCGTCGGCCCGGTAGTAGTGCAGGACGGCCTTGGTGGTGTCCTGTGCGGGGTAGGCGCCGTCGGGGGCTGTGTCGGCCTGGCCGTCCTTGCCCTGCTCGATCCAGACCTGTCCGGTCCTCGCGAGGTCGACGGTGCGCTCGGGCCCGTCGGCGGTGCCGGCCTTCCCGACGGTGTACGGGACCGCTGAGGCCCCCTCGGGCACCTTGATCCAGGCGAAGGCGCCGTAGGCGTCCCGGCCGGCGAAGGCGGCGGTGGTGTCGCCGGACCTGGCCTGCCATCCGTCGTAGTCGCCGTCGGCGCGCCGGTAGTGGACGACGGCGTAGTCGCGTTCGACGGCGACGGGCTTCGCCGGGGCGGGCGCCTGTCCGGCGGCCGACGAGGCGAGCGCGCTCGCGGTGCGTCCGGTGCGGTCGACCACAACGGCCTTGTAGCGCAGCGGTGTTCCGGCGGCGGTCGTGTCACCGATGGTCTGGGTGACCTTGTACGGGGCGTGGTCGGCGGTGCCGAGGGTGGTCCACTTGCCGTTGCCGGTCTGGGCGGCGAAGACGACCCGGTTGAGCGAGCCGCCGTCGACGTCGGCGATGAGCTCGACGGTGCCGGTGGCGCCGGCGGCCGGAGCCTTCAGCGTGATCGAGGGCTTGGCGGCGGGGGCGGCCAGGGTCTTCGCGGCGCGCAGCACGACGCTGGACAGCGCCGGGACGGTGACGGTGATCTTCTTGTCGGCGCCGCTGCGGACGGTGCCGGAACCGCCGTACAGCGTACGGAAGTCCACGCGGGCGGACTCGGTGGCCAGCTCGACGGTCTTCGCCCCGGTGCCGTTGTTGGTGGCGACGACGTACTCGTGGCCGCGCTCGGCGTCCGTACGGGAGAAGGCGTAGACGGAGCCCTCCGCGTACCGCTCGGTCTGCACGCCGTCGCGCAGCGCCGGGTTCTTCGCGGTCAGCTCGGAGAGCGCGGCGATGGACCGGTAGAGCGGGTGGTTCGTGTCGTACGCGTCGGAGGCGTGCGTGCGGTCGGTGCCCAGCTCGTCGTCGTCGAGGTAGTCCGCGGTCTTCGAGGCGAACATGGTCTGCCGGGCGTCCTTGTCGCCGCCGGCGCCCGTGAAGCCCTGTTCGTCGCCGTAGTAGACGACGGGGTTGCCACGGCTGAGGAACATCAGCTCGTTGGCGAGTCCGGCGCGCTTGACCAGCTCCGCGTCGTCGGCCTTCGGGTTGTCCTGCTTGAGGAACGTCCCGATGCGGCCCATGTCGTGGTTGCCGAGGAAGGTCACCTGCTCGTAGGCGTTGGCCTTGTCGGTGGTGTACCGGTAGTCGTCGCCGAAGACGGCGGCGAGCTTCGAGGCCGGGGCGCCCTGGGAGGCGTACTGGCGGGCCGCTTCCTGGAAGGGGAAGTCGAGCGTCGCGTCCAGACGGCCCTGCGTGACGTAGGGCGAGGTGATCGCGGTGTCGGCGGAGTAGACCTCGCCGAACATGAAGAAGTCCTTGCGGCCGTGCCTGGCCGCGTAGGTGTCGAGCGCGGTCGCCCACTGGGTCCAGAAGTCCATGTCGACGTGTTTGACGGTGTCGATCCGGAACCCGTCGATGTCGAAGTCGCGGACCCACTTCTCGTAGATCTTCTCCATGCCGGAGACGACCTCGGGCCGCTCGGTCCACAGGTCGTCGAGCCCGGAGAAGTCGCCGTACGTGGTGGACTCGCCGGCATAGGTCGAGTCGCCGCGGTTGTGGTACATCGTCGGGTCGTTGAGCCAGGACGGCGTCTTGCCGCCGGTGGTGACCGGCTTGTACGGGAAGGAGTCGGCGTCCGCCTTCGCCATGCCCGCGGCGTCGTCGAAGGGCCGGCCGTTCCGGTCGAGGTACGGGTAGGCGCCCTTGGGCTTGTAGCCGTAGGTCTTCTCGGCGTAGTCGACGGTGTCGGCGGTGTGGTTGGTGATGACGTCGAAGAAGACCTTCATGCCCTTGCGGTGGGCCTGGGCTATCAGCTTCGTCAGGTCCGCGTTGGTGCCGAAGTGCGGGTCGACCTGGGTGAAGTCGGTGATCCAGTAGCCGTGGTAGCCGGCCGAGGCGTCCTTGCCGGTGCCCTGGACGGGCCGGTTCTTGAAGATCGGGGCGAGCCAGATGGCGGTGGTGCCGAGATCCTTGATGTAGTCGAGCCGGTCGGTCATCCCCTTGAGGTCGCCGCCCTGGTAGAACCCCTTGTCGGTGGGGTCGTACCCGGTCTCCAGCCGCGAACCGGTCAGCCCGCCCCGGTCGTTGCCCCGGTCGCCGTTGGCGAAGCGGTCGGGCATGACGAAGTAGAACTGCTCGCGGGTCAGGTCCTGGCGTGCGGGCTGGGCTGCCAGCTTGGCGTCCGACGGCGGGCTCGGCGGCCGGGGTGCGGCGGACGCGGAGGCCGCCGGGACGAGCGGGAGCAGCGCCGTGCACAACGCGGCGACTGCTCCCCGTCTCAGGGTGGAACGGGACACGGGCGGGGTCTCCTTGAATGAGGGGCGAGGGTGCGCCGGGTGCCGCGCCGGAGGACCCGGCGCGGCACCCGGCGGGGGTGAAGTCAGCTGCGCCAGACGTCGGCGGTCAGCGTGACCTTGCCGGAGGACGGCACCGTGGCCGTGCGGTTCGCACCGCTCTCCCAGGTCACGTTGCCGCTCGCGTCCTTGCGGACGTACTTGTACTCGAACGTCGTACCGGCGGGGAGGCTCACGTCGAGCTTCCAGACGGGGTACGTGGCCGGGTCCAGCTTCGGCGCGCCGGCGGGGTTCCAGTTGCCGAGGGCGGACTGGTTGCCGGTGACGTAGATGTTCTGGCCCATCTGCGTGGTGGCGTTGACGCCGAAGGAGGCGCCGGACGTGCCCGTACCGGGCTCGGTCGGGTCCGTCGGGTCGGTGCCGCCGCCGGAGCAGGTGCGGGCGCCCGTCTGGAGGGCGAGGGCGGTGTTGGCGCCGAGCGTGGCGGTGAACTGGCCGGAGCCGTTGACCGTGACGCCGTTGCCGGACTGGATGTCGCAGTAGTCGCCGGCGGGCAGCGAGGTCTGGAACGTACGCGTCAGCGAGGAGCCCTCGTGGTTGATCGCGACGTACGCCTTGGAGCCGCGGCCGAAGGCGATCTGGTCGCCGCCGTTGTCCCACCAGTTGGTGACGGACTCACCGCGCGCGGTGTTGCGGAAGCCGACCATGGAGGAGATCTCGCGCCAGGCGTGCTGGCACTTCCAGCCGTCGCTGTAGCAGGCGTTCACGGTGCCGCCGCTCGGCGGGCCGGCGTCCTTGTCGGACCACTCGTAGCCCGAGTGGACGTCGGGCGAGCCGTAGGGCCAGGCCAGCATGAAGACGCTGGCGAGCGTGTAACTGGCGCCGCTCTTGTAGTTCAGCGTCTCGCCGTTGCGCTCGGTGTCGTGGTTGTCGACGAAGACCGCGGCCTTCGAGGAGGACATGAAGCCCCAGCCCTCGCCGAAGTTCTTCAGGTTGGCGAGGTTCTCGTTGTTGAAGACCTGCTTGAGGCTGCGGGCGTAGCGGAACTCCTGGACGTCGCCGGTGCCGGCGTACTCGTCGGGCGAGACGGCCTCGCCGGCTCCGTAGATCGCCTCCTGCTTCCAGTAGACGCCGGAGTTGCTCAGCCGGGACTTGATGTTGGCGAGGTCGCCGGCGGGCATGTGCTTGGCCGCGTCGATGCGGAAGCCGTCGACGCCGAGCGACAGCAGGTCGTTGAGGTATCCGGCGATCTTGCCGCGGACGTAGTCCTCACCGGTGTCGAGGTCGGCGAGGCCCACGAGCTCGCAGTTCTGCACGTTGCCGCGGTCGCCGTAGTTGTTGATGTTCGACTGGCAGTCGTTCATGTCGTTGACCGAGTAGAGGCCCGGGTAGTCGTACTTGCTGTACGAGGACCCGCCGGTGCCCGTGCCGGAACCCGACGACATGTGGTTGATGACCGAGTCGGCCACGACCTTGACGCCCGCGCTGTGGCAGGTGCTGACCATGTGGGCGAACGAGGTGCGGTCGCCGAGCCGCCCGGCGATCTTGTAGCTGACCGGCTGGTACGAGGTCCACCACTGCCCGCCCTGGATGTGCTCCTGGGGCGGCGAGACCTGTACGAAGCCGTAGCCGGCCGGACCGAGGGTGTCCGTACACGCCTTGGCGACGGAGTCGAACTTCCACTCGAACAGGACGGCGGTGACGTCCTTGGTGCCCGGGGCGGACGCCTGCGCGTTCGTGGCGGGGACCACGAGGGCGGCGGCGCCCGCTATCAGGGCGAGCGCGGCAGACAGGGGTCTGCTGGCCATGTTTTCCTCCTGCTGTGGGGGAAATGCGGGTGACGGTGCAGCCCTTACGGCAACGCGCCCTGCCCTCAAGGCTCCTGAATCTTCTTGCTGCAAGAATGCAAACCTTGCTGCGGGGAGACGGTACGAGCCCGTCCGGTGGCGGTCAACCCTTTGGACACGAGCTGCTCACATCCGCGAAACACTGGAGATTTCTCCCTGCAAGGTCTTACGCAAGACATTGCAGCGCTGTTACGTTTCTCCCGACTCCGGTCCGGTCGGCCGAGGGTCCCGATACCCCGGGCCCCACGCGCCCGGCCGGCCGGGCCGGTCACGTACAAGAGGGGCACCAGGGGGTCACACTCCCCGCCGACCCGTCCGGGTCGACTCCCGGTGCCCCTCGTGTGCGTGCGGGGGCCCGGTCCCCCGGCGACACCTCACCCGTCATGATGGGCACCGAGCGGGGGCTGCTCCGCACCCCCGCGGCTGACGTCTTTGGGGGAACTGGCATGGTGCGTACCGGGGTCTACCTCGCCCATCCGCGGCCCGGCAGCTTCAACCACGCGGTGTTCGACGCCGTGGTGCGCGAGCTCCGCGACCGGGGCGGCGAGGTGCTGGCACACGATCTCTGCGCGGAGGGGTTCGCCCCCGGGCTGACCGCCGACGAGACGGAGACGGTCCGGTCCGCCGCCGACGCCCCGGACGCGCAACTGGCCGCGCACCGGGCGGAGGTGGCCACGCTCGACGCCATGGTGTTCGTCCACCCCAACTGGTGGGGCATGCCGCCCGCCGTCCTGACCGGGTGGGTGCAGCGCGTGATGGTGCCCGGCGTCGCCTACAAGCTGGGTACGTCGGACGGGAAGCCGCAGGCACTGCTGAAGGCCGGCCGGGCGCTCGTACTGAACACCTCCGACACTCCCGCCGAGCGCGAGGCGGACGAGTTCGGTGATCCGCTGGACCGGATCTGGTCGGCATGTGTCCTGCCGTACGTGGGAATCACCGACGTCCGCCGCGTCGTCTTCCGGACGGTCACCGACTCCTCCGACGAGACCCGTGCGTCCTGGCTGCGCGAGGCCCGTGAGCACGCCCGCGCACTGCTGGCCTGACGTGCGCCGAGGGCTCCGCACCGCGTCTGACGAGGCCGGATTAGACTCACCGCCCATGTGGCAAGGACAGCAGTCGCCCCCCGGGCAGCCGAACTCTCAGGACACCTACGTCAGTTCGGCGCCGGAACCGCCCCGCAGCCGCTGGAGCCGCACCGCGATCACCGCCGTGGCGGCGTCCGCGGCCGTCGTCGTGGCCTGCGGAGTGACGGGCTTCCTCGTACTCCGCGACGACGGCGGCAAGGGCGACGGGAGGGACCGGGCCGACGCGACGTCCTCCGCATCCGCCCCGGCGAGCCCCGGCGGCACGGCCCGGTCGGCGGCCGACGGCAGCTCGGGCCCCCTCGTCCCCGGCTGGAACACGGTGGTCAACGCCAAGCGCGGCATCACGTTCGACGTGCCCGCCTCCTGGGAGCGCCAGTCCGCGGACTGGGTCAGCTACGTCGCCGAGGACGACGACCCCGAGGAGAAACCGCTGGTCGCGATGATGGCCCCGGCGGTCCTCAAGGAGAAGTGGTGCACCTCCGACGACGACAAGGACGGCAACGAGGAGGACACCCCGCTCGCCTCGACGGGCACCACCGGGGAGAAGGGCTCGAAGAGCGCCGCGGAGGCCGCCGAGGACACCGCGAAGAACTGGGTCTACGGCGGCTACACCCAGCCCGACAGCTCGCGCCTGACGATCGGTGAACCGGAGTCGTACCGTACGAAGTCGGGCATCGAGGGCAGCCTGGTGACCGTCACGTCGTCCGGTACGCCGAAGAAGGGCAAGTGCGACAGCGCCGGCAAGGCGGTGACGTTCGCCTTCAAGAACGCGGAGGGCGACTTCGTGTCGTGGACCTATGTCGGAGCGCACGGGGTGCCCGACGAGGTGTCCGACACGATGATCCGCCAGATCCTCGGCACCGTACGGCTCTTCGATGAGGGCGACGGGCAGGACTGAGGCGGCGCCGGCGCTCGGAGCGGAAGGCGGCGGCCTCGCGGTGTCGACCATGGACGCCTGCGCCGGCCGACGCCCTGCCGGGCCACCGGCAGGGCGGCCTGCTTCGCGCACCGTCTCGTAAGCTCCTGCCAGTCCGTAGCGATCGAAGGAGAGCCAAGCGTGCGCGATGCCGCAGTAACCGCCGCGGGGGACCGGATCCGATGGGTGGAGCTGCCCGGGCGGGAGCCGGCCCGCGTCTATCTGCACGGCCTCGGTGCCACCTCCCCCGCCTACTTCGCCCAGGCCGCCGCCCACCCGCTGCTCACCGGCCGCAGGTCCCTGCTCGTCGACATGCTGGGGCACGGCATCAGTGACCGGCCGACGGACTTCGACTACCGCCTCGAATCGCATGCCGACGCGCTGGCCGAAGCGCTGACGTGCGCGGGCGTCGGCGACGCGGAGTTGGTGGCGCACAGCATGGGTGGTTCCGTCGCCGTCGTCCTGGCGGCGCGTCACCCACAGCTGGTCTCGCGCCTGGTCCTGGTGGACGCGAATCTCGACCCCGTGGCGCCGGTCCGGGGTGCTCAGGGGAGCAGCGGAATCGCCGCCCTGTCCGAGTCCGACTTCCTGGCGGGCGGATGGCAGGGGATCCGCGACCTGGCGGGGCCCCATTGGTGGTCCACGATGCGCCTGGCCGGACTGGAGGCACTGCACCGCAGCGCCGTACACCTCACCCGTGGGGGCACTCCCCCCGTGCGGGAGCTGCTGCTGGGGCTGAGCATCCCCCGCACCTTCCTGTTCCCGCAGGCCGACGGCGCGCCCGCCGGGGCCGGCGCACTCACCGGAGCCGGTGTGCGTGTGGTCCCTGTCCCGGACTGCGGCCACAACATCATGCTGGACAACCCGGACGCGTTCGCCCGGACGACGGCCTCCGCGCTGACGCGTGACCAGCCGGCCTGAACCCCGGCCCGACGCCCACCTCGTCACAGGGGAGCGCCGCCGGCCGGGGTGGTGAGGGGAACGGGGCCGGATCCCCCCTCCGGACCCGGCCCCGCTCCCACGCCCGTTCAGGCGCTGCGGAGCGCCGCCGTGGACCCCCGTACCACCAGCTCCGGCTGGAACACGTACTCCGTGCGCTGCACCGGACTGCCGCCGATCTCCTCCAGCAGCGCGCCCACCGCGGCCGCCGCCATCGCCTGCACCGGCTGGCGCACCGTGGTCAGCGGCGGGTCGGTGAACGCGATGAGCTGCGAGTCGTCGAAGCCGACCACGGACACGTCACGCGGCACGTCGAGGCCGCGGTCCCGGGCGGCGCGCACCACGCCGAGCGCCATCAGGTCGCTGCCGCAGACGATGCCGGTGCACCCCTGGTCGAGCAGCGCTCCGGCCGCCACCTGGCCGCCCTCGACGCTGAACAGCGTGGAGCAGACCAGGTTCTCGGCATCGGCGCGGTCCAGGCCCAGCAACGAGACCGCGGCGTCCACGAACCCGTCCCGCTTGCGGCGGGAGGGCACGTAGCGCTGCGGTCCGATGGCCAGACCGACGCGGCGGTGGCCGAGTTCGGCGAGGTGGCCCACGGCCATCCGCACGGCGGCGTTGTCGTCGGGCGAGACGAACGGGGCGCTGATGCGCTCGTTGTAGCCGTTGATCAGGACGAACGGCACGCCGCGGTCGGTCAGCGCGGCGTAGCGCGCCGGGTCGGCCGAGGTGTCGGCGTGCAGTCCGGAGAGGAACACGATGCCGCCGACGCCCCGTTCGACGAGCTGCTCGACGAGCTCGTCCTCGGTGGCGCCGCCGGGCAGCTGGGTGCAGAGCACCGGGGTGTAGCCGTGGCCCGCCAGGACCTGCTCCACGGACTGCGCGAACGCCGGGAAGATCGGGTTGGTGAGCTCGGGCGTCACCAGTCCGATGAGCCCGGCACTGCGCTGCCGCAGCCGGACGGGGCGTTCGTAGCCGAGGATGTCGAGCGCCGCGAGCACCCGCTGACGCGTGGTGTCCGCGACGCCCGGCTTGCCGTTGAGCACCCGGCTGACGGTCGCCTCGCTGACGGACGCCTGGCCGGCGATGTCCGACAGTCGCAGCGCGCCGCCCGTGCCGGGGCTTCGCGGCAGGGGAACACTCACACCGTCCACCACACCGTGGTGTCCGCCGGCAGCTCGATCTCGGCGCCGTCGGCTGCCACCGGGGTGCTGGACAGCAGGACGGTGCCGCGTACGGGGATGCGCACCGGGGCGCCCGTGGTGTTCACGGTGCAGACGAAGCCGGGACGGGCGAAGACCAGCAGGCCCTCGGGGGCGTCCAGCCACTCCACCCCGGTTCCGGCGCCGAGCCCGGGGTGCACCCGGCGGGCGGCGATCGCGGCCCGGTACAGCTCCAGGGTGGAGCCGGGGGCGCCGGTCTGCGCCTCGATGCTCAGCTCGCCCCAGCCGGCGGGCTGCGGCAGCCAGCTGCCACCGCCGCCGAAGCCGTACGAGCTGCCCTCGCGGGTCCACGGGATCGGGACCCGGCAGCCGTCGCGGAAGCCGTCCTGGCCCTCGGCGCGGAAGAACGACGGGTCCTGACGGGCCTCGTCGGGCAGGTCGGTGACGTCGGGCAGGCCGAGCTCCTCGCCCTGGTAGACGTACGCCGATCCGGGCAGCGCCAGCATCAGCAGGCTGGCCGCACGGGCCCGGCGCAGACCCAGCTCGCGGTCGCCCGCGGTACGGATCTGGGTGCCGAGGCCGGCCGGGTTGGCGAAGCGGGTGGCGTGCCGGGTGACGTCGTGGTTGGAGAGCACCCAGGTGGTGGGGGCGCCGACCGGACGCATGGCGTTCAGCGAGGAGTCGATGACGGCACGCAGCTCGGCGGCGTCCCAGGCGGTCGCCAGGTACTGGAAGTTGAACGCCTGGTGCATCTCGTCGGGGCGTACGTAGTTGGCGGTGCGCTCGACGGTCGGGGTCCACGCCTCGGCCACCGCGATGCGCCCACCCGTCGCCCGCCGCCGCCCCTCCGAGGAAGGCCCTTCGGGCCCCATCGCATCGGGGTACTCGTCGAGGATGGTGCGCCAGCTGCGGTAGATCTCGTGCACGCCGTCCTGGTCGAAGAAGGGCATGACATCGTTGCCCAGCAGCTTCAACTGGTCGTGCGCGCCCAGGTCGGGCAGCCCCTCGGCCTTGACGAGACCGTGCGCCACGTCGACCCGGAAGCCGTCGACGCCCATGTCGAGCCAGAAGCGCAGGATCGAGCGGAACTCGTCGGCGACGGCCGGGTGTTCCCAGTTGAAGTCGGGCTGCTCGGGCGCGAAGAGGTGGAGGTACCACTCGCCGGGCGTGCCGTCCGCGTCGGTGGTCCGGGTCCAGGCCGGGCCGCCGAAGATGGACTCCCAGTCGTTGGGCGGGAGTTCGCCGTTCGCACCCTTGCCGGGGCGGAAGTGGTAGCGGTCGCGCAGCGCGGAGCCGGGGCCTTCGGCGAGGGCGCGCTTGAACCACTCGTGCTGGTCGGAGGAGTGGTTGGGCACCAGGTCGACGATGATCCGCAGGCCCAGGTCGTGGGCGTCCCGGATCAGTGCGTCGGCGTCCAGCAGGGTGCCGAACATGGGGTCGATGGCCCGGTAGTCGGCGACGTCGTAGCCCGCGTCGGCCTGCGGGGAGGCGTAGAAGGGGCTGAGCCACACCGCGTCGACGCCGAGCTCCTTGAGGTACGGGAGCCGGGCGGTGACGCCTGCGAGATCGCCCATGCCGTCGCCGTTGCCGTCGGCGAAGCTGCGCGGATAGACCTGGTAGATCACCGCGTCCTGCCACCAGCCGGTGCGGTGGCCCGTGGCCTCGTCGGACGTGCCGGTGGAGGGGGCAGCGAGGTGCTGGGTCATGTCGTCCCTGGGGTGTCTGGGTGGGGGGTGGCGCCGGGACCGGGTCGGGATGCCGGCGCCACCGTGACTGGTGCGTGCGGGTCGTGCTGCTGCGGTGGAGGGTGCTGACGATCTCGGCCGGATCAGCGAGCGGTGTCGCTGCAAGGCGCCCGAGCGTCCCCATAGCGGAGCTATTGGGACGGTTGGGCAACGCCGCAGATGTGCGTGCCGGACACCGGGAGCCCGGTCGAGATCGTCAGCACCCTCCCGCCTCAGCCCTTGACGGCTCCGGCGGACATGCCGGTGACGAGGTGCTTCTGCGCGAACAGGAAGACCAGGGCCGCGGGTATCGCGATGAGCACGGACGCGGCGGTCATCGGACCCCACTGGGCCCCGTACTGGTTGACGAACAACTGCAGGCCGCCCGCGAGCGTGAGGTTGTCCTCGCCGACCATGAACGCGGAGGCGTACGCCACCTCGCCCCAGGCGGTGATGAAGGAGTAGAACGCGGTGACGGCGAGGCCCGGCTTGGCCAGCGGCAGGATGAGCCGCCAGAACGTGCCGAACGGGGTGAGGCCGTCGACCTGGCCCGACTCGTCGATCTCGCGCGGGATGGTGTCGAAGAAGCCCTTCATCATCCAGGCGCAGAACGGCACCGAGATGGTGAGGTAGGTGATGACGAGACCGGCCGGCTTATTCAGCAGCCCCATGCCCGCCATGATGTTGTAGATCGGCACGATGAGGACGGCGACCGGGAACATCTGGGTGATCAGCAGCGTCCACATCAGCCCGCGCTTGCCGGGGAAGCGGAAGCGGCTGACGGCGTAGCCGGTGGAGGCGGAGACGATCACGCCGATGAGCGTGGTGAGTCCCGCGACGACCACCGAATTGCCGAACCACGTCAGGAACTTCGTGTTCCGGAGCAGGTTCGTGTAGTTCTCGAAGGTCGTCTCTTTGAAGAAGTCCGTGGTGGTCGCGAACTCGGCGGGCTTCAGCGAGGTGAGCAGGACCCAGAGGACGGGGAAGACCGCGATCACGGACGCGACGATCAGCGTCAGGTGCAGTGCCGTGGAGGCCAGCGGTGAACGCTCTCCGCGCAGCCGGACCCTGGGCGCGGAGTGCCGCGCGGCGGTGGTGGGTGCGGTGGTGGTCACCAGTCGTCTCCCTGGGTGCGGAGGACTCGCCGGTACACGGCGGCGAAGAGCAGCAGGAGCACGAGGATCAGCACGCCCCACGTGGAGGACTGCGCGAAGTCGCGCGGGCTGATCTCGAAGGAGAACTTGTACGCCTGGGTCACCAGGATCTGGGTCGCGTCGCCGGGTCCGCCACGGGTCAGCAGGAAGATCACCGGGAACATGTTGAACGTCCAGATGGTGGAGAGCAGGATCACCGTCGTGGAGACGGGCCGCAGTCCGGGCAGCGTGATGTGGCGGAAGCGCTGCCAGGCGGTGGCGCCGTCCATCTCAGCGGCTTCGTAGTGCTCGCTGGGGATGGACTGAAGCCCGCCGAGGAGGGCGACCATCATGAAGGGCACGCCGAGCCACACGTTGACGGCGATGACGGAGATCTTCGCCCAGGTGGGGTCATCGAGCCAGGCGATGCCGTCGAAGCCGCCACCGGAGAGGATCTTGTTGAGCAGCCCGCGGTCCTCGTTGTAGAGGAAGCGCCAGGCGAAGACGGAGACGAAGCCGGGGATGGCCCAGGGAAGGATGAGCGCCATCCGGTAGGCGGAGCGCCCGGCGATCCTGCGGTTCAGGATGTTCGCGAGCGCCATGCCGAGGCCGAAGGTGATGGCCACGCAGGAGACCGTCCACACCAGGGTCCACCCGAGCGTGCCGAGGAACTGGTCACCGGTGAGCGCGTCGGCGTAGTTGTCCAGGCCCACGAACTCGTACGTGGCGGGCATGTGGTTGACACCGATGGACCGCGCGACGTTGCGCTCGTTGGCGTCGGTCAGCGACAGGTAGATGCCGCGGACCAGCGGATACCCGATGATCACGCCGATCACGACGACGACCGGGGCCACCATGGTCCAGGCGTACCAGTGCGTCGACAGGGCCCGCCGGAGCCTGCTCGGCGGCGGGGGGTTACCAGTACCGCGGCTCCGGCCGCGGGCGACGTCGTCGCCCGCGGCCTTCGCCACCGACTGGCTGGTGTGGACAGCCATCAGCCGGCCTGCCTTCCTGAGTTACTTCCAGCCCTTGAGGAGCTTGCGGTAGGAGTCGCCGGTCGTCTTGACGGCCTTCTCCGGGGAGGTCTGGCCGGTGAGGACCTTCGTGTACTCGGTGACGAGCGGCGCGAAGAGGCTGCCGGTCTCCGGGATCCAGGGGCGCTCGACGGCGCTCTCGACGACCGGCTTGAAGAAGCCGACGATCTCGTTGTCGACGACGGGCTCCTCGGCGTAGGCGGAGGTGCGGGTCGGCAGGAGGTTGAGCTCCTTGGTGACCTGGGCCTGCGTCTTGACGGAGGTCATGTAGTCGACGAAGGCGTAGGACGCCTCGAGGTTCTTGGAACCGGCGTAGACGGCCAGGTTGTGACCGCCCTGCGGGGCACCCTGCGCGGCGGAGCCGGCCGGGACCGGGGCGACGCCCAGGTTCGTCTTGTCCTTGAACTCCTTGCCGGCGTACGTGTCGGCCATGGCCCACGGGCCGTTGATCATCATCGCGACATCGCCGTCCTTGAAGGACGACTGCATGTTCTCCCAGCCGTCCGTCGCGTCCGTCTTCGCGGCGCCCGAGTCGACGAGGTCCTTGACGACCTTCATGGCCTTGACGCCGGCCTCGTCGTCGATGGTGACGGACTTGTCGGCGGCGTTGACCATGTCGCCGCCCTCGCCGTACAGGAAGGGCAGGAACCAGTACGCGTCGTCGCCGCGCAGGTAGAGGCCGGTCTTGCCGGTCTTGTCCTTGATCTTCTTCGAGACGGCCTTCAGCTCGTCGATCGACGTCGGGACCTCGACGCCGGCCGCCTTGAACATCTTCTTGTTGTAGAAGATGCCCAGGGAGTCGATGACCTGCGGCACCGCGTACGTCTTGCCGTTGTACTTGGTGGAGGCCGCGGCCTGCTTCAGGAAGTCGTCCTGCTTCACCAGGGCGGCGGTGCCGTCCAGCGGGGCCAGGTAGCCGAGGTCCGCGAACTCGGGGGTCCAGGCGACCTCGGAGCGGATCACGTCGGGGGCGCCGGAGCCGGACTGGGCGGCGTTCTTGAACTTGTTCTGGGCGTCACCGAAGGGCACGTTGACGTACTTGACGTCGACCTTCGGGTGCTCCTTCTCGAAGCCCTCGGCGAGCTTCTTGAAGACCTTGTCCTCGCTGCCCGCGGTGGAGGTGTCCCACCACGTCACCGTTCCGGAGAGCTCGCCCGAGCTCTTGGAGGTGCCGTCGGAACTGTCGTCATCGCTGCCGCAGGCGGTCGCCGCGAGCGCCAGGGCCGCGACCAGGGCGGTGGCCGTTATGCCACGTCGCATCTGAACTCCTTCAACTGCCGTACCGCTCCGTCGCGGCGCCGGGTCGACGTGAACGTAACAAGGATGAAAGACGGCCGAAAGACTTTGCGGAAGATTTCTGCAAGCTCCGACGATCGTTACATTCGCGTGTCCTCACGGTTGCCGTCAAGCCTCTTGACGGAAGTACCCGATCCCTGGCAGTAGCGGGCGACCACGCCTGATTCCGCAGTGCGACGATCCGACCGCAGCCGGCAAACCCGTCTCGCAAGACTTTGCAAGATGTTGCTGTCGACCCGCGGAACCGCTTGCTCCGGAGGGCATGCGCACGGGCCCCCGGGGACGCTGTCGCCCGATTCCTGCGCATGGTGGGCAATCCGACCCACGCCCGGTACAGTCCAGTCCCATGACCGCACGGCTTGCCGATATCGCAATTCAGGCGGGGGTCAGCGAAGCGACGGTCAGCCGCGTACTGAACGGCAAGCCCGGTGTTGCCGCGACCACCCGTGAATCCGTCCTTGCGGCGCTCGACGTCCTCGGCTACGAACGGCCCGTCCGGCTGCGCCGGCGCAGCGCGGGCCTGGTCGGCCTGATCACGCCCGAGCTGGAGAACCCGATCTTCCCGGCGCTCGCCCAGGTCATCGGCCAGGCGCTGACGCGGCAGGGCTACACCCCGGTGCTGGCGACCCAGACGCCGGGCGGCTCCACGGAGGACGAGCTCACGGAGATGCTCGTGGACCGGGGCGTCTCCGGCATCATCTTCGTCTCCGGGCTGCACGCCGACACCTCGGCCGACATGCAGCGCTACGAACAACTGCGCGCGCAGGGCGTCCCCTTCGTCCTGGTCAACGGCTTCTCCCCCAAGGTGCAGGCGCCGTTCATCTCACCGGACGACCGGGCCGCCATGCGGCTCGCGGTGACACACCTGGTGTCGCTGGGCCACACCCGCATCGGTCTGGCGGTCGGCCCGAAGCGCTTCGTCCCCGTGCTCCGCAAGATCGAGGGCTTCCACGCCACGATGCAGGAGCAGTTGAACCTGACGGCGGACCAGGTGGAGGAGCTGATCCAGCACTCCCTGTACACGCTGGAGGGCGGTCAGGCCGCCGCGTCGGCGCTGATGGAGCGCGGCTGCACGGCCGTGGTGTGCGCGAGCGACATGATGGCGCTCGGCGCGATCCGCGCCGCCCGCCGGATCTCCCGGGACGTGCCGCGGGACCTCTCGGTGGTCGGTTACGACGACTCACCGCTCATAGCGTTCACCGATCCGCCCCTGACCACGATCCGGCAGCCGGTGACGGCGATGGGCCAGGCAGCGGTGCGTACGCTCCTGGAGGAGATCGGCGGCACACCCGCCCCGCACAGCGAATTCGTCTTCATGCCGGAACTGGTCGTGCGCGGCTCGACAGCGGCACGACCCGGCCCCGACGCGGCGGCCTCCGTTGCCCCGGCTGTTTCAGGATCCCACGCGCGTTCGTAACCCGCAGGACGTGCAACCCGCTCCCCACCGGAGGATCATCGGCTGGAGGGGCAAATCTGGCAGACTCTGTGCCTATGGGTGAATTGAGCGTGAAACGACAGGAAGGCCGCACGGAGGCCACCGCGTCACCCATCGTGAACGAGGCGGCTCCCGAGGCGCATACGAAGCGGAACGGCGACGGAAACCGGATCAGCGGACTGCTCGTCCGGGCCCGTGAGGGACTGCGTGCCCCACGGTCGCCCAGACGGCCACGCCTCTGGTTCGAAATCCTGCTGATCGCGGCCAGTTACTGGCTGTACTCGCTGGTGCGCAACGCCGTCCCCGAGCAGAAGGCCGCGGCCCTCTCCAACGCCGACTGGCTCTGGTCGGTCGAACGGTTCCTGGGCATCGCCGTGGAGCAGTCCGTCAACCACGCGGTCAACTCGGTGACATGGCTGATCGTGTCGATGAACTACTACTACGCGACCCTGCACTTCGTCGTCACCATCGGCGTGCTCGTATGGCTGTTCCGCCGCCACCCGGGCCGCTACGCACCGGCCCGTCTGGCGCTGTTCGCGACCACGGCCGCGGCCCTGCTCGGCTACTACCTGTACCCGTTGGCCCCGCCCCGGCTGATGAACGGCGGCCACTTCATCGACACGGTCATGGTCCACCAGACCTGGGGTTCGATGGCCTCGGGCAACTTCAAACAGATGTCGAACCAGTACGCGGCGATGCCGTCGATGCACATCGGCTGGTCGCTGTGGTGCGGTCTGACCGTCTTCGCCCTGGCCTCCGCGCCGTGGGCGCGCATCCTGGGCCTGCTGTACCCGACGGTCACGCTGATCGTGATCGTGGCGACGGCCAACCACTTCTGGCTGGACGCGGTGGGCGGCATGGCCTGCCTGGCCTTCGGTTACGCGGTGTCGTACGCCTGGTACGGAGCGCTGCCGCACCACCTGCCGAAGCTGGTCCCCCCGAAACCGACGCGCCGACCCCGGCTGTCCGCGGTGACGAGGCAGCGTCGGCCGGTCGTCTCAAGCCCGTCCGGCGATTGAGGAGCGGGGGCCTGGGCCGGCACCCCCCAAACCCCCACGCACCCGCACCACTCCCACAACGGCCCCGCCGGGGGCCTCCTACCCCGCCGCCCCGTAGAACCGCTCCTCCACCACCGCCCGAGCCCTCCGCGTGATCCGCCGGTAGTCGTCCAACATGTCCCCGACATGCCCGGGCTCGTACCCCAGATACCGCCCCACGGCGGTCAGCTCCCGCGGCCCCGAGGGGAAGGTGTCGCCCGGCCGCCCGCGCACCAGCATCACCGCGTTGCGGACCCGCGACGCCAGCACCCACGCCTCGTCCAGCGTCTGCGCGTCCTCCGCCGGAATCAGGCCCGCGGCGCACGCCGCCGCCAGCGCCTCCCTCGTCCGGGTGGTGCGCAGCCCCGGCTCCGCCCAGCCGTGCTGCATCTGCATCAGCTGGACCGTCCACTCGACGTCGCTCAGACCGCCCCGTCCCAGCTTCGCGTGGAGCGTCGGGTCCGCGCCGCGCGGCAGCCGCTCCGACTCCATCCGCGCCTTCAGCCGCCGGATCTCCCGGACCGCGTCCTCACCCAGCCCGTCCACCGGATACCGCAGCGGGTCGATGAGCTCGACGAATGCGCGGCCGAGGTCGATGTCGCCCGCCATGGGCTCGGCGCGCAGCAGGGCCTGGCTCTCCCAGACCAGCGACCAGCGGCGGTAGTACGCCCCGTACGACTTCAGCGTGCGCACCAGCGGCCCGGTCTTGCCCTCGGGGCGCAGATCCGCGTCGATGAGCAGCGGCGGGTCGGCGGTGGGCAGCTGGAGCAGCCTGCGCATCTCGGCGACCACCCGGTTCGCGGCCCGGCTCGCCTCCTGCTCCTCCACGCCCTCCCGCGGCGCGTGGACGAACAGGACATCCGCGTCGGAGCCGTACGAGAGCTCGTGGCCGCCGAAGCGGCCCATGCCGATCACCGCGAACCGGGTGGGCAGGGTGTCGCCCCACTCCGCGCGGACGACGGCACGCAGCGCCCCCGCGATCGTGACGGCGTTCAGATCGGTGACCGCGCTGCCGACCCGGTCGACGAGCGCCCCGGGGTCGGGCTCGGCCGGGTTCTCCTCGGTGCCGTACGAGCCGATGAGGTCCGCGGCCGTCGTACGGAACAGCTCGCGCCGACGCACCCCGCGCACCACCGCCACGGCCGACTCCGCGTCCTCCGCGCGCCCCACCGCGGCCAGCACCTCCTGCTCCAGGTGCTCCCGGCTGCGGGGCTTCAGCCCCTGCGGGTCACCGAGGAGGGCGACCGCCTCGGGGGCGCGCAGCAGCAGGTCGGGGGCGAGCCGGCCGGCGGACAGTACCCGTGCGAGGTTCTCGGCGGCCGCGCCCTCGTCCCGCAGCAGACGCAGGTACCACGGGGTCTTCCCGAGTGCGTCGGACACCTTGCGGAAACCGAGGAGTCCGGCGTCCGGGTCGGCGGAGTCGGCGAACCAGCCGAGCAGCACCGGCAGCAGCGTGCGCTGGATGGCGGCCTTGCGCGACACCCCGGAGGACAGCGCCTCCAGATGCCGCAGGGCGGCCGCCGGGTCCTCGTACCCGAGGGCCACGAGGCGGTGGGCGGCGGCCTTCGCGCTGAGCCGGGACTCGCCGGGGGCGAGCTGGGCGACGGCGTCGAGCAGCGGCCGGTAGAACAGCTTCTCGTGCAGCCGGCGCACCACGGAGGCGTGCCGCTTCCAGGCCTGGTTCAGCTCGGCGATGGGGTCGGTACGCATGCCGAGGGAGCGTCCGAGCCGCCGCAGGTCCGGCTCGTCCACCGGAACCAGATGGGTGCGGCGCAGCCGGTAGAGCTGGATGCGGTGCTCCATGGCGCGCAGGAATCGGTAGGCGTCGTCCAGCTGGGAGGCGTCCACCCGTCCCACGTATCCGCCGTCGGCGAGCGCGCCCAGCGCCTCCAGGGTCGATCCTCTGCGCAGGGCGGGGTCGTTGCGCCCGTGCACGAGCTGGAGCAACTGGACGGCGAACTCGACGTCCCGCAGTCCGCCGGGCCCGAGCTTGATCTCGCGGTCGACCCGGTCGGCGGGGATGGTGTCGACGACGCGGCGGCGCATCTTCTGCACGTCGGGGACGAAGTTGTCGCGGTCGGCGGCCTGCCAGACGAGGGGCGAGACGGCCTCGACGTACTCGGCGCCCAGCTCGGGGTCGCCGGCGACCGGCCGGGCCTTGAGGAGCGCCTGGAACTCCCAGGTCTTGGCCCAGCGCTGGTAGTAGGCGAGGTGCGAGCTGAGCGTCCGCACCAGGGGCCCGTTGCGGCCTTCGGGCCGGAGGTTGGCGTCGACGGGCCAGATGGTGCCCTCGACGGTCGTGTCGGAGCAGATCCGCATCATGTGCGCGGCCAGCCGGGTGGCGGCCTGCATGGCCGCGTTCTCCTCGGCGCTGTCGGTGTGGTCGGCGGGTTCCGCCACGAAGATGACGTCGACGTCGGAGACGTAGTTCAGCTCGTGGCCGCCGCACTTGCCCATCGCGATGACGGCGAGCCGGCACTGAGCGGCGTCGGCGGGCGCGGCCGTACGGGCGATGGTGAGCGCGGCCCGGAGCGTCGCGGTGGCCAGGTCGGCGAGCTCGGCGGCGGCCTCGGCGACATCGGTCGTACCGCACACGTCGCGTGCCGCTATCGACAGCAGGCACCGGCGGTAGGCGATGCGCAGCGAGTCCGGGTCGTCGGCCCCGGCCAGCTCCCGCTCGAACTCGGGGACCCCCGGGTGCAGATCGGCCGCCTCGTACGTGACGAGGGCCTGCCAGTCGCGCGGGTGCCGCGCCAGGTGGTCGCCGAGGGCCTCGGACGCCCCGAGCACCCCCAGGAGGCGGTCCCGCAGGGGCTTGGCGGTGACGAGGGTGTCCAGCAGGATCTGCCGCTCATCGGCCTCCTCGGCCTCGACGAGCCGGACGACCCCGCGCAGGGCCAGATCGGGGTCGGCGGTGGCCCCGAGGGCGTCGAGGAGGACCGGGTCGGAGCGTACGGAGGAGAGTTCCGGCAGATCCAGCAGCCGCTCGGCGGCGGACGGATCGATGAAACCGTGCCGCAGCAGTCGGGTGAACGTGCTGCTCCTGCGCCCCGGCAACGTCGTCATTCCGCGCTCTCCTGCTCGCCGCCCGATCACCTTCCAGCCTTCCGAGCCTAGCCGGACGCGCATGTTCCTGTGGGGTGCCGGGTCCGTTTCGTGGCCCGGCACCCGGGCTCGGGGTTCCGTCCTCAATCGCCGGACGGGCTTGCGGTTCGTGGGTGGGGGTCCGGGGTCCCTCCGGGGCGTCTCCTCAGACGACGAACGTTCCGCGGGTACGCCGCGGACCCGGGTATCCGTTCGTCGTCCTGCGGGGACTCCCCTGCACGCCCCCGAACCCGCCCGCCGTGAGTCTGCACCGATCGTCCCACCGGCGTGCAGACGCAGGAGCGACCGGGTGGGGGCGTGCAGGGCAGTCCCCGCAGAAAATGGCGTACGACCCGGGTACCTGCTCGTCGTCGGGCGCACACGCCATTTTTGAGGAGTCTGCCCGGAGGGACCCCACCCCCACCCACCGGGGCAGAAGCGCACCCCGCGGAGCACCCGCACCACCAAGCCCGTCCGGCGCTTGAGGACGGAACCCCGAGCACGGGGACGGGCTACCGCGTGCCGATCACGACGGTGGCGTACAGCTCGTCGGAGGTGACCACGCGCGGCAGCAGTCCGCAGCCGCGCAGGATCTCCCCGGCCGGGGCCGCCTGCCGTTCACTCGTCTCGCACAGCAGGCTGCCGCCCGGGGCCAACCATCGCGGTGCCTCGGCGGCCACCCGGCGCAGGACGTCGAGCCCGTCGCCGCCCCCGTCGAGGGCGACGAGCGGTTCATGGACGCGCGCCTCGGCGGGCAACAGGGCCACGTCGCCCGTCGGTACGTACGGGACATTGGCGAGGAGCACGTCGACGCGCCCGTGCAAGGAGCCGGGCAGGGGGGCGAAGAGGTCGCCCCCGTAGACCCGGCCGAGGTCACCGACGTTGCGCCGGGCACAGCGCACCGCCGCGGGTTCCACGTCGGTGGCGTGCAGCTCGACGCCACGGCCCAGCACGGCGGCGAGCGCGGCGCCGAGAGCGCCCGAGCCGCAGCAGAGGTCGACCACGACGGCCGGTCTCGGGGCCAGTTCCGCGGCCTGGCGGATCAGGAACTCGGTGCGGCGGCGGGGAACGAAGACCCCGGGGCCCACGGCGATGCGCAGTCCGCTGAACTCGGCCCAGCCGAGGACGTGTTCCAGGGGGTGGCCGGCGACGCGCCGTTCCACCATGGCGGTGAGTTCGGCGGGACCGGCCGCGGTGGCGGCGATCAGATCCGCTTCGTCCTCGGCGAATACGCAGCCGGCGGAGCGGAGGGTGGTGATGAGGCGGGACAGGGCGGGCGGGGACAGCGGGACCGGCATGGAGCGGAGCCTTTCGGGGAACGCCGATGGGTGCTCCGCGGCCGGTTACGTCCGGTCGACCACGCGATCATGTGAGGCGAGCACCCAGCCTGATACAGCGGTAATGGGTCTCACCTCCTTCAGTACGTCCCCGTGCGGGGATGCGAAAGACTACCTCAGCCCGTCTCAGCGCTTCCTGGGCCGGTAGTCGTTGCCGCCGTCGATGAAGCGGTTGTGGACGGCGATCGACGTGTTGGCCGCCCGGGTTTCGCGGATCTGGGCGCTGTGGTGGCGCTCGATCTCCTGGCCGTCGAAGTTGTCCGTAGGGCGGCGCCGTTCCTTCAGCATCAGCTTCACGACCAGGAACACGATCGTGAAGAGCAGCAGTCCGACCAGCACGAAGACCTCGGTCATCGCCCCTCCCCCCGTCCACGGCCGACGGTGACTCGGCAGCCGTACGGGCATTGTCGCCGACCCGACAAGTCCGGTCCATCGCAATCACCGACGGCCCGCCGGGCGGCCGTGCCCCGGCGGGGCGGTCCACCTGCGGATAATGGCCCCATGGAGCGCGCTGTGGGACTGCGGGAACGCAAGAAGGAAGCCACCCGGCAGGCCGTGCACGAAGCGGCCTTGCGGCTGACCGTCGAGCACGGCTTCGACCAGCTCACGGTGGAGGCCGTGGCGGATGCGGCCGGGATCTCCCGCAGAACGTTCTCCAACTACTTCGCGGGCAAGGAGGACGCCCTGCTCCACGGCGAGGAGCAGCAGATCAGGGAGCTGGTGCGGGCGGTGCGGGAGCGCCCCGCCGACGAGGGGGCCTGGCCGGCGCTGCGGGCGGCCGTGGCCCAGTTCGCCGAGCGCGTCGCCCCTCCGGAACGCGAATGGGCCGTCCGCACCCGTCTCGCCATGAACCACCCGTCCCTGCTGGCCCGTCAGCTCGCCAATCACGCCGCGCTGGAACGCGACCTGGCGGATGCGGTGGCCGCCCGCCCCGGCCGGGCCCCGGACCCGGTCCGCCCCCTGGTCCTCGCCGCGGCATTCCTCGCCTCGCTGCGGATCGCGATGTGCGTGTGGATCGAGGAGGATCTGGCCCGGGATCCGGTCGACGTGATCGACGAGGTCCTGGACGAGATGGGACGGAGCTTCGCCTGAGCCGGGCGGGGCGCCACACGCACCATTCACGCGCTCCTCAGCCCTCCGGGTCCTCTTCCCCGATCAGCGGGCAGCGGGTCCGCGTGTAGATGGTGGGCATGCAGCGGTTGCAGTGGATGCACTGCGAGCGGGTGGCCGCGTCGCGGCCGATACGGTGCAGCAGGTCCGGCTCTCGCAACAGGGCGCGGGCCATCGCGACGAACTCGAAGCCCTCCGCCATGGCGCGGTCCATGCCCTCCCGGTCGGTGACCCCGCCCAGGAGGATCAGCGGGAGGTCCAGCGCGGCGCGGAACCTCCGGGCGGATTCGAGCAGGTACAGGGGTTGGTACGGATACGTGCGGAACACGCCCCGGCCCACGGCCCGGATCGCGAGACGCTGCGGGAACGGGAAGTTCGCCGCGAACTCGGCGACGGGCGCTCCCCCACGGAACAGGTACATCGGGTTCAACAGGGAGCTTCCCGCCGTCAGTTCGAGGGCATCGACCGTGCCCTCCTCCTCCAGCCAGCGGGCGACCTGGAGGCTGTCGTCCACGGTGAGCCCGCCGGGCGCCCCGTCCTTCATGTTCAGCTTGGCGGTGATGGCGAGCCGGTCGCCCAACGCGTCACGCACCGCCCGGGTGATGCCCAGCGCCACGGCGGCACGGGCGCGCAGTGAGCCACCGTAGGCGTCGGTGCGGCGGTTCAGCCGGGGGCTGAGGAAGGCGCTGGCCAGGTAGTTGTGCCCGAGGTGGATCTCCACGGCATCGAACCCTGCCTCTGCCGCCAACAGGGCCGCGTCGGCGTGGGCCTTGATCACCCGGTCGATGTCCTCGGCGGTCGCCGCCTTGTTACGGCGCATGCTCAGCGCGTTGAAGCCGGCCATCGGGGCGAGGGAGGCCAGCTGGTTGGACCGCCCGTCGGCCACCGGACCGGCGTGCCCCAGCTGGGCGCTGACGGCGGCACCGGTACCGTGCACCGCCTCGGTGAGCCTGCGCAGCCCGGGCAGCGCCTCGGGCCGCATCCACAGCTGCCGCCGCTCGGTACGCCCCTCCGGCGCGACCGCGCAGTAGGCCACGGTGGTCATCGCGACCCCGCCCTCCGCAGGGCGCAGGTGGTAGTCGATGAGCTCCTGGGTGACCAGCGCGTCGGGGGTGGCCCCCTCGAAGGTCGCGGCCTTGATGACCCGGTTACGCAACCCGAGCGGCCCCAGCCGGGCCGGCGCCAGCACGTCCGGGGCACCCCGGGGCGCCTCCCCTGTCGGGCCT
Organism: Streptomyces sp. NPDC005775; assembly: GCF_042871565.1. Classification (NCBI taxonomy): domain Bacteria; kingdom Bacillati; phylum Actinomycetota; class Actinomycetes; order Kitasatosporales; family Streptomycetaceae; genus Streptomyces; species Streptomyces sp. NPDC005775. The sequence goes on along the minus strand of NZ_JBIAIU010000004.1, from coordinate 630,337 downwards.
TCCGTTCCCGGTTCATCCGCCATGGCGCGGAGCATCGCAGAGATCTGACGATTAGTCAGCAGTCATGCGGTCGCCGTTCGTCGCCGTGCTGCTCACGGGCCCGGGACGAAACGTCACCCTCGCGGCGGAGCACGCAGGGCAGCACCCTGGGTCCGGTCCGTCCTATTCCGCCGCCCAGGCCAGTTGGGTGGCGCTCAGAAGAGGATCGAATCCTTCCGGGAACAAGAGCATCAACGGTTGCGGCCACATGTTCTCCAGCCCGTGCTCGCCGCAGTGCAGGGCGATGACATGTGGCCCTTCTCCACAGGAGGCGTACCGGTACGGGCGGTCATGCGTCTGGCAGAGGTACCCGAACGTCCAGCAGTCGTCCTCTTCCGTCGGCTCGTAGAAGCCGGGATCACGAACGATCGTGGTCACCGGCTCCTGCCGGTTGAAGGGAGGTATGGGGCGGGGGTCGCACCACCGCAGTCGGGGAGGCATCACGGGCCCATCCTGCCTCGGGACGGCCCCCGGACGGCCCCGCCCCCTGACACGGCTTCGGGCCGACGGAAGCGCCCCGTCGGCCCGAAGCCACGCCCAAGCGCCCTGACGGCGCTGACCTGCGCCTACAGCACCGGCAGCAGCGCCTTCAGCTCGAAGGCGGTGACCTCGGAGCGGTACTCCTCCCACTCCTGCTTCTTGTTGCGCAGGAAGAAGTCGAAGACGTGCTCGCCGAGCGTCTCGGCGACCAGTTCGCTCTTCTCCATCAGCGCGATCGCCTCGCCCAGGTTCTGCGGCAGCGGCTCGATGCCCATCGCGCGGCGCTCCGCGTCGGACAGGGCCCAGACGTCGTCGTCGGCGCCGGCCGGGAGCTCGTAGCCCTCCTCGATGCCCTTGAGGCCCGCGGCCAGGAGCACCGCGTACGTCAGGTAGGGGTTGGCGCCGGAGTCGATCGAGCGGACCTCGACGCGGGCCGAGCCGGTCTTGCCGGGCTTGTACATGGGGACGCGGATCAGCGCGGAGCGGTTGTTGTGGCCCCAGCAGATGTACGAGGGGGCCTCGCCGCCGGCGCCCGCGGCGCGGGAGGAGCCGCCCCAGATGCGCTTGTAGGAGTTGACCCACTGGTTGGTGACGGCGGAGATCTCCGCGGCGTGCTTGAGCAGGCCCGCGATGAAGGAGCGGCCCACCTTCGACAGCTGGTACTCGGCGCCGGACTCGTAGAACGCGTTGCGGTCGCCCTCGAAGAGGGAGAGGTGGGTGTGCATGCCCGAGCCGGGGTACTCCGAGAACGGCTTCGGCATGAAGGTCGCCTGCACGCCCTGCTCCAGCGCGACCTGCTTCATGACCAGGCGGAAGGTCATGATGTTGTCGGCGGTGGAGAGTGCGTCCGCGTACCGCAGGTCGATCTCCTGCTGGCCCGGGGCGCCCTCGTGGTGGCTGAACTCGACCGAGATGCCCATGGATTCGAGCATGGTGATCGCCTGGCGGCGGAAGTCCATGCCGACGTTCTGCGGGGTGTGGTCGAAGTAGCCGGAGCTGTCCGCGGGGGTGGGTCGGCTGCCGTCGACCGGCTTGTTCTTCAGCAGGAAGAACTCGATCTCCGGGTGGGTGTAGAAGGTGAAGCCCAGGTCGGAGGTCTTGGCCAGGATGCGCTTGAGCACGTAGCGCGGGTCGGCGAAGGACGGCGAACCGTCGGGCATCAGGATGTCGCAGAACATCCGGGCCGTGCCGGGGGCCTCCGCGCGCCACGGCAGGATCTGGAAGGTGCCCGGATCCGGCTTGGCGATCATGTCCGACTCGTACACCCGGGCGAAGCCCTCGATGGCGGAGCCGTCGAAGCCGATTCCCTCGTCAAACGCCTGTTCCAGCTCGGCAGGGGCCACGGCGACGGACTTGAGGTAACCGAGCACGTCGGTGAACCACAGTCGTACGAACCGGATGTCGCGCTCCTCAAGTGTCCTGAGGACGAATTCCTGCTGCTTGTCCATAGCCACATCCTTGCAGTTCAGACGGTCCGTGCACCACCGCCCGGGGTAAGGGGGAACGTCCAGTATCACGACCCCGGATTTCACCCAGATTACGCACACGACGTGAGATGGAGCACGCGGCCACCCACTACGATCGTCGGCCATGGCGCGTATGGGGCGCGACGGCCTCGCAACTGCCCCGCACGCACCGGTTCCCGACCGTTTTCCTCCTCTCATCGCCCCTTCGCAGAAGGACCTACGACATGAGCTTCGACCGCAGGACCCGCATAGAGCAGATGCGCAACGCCGACCGCGCGCGAGACCGCCGCAGCCGGGTGCTCGTCATAAGCCTCAGCGCCGTCGTCGTCGCAGGTCTCGTCACCTTCGGGACCTACACCCTGATCGACCGGTCCGAGGCCTCGGCCGACCAGAAGGCCTCGGACGCCAAGAACGCCGAGCAGTCCGAGGCGGAGAAGAAGGAACTGGCCGACGGGCCGATCCAGGGCGAGAAGACGTGGGACGCGAAGAAGCTGACCCGCAACCACGTCACCGAAACCATCTCGTACCCGATGAGGCCTCCGGTAGGCGGTGACCACAGCCCCGTCTGGATGAACTGCGACGGCGAGGTATACGAAAAGGCCATTCCCGACGAGAACGCCGTGCACGCACTGGAGCACGGTTCCGTGTGGGTGACGTACACGGACAAGGCCTCGGCCGCCGATGTGGACAAGCTCTCCGAGCGGGTCGCGAAGACCCCGTACTCACTGATGAGCCCTTACAAGGACCAGGCCGGCACCATCATGCTGAGCGCCTGGGGCAAGCAGGTCACGGTGGACGGTGCCGATGACCGGCGGGTGGCGCAGTTCTTCGCCAAGTACGTGCAGGGCCCGCAGACGCCCGAGCCGGGCGCGGCGTGCACCGGCGGGCGGGCGGCCCCGTGACAGAGGTGACAGAGGTGACAGAGGTGACGGAGGTGACGGAGGTGACGGAGGTGACGGAGGTGACAGAGACGGCGGAAGCGGCGGGGCGCACGCGGCGCATCCGCTGGGCCGCCGGTTCCGCCGTCGCGCTCGCACTGCTGTTCGCGGGGGCTGCGACCGTCGCCGCCGCGCGGGACGGCGGGGCGGAGCATCACGTGTCCGCCCCCGCCCCGCAGGTCCCGGCGGCTGATTCCGCGGACGCCGGCTTCGCGCGCGACATGGCCGTCCACCATCAGCAGGCCGTGGAGATGTCCTTCATCGTGCGCGACCGCACCGACGACGAGGACGTGCGCCGGCTCGCGTACGACATCGCCAACACGCAGGCCAACCAGCGGGGCATGCTGCTCGGCTGGCTGGATCTGTGGGAGCTGCCGAAGGCGGCCGCCGGGCAGGAGCCGATGGCCTGGATGAGTGCGGGGCGGCACGCGGGCCACGACATGGCCGGGATGCCGGGCATGGACGGCGGTTACGAGCCCCATGACGGGTCCCTCATGCCCGGCATGGCGACCCGCACCGAGCTCGAACAGCTCCGCGGGGCCCACGGCGAGCAGGCCGAGATCCTGTACCTCCAGTTGATGACCGACCACCACAGGGGCGGTGTCGACATGGCTCGCGGCTGCGCGGACCTGTGCACCGTGAAGGTCGAGAAACGGCTGGCCCGGGGCATGGTCGAGGGCCAGCAGTCCGAGCTGGAGGCCATGGCCGGGATGCTGGCGGAGCGGGGTGCCGCGCCCCGCCCGGGGAAGGCGTCCTGACGCCTGTCCCGCAAGGGTTCCCGCGCACCACCGCACCCGAATGGGTGAGAGCGGTCGCGTGCCCCGGGCGGGCCCATGACGATGGGTTCGCTCGGGGTCGTACGCGAGTGCCCAGCGGCACGCAGGAGGGAACCCCATGACCACCGCCAAGGACATCATGCACACCGGCGCCACCTGGATCCCGGCACACGAGACCCTCGACCGCGCCGCCCAGCTGATGCGGGACCACAGGGTCGGCGCGCTGCCCATCTCGGAGAACGGCGAGCAGGGCCGGATGGTCGGCATCCTCACGGACCGCGACATCGTGGTCGGCTGTGTGGCCATGGGCCGCGACCCGTCGAAGGTGACCGCCGGCGAGCTCGCCCAGGGCACGCCGCGCTGGATCGACGCGGAGGCCGAGGTGGAGGCGGTGCTGGAGGAGATGCAGACCCACCGGATCCGCCGGCTGCCGGTGGTCGAGAACAAGAAGCTGATCGGCATGATCAGCGAGGCCGATCTGGCCCAGCACCTCTCCGACGGCCAGATCGCCTGCTGGGTGGAGAAGGTCTACTCCCGGAACTGACCGGTACGCCGTACGACCGGATGGGCCGGCCACCCCGCCGCGCGGGGGAGGCGGACCATTGCCGCCCTCATGCCCGACATGAGTAATCTGTCTGGTATGTCCGCTCAGCTTACCCGCCGCGCCGTGCTCGGCGCCTCGATCGCCCTTGCCGGTACGGGAGTTCTCGCCGACCGCGCCGCCGCGTCCCACTCCGCCACGCATCATCCGGCACCGTCCGGCACCACCGCCCCCGAGGGCTATGTCTCCCCCGACGGCCCCGAGGTCGCCGCGGCCGAGCGGCGGCGGGGCGCCGGCCCCGAGCGCAGGGCCACCCTGATCGCGACCCCGTCCCGCCTCGAACTGGGCGGCGGACGCACCGTCACCTCGTGGGCGTACGGAGGCCGGCTCCCCGGGCGCGAGATCCGGGTCACCGCGGGCGACACGCTCGCGCTCACGCTCGCCAACCACCTGCCGCAGTCCACCTCCCTGCACTGGCACGGGCTCTCCGTGCGCAACGACATGGACGGGGTCCCCGGGCTGACCCAGCGGGCGATCGGGGCGGGGACGGCCTTCTCGTACCGGTTCGCCGTGCCCGACCCCGGCACGTACTGGCTCCACCCGCACTCGGGCGTCCAGCTGGACCGCGGGCTGTACGCACCGCTGATCGTGGACGACCCGAGGGAGCCACTCAGTTACGACAGGGAGTGGGTCGTCGTCCTGGACGACTGGGTCGACGGGGTGGACGGCTCGACCCCCGACGCGGTGCTCCGGGAACTCACCGGGGGCCGCGGGCACACCGGGCACGCCATGCCGGCGACGGCCCCACCCGCGAACGACGGGCCCTCGCGGAGGCTGATGGGCGCCACCAGTGAGCTGCTGGGCGGCGACGCCGGAGACGTGGACTACCCGTACTACCTGGTCAACGGCCGTACGGCCGACGATCCGTCCGCCTTCCTCGCACGGCCGGGCGACCGGATCCGGCTGCGGATCATCAACGCGGGCGGCGACACCGCCTTCCGCGTCGCGCTCGGCGGCCACCGGATGACGGTGACACACACCGACGGCTTCCCCGTCCGGCACACCGGGACGGACGCCCTGCTGCTCGGGATGGGCGAGCGGTACGACGTGCTGGTCACCGCCGGGGACGGGGTGTTCCCGCTGACCGCGCTGGCCGAGGGCAAGAACGCCTCCGCGATGGCCCTGCTGCGGACCGGGGGCGGCGCGGCACCCGGCGCCTCCGTGCGGCCGAAGGAGCTGGACGGCGAACTGGTGACGGCCGGCCGGCTGGCCCCGGACGCCTCCGTCGCCCTGCCCGCCCGCAAGCCCGACCGGACGGTGGTGATGAGGCTGACGGGTTCCATGAAGGCGTACGACTGGGCCTTCGACCGGAAGCCTTACACCGCCGACCAGCGCCATCCGGTGAAGGCCGGGGAGCGGGTCAGGCTGGAGTTCCGCAACCCGACGGCCATGTGGCACCCCATCCACCTGCACGGGCACACCTTCGCGCTGACCGGAGGCGCTTCCGGAGCCCGTAAGGACACCGCGATCGTGCTGCCCCGGCGGACGCTGACCGTCGACTTCGACGCGGACAACCCGGGCCTGTGGATGCTCCACTGCCACAACCTGTACCACGCGGAGGCGGGCATGATGACGGTCCTCGGCTACCGCGGCTGAGTGCTCTTCCGGCGGGCCGCGCCGCTTTTCGCACGGCCCGCCAGGACATCGCGTCAGTCAGACGATTACACTGGGCGGCGTGCCTCAACTACGCCTCGCACTGAATCAGATCGACTCGACCGTCGGCGATCTCGCCCAGAACGCCGAGTCGATCCTCCACTGGACCCGGCACTCCGCCGAACAGGGCGCCCACCTCGTGGCGTTCCCCGAGATGGTGCTGACCGGTTACCCCGTCGAGGACCTGGCCCTGCGGTCATCCTTCGTCGAGGCGTCGCGGGAGGCGCTGCGTGCGCTCGCCGCGCGCCTGGACGCGGAGGGCTTCGGGGAGCTCCCGGTCGTCGTCGGCTACCTCGACCGTTCCGAGCACGCCGCGGCCCGCTACGGCCAGCCCGCCGGGTCGCCCCGGAACGCCGCCGCGGTGCTGCACCGCGGGCGGATCGCGCTGAACTTCGCCAAGCACCACCTGCCCAACTACGGCGTCTTCGACGAGTTCCGGTACTTCGTACCGGGCGACTCGATGCCCGTCGTGCGGGTGCACGGCATCGATGTGGCGCTCGCGATCTGCGAGGACCTCTGGCAGGACGGCGGCCGGGTGCCTGCCGCGCGCGCCGCCGGGGCCGGGCTGCTGCTGTCGATCAACGCCTCCCCGTACGAGCGGGACAAGGACGACACCCGGCTGGAGCTGGTCCGCAAGCGGGCCCAGGAGGCCGGCTGCACGACCGCGTACCTCGCGATGATCGGCGGCCAGGACGAGCTGGTCTTCGACGGTGACTCGATCGTCGTCGACCAGGACGGCGAGGTGATCGCCCGCGCCCCGCAGTTCGCCGAGGGCAGCGTGATCCTGGACCTCGACCTGCCGGCCGCCTCACCCGAGGCGCCGTCCGGCGTGGTGAACGACGGGCTGCGGATCGACCACGTGGTCCTCTCCGAGGAGCCGCTGCCGGCGTACGAGGCGGAGCTGGCCGGTGGCTATGCCGACCGGCTCGACGGTGATGAGGAGCTGTACTCGGCGCTCGTCGTGGGCCTGCGGGCGTACGCGGCGAAGAACGGCTTCAGCAGCGTGCTGGTCGGGCTCTCCGGCGGGATCGACTCGGCGCTGGTCGCGGCGATCGCCTGCGACGCGCTGGGCGCGCAGCACGTGTACGGCATCTCGATGCCGTCGAAGTACTCCTCGGACCACTCCAAGGGTGACGCGGCCGAGCTGGCGCGCCGTACCGGGCTGAACTTCAGGACCGTACCGATCGAGCCGATGTTCGACGCGTACATGGGGTCGCTGGGGCTCACCGGGCTCGCCGAGGAGAACCTGCAGTCGCGGCTGCGCGGCACGATGCTGATGGCCGTGTCCAACCAGGAGGGCCAGATCGTCCTGGCTCCGGGCAACAAGTCGGAGCTGGCGGTCGGTTACTCGACGCTGTACGGGGACTCCGTCGGCGCGTACGGGCCGATCAAGGACGTGTACAAGACGTCGGTCTTCCGGCTGGCGAAGTGGCGCAACCGCGCCGCCGAGGAGCGCGGGCAGACGCCGCCGATCCCGGAGGCCTCCATCACCAAGCCGCCCAGCGCGGAGCTGCGTCCCGGTCAGGTCGACACGGACTCGCTGCCCGACTACGACGTGCTGGACCGGATCCTGGAGATGTACGTCGACCGGGACCAGGGGCTCGACGCGATCGTCGCGGCCGGGTTCGACGCGGCGCTGGTGGCCAAGACGCTGCGGATGGTGGACACGGCGGAGTACAAGCGGCGGCAGTATCCGCCGGGCACGAAGATCTCGCCCAAGGGCTTCGGCAAGGACCGGCGGCTGCCGATCACGAACCGGTGGCGCGAGTCCGGCTGACGCCGGGGGGCGGGGTGGCCTCCGGGCCGTTCCCGCCAAGAGCTGTCCCGTAATCCCTGGTGGATCAGCGCGCGGCGTCGGATGCGGTGCGTCGCAAGGCGGAGGGGCGTCCGCATACTGGATGCATTCGGGCGTTCCGACGACGGAGGGGGTCCCCCCGTGCCGTTGAGGCTACGGGGGAGAGGTGCCGTAGCTGTCGTCGTGCGCCCGCCAGGGATGACGGGACAGCCCTCAGGGCCCGCCCGGCCGAGGACTTGCTCCTCCATCGCCGGGCGGGCCCGCTTTTCGGCTTTCACCCGACACCATGAGGAACATGACCTGCTCGCTCCCCCGGCCGGCCCGCCCGCTTTCCTCGCCCGAGGACTGACACCTCCTCACCTACCGTTCCCCGCACGTCACTTGTCGTGATGGACGCCTGCGTGGAACGATGACCGCTCCGCACCGGACCTGGTGTCGGGGGCGGTGGGCGTAGGGGCGCCCACCCTTGGCGGGGGGAGTTCAACATGGCTATTCGGTTCGTGGGACTGTTCGCGAACGACCCGGTCTACCAGGCGGCCCAGGCCCAACTCACGCTCTGCGACCGGCTTCCGGCCGCGGCCGACGCGGCGTGGGGGTTGTGGCCGGCGCCCGCGACCCTGGGGACGACCCTGCTGGGCAAGCTGGGAGCCGTGCCCGGAGCCAACGTCATCGTGCACGGCTCCCAGAAACGGTTGCCGGTCGGGGCGACCCAGCTGATCGGGGTGCCGGCGGGAGGGGAGCAGCACGACCTGACGGAGGAGACGGCTGCTTCACTGCGGGCGTGGCTCGCGGCGAACCCCGGGGCGGCCCTCAGTATCGTGGTGAAGCTGACGACCAGCCCCAGGACCACCTTCGCGGGGACGATCGTCGAGATCCTCAATCACGAACTGTCGGCGCACGCCGAGCCGTACGCCGACTTCCTGATCGCGGAGGCGGCCGCCCCCGGGACGGGAGTCGTAGGCACGGCCGACCAGCAGCACCAGGCCCTGGCCACAGGCGATCCCCGGTACCGGCTGATCGGAGCGGTGTACGTGACGACCCACCTGGCGGCCGACCAGGCGCCGTGCTACCGCACTCGGATGGCGCAGGACACGGTGGCGAACGCGACCCTGCCCCCGGGCGTCTGACCGGGCGGACCGGAGATCGCTCGGCCGGCTCGATGTGGCGGGGTGCGGGCGGCGGTTCAGTGCACGTCCGCTCCGGACTTCCGCGGGGTGGACGCCGCCGCCCGGGCCACGATCCGCGACGGGGTGCGGTCGCGGTCCAGTACGCCCGCCGTGACCGCGACCGCGAGTCCGGCCAGCGTCAGGGCCGCGCCGACCAGGGCCGGGGAGGTCCAGCCCCAGCCTGCCGCGATGGCCATGCCGCCCAGCCACGCACCGCCCGCGTTGGCCAGGTTGAAGGCGGAGTGGTTGGAGGCGGACGCCAGGGTCGGGGCGTCCTTGGCCTTGTTCATGACGAGCATCTGCAACGGCGTGGTCGTCATGAAGCCGACTCCGCCCAGCAGCACCACCATCACCAGCGCCGCCCACTGCACGTGCGCGGCGAAGGGGAAGACCACCAGGACGACGGCGAGCGCGCCCAGTGACCCGTACAGCGTGGGGCGCAGTGCCCGGTCCGTGAGGGGCCCCGCGGCGAGTGCGCCCAGGGTCATGCCGATGCCGAAGAGAGCCAGCACCAGCGTCACGGAGGATTCGCCGAAGCCCATCGCCTCGGTCGTCATGGCCGAGAGGTAGGAGTACACGGCGAAGACCCCGGCGAAGCCGAAGACGGCGGTGAGGAGCCCGAGCAGGACCTGGCGGTTGCCCAGGGCCCGCAGCTCGTGGCGGACGTGCCGGTGCGCCTCGGCCGGGATCTGCGGGACGAGGCGGGCGAGCGCGGCCATGGCGCACAGCCCGATGGCCGCGACCACGAGGAAGGTGGCCCGCCAGCCGAGGTGCTGGCCGAGCAGCGTGGCGGCGGGGACGCCGACGACGTTGGCGATGGTCAGGCCGAGGAACATCGTCGCCACGGCCCGGGCCTGGCGCCCCTCGGCGGCCAGCCGGGTGGCGACGACCGCGCCGACGCCGAAGAACGCGCCGTGCGGCAGTCCGGCCAGCAGGCGTCCGGCGATCAGCCAGCCGAAGTCGGGGGCGAGCGCCGAGGCGAGGTTGCCGACGGTGAAGAGCGCCATCAGCAGCAGGAGCATCCGCTTGCGAGGAACGCGCGAGCCGACGGCGGTGAGCAGCGGGGCGCCGAGCACCACGCCGATCGCGTACGCCGACACGAGGTAGCCCGCGGTGGGGACGGAGGTGCCCAGATCGTCCGCGACGTCGGGCAGCAGGCCCATCATCACGAATTCCGTAGTACCGATGCCGAAGGCGCTCACCGCGAGTGCGAGCAGAGCCAGTGGCATGAAGAGAGACCTTTCCGACGTGGGCCCGTGCGCTCCCGGCGGGGCCCGGCGGGCCTTCGGGGAGCGGGAGGGCAGGAGGGAACGCGGTCTTCCGTGCGCCGGCGCGGGCCGGCCGGGGCCGGATCGCACGGTGACGGACCGGCTTCCTCGCCGGCGACCTTGTTCCCGTTCGGAACAAAGTCTCTCAGACGAATGGGGCCCTGAGGTAAACGGACCGTTGCGTCACAGTCTGACGCGGGCGGCGATCGGGAGATGGTCGCTGTCCGTGGCCGGAAGCGTCCACGAGGACATCGGCTCGATGCCCTTCACCATGATCTGGTCGATCCGGGCCATCGGGAACGACGCGGGCCAGCTGAATCCGAAGCCGTCACCGGCCGCGCCCTGGGTGGAGCGCATCTGGGCGGTGACCCCGTTGAGCGAGCGGTCGTTCATGGTCCCGTTGAGGTCGCCGAGCAGGGCGACCCGTTCCAGCGGTTCGTGGGAGATGGCCTCGCCGAGGGCGTCCGCGCTCTGGTCGCGCTGGTTGGCGGTGAACCCGGCGTGCAGTTTGACGCGGACCGAGGGCAGGTGCGCGACGTAGACGGCGACCGGGCCCTCGGGGGTGGTGACGGTGGTCCGCATGGCGCGGACCCAGCCCATCTTGATGTCCACCGGGCGGGTGTCGCTGAGGGGGTACTTGCTCCACACGCCGACGGTGCCCTGCACGGAGTGGTAGCGGAAACGGCCGGCGAGCGCCGACTCGTACGCCGCGACCTTGCCGCTGGGAAGCTCCTGAAGGGCGACGACGTCGGCGCCCGAACCGGCGACCTGCTGGGCGGTGCCGGCGGGATCGGGGTTGTCCGCGTTGACGTTGTGGGTCGCGACGGTGAGGTCGCCGCCGGTGCCCGACTTGTCGGTGAGCAGCCCGCCGAAGACGTTGAACCAGACCAGGACCGGCAGCAGCAGGGCGACCACTGCGGTCGCCGAGCGGCGCACCAGGCCCAGGATCAGCAGGACCGGGACGAAGACGGCGCACCACGGCAGGAACGTCTCGGTGAGGCTGCCCAGGTTGCCGATGGTGTTGGGGATCTGGGCGTGCAGGAGCATCACGAGGGTCAGCAGGACCGAGCAGCCGGCCAGGACGATCCCGCGCCGCCAGATGCCGGGATCCCGGGTCAGTCTGTCGCGCAGGTCCCGGAGACGAGATCCGGTGCGCTGCGGTCCCGCGCCGCCGTTCCCGGTGTCCGCCCTGTACGCCTGCACCATCGCGCTGTCCTCACTGCCTTGCCGTACACATCGCCGCGCCCCACGACCCTAGGGGATGCGCGATGCCTTTCCGGCCGTCGGCGACGACCGTACTGCCACGAGGACGACCCGGGCGGTACGAAGGGTTCCGGCCGCAAGGGGTCTGTGGCGGCTTGTGACAGAACGATCACACTCGCCCGACCCCGGGCGCGTCAGCCGCGGCCTGCGGCTTCACCCGGTCCGGTGACGGCCCGGCCCGGTCCGAGGCCCTCGACCAGCAGGCGGATGATGCGGTCGGCGAGGTCCTCGGGCAGCGGCGCGTCGGGCCGGTGGATGGTGCGTACGAGCATGGGGCCGAGGAACAGGTCGTCCATCAGCTCCACGTCCACGTCGCCCCGCAGCTCACCCGCCTCGACGGCCCGGCCGACGGCGGCGAGCATCGCGGCCCGGCGGGGGGCTATCACGGTGCACTGGTACTCGCTCCACAGCTTGGGGTGGCTCTTCATCTGCGCGAAGACGTTGTGCAGCAGGACCGAGGAGCGCTGGGCGAGTCCGCGGGTGCGCATGGACTCCAGCAGGACGCGCAGGTCGTGCAGGCCCCCGGTGCCGGAGACGTCGGGCTCCGCCGGCTCGATCTCGCGCAGGACGTCGACGAAGAGTTCCTCCTTGCCGGCCCAGCGCCGGTAGATGGTGGCTTTTCCGACCCCGGCCGTGCGGGCGATCCGCTCGATGGACAGACCGGCGAGGGGTTCGCCGGCTTCCAGGAGATCGACGACGGCGTCCAGGATGGACCGCTCGGCGGCGGCGCTGCGGGGGCGGCCGCGGCGGGGCTCCCGATCGTCTCCGGGGTGCGGGTCCGGGTCCCGGCCGTCTGCCCCGCGCGGGTCCCGGTCCCGGCCCTCGCGGGCCTGCCGGGCCTGCTCGCCGGGGACCCGTTCGTACCGGTCCGATGCCTCAGCCTGCACGTGGAACCACCTTTCACCACCCCGATTCTCGCCGACGCGGGAGGTGCCCGGCCGCCTCGGGCCCCGGCAGGGCCCCCGGGCCTCACCGCCCGGCGTCCGCGGGCACCGTCCGCTCGTCCTGCGCGGGCGCCGTCCCGGTGCGCGGCCGGCCGGGGAGGAACAGGGCGACCACGAGCGTCCCGACCAGGGCCACGCAGGCCGAACCGATGGCGGTGACGTGCATGGCACCCATGAACGCGTCGTGCGCGGCGCTCACCAGCGGGGTGCCCGCCGGGCCCATCCTCTCCGCGACCCCGAGCGTCGCCTCGATCGACTCCCCCGCCACATCCCTGGCCGCGGCCGGCACGGCGTCGAGGTGCCCCTCGATGTCGCCTCGGTAGACGGTGGACAGCACCGAGCCGAGGACGGCGATCCCCAGCGCGCCGCCGACCTGGCGGAACACGTTGTTGACGGCCGAGCCCGATCCGGCCTTCTCCCGGGGCAGCGCCTGCATTACGGAGACGGTGACCGGGGGCATCACATGGGCCATGCCCGTGCCCTGGACGAAGAAGACCACGCACATCACCCAGACCGGGGTCGTGGCGTCGAACAGGGCGAACGCCGCCAGCCCGACGGCCACCATCAGCATGCCCGCGGTGCACACGGCACGGGCGCCGAACCGTGCGACCACGAGCCGGGCCCGCGGCGCGAAGACCATCTGCGCCACGGCCAGCGGCAGGATCAGCAGCCCGGACTGCAGGGCACTCCAGCCGCGCACGCTCTGCATGTAGAAGGCGGAGAAGAACGTCACACCCATCAGCGCGAAGAAGACCAGCGCGATGGCGGCGACGGCGGCGGAGAACGCGGGCTTCCTGAAGTACGAGATGTCGATGGCCGGGCTGCTGCTGCGCTTCTCGTGGAGGACGAACACGACCAGGACGGCCAGGCCGCCGATGACCGGCAGGAGCACGGTGGTGTCGGTGAAGTCGGCGAGTTCGCCGCCGCGGATGATGCCGTACACGAGCAGCACCAGGCCGATGACGGAGAGCGCCACACCGATCGGGTCGAGGCGGCCCGGCTTAGGATCCCTGGAGTCCGGTACGAGCACCAGCATGGCGATCAGCGCGATGACCACGACGGGCACGTTGACCAGGAAGATCGAGCCCCACCAGAAGTGTTCGAGGAGCAGACCGCCGGTGATCGGGCCGATCGCGATGCCGAGGCCGACACCGCCTGCCCAGATGCCGATGGCCTTGGGCTGCTCGTCGCGCTCGAAGACGTTCATCAGGACGGCGAGCGTGGCCGGCATGACGAAGGCCGCGCCGAAGCCCATCACGGCGCGCCAGGTGATGAGTTCGCCGGGCGATCCCGACATGGCGGCGAAGGCGGAACCCACGCCGAAGAGAGCGATGCCGCAGAGCAGGACCTTCTTGCGTCCGATGCGGTCGCCGAGCAGGCCCGCGGTGAAGAGCAGACCGGCGAAGACGAGTGTGTAGGAGTTGATGGCCCACTCCAGCTCGCTCTGGGTGGCTCCCAGACCGGTGGGCGAGGGGGACGCGATCGTCTTGACGGCGACGTTCAGGATCGAGTTGTCGAGCACGACGATGAGCAGGCTGAACATGAGGACGGCGAGGATCGCCCAGCGGCGGCGGTGGACCGCCTCGGGGACCTGGGGAACGGCGGCGGGCGCGCCGGACGGTATGGACATGGCCCGAACGTACCCTCATTTCAATACGAGACCGTCTCGTATTGGAAAGTCTTTACCGGGCCGCCCTGACACCCGGTGCCACCCCGTACGGCGGGCCCACTTCCCGTGAACGGCTCCGGGATGCCACCATGGAGGCGATCCGGGGACGCCGTCAGGGCGCCTCGAGATGACGAAGGAGCCGTTGGCAATGTCGCTTCAGGCTGCGCACGACCAGTCCCCCACCTCCCCCGCGGGAGCCCCCTCCGACAGCAGCAAGGCGCTGTACGGAGGCAAGAGCAACCGCCGCGTCACCGTCCACGACATCGCCGCCGCCACCGCGCGCGGCGAGAAGTGGCCCATGCTCACCGCCTACGACGCGATGACCGCGTCCGTCTTCGACGAGGCCGGCATTCCGGTCATGCTCGTCGGCGACTCCATGGGCAACTGTCACCTCGGCTACGAGACCACCGTGCCCGTCACGATGGACGAGATCGCCATCCTGTCCGCCGCCGTCGTCCGGGGCACCAAGCGCGCCCTGATCGTCGCCGACCTGCCCTTCGGCTCCTACCAGGAGAGTCCCGTCCAGGCCCTGCGCAACGCCACCCGGCTGATCAAGGAGTCCGGCGTCGGCGCGGTCAAGCTGGAGGGCGGCGAGCGCAGCCACGAGCAGATCAAGCTCCTGGTCGACGCCGGCATCCCGGTGATGGCCCACATCGGCCTGACCCCGCAGTCCGTCAACGCGATGGGCTACCGCGTACAGGGCCGCGGCGAGGAGGCCGCCCAGCAGATGCTGCGCGACGCCAAGGCCGTCCAGGACGCGGGCGCGTTCGCCGTCGTCCTCGAACTCGTACCGGCCGAACTGGCCGCCGAGGTCACCCGCATCCTGCACATCCCGACCATCGGCATCGGGGCCGGCCCCGACACCGACGCGCAGGTGCTGGTCTACACCGACATGGTCGGTCTGACCGGCGGCAAGGTGCCGCGCTTCACCAAGCAGTACGCCGACCTGCGCCAGATCCTCGGCGACGCCGCGAAGGCGTACGCGGACGAGGTCGTCGGCGGCACGTTCCCGGCGCCCGAGCACACCTTCCACTAGGGCGTGTTTCGAAAGTCCCGCTCGTCCGCGCGAAGCGCGGGCGCAGCGGCGGTCGGGGCGCAGACGGGGAACTCCGGACAGGACCTGGGGCCGGCCCCACGGCCACGAGGACCGCGCAGCCACTGCCGCACCACCGACAGCCCGCCGACATCCCCCATCGGCGGGCTGTCGCCCGCTGTCGGCGGACTGTCGGTGCGTTGTCGGTGGCGGCTGGTCTGATGGTGGACATGACGCGAATCGACAAGAACCCCAGGAACGGCACGAACGCCGTCGAGGTACGGGGGCTGGTCAAGCACTACGGCTCGACCAAGGCTCTGGACGGCGTGGACCTCGATGTCCGCGAGGGCACCGTCCTCGGCGTGCTCGGCCCCAACGGCGCCGGCAAGACGACCCTCGTACGGGTCCTGTCCACCCTGATCCAGCCCGACGCCGGACACGCGGTCGTGGCGGGCTACGACGTGGTGAAGCAGCCCCGCGCCCTGCGCCGCACCATCGGCCTGACCGGGCAGTACGCCTCGGTCGACGAGAAGCTCTCCGGCTGGGAGAACCTCTACATGATCGGGCGGCTGCTCGATCTGCCGCGCACGAAGGCCCGTTCGCGCGCCGACGAGCTGCTGGAGCGCTTCTCGCTCACCGACGCGGCGAAGAAGGCCGCGATGGAGTACTCCGGCGGTATGCGCCGCCGGCTGGACCTCGCCGCCTCCATGATCGGCAGTCCGGCCGTCCTCTATCTGGACGAGCCGACGACGGGGCTCGACCCCCGTACCCGTAACGAGGTCTGGGACGAGGTGCAGAGGATGGTCGCGGAGGGGGCGACCGTGCTGCTCACCACCCAGTACATGGAAGAGGCCGAACAGCTCGCCAGTGAGCTCACCGTCATCGACAAGGGCAAGATCATCGCCCGCGGCGGCGTCGACGAGCTGAAGGCCAAGGTCGGCGGCCGCACCCTGCAGATCCGCCCCTCCGACCCGGCCGAACTGGCCGCGATGGCCCAGGCGATCCGCGAGGCCGGTCTCGACGGCGTGGCGGGCGCGCAGGCCGTCCCGGACGAGGGACTGCTCTACGTACCGATCCTCAGCGACGAGCAGCTCACCGCCGTCATCGGCCTGCTCGGCACCCGGGGCTTCTCGCTGGCGCACGTCGCCACCGCGCTGCCCAGCCTGGACGAGGTGTTCCTCGCCATCACCGGCGACAAGGCCACCGTCACCGACACGATTCCCCAGGAGGTCGCGGCATGAGCACGACGACTCTGACGCCCGCCCCCACCGACGCAGCCGCGGCCGCCCCGGCCGTGAAGGTCCATGACGAGGGCCGGATCGGACTGCGGAACAACCTGCGCCACATCGGGGCGCTGGTGCGGCGCAATCTGCTCCAGATCAAGAAGGATCCGGAGTCGATGTTCGACGCGCTCCTGATGCCGGTGATCTTCGTCCTGCTGTTCGTGTACGTCTTCGGCGGCGCCGTCGGCGGCAGCATGGGCGGCGGCCGGCAGGAGTACCTGAACTACCTGATCCCCGGCCTGATGGCGATGATGGGCATGAACATCGCCATGGCGGTCGGCTCCGGTGTCAACGACGACTTCCGCAAGGGGGTCATGGACCGGTTCCGTACGATGCCGATCGCCCGTTCCTCGGTACTCATCGCGAAGATCGTGGTCGAGCTCGGCCGGATGATGGTCGCCACGCTCATCCTGCTGGGCATGGGCTTCGCGCTCGGCCTGGAGCTCCACGGGTCGGTGCTCGGGCTGATCGGCGCCATCGCGCTGGCGGCGGCCTTCGGCGCCGCCATCATGTGGATCTTCATCCTGCTCGGACTGGCCATGAAGACGGCCCAGGCCGTCCAGGGGATGGGGATGATCGTGATGATGCCGCTCCAGTTCGGTTCCTCGATCTTCACCCCGCCCACGACGATGCCCGGCTGGCTCCAGACCTTCACCGACTACAACCCGCTGTCCAACCTGGCCGACGCGGCCCGGGGTCTGATGATGGGCAGCCCGCTCGGCGACTCGGTCTGGCTGACGCTCGGCTGGACCGTGGTCATCACGGCGGTCATGGCCCCGCTCGCGGTGTCCAAGTTCCGCAAGAAGTCCTGACGGCCCCGACCGGAGGGGGTTCGGAGCCTCTCAGTCCCGGTACGCGTCCACGAGGGCGGTGGCCTCCTCCAGGGAGAGGCCGCCGCCCTCGGCGTACGCGGCCTCGTAGGCGGCGTCATCGAGCACGGCACGGACCAGCGCCTCGGCGCACTCGAAGTTCTGCCGCTCCATCGCCGTCAGGAAGTGCTCCTGCGGCAGCAGCGCCCGGCCGGCGGCCAGCAGCCGCGCACCGAGCAGCGCCCCCCGCTCCCTGCCGAGGCCGCCCAGCGCCCACGCCACCGTGACCAGGTGGATCACCGCCATCTGGGGCGCCACCATCTGCGTCAGCGGGTCACCCAGGCGCGCCAGCGCCTGCCGGCCCCGGTCCAGCCCGCCGGCGTAGTCGCCGTCCAGGTTGTCCAGCCAGGCCAGGCCGCCCAGCACGAACCCCTCGAAGATCGCCATGGTCTGGGACCTGAACTCCTCGAGCAGTTCGGTGAACTGCTCGCGCGCCTCTGCGATCCGGCCGGAGCGGCCCAGCCACAGGGCCAGGAAGAGCCGGGCGGCGGGCCGCGCCTCGTGCCCCGCGTGCCGCTCGTCCTCGAGCACCTGACGCAGGATCGCCTCGGCCTCCGTGCCGCGGCCGAGCTCGGTGAGCGCGGAGGCGTACCGGGTGCGGAGCACCGACACCTGGGCCAGGGCGCCGAGTTTCTCCGCGTAGCCGATCGCGGCCTGGTAGTCCTCGGCCGCCCGGGTGTGATCGCCCGCCTTCTCGTTCGCCTCGCCGCGTGAGGAGAGCGCCTCTGCCATGCCCCAGTCGTCGCCGAGACGGCTGAAGATCTCCAGGCTCTCGGCGGCGTCCACGTGGGCCGCACCCGCCCAGTCGGGGCGGTTGGCCAGGATGTTGGCGCGCATCTGGAGTGCTGCGGCGAGCTCCCACTCGAAGGCGAACTCCCGTGCGGCGCGGACTGTTTCGTCCAGCAGATGCCGCAGGTCCGCGACACCCCCGGTCAGCATGACGGCGAAGAACCAGAGCGAAGCGGGGCTCCGGCAGGTCTGCGGCTGGCCGACCTGGTACGCGGCGACGATCCCCCGCAGCCGCTCCATGCTGGCCTCGTTCGTCCACTCGTCCATCGCGTGGTCCATGCTGACCAGCTGGACCAGCCCCACCTGGCGCCGCGCCTCCTGGAGCAGTTCGGGACCCATGGGCGGGGGTGCGTCGGTGCAGCGTTCGTGGAGGGAGGGTGCGCGTTCCACGGGCGGGGCGAACGGGTCGGGCCCGAGGGCCGCCGCGGCGTCGGCCCAGTGCAGGGCGTCGCTGCGCAGATTGCGTATCTGCCAGTACCAGGAGAGCGAGATCACCAGGCACAGCGCCTCCTGCTCGTCCCGCGCGGCGACGGCGTGCCGCAGCGCGGTGCGCAGGTTCTCGTACTCGCGCTGGAAAAGATCGATGGCGGCGCGCTGTCCGGAGCCGCGGAGCAGGGGGTCGGTGGTCCGGGCCAGCTCCCTGAAGTGCACGAGGTGCTGGCGTTCGACGGCGTCCCGCTCCCCCGCCTCGTCGAGCCGCTGCGCCGCGTACTCGCCGACGGTCTCCAGGAGGCGGTAGCGCATCTGGCCGTCCGTCGCGGGTGCGGCGACGACCAGGGACTTGTCGACGAGGGAGCCGAGCAGCCCGGCGACCTCCCGCGCCTGCCGCGGCCCGTCCGCGCAGACCGCCTCGGCCGCTTCGAGGGTGCAGCCGCCGGCGAAGACGGACAACCGGCGCAGGGTGGTGCGTTCGTCCTCGGCGAGGAGATCCCAGGACCAGTCGACGACGGCCCGCAGGGTCTGCTGGCGCGGCAGGACGGTGCGGCTGCCGTTGGTCAGCAGCCGGAACCTGTCGTCGAGGCGGTCGGCGATCTGCTGCGGGGTGAGCATCCGCAGCCGGGCGGCGGCGAGTTCGATGGCGAGGGGCAGCCCGTCCAGGCGGCGGCAGATCTCGGCGGTGGCGGCGGCCGTCGCCTCGTCTGCGTCGACACGGAAGCCGGGCAGTGCGGCGGCGCCGCGCTCGGCCAGCAGGCGCAGGGCGGTCGGGTCGGGCAGCGGTTCCACGGGCCGGACGAACTCGCCCGGTACGCCGAGGGGTTCGCGGCTGGTGGCGAGGACGGTGAGCCCCGGGCAGCGGGCCAGCAGGTGGTCGGCGAGAGCGGCGGCGGCCTCGATGACGTGCTCGCAGTTGTCCAGGAGCAGCAGCATGCGGCGCCGGGAGCAGTGGTCGGTGAGCCGGGAGAGCGGTTCGCCCGCCCCTCGTTCGGCGGCCCGGAGCTCCTCGGCGCCGGCGCCGCGCAGCACGGTCTCGCGGGCGCCGAGTGCGCCGAGGACCGCCTCCGGCACCGCTTCGGGGTCGTCGACGGGCGCGAGTTCGGCCAGCCAGACGCCGTCCGGCCAGGACGCGGCGTCGAAGGATTCGGCGGTCTCCTGGGAGAGCCGGGTCTTGCCCGCCCCGCCGGGTCCGAGCAGGGTGACGAGCCGGCCCCGCGCGAGGTCGCCGCGCAGGGCTTCGATGTCGTGCTCGCGTCCGACGAAGCTCGTGAGCCTGGCCCGGAGGTTGCCCTGCGGGACAGCCGGGGCGGGGGTGCGGGGAGCCGGGCGCGGGGCCGGGCGGGCCGGTTCCTGGCGGAGCAGTTCGGCGTGCAGCGCGCTCAGTTCGGGCCCGGCGTCGGTGCCGAGCCGGTCGGCGAGGACAGTGCGCACCTCGTCGTACGCGGCCAGCGCCTGGGCCGTGCGCCCGGCGTCGCGCAGGGCCCGCAGCCGCAGCGCCTGGAGCGGTTCGTCGATGGGGTGCTCGTCGCAGAGCGCGGCCAGCTCCGGCAGCGCCTCGTCGGCCCGGCCGAGCGCGAGCGCCGCGGTGAGCCTGGTCCGGCGGGCGTCGAGGCGGCGGGCGGTCCAGCGGGCCGCGACGGCGTCCCGGTCGGGAAGGTCGGCCAGGACCGGCCCCCGCCAGAGACCGAGCGCGTCGTCGAGGACGCTCAGGGCCTTCGCCGGATCGCCGGCCCCCAGAGCGCGCACGCCCTCCCCCGCGAGGCGCTCGAAGCGGTACAGGTCGACGCTGTCGGGTTCGGCGGCCAACCGGTAGCCGTTGTCCACGGAGGCGACCGCCGCATGGCCGAGCGCCCGCCGGAGCCGGCCCACGAGCGCCTGCAGGGCGCCGGGCGCGTCGGCCGGCGGGTCGCCGTCCCACACCTCGTCGACGAGCACCGCGACGGGCACCGTCCGGCCGGTGCGCAGGGCGAGCACGGCGAGCAGGGCGCGCAGCCGCGCCCCGCCGATGACGACGGCCGTGCCGTCGTCGCGAAGTGCCTGGGTGGTACCGAGGATGCCGTAGCGCACGCGCCCATTGTCCGCGACGGGGGCCGGGTCATCCACCGCCACCCGGCCGTACCCGCTCGCCCCGCCCGTGCCACTGCCCGCCATGCCCCCACCTTCGTGGAACCACCGGCCCGATGCCAGACGTTTTCCGCGTGTCGCCTGTACGGTCGGGGCTCGCCGCCCGCCCGCTCCCGCCTTCCCCGCAGCCACCAGGAGCCCGCCGATGACCTCCGCACCAGCCCGCAGCGACCGGCGGATCAGCCCGGTCTTCCTCGGGATCGCCGCCGTGACGGCGGTCTCCGGCTGGGCGGTGTGGACGGACTTCGCCGAGCAGCCGGGCTTCGCCACGTTCCTGTTCGTCACCGCGGCGTGGATCGTCTCGCTCTGTCTCCATGAGTACGCCCACGCCCGGACGGCGCTGCACAGCGGCGACATCTCCATCGGCGCCAAGGGCTACCTCACGCTGAACCCCTTGAAGTACACGCACGCGCTGCTGAGCATCGTGCTGCCCGTGCTGTTCGTGATCATGGGTGGGATCGGGCTGCCCGGTGGCGCGGTCTTCATCGAGCGGGGCCGGATCCGGGGCCGCTGGCGGCACAGCCTGATCTCGGCGGCGGGCCCGCTGACGAACGTCCTGTTCGCCCTGGTGTGCACCGCGCCGTTCTGGCTGGACGCGCTGGACGGTGTCCCCGGCCCCTTCCGGAACGCGCTGGCCTTCCTGGCGCTGCTCCAGGTGACGGCGGCGATCCTGAACTCGCTGCCGGTGCCGGGCCTGGACGGTTACGGAGTGATCGAACCGTGGCTCTCGCACTCGCTCCGACGCACGGTGGAGCCCTTCGCGCCCTACGGGCTGATCGCGGTCTTCGGTCTGCTGTGGGTGCCCGAGGTGAACGCGGCCTTCTTCGACGCGATCGACGGGGTACTGGGGTCGCTCGGCGTCAGCAGGTCCCAGTCGGACTGCGGTCTCGACGCCTACCGGTTCTGGCAGACGGCGAACCCGTTCTGCGCGACGGCCGGCTAGGCGCCCCGACGCCCTACGCGCCCTGGGCGTTCACCGCGCGCTGCCTGCGTACGTAGTACCAGGACATGTTGGACGAGAGTCCGACCAGCAGCACCCAGACGATCCCGAGGAGCCAGCTGCCCTGCACGAAGGAGATCACGGCCGCCGCGACGGCGAGGACGCAGACGGCGATGGCGTAGAGAGCGAGGCGGGGCATGGGGGTGGCTCCTGTCGGGGGGTGATGCGTGGTCCCGTCCAGTGTCCCCCATGCCCCCGGCCGCTCCGAGCAGGGTGGCGCGGCCGGCTCAGACGTCGGTGGCGCGCAGACCCGCGTGGGCCTTGTAGCGGCGGTTGACCGAGATCAGGTTGGCGACGAGCGACTCGACCTGGTGGGCGCCCCGGAGCCGGCCCGCGAAGATGCCGCGCATCCCCGGGATGCGGCCTGCCAGTGCCTGGACGATGTCGGTGTCGGCGCGGGCCTCGCCCAGCACGAGCACGTCGGTGTCGATCTCCTCGATCGTCTCGTCCTGGAGCAGTACCGCCGAGAGGTGGTGGAAGGCGGCGGTGACGCGCGACTCGGGCAGCAGGGCGGCGGCCTGCTCGGCGGCACTGCCCTCCTCGGGCTTCAGCGCGAAGGCGCCCTTCTTGTCGAAGCCGAGCGGGTTGACGCAGTCGATGACGAGCTTGCCGACGAGCTCGTCGCGCAGGGACTCCAGGGTCTTGGCGTGCCCGTCCCACGGCACGGCGACGATCACGACGTCGCTGTCGCGCGCGCAGGCGGCGTTGTCCGCGCCGCGGACCCCGTGGCCGAGCTCGTCGGCGGCGGCCTCGGCGCGGTCCGCCGCACGGGAGCCGATGATCACGGACTGTCCGGCGCGGGCGAACCGGTAGGCGAGCCCGCGGCCCTGCGGTCCGGTGCCGCCGAGGACGCCGATGGTCAGGCCGGAGACGTCGGGGAGGTCCCAGGGGTCCTTGGCGGGGGGCTTGGGAGCGCTGCCGCTGTCATTCGTAGTCATGGCCCCGACACTACTGCCAGGTACGAGGACGGGACGGTGTGTCCTCGGCCAGTGGGACGGGCCTTCGTACGCGATCTCGTACGGATGGATCCGCCGCCGTTCGCCCGTGCGGGGCCCCCGGTGTGGTGCAGGATGCCGGGCCATGGA
The DNA here is from genome assembly GCF_042871565.1 of Streptomyces sp. NPDC005775. Classification (NCBI taxonomy): domain Bacteria; kingdom Bacillati; phylum Actinomycetota; class Actinomycetes; order Kitasatosporales; family Streptomycetaceae; genus Streptomyces; species Streptomyces sp. NPDC005775. The sequence goes on along the minus strand of NZ_JBIAIU010000004.1, from coordinate 607,661 downwards.
TGCCGTACGTGTGGCGCTGCTGCGTGAGGTGCTGGCCGGAACCCAGTGGCCGTCCGCCACCCGGCGGTTCGCCGGGACGCTGCGCTCGTCCGTCGTGCCGCACGGCGGCGGGCTGCTGCTGGTGGGGACCGAGGTGTACGAGCCGTGGCACCTGGCGGCCCATCTGGTCGACGAGTCCGCCTGGTCGGGGCTGCCCGAACTGACGCCCACCCTGGTGCGCCACCGGGTGGAGCCCGGCGACCCGGCGCACCTGGCGGTGGGGCTCGGCCGGATCGAGGCGGCCGGGCGGGGCGAGACGCTGCTCGTGGTGGTGCCGGAGCGGCCGGGCGAGGACCTGCTGGAGCGGGTGCACGACGCCCGCCGGGCCGGGGCGACGGTCCTGTCGCTGGACAACGGTGATCCCGAGGTGCGGGGGCTGGCCCATGAGGCGCTCTCGGTGACGGCCGGCGACGATGTGGACCTGGACACGATCCAGCACCTGGTCAGCGCGGCGGCCGGGGAGAACGGCGCGCCCGTGCAGCGTGGCCGGCGGCGGTTCCGGGACCGGCTGTCCCGGCTCGCCGACCAGCTGACCGCGCCGCCGCCGGCCCGGTGGTGACCGAGGCACCGCCACCGGGCCGATGACCCGCGGCACCGCGGGCCGGACTCCACGGTCGGAAACCTGTTTGCACCGGGCACGCACGAGGTCGGACCATGTCCCCTCGTGACCTCTCACCCCTCCCTCGCCGCCAGGCTGGCCGCGCTGCTTCCCGACCTCTCGCCCTGGCGTTCCTCGGCGGACTTCCGGCTGCTGTGGGTGCAGGGGATCGTCACCTACTTCGGCAGTTTCATGGCGCTGATCGCGCTGCCGCTCCAGATCAAGGACCTCACCGGGTCCCCGCTCGCCGTCGGCGCGATGGGCGCGGTCGAGCTGGTGCCCCTGGTCGTGTTCGGGCTCTACGGCGGCGCGCTCGCCGATGCGGCCGACCGCCGCAAGGTCATCCTGGCCACCGAGGCGGGGCTCGGTCTGCTCGCGCTCGTCCTCCTGGTGAACGCGGCCCTGCCGGACCCGATGCTGTGGCCGCTGTACGTCGTGGCCGGTGGTGTCTCCGCGCTGGCCGGGCTCCAGCGACCCGCGCTGGACTCGCTGATGGCCCGGATCGTGCCGCACGACCAGCTGGGGGCGGCCGCCGCACTGAACTCGCTGCGCTGGCAGGCCGGCGCGATCATGGGCCCGGCGCTGGCGGGCCTGGTGGTCGCCTACGCGGGGCACGCCACGGCGTACGCGATCACGGTGTGCACGTTCGCCGTCTCCGTCCTGCTGTGCCGCGGGCTAGCGCCCGCGCCGCCCGCGGAGAAGGGGCTGAAGCCGTCGTTGCGGGGCATCGCGGAGGGGGCGCGCTATGCGTGGAGCCGGCCGGTGCTGCTCGGGACCTACGCGATCGACATGGCGGCGATGTTCTTCGCCTTCCCGAACACGATCTTCCCGTTCCTCGCCGACGACCTGGACGCCGAGTGGTCGCTGGGGTTGATGTACGCGGCGGGCTCGGTCGGCTCCCTCGTTCTCGGCCTGACCAGTGGCTGGACCTCGCGGGTACGCCGGCACGGGCTGTTCGTGGTGTGCGGTGCGGCCGTCTGGGGGCTGGCCATCGCGGCGGCCGGCTGGTTCGGCGACGTGTGGCTGGTGCTGGTCTGCCTGACGGTCGCCGGCGCGGGCGACATGCTCAGCGGGCTCGGCCGTTCGACCATCTGGAACCAGACGATCCCGGAGGAGCTCCGGGGCCGGCTCGCGGGCATCGAGGTGCTCTCGTACAGCGTCGGCCCGCAGCTGGGCCAGGTCCGGGCCGGCGGGATGGCCGGGTGGACGGGGACCCGGACCGCGGTCTGGAGCGGGGGCGTGGCCTGCGTCGCCTCGGTGGCGCTGCTGGCGGCCGCCCTGCCGAAGCTCCTCACGTACGACTCGGAGACGGACGAGGACGCGCTGCGCAGGCGGGAGCGGAGCGAGGAGGCCCTGAGGGCGGCGCCCACGGGCTGAGCCCGGGGCGCGGCCGGTCGGGCCCCGCCCTCGGCCGCCCCCGCCCTCAGCCGCCCGCGTTCTCGTCCGGGCCCTTGCGGTCGTGCCACTTGGGGTCGGTCTCCCACTCCAGGTTCCGCTCCTGCGCGGTCTCCATGGCGTGCTGCGCCTCCTGGCGGGAGGTGTACGGGCCGAAGCGGTCCTTGGCCGGGCACTCGGGGCCCTCCTCGACCTTCTTGTGCTCCAGGCAGTAGAACCACTCGCCCGGCTTGCCGACCGTGCGCTTCTTGAACAGGGCCATCACGGGCTCCTTTCCTCGGTGCCATGGTGCCCCAGACACAGGCTCTAAACTCGCTGACATGTCTGGCCAGTCGCTGCTTGTACCAGGGGAGCTCACTCCCGTCCGTTCCGTGCCCGGAAACATCCGGCGCCCCGAGTATGTGGGCAAGCCCGCCCCGACGCCGTACAACGGCCCGGAGGTGCAGGACGCCGACACCGTCGAGCGCATGCGCGTCGCGGGACGCATCGCCGCCCAGGCCATGGCCGAGGCCGCCAAGCACATCGCCCCGGGCGTCACGACGGACGAACTCGACCGGGTCGCCCATGAGTTCATGTGCGACCACGGCGCGTACCCGTCGACGCTGGGGTACCGGGGCTTCCCGAAGTCGCTCTGCACGTCGCTCAACGAGGTGATCTGCCACGGCATCCCGGACTCCACGGTGCTGCGCGACGGCGACATCGTGAACCTCGACGTGACGGCGTACATCAACGGGGTGCACGGCGACAACAACGCCACGTACCTCTGCGGTGACGTGGACGAGGAGTCGCGGCTGCTCGTGGAGCGCACGGAGGAGTCGCTGAACCGGGCGATCAAGGCGGTGCGGCCGGGCCGCCAGATCAATGTGATCGGCCGGGTCATCGAGTCGTACGCGAAGCGCTTCGGTTACGGCGTGGTGCGGGACTTCACGGGGCACGGGATCAACTCGTCGTTCCACTCCGGGCTGATCATCCCGCACTACGACAGCCCGCACGCCACCACCGTGATGCGGCCCGGCATGACCTTCACCATCGAGCCGATGCTGACGCTCGGGTCGCACGACTACGACATGTGGGACGACGGCTGGACCGTGGTCACGAAGGACCGCAGGCGCACCGCGCAGTTCGAGCACACGCTCGTGGTGACGGAGACGGGCGCGGAGATCCTGACGCTCCCGTAGTCCCTCCCCTGTCCGCTGAACGGCCGCCCCTTCCGAGCGGCCCCGCCTCGGCTCGGGTGCCCCGCCGCTTCCGTCTGTCCTCAATCGCCGGACGGGCTTGATCGTGCCGCTGCGGGAATTGGACGGCCGGGGGCTCGATTCGGCACGCGGTCAGCCCTGGGCAGCCAGCCGCACCCGGCCGCCGATCTCCACCGTGCCGTCCGGGGCGGGGGCCGTGAGGATCTGGGAGCCGCGGCCCTGCCTGATGTTCAGCGCGCGGCCCAGCCGGTCGCTGAGAAGCAGCGCCGCCGCCCCCGTCGCCTCGTCCTCGGCGATGCCCCCGGTGCGAGCCCCGGCTCCACTGGAGCGGCTGACGCCGCGCTCATCGAACCTGCGCGGGAACGCCCGCGCCCTCACCCGGCCCGCGGCCTCGTCCTCCCACGCCCAGGCGTAGAGCCAGCCCTCCCCGGGCGGCGGGGCGGGCAGCGCCTCGACCTCGGCGACGGAGCCGTACTGCTGGAGCGTGCGCGGCGGCGCCCATTCGGGGCGGGCGGCGATCCAGCTGAACTCCCCGTCCTGGCGGGCGAAGACCTCCCCCACCCCGAGCTCCAGAATTTCCAGGTCGAGCAGCCACGCGGCGCCGACCAAGGGATGCCCGGCGAACGGCAGGCGGAGGCCCGGGGTGTAGATGTCCAGATGGCCGCGCTCGGGGTCGTCCACGAACACGGTCTCGCTGAAGCCGAGCCGGCGGGCCAGCTCCTGCCGGGACGCCTCGTCGGGGTGGTCGCGTCCGTCGCGTACGACTCCGAGCGCGTTGCCGTGGCGGCCGTCGGGGCCGCAGAACACGCGCAGGACGTCGATGCCGGCGGGTACGTCGTAGTCATTCACGTGCGCATTCAAGCACCGCCCCGGGTATCGCACCGCGAGAGAGTGACCGGGTTCGTGGCCGCCCCTTCTCCGCACTGTGCGGCGGCCAGCGGGCCCGGGTCGCGCCGGCCCGGACCACCTCTTGACCATCACTTGACCTGTTGAGGGCTCGCTCGTGGGTCGACCGTGATCCTTCCGTTCCTGTGCGTCCCCAGTGAGAGCTGAATCACTGCACAGGTGGGTACCGGTCAGGTAAGCCTCGGTTAAGTTAGGTCCGCCTCACCCATCTTTGTCCGGCCTTCCCCTCCCTTCTCCTTCGTCCTCAAGTGGAGCCCGCATGCGAGCCGTTCGTTTCTCCGTCGTCACCGCTGCCGCCACCGTGGCCGCCCTGACCGCTGTCACGGGCTGCGCCGAGAAGAGCGACGGCAAGGGCGAGGGGGCCGTCCAGGTCGTCGCCAAGGACGATGCCTGCGAGGTCTCGAAGACGGAGCTGCCGGCCGGGCACGTCGAGCTGGCGGTGCAGAACAAGGGTTCCAAGGTCACCGAGGTCTACGTCCTGTTCCCGGACGACCGCATCGTCGCCGAGCGCGAGAACATCGGGCCGGGCACCAAGGCCACCATCACCGCCGAGATCAAGGCCGGTTCGTACGAGATCGCCTGCAAGCCCGGCATGAAGGGCCACGGCATCCGGCAGAAGATCGAGGTCAGCGGCGGCAAGGCGGCCAAGCGCAGCCCGGAGATGGACAAGGCCGTCGCCGCGTACCGCACCTACGTCCAGGCCCAGGCCGACGAGACGCTGCCGAAGGTCAAGGTCTTCACGGACGCGGTCGCCGCCGGTGACGTCGAGGCCGCGAAGAAGGCGTACGCCGACTCCCGCATCGGCTGGGAGCGCACCGAGCCGGTCGCCGAGTCCTTCGGCGACATCGACCCGAAGGTCGACGTCCGCGAGGACGGCCTGGAGGACGGCCAGAAGTGGACCGGCTGGCACCGCCTGGAGAAGGCGCTGTGGCAGGACAAGAAGCTGGGCGCCGAGGAGAAGGCCCTCGCGCCGACCCTCTACAAGGACCTGCTCGACTGGCAGAAGCGGGTCGGCACGGCGGACATCAGCCCGACCTCGATGGCCAACGGCGCCAAGGAGCTCCTCGACGAGGTCGCCACCGGCAAGGTCACCGGTGAGGAGGAGCGCTACAGCCACACCGACCTGGTCGACTTCAAGGCCAACGTCGAGGGCGCGGAGAAGTCCTACGAGCTGCTGAAGCCGATCGCCACGAAGAACGACGCGGCGCTGACCTCCAGCCTGGACAAGCAGTTCGCGGCGCTGAACACGCTGCTGGACAAGTACCGCACGGACAAGAGCTCGTACGTCTTCACGTCGTACGAGAAGGTCGGCAAGGCGGACCGCAAGGAGCTGTCGGACGCGGTCAACGCGCTGGCCGAGCCCCTCTCGCGGCTCGCCGCCGCGGTGACGAAGTAACCGGTCGGAAAGGGGCTCCGGGTATGTCCGAGCAGAAGCGGCAGGCATCCGAGGACACCGCCACCGGGACGTCGGCGGGTGTTCCCTCGCGGCGGGCGCTGCTCGGCTGGGGCGGCGCCGGACTCGCGCTCGGTGCGGCGGTGGCCGGCGGTGCCGTGGCCGCGGTCCGCTCCGGGGACACCGCCGTGACGGCCGCGGACAGCGGTGCGGCGGTGCCGTTCCACGGAGCGCACCAGGCCGGGATCGCCACCGCCGTCCAGGACCGCCTGCACTTCGCCGCGTTCGACGTGACGACGAAGGACCGGGCGGAACTGGTCGCGCTGCTCAAGGAGTGGACGCGGGCGGCCGAGCGGATGACGGCGGGCCACGCGGTGGGCGACGGTGCCTACGGGGGCCCGGCCGAGGCTCCGCCGGACGACACGGGCGAGGCGCTGGGGCTCAGGCCGTCCCGGCTGACGCTGACGATCGGCTTCGGCCCCTCGCTGTTCGCCAAGGGCCGGTTCGGCCTGGAGGACCGGCGTCCCGAGGCGCTCGTCGAGCTGCCGAAGTTCCCGGGTGACAACCTCGACAAGGCCCGCAGCGGCGGCGACCTGTGCGTCCAGGCGTGTGCGGACGACCCGCAGGTGGCGGTGCACGCCATCCGTAACCTCGCCAGGATCGGCATGGGCCGCACCGCGATCCGCTGGTCGCAGCTGGGCTTCGGCAAGACGTCCTCGACGACGCCCGACGCCCAGACCCCGCGCAACATGCTGGGCTTCAAGGACGGCACCCGCAACATCGCCGGCACCGACACCGCCGCCCTCGACCAGCACGTGTGGGCCGGCGCGAAGGACGGTTCCGACTGGATGACCGGGGGGTCCTATCTGGTGGCCCGGCGCATCCGGATGCACATCGAGACCTGGGACCGGACCGGGCTGCAGGAGCAGGAGGACGTCTTCGGCCGCGACAAGGGCGAGGGCGCCCCGGTCGGCAGGGCGAAGGAGCGCGACGAGCCGTTCCTGAAGGCGATGCTGCCCACCGCGCACGTACGGCTCGCGCACCCCGACACCAACGACGGGGCGACGATCCTGCGGCGCGGCTACTCCTTCACCGACGGGACGGACGGCCTGGGCAGGCTCGACGCCGGGCTGTTCTTCCTCGCCTACCAGCGTGACACCCGCAAGGGGTTCGTACCGCTGCAGCGGCGCCTGGCGGCACACGACGCACTCAACGAGTACATCCAGCACGTGGGTTCGGCGCACTTCGCCGTCCCGCCGGGCGTCCGCGACAAGGACGACTGGTGGGGCCGGGCGCTGTTCTCGTAACGGGACTCGAAGCGGAAAGGGAACCGAAACGTGTTCAGTAACTTCCTGATCGGCCTGCGCGAGGGCCTTGAGGCCAGTCTGGTCGTCTGCATTCTCATCGCGTACCTGGTGAAGACCGGCAACCGGCACAAGCTGCTGCCGATCTGGACCGGTGTCGGCATCGCGGTCGTCGTCAGCCTGGCCTTCGGCGCCGGTCTCGAATTCGGTTCGCAGGAGATGACGTTCAAGGCCCAGGAGGCGCTCGGCGGTTCGCTGTCGATCCTCTCGGTCGGCCTCGTCACCTGGATGGTCTTCTGGATGCGCCGCACCGCGCGGCACCTGAGGAAGGAGCTGCACGGAAAGCTCGACGCGGCACTCGCGATGGGCACCGGTGCCCTGGTCGCCACGGCGCTGCTCGCGGTGGGCCGTGAGGGTCTGGAGACCTCGCTGTTCGTGTGGCGTGCGGTGCACGCGGCGGACGACGGCTGGCACCCGATGATCGGCGCGCTGCTCGGGATTCTGACGGCGGTGGTGCTGGGGTGGCTGTTCTACCGGGGCGCGTTGAAGATCAACCTGGCGAAGTTCTTCACCTGGACGGGTGGCATGCTGGTGGTCGTCGCGGCGGGTGTGCTCGCGTACGGCGTCCATGACCTTCAGGAGGCCGAGTTCCTCGGCGGTCTGCGGAACCGTGCGTTCGACATCAGCGCCGCGATTCCGCCGGACAGCTGGTACGGCACGCTGCTGAAGGGGACGTTCAACTTCCAGCCCGACCCGACCGTTCTCCAGATCACGGTGTGGGCGCTGTATCTGATCCCCACGCTCGCGTTGTTCCTCTCCCCGGTAGGGTTCGGACGGTCAGAGGGCCCCTCAGCGGGTGCGACGGATCAGAAGGCGCGGAAAGCAACGGATGAGAAGCCTGAGGCCGGTTCGGCTGGCGACGGGGCTCGCGACAGCGACGGTGCTGAGCATGACGGCGAGCGGGTGCGTGACGGTGCACGGCGAGCTGGAAGTCGTCCGGGCGGCGACGCCGTCTGAGGCCGCGCAGGCCCTGAACGACTTCACCACCGCGTACAACGCGGCGGACAAGGCCTACGACCCCGCGCTGGACGCGGACCAGGTCACCGGTGCGCTCGGCACGATCAACCAGGCGGGTCTGCGGGCCCGGCAGAAGAACAATCCGAACGGCAACCCGAACCACCGGCCGCTGGAACTGACCGACGCGCACTACGTCATCCCGAAGAAGGCCGGCTGGCCGCGGTGGTTCCTCGCGGACACGGACTCCAACCGTGATCAGGACAGCGGGAAGCAGGACACCCGCTGGCTGTTCGCGTTCGTCAAGTCCGGGCCCGGCGCGGGGTGGAAGGCCGCCTACCTGGCGGTCGCCGCCCCGTCCCAGCTCCCCGACTTCGTGAAGGACGGCGAGGGGCGGGCCGCACCGGTGTCCGCGGACACCTCCGAACTGGTGGTGGCTCCCGCGGACTTGGGCACGCAGTACACGGAGTACCTGCAAAAGGGCACGCCGGACGTGTTCGCCCCCGGCGTGGCCACCTCCGCCTGGCGCGACGCGCGCCTGAACACCCGCCGGGCCGGATTCTCGTACCAGTACATCGACCAGCCGCTGAACAGCGGGGCGTTCGGGCCGCTCGGCCTGGAGACGGCCGACGGCGGAGCGCTGGTCTTCTTCAGCAGCAAGCACTTCGAACGGCAGACGGCGGCGAAGGGGCTGCGTCCGGCCGTCTCGCAGGACGTCGCGGCGCTGATGACCGGCGAGGTGCGGAGCACGCTCACGAAGGAGCGGGTCTCCAGCCAGCTGGTGTACGTGCCGAAGAAGGGCGCCGGTGCGGGCAAGGTGATCGTACTGAACCGCGTGCCGGGCCTGACGTCGGCGAAGGGGTCTTAGGCGGTCAAGCGGTCCTGGGGCTCTCGCGTCGCCCCAGGGCCTCCCTCGTCCTCGCCCCCGCCCCGGCTACCGGCTCAGCGGCCAGGCCACCGACTCGTGGTCGACGTCGCTCTGCTCCGCGGAGCCCACGAACCGCGCGCAGGCGTCCGTCAGCGTCTCCAGCAGGGTCAGCGGGTCCGGCAGCGGATTCTCCGGTCCGCGCACCCAGCGCACGTCCAGCTCACCGGGGAGCATGGCCGGCGGCAGGAGCACGTAACTGCCCCGGCAGTGCCATCGCAGCCCGGGGTGCTCGTCCATCGTCTCGGGGTGGCAGTCCAGCTCGCACGGCCACCACTCGTCCTCGTCCTCCGGCGTACCGCGGGTCGCGGTGAAGAAGAGCATCCGGTCGTCGCCGGAGCGGGCCACCGGGCCCACGTCGATACCGGCGGCGAGGAGCCGCTCCAGTGCCTGGGTGCCGGCCGACAGCGGGACGTCGAGCACGTCATGGATCATGCCGGTCGCGGTGATGAAGTTGGCCTGCGGCTGGCTGAGGGCCCAGCGCTCGATCTGGGCACGGTCGGTCGTGGACTGTGTCTGCCAGGCGAAGGAGACGGGGTGTCTGGCGGGGGTGGGACAGCCGACGCGTTCGCACGAACATCGGTAGCCGACCGGATGAGCGGCGGGCGCGATCGGCATCCCGGCCTCGGCGACAGCCAGGAGCAGCGCCTCCCGGGCGGTGCCGTCGACATCGCTCTGCTGCGGTTTGGGCCGTCGGCGCAGCCACTGGGAAATCCTGCCCTCTGAGCCGCGACCGCGGCTGAAATCGGCGCCCATCTATCCCCTTACCTCAAGCGTTGCCCCTGCCCATGGTCCCACCATCCTGCGCTTCGGGTGGCCAGAGTCCTGAAGCGGGGTACGGAGACCGGTGGCCGGGTGTGAACACCCTCGCACCCATGGTCACCTTATGGCTCGGGGGGCCCGGCGCGGCAGTGGTCACTCGGAGCGGCGGGGGCTGCGCCGGGGCGCGTACGGGGCTGCTGAACGTGCCCGTACGCGCGCCGGGGCGGCGGGGGTCGACGACGGTCGGTGAGCGGTGAGCGAAATCTCGGACCGGACCTTCCCTCACCCGCCCTCAGGGCGGGCGGGCCGCACGGCCTCCCGGTGCGGCCCGCCCGAACACCAGTGGCAGCCCCGACCCGTACCCCTCGTGAACCACCCGATCGGCCCACTGTCCCGACGGCCCGGAACGGCGCACCATGGGCTCACGCACACACCCGTGCGACGCACCGGCCGCAGCGGTCACCTATGCCGCCGCGACGATTCGTGAGGAGCCCTCGTTGCCTCGTGAAGCCACACCCCGCCGCTACCTGATGTGCGCCCCGGCGCACTTCGAGGTGACGTATTCCATCAACCCGTGGATGGACCCCACCAAGCCGGTCGACCTCCCGCTGGCGCAGACCCAGTGGGAGGACCTGCTGGGCCGCTACCGCAGCCTCGGACACACCGTCGAACTGCTCCCGCCCCACCCGGACCTGCCGGACATGGTCTTCGCCGCCAACGGGGCCACCGTCATCGACGGCCGGGTCCTGGGGGCCAGGTTCGCGTACCAGGAGCGGTTCCCGGAGGCGGCCGCCCACCGCGACTGGTTCGCCGGACACGGTTTCACCGAGATCCACGAGCCCGTCCACGTCAACGAGGGCGAGGGCGACTTCGCGGTGACCTCCTCGTACCTCCTGGCGGGGCACGGCTTCCGGTCCGATCCGCTCTCGCACGACGAGGCGCAGGAGTTCTTCGGGCGGCCGGTGATCGGCCTGGACCTGGTCGATCCGCGCTACTACCACCTGGACACGGCGCTGAGCGTCCTCGACGACGCGGCCGACGAGATCATGTACTACCCGGGTGCCTTCTCGCCGGGCAGCCGGGCCGTACTGGCGCGGCTCTTCCCGGACGCGCTGATCGCCGACGAGCCGGACGCCGCCGCGCTGGGGCTGAACGCGGTGAGCGACGGGCTCCACGTCCTGCTGCCGCAGGCCGCGACGGGCCTGTTCGACCCGCTGCGCGACCGCGGCTTCGAGCCGGTGCCGATGGATCTCGGCGAACTGCTCAAGGGCGGCGGCAGCGTGAAGTGCTGCACCCAGGAGCTGCGGCCCTAAAGCGAGTCCCGCGGGTCGGGGCCGGACGGTTCCCGGCCCGCTTCCGGCGGGGGCGGCCAGGCGTCGCCCCAGTCGGTGTCCCGGGCGGCGCGGTACAGCCCGCCGTGCCGCTTGGTGACCGTGGCGCGACGCAGCGCCTCGTCCCGGGTGCAGAGCTCCAGCAGCACCTGGCCCTTGCGGATCTGCGGCCGGCGCGTGACCCGCGCGTCCACGGGCCGAGCCGTGAAGCGGGTGGCCACGACGTAGCTGAACTTCTCGTCCTCGTACGGGAGCGAGCCGCCCTTGACCCGCCGGTGCAGCGAGGAGCGGCTGACCCGGGCCGAGAAGTGGCACCAGTCCGTGCCCGGCTCGATGGGGCAGGCGTCGCTGTGCGGGCAGGGCGCGGCGACGGTGAGGCCGGCGGCGATCAGCCGGTCGCGGGCCTCGATGACGCGGGTGTAGCCGTCGGGGGTGCCGGGCTCGACGATCACGACGGCCTGCGCCGCACGGGCCGCGGCGTCGACGAGGGCGGTGCGGGCCTCGGGCGTCAGCTCGTTGAGCACGTAGGAGACGGTGACCAGGTCGGCGGCGTCCAGCGCCAGGTCCTCGCCGATGCGCGCCCGCTGCCACGTGGCGGCGCGCAGTGCCGGGATGCCGGAGGCCGCTGCCAGTTCACGGCCCAGGGCGAGGGCCGGCTCGGCCCAGTCCAGGACGGTGGTCCGCGGCCCGTCCCAGGCCCCGGCGACCGCCCAGCTCGCAGCCCCGGTGCCGCCGCCGACGTCGGTGTGCGTGGCCGGCTCCCAGTCCGGGGCGGCGTCGCGCAGTGCGTCGAGGGCGGAACGTACCGCCTCGAAGGTCGCGGGCATCCGGTACGCGGCGTACGCGGCGACGTCCGAGCGGTCGCGGAGCAGCGGGGCGTCGGTGGGAGTGGTGCCCCGGTAGTTGGCGATGAGCCGGTCGACGGCCTGCGTGGCCTGCTTGGGCGGCAGCCCGTCGAGGAGTCCGGCCAGGGCCGCACGCAGGGCTTCCGCGGTGGGGAGGGTGACGTTCACCGAGGAAGTGTAGGCGCCCGCGACCGGGTCCGGACTCCGTGCGGAACCGGGACGGAACGGGGACGGAACGGGGACGGAACGGGGACGGAACGGGGACGGAACCGAACAGCGGTTGCCTACCGGCCAGTTGCTACGCTGACCGGCGCGAGGTCGGGTACTGCTCATCGGGGGGACCATGAGACTGCGGTTCGGGCGCCTGGCTCCGGCCGGTACGGCGACCACGAGGCAGCGGGTCGTGCGCCTGGCCCTGGTCGGCGGGCTGCTGGTGCTGGCTCTGCTGCTCCTGCTGGCCACCTGCGGTGGCGGCGGCGAGGAGGACGACGCCGGGCCGAAGGAGCCGGTGAGGAAGAGCACGGCCCCGGCGACGCAGCTGACCGTCCCGACCGCGTACACGACGCGGCGCGGCTGGGAGCTCGTCGACACCTCCCCCGACTACGCCCTCTCCCGGACGACCGGGCGGCTCGCCCATCTGGTGCGGACGGGCGAGGGCGAGTACCGGCTGCGGACCATCGACACGGAGACCGGACGGGCCGGCTGGAGCGGGGACCCCTGGCGCCCGCCGGCGGCGGCGCACTTCCCGAGACTGCTCACCGTCACCGCGGACGGACAGGAGTACTTCGTCACCTGGTCGTACGGGAAGGTCGGCGAGAACGCGCCGGCGCCCGCCGACCGGATCGTCTCGCTCGACGTGTACGCCGTGGAGGACGGCGGCCGGCAGCGTGTCGAGGTGCCGTGGCCCTCGGCCCCGACCGTCACGGCCACCGGCCCCGGCATCGTGATCGGCGACGGCGGGGCCACGAGCGTGGTGGTGGACCCGGCGACCGGCAGGATCGCCAGGGTTCCCGCCAAGGAGCTGAAGTACCCGGCGGGCTGCGCGTCCTGCGAGCAGCTCACCGAGGTGCGCGGGCTGACGTCGAAGGGCCTGCTGGTGAGCGGGGCGCGGGAGTTCTGGGTGCAGGGCGGCTGGTTCAGCCGGAACGTGGCGCCCGGGGGCGCGGACCGGCAGAGCGGTGTCCCCACCTCCGTGGCCCCCGGCCTGGTGCTGGCGAGGTGGCAGCTGGCCAAGGGCGCGAAGCTCGCGGCGACCCATGAGCTGTGGACGGTGCACGACACGGAGACGGGCAGGGCGCTGGCCTCCGTGCGGTGCCACAAACCGGCGATCGCGCCGGGTCAGTACCCGCAAGCCGTGGTCTCGCCGTCGGGCGGCTATCTGGTGGCCGGGAACCTCGCGTTCGATCTGGAGGCCGGCAAGGGCTTCTGCTTCGAGGACGCCGAGGGCTCCAGGACGCTGGTCCTGGCGTCCGTGACCGACGGGGGAACGGCGTACGGGGCGACGAACGTGCGCAACGCGGCGGACGCGCTGGCCGGGGGTGGCTTCCCGCTGGAGACCGACCTCTCGACGGGGACGACGGAGATGCTGTCGCCTAATGCGCGGATGCCCGGCGCGGTGAGCGCCGAGGGGATCGGGCTGTTCCGCTGGACCGACGAGAAGGACCGGCTGCACCTGATCGGCTACCCGCGGGCGGACTGACCGCCGCCCACAGCCTCAGAGCCGGGCGGCCACCCGCTGCCAGGGCCGGCACAGCCCCAGGAAGCACGCCATCGCGCCCACCGCGCACACCAGCTGGACGACGGCCATCGGCACGGCGGTCGCCTCTCCCGCGATCCCGACGAGCGGCGAGGCGATGGCACCGATCAGGAACTGGGACGTACCGAGCAGCGCGGAGGCGGAACCCGCGGCGTGCTTGGTGCGCATCAGCGCCTGGGCGTTGGTGTTCGGCATGGCCAGGCCCATGGCCGACATCAGCACGAAGAGTCCGGTCGCCACCGGCACGAGTCCGACGTCTCCGAAGACCCCGGACGTCATCAGCAGCAGCGCCGTCGCGGCCAGCACGATGACCGAGAGCCCGAAGCCGAGCGCCTTGTCGAGGCTGACCCGGCCGACGAGGATCTTGCCGTTGATCTGGCCCACGGCGATCAGCCCGATGGAGTTGATGCCGAAGAGCAGGCTGAAGGTCTGCGGCGAGGCTCCGTAGATCTCCTGGACGACGAACGGCGAGGCGCTCACGTACGCGAAGAGGGCGGCGAAGGCGAGGCTGCCCGCGATCATGTAACCGCTGAAGACGCGGTCGGCGAGCAGTCCGCGCATGGTGCGCAACGCGTCACCGATGCCGCCTGTGTGGCGCTCGGCGGGCGGCAGGGTCTCGTGCAGCCACTTCCATACGACAAGGGTGAGCAGGATGCCGACGACGGTCAGTACGGCGAAGATGCCCCGCCAGTCGGTGAACCGCAGCACCTGTCCGCCGATGACGGGGGCGATGACGGGGGCGACGCCGGAGATCAGCATCAGGGTCGAGAAGAACCTGGCCATCTCCACGCCGTCGTACATGTCGCGCACGACGGCCCGGGCGATGACGATGCCGGCCGCGCCCGCGAGGCCCTGGAGCAGGCGGAAGCCGATGAGGAGTTCGGCGGTCGGGGCGAAGACGCAGAGCACGGTGGCGAGTACGTAGACGATCATCCCGAGGAGCAGCGGGCGGCGCCTGCCCCAGCGGTCACTCATCGGGCCGACGACGACCTGGCCGAGTGCCATGCCGGTGAGGCAGGCGGTCAGGGTGAGCTGGACCGTGGCGGCGGGTGCGTGCAGCGCGTCGGTGACGGCGGGGAGCGCCGGGAGGTACATGTCCATCGACAGCGGCGGCACCGCGGTCAGTCCGCCGAGGACCAGGGTGACGAGAAGTCCGGTACGCCGGGCGGCGACGGTGGCGGTGGCGGTGGCGGTGGGGCCAGGTGGAGGGGTGGTCGGGGGAAGTCCGGCCCCGGTGTCGGTCGTAGGTATTTGCTGGGCCCGGCTGACGCCGCTGTCCGGCATTCTCATCTCCATAGTCGTTGAATCCGCCTCTATGCTCTCAGCTCAGCGGGAATGGTCGACACCTTTTTGGGAGCGTGCATGAGCAGGACTGTCCGTTGGGGCGTGCTGGCGACAGGTGGGATCGCGGCGACTTTCACCGCTGACCTGCAGGCGATGCCCGATGCGGAGGTGGTGGCCGTGGCCTCCCGTACGGACGCCTCGGCGACGGCGTTCGCGGAACGGTTCGGGATACCGCGGGCGTACGGGAGCTGGGCCGGGCTCGTCGCCGACGAGGAGGTCGACGTGGTGTACGTGGCCACGCCGCACTCCGCGCACCGGGAGGCGACCGCGCTGGCCCTGGAGGCCGGCAAGCACGTGCTGTGCGAGAAGGCGTTCACGATCAACGAGCGCGAGGCCCGTGAGCTGGTCAAGCTCGCCCGGGACCGCGGCCTCTTCCTGATGGAGGCGATGTGGACGTACTGCAACCCGGTCATCCGGCGGATGACGGAACTGGTGCGGGACGGGGCGATCGGCGAGATCCGCACGGTCCAGGCCGACTTCGGCTTCGCCGGTGACATCGGCGCCGGGCACCGGCTGCGCGACCCCGCGCTGGGCGGCGGGGCGCTGCTGGACCTCGGGGTCTATCCGGTGTCGTTCGCGCAGCTGCTGCTGGGTGAGCCGGACCGGGTGCAGGCCGACGCGCTGCTGTCGCCGGAGGGCGTCGACCTGAACACCGGCATCCTGCTGGGCTGGGATTCGGGGGCCAACGCCCTGCTGTCCTGCTCGATCGTCGGGCACCACCCGACGGCCGCCACGGTCATCGGGACGGCCGGCCGGATCGACTTCCCGGAGGGCTTCTTCTTCCCGAAGCGCTTCGTGCTCCACCGGGACGGCCAGGAGCCGCAGGAGATCACCTCGGGTCCGGGGCCGCAGGGTCTGACGGGGATGCAGTTCGAGGCGGCCGAGGTGATGCGTGCGGTCCGGGCGGGGGAGACGGAGTCCCCGCTGGTGCCGCTGGACGGTTCGCTCGCGGTGATGCGGACGCTCGACGCGGTACGTGAGCGCGTCGGCGTCCGCTACCCCGTGGACGGTGTGGTGTCCTGACGTCCTTCGTACGGGCGGTCCGGGGTCAGGCCGGGGTCAGGCCCTGGTTGCCCACCTCCGTGACGAACGAGGCGGCCGTCGTCACGGGGACGCCGGGTGTGGTGACGGCGGACACCGTGCGGTAGTCGGCGCGTGCCAGGCGCTCCTGGAGCGTGACGAGGGCGTACCCGCGGCGCCCGTTGTAGAACTTCATGTGCGGGTTGGCGGTCATGATGTTGGTCCAGTTGGCCGGCTTCTCCGAGCCGTTCTTGCCGCTGGCGATGGAGGTGGCGACGATCTCGGTGCCGACGGTGCGGGAGGCGGGGTCGTCGAAGTCCCGCTTCAGGTCGAAGGCGTAGCCGACGTGCACGTCGCCGGTCAGCACCATGAGGTTGTCCACCCCGGCGCTCTCGGCGCCCTTGAGGACGCGGTCCCGGGAGGCCGGGTAACCGTCCCAGGAGTCCATGGAGAGCTTGTAGGCGTCGGTCGGCACATCGCGCCGCCGGGCGAAGGTGACCTGCTGCGGTACGACGTTCCAGGTGGCCTTCGAGTGGCGCCAGCCGTCGATCAGCCAGCGCTCCTGGGCGGCGCCGGTCAGGGTGCGCGCCGGGTCCTCGGACTCGGGCCCCGGGGTCTGCCAGCCGTCGCCGTACGCCTGGTCGCTGCGGTACTGGCGGGTGTCGAGGATGTCGAACTGGGCGAGCCGCCCGAACTGCAGGCGCCGGTAGAGCCTCATGTCCGGGCCGCTGGGCTGCTGCGGGGCGCGCAGCGGCTGGTTCTCCCAGTACGCGCGGTAGGCGGCGGCCCGGCGGATCAGGAACTCCTCGGGCGGCACGCTGTTCTCGGGGGTCTCGCCCGCGTAGTTGTTCTCGGTCTCGTGGTCGTCCCAGGTGACGACGAAGGGGTGCGCGGCGTGGGCGGCGCGCAGGTCGGGGTCGGACTTGTAGAGGGCGTACCGCAGCCGGTAGTCCTCCAGCGTGGTCGTCTCCCGGTTGAAGAGGGCGGGCAGGGTGCGGTCGGTGTAGTTGCGGGCGCCGCCGGTCGCGGAGACGACGTACTCGTAGAGGTAGTCGCCGAGGTGGAGGACGACGTCGACGTCCTCCTGGGCGAGGTGCTTGTACGCGGTGAAGTAGCCGTCGTGGTAGGCCTGGCAGGAGACGGCGGCCAGGCTCAGTTCGCGCTTGTGGGCGCCCGGGGCGGGCGCGGTGCGGGTCCGGCCGACGGGGCTGGTCCACTGTCCGGCGCGGAAGCGGTAGTAGAGCACGCGGTCGGGGGCGAGGCCCTTGACCTCCACGTGGACGCTGTGGTGGAACTCCGGGTGGGCGGTGGCGGTCCCGCGCCGGACGATGTGCCGGAAGCGCTCGTCGCGGGCCAGTTCCCAGCGCACCTGGACGCGGGCGGCGGGCAGTCCGCTGTCGGGTTCGAACGGGCGGGGCGCCAGTCTCGTCCACAGGAGGACGGAGTCGGGCAGCGGGTCACCGGAGGCGACGCCGAGGGTGAACGGGTCCTCGCCGATCTTCCGGCCGTCGAGCTCGGCGGCGCTCGCCGCTCCCGCGGCCGGCAGGCCGACGGAGAACGCGAGGGCGGCGGCGGCCCCGGTGACGGTGAGAAAGCGGCGGCGGCCGGTGTGCCGGGCCGCGTCACGCAGTTCCTGCTGGTGCGATGAGTGCGTCATCTGTCCCTCCCCTGACTGGTGATGTGGGGGGAAGTCCATCGGACCGGCACATCGGGTGGTGGGCGTGCTCGCGTCGCTCGGGCGTCGCCCGGATGAGGAACGCGGCAGGAATGGATCCCCGGGGGCAAACTCCGCGTACGCGGCAAATCCATGATCATTAACTTCGGGTGCCACGTCCCGGGAATCGCCGGTGCCGCGCCGGGAATCACTCCTCGGGGCGCGAACACCCCGTACGGGCGTACCTTTTGGCGCCGACCGGCCCCTCCGGGAGCGGCCTCGGAACGGCTGGGCGTACGCTGCCGCACCATGAGCAACAAACTGTTGAACTCCGCGACGAAGACGGCTGTGGTCACGGGCGCGGGCTCCGGAATCGGCCGCGCGGTGGCTCTGGCCCTGAGCGGCGCCGGCTGGTCGGTGGCGCTCGCGGGCCGCCGCCCGGAGCCGCTCACCGAGACCGCCGCGCTGGCCGGTCCGGACGCCCGGGTGATCACCGTCCCCGCCGATGTGTCGCGCCCGGACGACGTGGACGCCCTGTTCTCCTCCGTACGGGAGTGCTTCGGCCGCCTCGATCTGCTCTTCAACAACGCGGGCACCTTCGGACCGGGCGCCGTGCCGGTCGAGGACCTCGCCTACGACGACTGGCGCGCGGTGGTCGACGTGAACCTGACGGGGGCGTTCCTGTGCGCGCAGGCGGCGTACCGGCAGATGAAGGAGCAGGACCCGCAGGGCGGGCGGATCATCAACAACGGCTCGGTCTCCGCCCACGCGCCGCGCCCGCACTCGGTCGCGTACACCACGACCAAGCACGCGATGACCGGCCTGACGAAGTCGCTGTCGCTGGACGGGCGCCCGTACCGGATCGCGTGCGGGCAGATCGACATCGGCAACGCCGCGACCGAGATGACCGAACGGATGCGGACGGGCACCCTCCAGGCCAACGGGGATCTGGCCGTGGAGCCGGTGATGGCGGCCTCGGACGTGGCACGGACGGTGGTCCACATGGCGGAGCTGCCGCTGGAGGCGAACGTCCAGTTCGCCACCGTGATGGCGACGGCGATGCCGTACGTGGGCCGGGGCTGACAACACCGCGACGCGGCGCCGGGAATGGTCCCGGGGGCGGAGCGGTTGTGCCGCACATGACTGATCTTCCAGGGACCGGGGTCCTGCGCTACACCGCCTTCTCCGCCGACCCCGCGGGCGGTAATCCGGCCGGCGTCGTGCTGGACGCCTCCGGCATGGACGAGGCGGGCATGCTCGCCGTCGCGGCGGAGGTCGGCTACAGCGAGTCGGCGTTCCTGACCGGTCCGGCCGAGGCGTCCGAGCCCGGTGTACGCGGCTACGCCATCCGTTACTTCAGCCCGAAGGCCGAGGTCCCGTTCTGCGGTCACGCCACCGTGGCTACGGCCCTGGCCCTGGCCGAGCGGGACGGCCCCGGGGATCTGGAGTTCGCCACCGCGGCCGGCCCGGTGCCGGTCACCGTCGTCCGTGAGGGGGGCGAGCTGCGGGCCACCCTCACCAGCGTGGAGCCGCACGTCGCGGACGCCGCGCCGGACGACGTCGAGGAGGCGCTGGCCGCCCTGGACTGGCCGGCCGCCGATCTCGACCCGGCGCTGCCGCCCCGGATCGCCTACGCGGGCGCCCGTCATCTGGTGCTGGCCGCCGCGAGCCGTGAGCGACTGGCCGCGCTCTCCTACGACTTCGCGCGGCTCGAAGCGCTGATGCACCGGCTGGACCTCACCACGGTCCAGCTGGTGTGGCGCGCGTCGGACACCGTCTTCCACGTCCGCGATCCGTTCCCGGTCGGCGGTGTGGTCGAGGACCCGGCGACGGGCGCGGCGGCCGCCGCCCTCGGCGCGTACCTGCGCACCCTGTCCCTGGTCCCGGAGACCGCCACGCTGACCCTGCACCAGGGTGAGGACATGGGCCGCCCCGGCACGCTGACCGTCACCCTGCGGGCGGGCGACCCGAGGGTGCGGGTGAGCGGGACGGGGACCCGCATCCCGGCCGGGGCAGTCAGCGGCTGAGGAACTCCCGGTACCAGGGGGCGTGCTGTGCGAAGGACGTCCGGAAGTCCGGGCCCGGCGCGCAGTCGAAGTCCGGTCCGACCCGGTCGTCGGCGAACCAGTGGTCCACGGTGAGCATGTCGAAGTGGTGCGTGGCGTACGGGACGCCGGCCAGCCGGCTGCGGGCCTCCTCCAGCCCGATCTCCGTGCCCGCCCAGGGCAGCCCCAGTTCACCGAGCACCGTGGACAGCAGCTCCGAGCAGGTCACCGGCTCGGGGTGGTTGACGTGGTAGACGCCGGACGGCGCCTTCGGGGCGAGCGCCGCACCCAGCAGTGCGCGCCCCAGCGTCTCCACGTCGATCAGCGAATGGCGGGCGTCACAGCCGGCCGGAGCCGCCGACAGGTACCGCAGCAGGGCGACCAGTCCGGGGATCGCCCACCGGTCCCCCGCCCCGTGCACGATGTGCGGGCGCAGGACGGCTCCCCCGGCCGCCAGGACGTGCTGCTCGGCGGCGACCCGGGTCAGGCTGGTGGCGGACACGGGGGCGGGCTCGGCCACGCCCGGGAGCAGCGCGGTGAAGGGGCCGCGGCCGTAGACGGACGCGGTGCTCAGCTGGACGATCCGGCCGACTCCGCCGCGTACCGCCTCGTCGACCAGAGCGCGGGTCCCGTGGTCGTTGACGGTGCGGGCGGTCCGCTCGTCGGAGCCGACCCGGGAGGCGCAGTGGATCACCGCGTCGACGCCCTCGCAGCTGCCCCGCAGCGACTGGGGTTCGGCGAGATCCCCGTACACCGTCTCGCACCCGGGGCCGTCCGCCGGGACGTCGAGCGCGGTCCGGTGGGTCATCAGGCGCACCCGGACCCCGGGTGTCGCACGCGCGGCGGCGGCCACCCGGCTGCCGATGAAACCGGTCGCACCGGTGATGAGGATGCGAGGGGTCATGAGAGGTCCGTTCTGAGGTCGCCGGGCCCGGCCGGGCCCGGCGAGCGGAGGGTGCAGGTGAAAGCCGGTTCGCCGTCCTGAACGGCCCGTATGAACACACCGGCGGGCGAGAGGGTGTCCTCGTCGTCGTCCGGGAGCACGGTGGCCTCGATGCGGCAGGGGCGGTCCAGTTCCACGTACTGGAGGAAGTCGGCCTGCATCGCCGTCGGCAGGAAGGTCGACCGGGTGGCGGCCTGCGCGGCCTGCCGGGCCGCCTCCAGCAGCAGGATGCCCGGTACGTGGTCGTTGGGGCGGCCGAAGAGTGTCGGATGCCGGGTGTCGAGCCGGAGCAGCCAGGTGCCGGGGTCCGTGCCGGGCGAGAGGACGACGTCGTTCTCGGAGGTCCTGCCGACCGTGCGCGGTGCGACGGCGGGCAGGAGGGGTATCGGGGTGTCGAGTACGGCGCCGCGGTGACCGCGCAGCCGCTGGTACGCCCCGGCCGAGGTACAGCTGATCCGGCCGCCGCCGGTGGCGAGCACGGTGCCGCTGCGGTGCAGGAGGAGTTCGAGGTGCATGGAGCCGAGGCTCCGGCCACGGCGGCGGATCCTGGAGCAGGAGACGTCCACCGTGATGTCCCAGGGGTCGTCGCCCAGTTCGAGCCGTTCGGACGCGGAGGTGTACCTGAGTTCCCACATCACGAAGGCGTCGCCGACCGGCACACCGAACTGGGCGTGGGCGATCAGCATCGTCGTCTGCCGCATCGTCTCGGCTATGAGCAGGGGGTCCTGGTGCCGGCCGTCGACGGGGGCGAAGAAGCGGTGGGCGCTCGGCCAGTGGGCGGGGACCGAGAACTGGGTGTCGGTGAGGCGGGTGAGTCCGGTGGGGAAGACGTCGAGCGGGTCGGTCCGGTGGACCAGCTGTCTCAGCCGGTCGGGTGATCCTTCTCTGCGGCCGGGCTCCTCGCCTGCGGAAGGGGCGGCCTGCGGGCCGCCGGAGGAGGCTTCGGCAGGGCCGGCACCCGTAGAGTGCCCGGCGTGCTCGACGCCCTCCACCGACATCGAAGCGCTGCGTGAGGTGAGCTGAACCATGAAGTTCCCCCAGGAGGATCCGAGTCAAAGGGCCGAGCCGTCTCGCAGTAAGATACTGACAGCCCGGTTTTCCTTTCCAGCCAACCCCCTGTGGCACCAACCACGCCACCATTAGAGAGAAGCTGATGGCACAGCAGGCGCGCGCGATCCAGACCCGCCGGTCGATCCTGGTGGCGGCCGCCGACGTGTTCGACGAGCGCGGCTACAGCAGCGCCACGATCAGCGAGATCCTGGCGCGTGCGGGGGTGACCAAGGGCGCGCTGTACTTCCACTTCGCCTCGAAGGAGGACCTCGCCCTCGGGGTGATGGACATACAGCTGCACAGCGATCCGCTTCCGCCGCAGATGACGAAGCTCCAGGAACTGGTGGACCAGGGCATGCTCCTCGCCCACCGGCTGCGCCATGAGCCACTGGTGCGGGCCAGCGTCGGCCTGGCCATGGACCAGGCCGTGGAGGGCCTCGACCGCGGCACTCCGTTTCGCGGCTGGATAGACCGTCTCGAACACCTTCTGGTGGCCGCCAAGGGCCAGGGCGAGCTGCTGCCGCACGTCGATCCGGGCGAGGCCGCCGAGATGCTGGCCGGGTCCTTCTCGGGCATCCAGGTGATGTCCCAGGTCCTGTCCAATCGCGAGGACCTGGGCCGGCGGATCTCGGTCCTGCTGCATTACGTGCTGCCGAGCATCTCGACGCCGGCCGTTCTGGCCACGCTGGATATGGCCGAAGATCGCGGTGAGCGTCTGCTGGGCAGCCTCGAAACCGTACCGAGCCAGGCCGGCGCCCCCAGCTGACCTCCGGCGACACCCCCTCGGCGGCCGGAACCATACCGGACGGTCCGCAACGGGCGAGGCCGTAGTCTCGGTGGCTCAGCGCCAGTCACCGACAGGAGCCGCCGATGTCCGTCCGCCGCGTAGTCCCCAACATTCCAACCGGCACGGGTGACGAAACCGGGGACGGCCCCGCGGCCATGCGGGCCAACGCCGCCTTCTACGGGCTCCTGGGGTTCGAGGAGGTCATGAACCAGGGCTGGATCATGACGCTCGCCTCGCCCGCCCACCCCACGGCCCAGGTCAGCATCATGACCGCCGACCGGACCGGCCCCGTCACCCCGGACCTGAGCGTGGAGGTCGAGGACGTGGACGCGGTCCACGCGTCAGTGGTGCGGAGCGGGGCGGAGATCGTCTACGGGCCGGCCGACGAGGAGTGGGGCGTGCGCCGCTTCTTCGTACGCGATCCGAACGGGCGGGTCATCAATGTCCTGAGCCATCGCTGATCCGGGTGATGAACCGGCCGGGTGCCTTTCAGGGCCGGCCGGACGGGGTTCGGCCCGCGGCGCACCTCAGCGTCGCGGCCTCGCGTGTCAGCACCGCGGGGTCGTCGCCCGGCACGAACTCCAGGAGCGCCTCGACGCCCCGGCCCTCCAGCAGCGCGAGGGCGGCGGCCCACAGGTCCCGGCGGTCCGCCAGCGGCAGCCGGCTGTTGCCCGCGGCCACCACGAGCGCCGACGGGGGCGGCGGCCGGCGCCATCCCTGCTGCGGTGCTCATGAGGAACGTGCGGCGTTGCATGGTGCCTCCGTGATTGTGCGGGTGGGCGGAGCCCGTTCCGGCCTCGCGTCAGGTGCCGGCCGGGTCGGCCGGTGTGTCCAGGAACAGTTCGATGACGGGGACGGGGGTGTCGGGGCGCCGGACCGGGAGCTGGAGCGTGAGCGTTCCGGCGGGCTGTCCGCCCATCTCGGTGTTGACCGCGGGCCGGTCCGGGTCGATGTGGACCGGGATGATCTCCGACGCGTCGTTCAGCAGTTGGGCGTAGCGCACCCGGCCCGCGAGGCCGGGCAGGTGCAGGTGGCGCAGTGGCCAGGCGAACAGGTGGACGTAGAGCCGGTCGCCGCGCTGGGTGTACCGGCATTCGGCGGGGGCCGGGTACGGGGACGGGCCGCAGCCGCGGACCGACCGTTCGTGCAGCTCCGTCCACCGGCCGATCTCGCCGAGGATCGCACCGTCGCGCGGGTCGAGAGCGCCGCGGCCGGTGGGGCCCACGTTGAGCAGCAGGTTGCCGCCCTTGGACACCCCGTCGACGAGCATGCGGATCAGCAGGTCGGCGCTCTTGTGGTCGAGGTTGTCGCGGTCGTAGCCCCAGCTCCCGTTGAGCGTCTGGCAGGCTTCCCAGAGCACGGGGTGCCCGTTCTCGGTCATCGGGCCGGAGGGCTGGTACTGCTCGGGGGTCACGAAGTCCCCGGGGAGGCCGGTCCGGTCGTTGACGAGGACGTGCGGCTGGAGTTCACGGATCGTCTCCAGGAGTTTCGGGGAGTCCCAGTCGTCGGGCCCCTTGCCGCCCCACCAGGTGCCTCCGGCGTACGAGAAGTCGAAGAACAGGTAGTCGATGCGTCCGAACGACGTCAGCAGTTCGCGGACCTGGCCGTGCAGATAGCGCCGGTAGCCGCGGATGTCCCGGTCCGCGTGGGCGGCCTTGAACTCCTCGTCGTCGCGCTGCGGATGGGTGCCGTCCACGGGGAAGGACGGGTGGTGCCAGTCGATCAGGGAGTAGTAGAGGCCCACCTTGAGCCCTTCGGCGCGGCACGCCTCGACGAACGGGCCGACGAGGTCGCGGCCGTGCGGGGTGTTGGTGACCTTGTACTCGGTGAGGGCGCTGTCCCACAGGCAGAAGCCGTCGTGGTGCTTGGCGGTGAGGACCACGTACCGCATGCCGGCGGCCTTGGCCGCCCTGGCCCACTGAGCGGGGTCGTAGCGGTCCGGTTCGAAGTGGTCGAAGTAGACCTGGTACTGCTCGTCGGTCAACCGCTCCCGGTTCTTGACCCATTCATGCCGTGCGGCGAGGGAGTAGAGGCCCCAGTGGACGAACATGCCGAACCGGGCATCGGTGAACCAGGTCGTCTCCGGGGCCCCCTCGGGAGCCGGGGTCGCGGTCGGGCGGGCTTGCGGTGTGTCAGCGTGCGGGGTCATGGGGCATCGCTCTCTCGTGCACGGGGCGGGGTCGGGGGACGGGGCTGCCGGGTTCAGTCCTTCAGCGCACCGGAAGACAGGCCGCTCACGAAGGAGCGCTGGAAGAACAGGAAGATGATCACGGAGGGCAGCAGGGCCGGCAGGGAGGCGGCCATCACCCGCTTCACACGGGCCGAGCCCCTCCAGCACGCCATCGAGCCCGCCCGCGCCGCTTCGCTGGCCTGAGGGCTGCCCCCCCGCGGGACTTCCGGTCGCCGACGTCACTCATGGCGGCCATGCTGTACTGAATTGCCGGCTCCGGGCAAGCCTCATCGGCGCACGAATGCGCACCCAGCTGCCTCACGTAAGCGAAACGTGAGCGGACATCGATGGGACGTAAGCGCGAGAAGCGATAGTCCGGTCCCGGAACAGTCCCGTCCCCGAACTCATTCCATGTGTTCCTCCAACCTCCCTCACCACCGCACGGGCGGAAGTGGGGCGGCCATGAGCCCGAAAAGAGTCATGGCCGAATGCGTCGTGCCCATCGGCGCTTCCACGACGCCAGTCGATATTCCACGCCCGGCGACGGAAATCGGACCGGCGGGTACGCGCGGCCGGTCACCCCTCCCCCCGGTGAATACGAGGGGAATTCCGGGCGGCGCGCCCGCATGACGCCTCATTCCCCTGTGATCGGTACCAGGAATTCACCCACGACGTGCCTCATCGAGCGGTACGGAGCAAAAGAGCCGGGCGGCCCTCCTGTCAGGGAGGACCGCCCGGGGGCCTGACCGTGTGGTTACCGCACGTCGTAGGCGCGGGTGATGATCTGGGTGACCGCGTTGCCGCGGGCGTCGGCGAAGGTGGCCTTCGTCGTGACCTGCTTGCCGGCGGCGCCGGTGTGGTCGAGGACCGCCGTCCATCTGCCATGCCGCTGCTGGGTCGGCGCCTGGGTCCAGGTCGTGCCGCCGTCGTAGGAGTACGACAGCGAGGCGGCCTCGACAGCGCCCGGGGTGTATCCGGCATGGCCCTCGACCGACAGGCCGACCTCGATGCCGCTCCGCGCCGGCACGGCGTTCATGCCGTCGACCGGCACGTCGTACACCGGGAAGAGGATCGGCAGCCCGCGCGAGTAGACATCGGGCTCCCGGTGGGAGCGGAAGCTCCAGGTGGTGGCGACCGCGGTGGAGCGCAGCCAGTTCCGGTCGGAGGACGGGATCTTCTCGAGGTACTGGGTGAGCTCGTACGAGGAGTCCTCGTCCGGCACCTGGAACACGTCGTACGGATAGGCACTGGTGGCGATCTGCTGACCGTTGCGCTTCAGTACCAGCTTGCCGAGGTCACCGAACGACGCGCCGTAGGACCAGTGGTCGCCGGATCCGTCGAGCCAGAGCGCGGTCTGGATGCCGATCAGGTCGCCCTGCCGTTCGGCGGCGAGTACCTGCTTGCCGTCGGTGTCCCGGGGGGCGGCCGGGTGCAGAGGGCCGCCGTACCATTCCTCGGCGCTCCGCTGCCCGGCGCGGTAGGTACGCAACTGGTCACCCAGGAACGCGGCGAACGGGAAGCTGGTCATCGCGCTGTGGGACCAGGCGTCCTCGCCGGTCGTGTAGTAGGCGGTGCGGGTGGCGGGCACGTGGACCGTGCCGAACGGGCTGACGGGGACGTAGGAACCGACGCTCCCGGCGGGGTGCAGGAACATGGCGTCGATGTAGTCGCCTTCCTTGCCCAGGGACTTCCAGGTCTCGGTGACCTGGGCCAGCCTGGAGTCCTTCGGCCGGTAGACCTGGTCGGAGTGCAGCGGGCCCCGGGTCGGGAACGACAGGTTGTAGACGTACGGCGAGCCGTCCTCGGAACCGGTCGCACGCCAGGTGGGCCGGAACTCGAAGTCGCCGTTCTCGGCCCGTCCGTCGACATCGGCGTAGAACTTCCGCACATCACTGCCGGCCATGATCGATCCGGAGATCTGCCAGGTGTCGTCCCATGAGCGGGTGTAGCTGAACGTGGTGTTGGCCACGGTCGAGGGCCGCTCGGTGCGCAGGCTCAGCCGGTGGGCCTTGCGGGCGTCGAGGACGACGGTGGTGTCACGGGTGATCCGAAGCTGCGGCTGCGCCAGGTAGCTGACCGATTCGGGCGCGCCGTCCGCGTCGTACGTCCCCACGAAGCTGCTGAGGGAGTAGTCGCCCGGGCGGACACGGTACGTCTGGTCGGCTGCACCCGCGTTGCCGCGGCGCTCGCCCTTATCGGTGTCGAGGCTCACGAGGTCCAGGGAGGAGGGGCCTGCCGCGGGCTTGCCGTTGCGGTCGATGAGCTTGACCCGGAGCGTGACCGTCTCAGGCTGGACATAGAGCGTGACGGGCACGGAGACGTGCGCACCACCGCCGGTGGCCATGATCCGGCCGGTGACCGCACCGTACTGGCCGTCCTTCAGACGGGCGGTGGGGTCGACGCGCAGCGGCACCTGGACGGTGTCCCCGGCGGGGACCCTCACCTTGTTCTGCTCCAGCGCGACGACGCGGGAGCGGACCTCGCTGCCGTCGTTGCCGTGCAGACCGTCGACCTTCAGGCTCAGAGTGAGGTCGCTGCCGCTCGTGTTGGTGAAGGGCACCTTCACCGTGGTGCGGTCCGAGGCGTCCTGCGGCCAGTTGTAGCTGCCGGCCTGGACGGCGGGTGCGGCGAGCACCTTCTGGTTCACCGCGCCGAACACGTCGAGGACCCCGCCGCCGGTCTGATCGGCGCCCGCTACCTTGCCGCCGGTGCGGGCGGAGGAGACCAGAGCGGCCTTGATCTGCTGCGCGGTCCAGTCCGGGTGGGCCTGGCGGACGACAGCGGCGGCGCCCGCGACATGCGGGGTGGCCATGGAGGTGCCCGACATCGACTGGTACGCGTAGACGCCGCGGCCGCCCGCGTTGGCTGCCGAGATGTCGACGCCCGGGGCGGAGAGTTCGGGCTTGAGGGTGTGCGTGACGGCCACGGGGCCGCGGCTGGAGAACGACGCGGTGGTGTCGTCGCGGTCCACGGCGCCGACGGTCAGCACGCCGGGCACGCAGCCGGGCGAGGAGACGGTCTCGGCGCCGGGGCCGGCGTTGCCGGCGGCGATGACGAACAGGGTGTGCGTGTTGCGCGCGAGCTGCTCGGTCGCCTGAGCCATCGGATCGGTGCAGTCGCCGATCGCGGGGTTGCCCAGACTCATGGAGACGACGTCGGCCTTCTGGTCGACGGCCCACTGCATGCCCGCGATGATCCAGGAGTCCAGACCGTAGCCCTGGTCGTTGAGGACCTTGCCGACGAGCAGGGACGTGCCGGGCGCGACGCCCTTCTTGCGGCCGTCACTGGCCGCTCCGGACCCGCCGACCGTGGAGGCGGTGTGGGTGCCGTGGCCCACCCGGTCGTCGGTGCTCTCGGAGTCCGTGAAGTTCTCGGACGCGGCGACCCGGTTCACCAGGTCCGGGTGTCCGGCGTCCACGCCCGTGTCCAGCACGGCCACCTTGGTGCCCTTGCCGTCGTATCCGGCTGCCCAGGCCTCCGGGGCGTGCACCTGGGCGGTGGACCGGTCCAGCGTGGTCTCGACCTTGCCGTCCAGCCACAGCTTCTTCAGCGTGGAGGCGGTACGCGAGCGGCTGTTGGTGATGTCCTGCCAGAAGTCGGCTGCCGTGTCCTTGCCCGCCTTCAGCGCGATCCCGTCCACCGCCGGAAGACTCAGGACCCGCTCGGAACCGCGAGGGGCCGCCGGTGCGCTCCTGGCGACGTCCACACCCGCGCCGTACGTGGCGATGAGCGGCAACGAGTCGGCGTGGGCGTCGTCGTATCCCTGGCGGATGAGCCCGGTGACGTTGAACAGCTGCTCGTCCACCTTCCCCTCGGCTATCGCCCGGGAGGCGGAGTCGGGGTAGACGTAGAGGTCCTTGCCCAGCTGACGGGTCTGGATCATCGGCTGCGTGCCGTCCTCGCGGGGCAGCACCGCCGCCGAGCTGTGGCCCGACGCGTCCGTGGTCACCTGCACCTTGTCGCCCGTGACGAGCGTGACCGTCGACTGCTTGCCGCCCGCCGCCCCGGCCCCACCGCCGGTGACGGGCCTCTTGGCCGACGCACCGCCAGGTGGCGTGTCCGCCGCCCCGGAAGGCGCGACGCCGGTGACGGCCAGGGCGACGGCGGTCGCCGTGCCCAAGGCTATGCGCGTTATGGAGCGCATGAATCTCCCCACTTCGAAGCGTGAACATGGCGTGCTGACGCCGCAGCCTGGCAGACATGAGGAGGGCATAGGGACGTCGGTCGTGGCGGGTTGCCCGCATGTCGGTTTTCCGTCACCCGGCCCTGCCCGTCGGTGCGTCAGCCCGGCTGACGGGCCCGCCGCCCGCTGGGGAGGGAACGCACGAAGGGCGGTCACCGGACAGGCGGAGGCCGCTCGGCCCTCCAGCAGGCTCGCTCCTCGGCCCTCAAGCCGGGGAGGGGGAGAAACGCGGAAGCCGGGGAGGAGGAGAAACTCAGAGCCAGCCCGCGCGTGCGGCGTGCCAGCCGAGCTGGAGGCGTGAATCCGCTCCGGCAAGATCCATCAGCCGGCGTGTCCGGCGCTCCACGGTGCGGATGGAGACCCCGAGCTGGGCGGCCGTCCGCCGGTCGGAGATGCCTGCGAGCAGCAGGGCCAGGACCTCGAGCTCCCCTTCGGTCGGCTGCTGGTCGACCACTGCCTCCGCGTGTATGCCCGTGGTGTCGGCGTAGACGAGCCGGGCCTGGTCCCACTCCTTCTCGAAGAGGTGAACCAGGGCAGCCAGCAGGCCGCTTCGGTGGACCACGATGGCGCTCGGCTCACCGCCGGAGTCGACGATGTCCAGGGGCACCATGGCGCGCTCCCGGTCAGAGACGAGCAACTTCAGCGGCAGTGAGTCGACCAGGCGGAGCTTGAGGCCCGACCTGAGGGCCGCCCTCACGTCCCTCGCCACGTCGGGACCGTCGAGGTAGCTCTTGGCGGCCACGACCCGGAAGTCGACTCCGCGGTCCAGCGCGAAACTCTCCGACACATCCGCGTCCTCGCGCGGCACCGCGCTGGGCTCACCGACGAGGAAGGCGAGCAGTTCCCGCTGCGCGCCGCGCTGCAGTTGGTGGAACCGGTGGGCGACCTGCTCCGCGCCGACGACCACTTCCACGACGCCGGCCGCGGGGTGCGCGGCGGTGCTGCGGTACTGCTCGGTCAGCATGGAGAACGCGGTCTCGGCGCGGTGCAGTGCGTTGCGCTGTTCGACGAGGAACGGGGCCATGGCGACCGACGGCGGGGTGAGCCGATAGCGGGCAGGCGGGGCGTCGGCCCCGTCACCGTCCGCGTCGGGCGACCCGCTCCCGGCTTCCTCCGCGACCGCCACCAGGCCGCGCACCGCCAGGTCGCGCAGCACACGGGTCGTCTCGGCCCTCTCGATTCCGGTCTGCCGGGCGAGGTCCTGAGCGGAGGCTGTCGGGTGGGCCAGCAGTGCGGTGTAGACGGCCTCCTCGGCCGGTCCCAGCCCCAATGCCTGCAGCATCCCAGCTCCCCCTCGGGCGGCCGCCCTGTCCGGCCTCGGCCCCGACCCGGGCGGATCTGATACCGCCGGACCCTATCCCACGGCCGTACGGGCGCCGTCGGCGTCGGCCGGCGTCCTCCCCGGCCGGTCTCCCGGCGGGGCGCGGCCGACCCACGGCCGACGCTGCCTAACGTACGGAGACGCAGCACCTATCCGGGAGGTCTTGTGCTCCGTAAGCATCCGCCGAGACGCGTGCGGCCCCTCGACGCCATCGATCCACCGCTGCCGGCCGAGGTAGTGATCGGCGTGGTCTTCGTGACCGCTCTGGTGGAAGTCCTCGGCGCCCTGTCCGATTCTCCGGTGTGGCTTCTCGGGCTTCTCGTCTTCCTGCCGGGTGCGGCGTCCGCGCTCTGCACCGTCCGCCAGACGGCGTTCGTCGCGGCGTGGACCGCATTCGTCGTCATCGTCACCGTGCTGCTGCGCGACAGTGACGGGGGTCCGTGGCTCGACAGGATCCTCATGGTGCTGCTCACGCTCGCCCTGGGTGCGACTTCCGTCTACGCCTGTCGTCGGCGTATCCGCCGCGAGCACGAGATGCTGCGGCTGCGCTCCACCGCCGCGGCGATGCAGCGCCACATCCTGCGTCCGATGCCGATGCTCACCGACGACGTCCTGGTCGACGGTGTGTACGAGCCCGTGCAGGAGGACCGGCTCGTCGGCGGCGACATCTACGACGTCGTCGCCTCCCCGTGGGGGACCCGAATCCTGATCGGCGACGTCCAGGGCAAGGGCCTGCCCGCGGTCGGGGCCGCGTTCGCCGTCATCGGAGCCTTCCGCGAGGCGGCCCACCGGGAGCCGACCCTGACCGCGCTCGTCGACGCCCTCGACACCTCGGTCGTGCGGCACAACTCCTACGCGGCGCAGACCGGTGACGACGAACGGTTCGTCACGGCGCTCATTGTCAACGTCGACGCACACGATGAGGTGCAAGCCATCAACTGCGGTCACATTCCGCCGCAGTTGCTGCACGACGCCACCGTCAGCACCCCCGGCTTCGCCTCCGGCGTCCCGCTCGGCCTCGCCGAACTCTCCGCCGAACCGACGACCGTCGGCTGGTTCGCCTTCCCGCCCGGTGCGACGCTGCTGCTGACCACGGACGGACTCACCGAGACCCGCGCCGCCGACGGCACGTTCTATCCCGTGACCGAACGTCTCACCGAGCGCGTCTCCCTCTCCCCCACCGAGCTGCCGCACGCCCTGTACGACGACGCGCGCTCGTTCTCCGGAGAGGGCAGCCACCACGACGACGTCGCGATCCTGTCCGTCCGACGATCGCCGTACCGATGACGTGTACGGATGCCAGGAGTGCCGCCGGATCGCGCTCACGCAGGCTCCCGGGCCGCGCATTGCCTCCGGCGAGGGCCGGGCCTGTGCGGGCGAAGCCGCGGGAAGCGGCAGACGAGTCGGGCTGTACGCCGGGTTCTGTCGCCCGGTCGCCTCGCGGCGGCCGGGGAGACGGCCATCCATCTAGGACCGGCATTGCTGCCGGTCTCGTGCGGTCTACCCGCGAACTCGGGCGGGCCGCCCTCGAACGTTCGCGCAGAGCCGTCTTGCGACGGCCCCTCTTGACCTTGCTCCGGGTGGGGTTTACCTAGCCGCCTGAGTCGCCTCAGGCGCTGGTGGTCTCTTACACCACCGTTTCACCCTTACCGGGGACCGAAGTCCCAGGCGGTCTGTTTTCTGTGGCACTGTCCCGCGGGTCACCCCGGGTGGCCGTTAGCCATCACCCTGCCCTGTGGAGCCCGGACGTTCCTCGGGAGAATCCGAAGATCCTCACGCGGCCGTCCGCCCGGCTCGTCTGCCGTGGGGCCCATGTTACCTGCCCGGTCGGGGCGGCCCGACAGGGTGAGCGGCCGTCTCAGATGAACGCCTCGGTCTCCAGATCCAGGGCGAAGGGCGCCGGGAGACGGATCGACTTCCCGAACGGAATCGTGCAGTGCTGGCGGTAGTCGTCCCCCTGCGGATCGCTGAACAGCGTCACCGAGGACTGTTCGCGGTCGACCAGGAGGTACAGGGGGACGGGCCCCCGGGCGTAGCAGTGCCGTTTGCCCGTGCGGTCTGCGGCAGGCTTGGACGAGGTGACCTCGACGACGAGGGCGACCCCCTCGCACGGCATCCACGGGTCGGCCCCGCGGTACAGGCGCAGTTCGGTGGGCGCGAAGGTGCCGTCGGGAATGGCGTGGTTCTTGGGGCACCCCCCGCCACTGCGCAGTTTCAGCCCTTTGTTCCCGGAGAACTGCATCTTGGTACGGGAACGGGTGATCACCTGCTCAAGAATCAGGCCGATGTAGTCCTCATGATCCCCGTCCGGCGGCGGCGTCACGACAATCTCCCCCTCGATCAGCTCGGCCCGGAAGCCCTCCGGCGTATCCAGCGCCAGGAAGCCCTCAAGCAGGACTTCCGCCTGCGAGGGCGATTCGTGCGGCATGGCAGACATGTCACGCCCCTTCCTCGGTCGCTCGCCAGAGTGGGACATCGGGGAATCCGCCGTCCGTGAGATGGGAGTGTTTCCCGCGATCGTGGCACAGCCGGGCACCCAGTTGTCAGAGGCGGACCGAGGCGAAGGCCGCGATCCCCGCTGTCCAGGCCGCGGTGACGTCGAAGTCCGCGGGGAAGCGGCCGTTGAGCTCCATCGCGACCATTCCGTGGGCGAACGCCCAGGCCGCCCTGACCAGCCCTTCGTCACCGGCCAGGGCGCGGAAGAGGGGGGCCGCGGCGTGTTCCTCCAGGTCCTGCGGGAGGGGGTGGCCGGTGGTGAGGCGGTAGAGGTGGGGGTGGGCCAGGGCGTGGGCGCGGTAGGCGGCGGCCAGGGCCGGGAAGGAGCCGGGGGCCGTGGACTCGGCCGCTTCGAGCACGTCGGCGGTCTCCCGGAGCATCGCGTCGGCCAGGGCGTTCACCACGGACGACTTGTCCGGGAAGTGCTTGTAGAGCGACGGGGCCGTGATGCCCACGCATCCGGCGAGGCGGCGCATCGTGAGAGCGTCCGGGCCCTCCCGCTCCAGCAGGGTGCGCGCCGCGGCGAGGATCTGGCGGGCGCGGTCGGTGGCCGGCCTGGCCGCGGGGTCGGTCATCCCGGTCCTCCTCTTCCTGCGGGCCCGGGGTGTGGGGCCGAAGGCGCGATCGTACGAGACGAGGAGGGGCGCGGCGGGGACCGGGGGGCGCGGCCCGGCCTCTTGACCTTGCCGCGGCGTCAGGGTTTCTACTGGCCCCATGCGCATCGGAGAGATCGCCGCGCTCGTCGGGCTCACTCCCCGGGCCGTGCGGCACTACCACCAGATCGGCCTGCTGGCCGAGCCCGCCCGCCGGGCCAACGGCTACCGCTCCTACACCGTGCGCGACGCCGTGCTGCTGGCCCGGATCCGGCGGCTCACCGAGCTGGGGCTCGGGCTGGACGAGGTGCGCGAGGTGCTCGCCGGTGACGCCGGGCGGCCGCTCGGGGACGTACTGCGTGAGCTGGACGCCGACCTGGCGCGGCAGGAGCGGGAGATCCGGGAACGGCGGCTGCGGCTGGCGCGGTTGAGGGACGGGGCGGTGATGGACGGGGTGGGGCCCGTGTCGCCCGCGTTGGCCGGGCTGCTGGCCGCCGGACCCGTCACCGACTCCCCCTCCGCTGCCAGGGACCGGGAACATCTGGCGCTGCTGGACACGGCGGGCGGCGGCAGCGGCGAGGTGTACGCCGCGCTGCGGGAGCTGGCCGGTGATCCGGCCGTGCTGGCGCTGTACGAGGAGCTGGACGCGCTCGACGCGGCGCCCGTGGACGATCCACGCGTCGCGCCGCTGGCCGCGAGGATGGCCGCCCTCGTGCCGGACGAGGTGCTTGCGGCGATCCCTGACGACGGGCCGGCGCTGACGGGGTTCGGTGAGGCGCTGCTGGCGGACTATCCGCCCGCGCAGTCCGAGGTGGTGCGCCGGGTGATGGCGGCGCTGACGGAGCGGATGAAGGGGAGGCCGGAGCGATGAGAGGGGTACGGGCCGCGCGGCTCGTGGCCGCGGTCGTGCTGCCTGCCGAACTGGCGGTGGCGGTGTGCCTGATGGCCGGCGTACGGATACCGGGGGCGGCGCTCGCCGGCGCGGAGGCGGCGGTCCTGTCGGCGTTCGTGCTGGAGGCCGTCGTGTTCGGGCGGCTGTGGCGGGCGGAGAGGCGTGTGGGTGCCGGGCGGCGGGCGGCGATGAGTGCGGCGCTGCGGACGGTCGTGCCGGTGACGGTGCGCCGGCTCGTCGCGCACGAGGCGCGGGCCCTGCACAGCCTGGGGCTGTGGGTGCTGCGGCGGCGGCACGCCGTACCCGAGGGGGCGTCGGCCGTCCCGTACACCGGGCCGCAGACGGCGACGATGTACGGACTGGTCTTCGTCTCGGTGGTGGAGACGGTGATGCTGGCGCTGCTGATCCCCTGGCCGGTCGTGCACCGGATCGTGCTCGTACTGGATGTGTACGGGGTGCTGTTGGTGCTCGCCCTGCACGCCGGCTGTGTGACCCGCCCGCACGTCGTGGGCGCGGACGGATCGCTGCGCGTGCGTTACGGGGCCCTCTTCGATCTGCGGGTCCCGGCTGCCGCGATCGCCGCCGTGCGCGTGGAACGTCGTTTCCCCGAGGGCGGGTTGGTGCGACTGGATCCGGACGGGGTGCTCGAGCTCGCCGTCGGCGGCCAGACGACGGTGACGGTCGAGCTGACCGCGCCGCTGGGCTTCGTGCGGCCGCTCGGCGGTCGCGGGCAGGCGGTCGCGGTCCGCTTCCACGCCGATGATCCGCGCGCTGCCGTGGCCGCGCTCACGCGGGGGCGAACAGCACCTTCGACGATCCCGGATCCGCCTGGGTGAGGCGGACCCTCAGCCGCTGCCCCAGGGGGAGTTCGGCGGTGCCGCCCTCGATGCGGGCGACGATCGCCGGGTCGTCGATGTGGACGGTGCCGGTGGTCGGCTCCTGCTCCTTCACGTCCACCACGTACCCGTCGAAGACCGCACCGACCCGGTCCTTGAGCAGCGCCGCCTCGACGAGGTCGACGCACTCGCGCTCCACCGTGTTGGCGCGCCGGGTCCCGTCCGCCATCTCCTTGGGCAGGGCCGGGAGCGCGGTCAGGACCCATGCGGGAGGTTCGCGGTCCGCGGCGGCCGCGACGCACAGTTCGGACGCGTACCGGTCGACGAGGCGGCGCAGCGGCGCGGTGCAGTGCGTGTAGAGGTCGGCGACGGCGGCGTGCACGGCCGGGGTGGGCAGCTCGCCGTGCTCGAAGACGGTGTAGCCGGCGCCGCGCAGCAGGGTGGTGCAGTCCTGGAGGAAGGCGGCGTGGTTGGTCCTCGTCGGGTCGAGCGTACGGACGACCTGTGCGTACGGGACGTGGTGCGGCCAGTCGATGTGCAGGGCCTCGGCCGAGCGGCGCAGGCGGGCCACCGCGCCGTCGGGGGCGACCGGGAGCGTTCGCAGGATGCCGGTACCGGCTTCCCGCATCAGCCGGGCCGCGGCCATGCCGGTGAGCAGCGAGATCTGGGCGTTCCAGCCGTCGGCGGGGAGCGGGGCGCGGTATTCGAGTCCGTAACTGCCGTCGCGCTCGACGATCTCCTGTTCGGGCACGTCGAGGGAGATGCCGCCGCGCGCGATCTCCTGTTCCTCGCGCAGCGTGCCGATGTCCTTGAGCAGGGCGAGGGGCTCCTCGGCGGTACCCGCCTCGATCTGCCGCTGCACGCCCGCGTAGTCGAGTTTGGCGCGGCTGCGTACGAGGGCCCGGCGCACCCGGATGACTTCGGTGCGGCCCTCGCCGTCGAGGTCGATCTCCCAGAGCACGGCGGGGCGGGTCTCGCCGGGCAGCAGGCTGGCGGCGCCCTCGGAGAGTGACGCGGGGTGGAGCGGCACCTTGCCGTCGGGGAAGTAGAGCGTGGTCACCCGGCGGTGGGCCTCGGTGTCGAGCGCGCCGCCGGGGCGGACGAAGGCGGCCACGTCGGCGATGGCGTAGTGCACCCGGTAGCCGCGGCCCCGGCGTTCCAGGTGCATCGCCTGGTCGAGGTCCGTGGAGGTGGGCGGGTCGATGGTGAGGAACGGCAGGTCCGTGGCGTCCTCGTGCCCGGAGAGCACCGGGTTGCGCGCCGCGTCGGCCGCCTCGGCGAGCACGTCGGCGGGAAAGCCGTCGGCGAGTCCGAGCTCGGTGCGCAGTGCGCCGAGGGCCGCCCGCAGCGGGGTGTCGGCTGCGCCGGTCATGTGGAGCTGGCGGCGGGGCATGGACCGAGCGTATGGCGGGGCGGGGCGGGCGGCATCCCGGGTGGCGGAGGGGGCGGTCGTCCGCTCCCCGTACGCTGGCGCGAGGGGCATCCCCGGCATCCGGGTGACGCGGCGGGGGTCGCGTGCGCAGGCCGGGGCCCCTTTTCCATACGTACGAAGGAGAACCGCCGTGCTCGTGCTGTTGCCGCCCTCCGAAGGAAAGGCCGCCTCGGGGCGCGGGGCACCCCTGAAGCCCGAGTCGCTCTCGCTGCCGGGTCTGGCCGGGGCGCGGGCCGCCGTGCTGGACGGGCTGGTGGAGCTGTGCGCGGCGGACGAGGAGAAGGCCCGCGTGGTGCTGGGGCTCAGCGAGGGGCTGCGCGGCGAGATCGCGAAGAACGTCGAACTGCGGACCGCGGGCGCGCGTCCGGCCGGCGAGCTCTACACCGGGGTGCTGTACGACGCACTGGACCTGGCGTCCCTCGACGCGGCCGCCCGTCGCCGGGCCGGGAAGTCGCTGCTGGTCTTCTCCGGGCTGTGGGGTGCGGTGCGGGTGGGCGACCGGATTCCGCCCTACCGCTGCGCGATGGGCGTGAAGCTGCCGGGGCTCGGCGCTCTCGGGGCCTTCTGGCGGGCGCCGATGGCGGAGGTCATGCCGGAGGCGGCGGGGGACGGCCTGGTGCTGGACCTGCGGTCGTCCGCGTACACCGCGGCGTGGAAGCCGAAGGGTGAGGTGGCGGAGCG
Organism: Streptomyces sp. NPDC005775; assembly: GCF_042871565.1. Lineage (NCBI taxonomy): Bacteria > Bacillati > Actinomycetota > Actinomycetes > Kitasatosporales > Streptomycetaceae > Streptomyces > Streptomyces sp. NPDC005775. The sequence continues at coordinate 570,750 of NZ_JBIAIU010000004.1, read as the reverse complement.
CACGGCGAGCGTGCGGGTGCTGCACTCGCAACGGGTGGACGGGGTGGAGAAGCGGTCGGTCGTCAGCCACTTCAACAAGGCGACGAAGGGGCGGATGGTCCGCGATCTGCTGCGGGCGGGGGTCCGGCCGAAGGGTCCTGCGGAGCTGGTGACGGCCCTGCGGGACCTGGGGTACGTGGTGGAGGCAGCGGCTCCCGCACGGCCCGGGCGAACGTGGGAGCTGGACGTGGTGGTGACGGAGATCCACTGAGGAGGACCTCCTGACGGGGACCTCCAGACGGAGATCTACCTACTGGCGGAGATCCAGCCACTGGCGGAGATCCAGCTGCTGACGGAGACCTGCTGACGCCGTTCCACTGTGTCGGCGGACCTGCTGTTGCATCCTGTGCAACGTTCGTTGCGTACGGTGCGGTGGTCGGTGCAGGATGGGGGCATGACCTCCTCCGTACTGGACCTCGCCCCCGTCGTGCCCGTCGTCGTTCTGGAGGACGCCGGCGACGCGGTGCCGCTCGCCCGGGCCCTGGTCGCGGGCGGGCTTCCGGCGATCGAGGTGACGCTGCGGACCGCCGCCGCCCTGGACGCCATCAAGGCGATCGCGGCGGAGGTACCGGACGCGGTGGTCGGCGCCGGCACGGTGATCTCGGCGCGGAACGTCTCCGACACGGTGGCCGCGGGCGCCCGGTTCCTGGTGAGCCCCGGCTGGACGGACGCGCTGCTGGACGCGATGAAGGCGTCGGGGGTGCCATTCCTGCCGGGTGTGTCGACGACGTCCGAAGTGGTCGCGCTGCTGGAGCGCGGGGTCACCGAGATGAAGTTCTTCCCGGCGGAGGCGGCAGGGGGCACGGCCTACCTGAAGGCCCTCTCCGCCCCGCTCCCGCAGGCCCGCTTCTGCCCGACCGGCGGCGTCTCCCTGGCCTCGGCGCCTTCTTACCTGGCCCTGCCGAACGTCGGCTGTGTGGGCGGCAGTTGGATGGTCCCCGGCGACGCGGTGGCGGCCCGGGACTGGGCGCGTGTGGAGCGCCTGGCCGCAGAGGCGGCGGCGCTGCGCGGTTGAACGCCACGAGATTTCACGGTTGCGCGTGCATGCTCCCCGGCAACCGGGGCACGAGGTCCTCAGGGACACGTGACCCGGACTCCGGGTGACCCGGGTTCCGGCCGGCAATCCCCCGGCCCGCCGGAACCGCCTCGGCCCCATCGGCCTCCCCCCGCCGATGGGGCCGAGTGCTGTCCGCAGGGCGTTACCGCAGGTGGGACGTGTCGTTCAGCAGCCGTACGGAGGCGTTGCCGTCCGCGTAGTAGGCGACAGCCGACACCGACGCCGCTGAGAGCTCCATCCGGAACAGCGACTCCGGCGGTGCGCCGAGTGCCAGCCGGACCAGGGTCTTGATGGGCGTGACGTGCGTGACCACGAGGACCGTGCGTCCGGCGTAGCGGGTGACGAGGCGGTCGCGGGTGGTGGCGACGCGGCGGGCGACCTCGGCGAAGCTCTCGCCGCCCCCGGTGGGGGCCGCCTTCGCGGAGGCGAGCCAGGCGTCCAGATCGGCGCCGTACCGCTCCCTGACCTCGCCGAACGTCAGGCCCTCCCAGGCGCCGAAGTCCGTCTCGCGCAGCCCGTCCTCGATCCGGACCTCCAGGCCCAGCCGCGCCGCGACGGCGCCGGCCGTCTCACGGCAGCGGCGCAGCGGGGAGCTGACGATCTCCTGGACCGTCCCGCGGGCGGCGAAGGCGTCGGCGGCGTGCTCGGCCTGTCCGCGGCCGACGGCGGAGAGCTCGGGGTCGGTGCCGCCGCTGCCGGAGAACCGCTTCTCGGGGGTGAGGGCGGTCTCGCCGTGGCGCAGCAGCACGAAGGTGGCGGGCTCGCCGAGGTCCGGGGCGGCGGCCCAGCCGACCTGCGGGGTGGCCGTGGCGGCGGGAGCGGGACGGTTCAGCGCCGCCCGGGCCCTCGCCGCACCGGCCGTCGCGTCACCGGGCGGTCCGGAGACCGGCGGCAGGGCGGCGGCCACCGAGGACCTCGGAGTGTCGAGGTCCGCCGTCGAGGCGGACGGTTCCCACTGCTTGCCGCGCTTGCCCGCGTCCATCGCCTCGTTGGCGAGCCGGTCCGCGTGCTTGTTCTTCTCGCGCGGGATCCACTCGTACGTGACGGCGGAGGCGGGCAGGACGCGCGCGGCCTCGGCCGCGAGCGGTTTCATGTCGGGGTGCTTGATCTTCCAGCGTCCCGACATCTGTTCCACGACCAGCTTGGAGTCCATCCGGACACGGACCTGCGGACCGTCGTCCGCCGGCCCGTCCGGCAGCAGCGCGCGCACGGCGCGGAGTCCGGCGATGAGGCCCTTGTACTCGGCGACGTTGTTCGTCGCGACGCCGATGTACTCGGCGGCCTCGGCCAGGGTCTCCCCCGTCGCCGGGTCGATGACGACCGCGCCGTAACCGGCAGGCCCCGGGTTGCCCCGGGAGCCACCGTCGGCCTCGACGACGAACCGGCGCGGCTGCGTCATTACAGGCCCGAGTCCGCGGTGCGGACCAGGATGCGGTGACAGTTCTCGCAGCGCAGCACCGTGTCGGGGGACGCGGCCTTCACGTCGTTGACCTCGGTGATGTTCAGCTCGAGACGGCAGCCCTCGCAGCGGCGCTGGTAGAGGCGGGCGGCGCCCACCCCGCCCTGCTGGGCGCTGAGCTTGTCGTACAGCTTGAGCAGGTCCGCGGGGACGGAACCGGCGACGACCTCGCGCTCCTTGGTGACCGTGGCGGTCTCCGCGTCGAGCTCCTGCGTCGCGGCGTCCCGGCGGGCGGTGGCGTCGTCGACCTTGGCCTGCACGGCGGAGACCCGGTCGGTCAGCTCGGCGACCCGCTCCTGGGCGGACTCGCGGCGCTCCATGACTTCGAGGACGACGTCCTCCAGGTCGCCCTGGCGCTTGGCTAGGGAGACGATCTCGCGCTGGAGGCTCTCCAGGTCCTTGGGCGAGGTGACCGCGCCGGAGTCCAGGCGCTGCTGGTCGCGGGCGGCGCGCTGGCGCACCTGGTCGACGTCGTGCTCCGCCTTGGTCTGCTCGCGGGCGGTGTCGCTCTCCTCGGTCGTCGAGGCGACGAGGAGGTCACGGAGCTGGGCGAGGTCGGCCGTGAGCGACTCGATCTCGGCGTGCTCGGGCAGGGACCTGCGCCGGTGCGCGAGCTGGGAGAGGCGCTGGTCGAGGGCCTGGACGTCGAGGAGTCGGATCTGGTCGGCGGGCGCGGCGTTCAGTTGGGGGCTCCAGAAGAGTGGTGGGTGGTCCAGGGGTCGGTGACCTGCTTCGAGACGTGGACCCGCAGGTCCCATCCGTGGCGGTCGGAAATCGCGTCGAGCTGGGTGGCCGCCTGCTCGCACCACGGCCACTCGGTGGCCCAGTGTGCGGCATCGACCAGGCCGAGCGACGAGTGCTGGACGGCCTCGGAGGCCGGGTGGTGGCGCAGGTCCGCGGTGAGGAAGGCGTCCACGCCGGCGGCGCGCACCGCGTCGAAGAGGCTGTCACCCGATCCGCCGCTCACCGCGACGGTCCGCACGAGGGCCTCCGGATCGCCCGCGAGGCGGATGCCCTGCGCGGTGGCGGGCAGCCGGGCGGCGGCACGGGCGGCGAAGGCGCCCAGCGTCTCGGGGTGGTCGAGCGTGCAGACGCGGCCGAGGCCGCGGCGGCCCGCGGGGTCGGTGGGGTCCGGGACGAGGGGCCGCTCGACGCGCAGGTCGAGGGCGCCGGCCAGGGCGTCGGAGACGCCGGGGTCCGCGGAGTCCGCGTTGGTGTGGGCCACGTGCAGGGCGATGTCGTGCTTGATGAGGGTGTGCACGACGCGGCCCTTGAAGGTGCCGGCCGCGACCGTCGTCGTACCGCGCAGATAGAGCGGGTGGTGGGTGACGATCAGCTGGGCGCCGAGCTTCAGGGCCTCGTCCGCGATCTCCTGGACGGGGTCGACGGCGAAGAGCACCCGGTCGACCCCGGCGTCCGGATCGCCGCAGACGGTGCCGACCGCATCCCATCCTTCGGCCCGCCCGGGCGGCCACAGGGCGTCGAGCTCGGCGATGACTTCAGACAGACGGGGCACGGAGGAAAGGCTACCTGGCCTCCGTGCCCCACATCCCATGCCCGGTCGGACCCGCGCCATCGGGCCGCCGGCCGGTATGAATCGTTACGTCACGAGGTCCGCGCCGCCGCTACTCGGCCGGGTCCTCGCCACCGCTACTTGACGAGGTCCGCGCGCAGGTCGTCGAGGACGAGGTTCGCCGCGGTGACGCCGAGGCCCAGGTACCAGGTCTCGTCGGAGACGTTCTTGGCCCGGCCACCCTTGACGGCGTCGAGGTTCTTCCACAGCGGGTTGGCCTGGGCCGTGTCGCGCTTGGTGGCCTTCACGTCGCCGTACACACCGGTGAAGATCCAGTCGGCGTCCGCCTCGTCGATCTTCTCGGGGCTGATCTCCGCGGCGAGCTCGTCGATCTGCTGGTTCTCCGGCCGCGGCAGGCCGGCGTCGTCGAGGATCGTGCCGATGAACGAGGCCTTGGCGTAGAGGCGGATCTTGTCCGGCAGGTAACGGACCATGGAGATGGTCGGCTTCTTCGGGCCGATGTCCTCGCCGAGCTTCTTCGCGTTCACCTCGTAGGCGCCGAGGGCCGACTTCGCCTTGGCGGTCTTGTCGAGCGCCGCGGCGTTGAGGAGGTAGTTCTCCTTCCAGGTGAAGCCCGGGCGGATGGAGAACACGGTCGGCGCGATCTTGGACAGCTCGTCGTACTTGTCCGCGGCGCGCAGCTGGCTGCCGAGGATCAGGTCGGGCTTGAGCCCGGCGATCGCCTCGAGGTTGAGGTTGTTGATCGTGCCGACGTTCTTGGGATCGCCCGCGTCCTTCTTCAGGTACGACGGGATCGCCGCGTCGCCCTCGGAGGGGGCGTAACCCACCGGCTTCACCCCCAGCGAGACGACGTTGTCGAACTCGCCGACGTCGAGCACGACGACCCGCTTCGGGGCCGCCTTGAGCTCGGTCGTGCCCATCGCGTGCGTGACGGTACGGGGGAAGGTGCCCGCCGGGGCGTCGGTGCCGTACGTCGCGGTCTTCTTGGCCGCGTCGCCGAAGTCCTTGCCACCGGTCGCCACCGCCGCCTTCTTGTCACCGCCGGCCTCGGACTTGCCGGAGGCGTCGGACGCGTCGTCGCTTCCGCAGGCCGAGAGGGACAGGGCGGCCACAACGGCCAGGCCGACTGCGGCGGTGCCGCGGCGACGAAGGGACATCACTTGCTCCAGTCGAGGGTCACACAGGTAACACTTAGGAATGCCTTACCTTAGACACCCCTGACCCCCCAGAGCACACCCACCCCCGTCTTCTCAGGTGAATCCGGGCATCACCACCCTTATGTGTGAAGTGGTCACGCCCGTGTTGTTCGGTAGCGAGTGCGAAAACTAGCTTCGGTGGCCGGAGGTGACGAGTCGATGACTGCCTGTGCCATTGAGGACGGGACCGCTGAGGCGGCCGGAACCGGCGAGACGGTGGAGCCGGAGTCCGACGAGCCGGACGGAGCCGAGGAGGCACCGGATCCGGCCGGGGGCGCCGCGGGTCCGGCCGAGCCGGTGGAGCCCGGGCCGCCGGAGCACGACCCTGGCGAAACGGTCCTGCCCGCGTTCACGCTCACGACCGACGGGGCCTACGCGGCACGGCTCACGACCGCCGCCGGGACGGGAGCGGCCGGCCGGACCGCCCGCTACGCGGAGCGCTGGACGCTGGACGGCCCCGAGCCGTACGCGGTGCCGCTCCCGCTGGACCGGCCTGAGGAGGCCGGCTCGCAGGTGCTGCCGCTCGCCGACGGCAGGGTCCTGATCCGGCGCCGGGTCGCCGACCGCCATACCTTCTCGCTGCTCTATCCGACCGGGCCCGGCACCGGTGAACTTTCGCTGGGCGCCGTCGAACACCCCGAGCTGACCCTGCTGCCGCCGTCGCCGGACGGCGTCAGCGCGTACGCCCTGTCGACCGGTGCGTACTCCACCGGTCTCTGGCTGGTGGCGGGCGGCGCGTTCGGGCCGGAGCACATCGCGGACCTGCCGGGGCGCTGTTCCGGCGGGGTCTGGCTCGACCGGGCGGGCCGGCTGCTGGCCCTGGACCGGGAACCGGCGGGCGGCGGACCGGTGAAGGCGGTCGCGGTGGACCTGGGACGCGGCGGGGAAATGACGCCGCTGCTGCAGATCGCACCGGACAGTGACGACCGGCTGCTGCTCGCCGATCCGGACAGCGGTCTGCTGCTGATCCGCTCCGACGCGCCGGGGCACGACCGGATCGGCTGGGGGGTGCTGGGCAGTTGTCTGCCGGTGCGCTTCCCCGAGTGCCTGCGTCTGCCGGACGTCGCCGTGACGCCGTTCGCGGTGCAGCCGGGGCAGATGCTGATGCCGGAGAGCTGCGCGGTGGCCCTGCGGATCGACGGGGCGGCCGGCAGCTGGGTGGGGGTCTGGCGCCCGTCGGGCCGGCGGCTGCACCAGCTCGCCGCGCCCGGGGGCTGGCTGGCCGGCAGCGGGGTCTGGTCGCGCGACGGCGTCCTCAGGCTGCCGTACGCGAACGAGGACGCTCCCTGCGCGCTGGCGTTCCTGACGGCCCCGGCCGACGTGGATCCGTCCGGGGAGGCGGCTTCGGCGGGATGCGCGGAAAGCGGTGGGCAACCCTCCGCCGCCGTGACGCCTCCTCCTGTGTGTAGACCCGTTCCACTGGGGCAGGCGCCTCTCGTGGGGCGTACGGCACCTGACTAGAGTTGAGCCGGGGATCTCACGCAATCGCGCACCGCGGTCGCCGACGGTGACCGTTCCCGAGCGGTGGTGCGAGGGCCCCGCAGACCAGCACGCAAGCGATCACAACGGGGTGACTTCCCAGATGTCTGAGGCGCGATCCGACACGACCCAGACGCGTCCGCCGGGGGCGGACGCGCAATGGGCCGCAGACGGCGGCTCCGGAAAGCACCGAGGAGGTGTGGCGACGGACGATTCTGCGGCTCAACCGCACGGCCGTCACCGCCGCCCCTCCGAGGGGGCGGCAGGGCGGCCTGACCGCCCGGGAAATGCGACGAGAGAGAGGAGGGCCCCCGCAGCCGGCCGGCTGCGGGGGCCCTCCTCCGTGCGCGTCCACCCGGCGGTCAGCCGCGCTTGAGGCCGAGCACCTCCGCCGCCGCGAACGTTTCGTTCGGCGGCCGGTCCGCGTAGTACGGGGAGATCAGTTCGTCCAGCTCGTCGAAGGAGAACGTCTCCTTCGCCGCGTCGAACTTCGCCGCCACCCTGGGGCGGTCGACGATCGCGACCATCCCGCCGTGCACCACGAGCAGTTGCCCGTTGACCTTGGCGGCCGCCGGTGAGGCCAGGTAGCCGACGAGGGGCGAGACGTGCTCGGGCGCGAGTGCGTCGAGCCGTCCGTCCCGCGGTTCCTCGAAGCCCGCGAAGACGTCCTCGGTCATCCGGGTCCGGGCGCGCGGGCAGATGGCGTTGGCGGTGACGCCGTACTTGGCCAGCGCCAGCGCGGTGGAGGTGGTCAGACCGACGATGCCGCCCTTGGCCGCCGCGTAGTTGGGCTGGCCCGCCGAGCCGGCCAGGAATGCCTCCGACGAGGTGTTGACGATCCGGCCGTAGACCGGGCCGCCGGATTCCTTCGACCTCGACCGCCAGTGGGCGGCGGCGAAGTGCGTGGTGTTGAAGTGGCCCTTGAGGTGCACCCGTATGACCGAGTCCCACTCGTCCTCGGTCATCGAGAAGACCATCCGGTCGCGCAGGATGCCCGCGTTGTTGACGAGGACGTCGAGCCGCCCGTACGTCTCGACGGCCAGGTCCACGAGGGCGCGGGCCTGCTCGTGGTCGGAGACGTCGCCGAGGTGTGCGACCGCCCGGCCGCCGGCGGCGCGGATCTCCTCGGCGACCTCCTCTGCGGGCGCGGCGGACGCCTCGCCCGAGCCGTCGCGGCCGGGCTGTCCGTAGTCGTTGACGACGACGGCCGCGCCGAGCCGCGCCAGTTCCAGCGCCTCGGCCCGGCCGAGGCCGCGGCCGGCGCCGGTGACGATCGCGGACAGTCCGTCCAGGGGAAGTGACATCGGTTCTCGGGGTCCTCTCGGGAGGGGGCGGGGCGGGGTCTCAGAGTTCGACGCAGGTGCGCAGCGACTCGCCGGTCCGCATCTGGTCGAGGGCGTCGTTGATGCCGTCGAGCCGCACCCGGTGGGTGATCATCGATGCGAGGTCGATGCGGCCGGCCCGCCAGAGCGCGATGGCCCGCTCGTACGACCGGAGCACGTCCCCGCCCCCGTACATGGAGGGCAGGATGCGCTTCTCGTCGAAGAACAGCTCGAACATGTTGACCTGGAAGTTGTCGTCCATCGCGCCCGCGCCGACGATGCACAGGGTGCCGCCGCGCCGGGTCTGCTCGTACGCGGTGCGGGCCGTGGCGGACTTGCCGACGACCTCGAAGACGTAGTCGAAGCCCTCGCCCGCGGTGATCCGCTGCTTGGCGTCGGCGAACTCGTCGGGTGAGACCGCCTCGGTCGCGCCGAACCGCAGCGCCGCTTCGCGCCGGGAGGCCACCGGGTCCACGGCGACGATCTGGGCGGCGCCCTGCACCCGGGCCCCCTGGATGGTGGAGATGCCCACACCGCCGCAGCCGATCACGGCGACCGAGGAACCGGCCTCCACCTGCGCGGTGTTGATGGCGGCGCCGAGACCGGTGGTGACCCCGCAGCCGATCAGCGCGGCGATCTCGAACGGCACGTCGTCGGGGATCGGCACGGCGCAGCCCGCGCCGACGACGACCTCCTCGGTGAACGTGCCGGTCCCGGCGAAGCCGAAGACGTCACCGCCGGGGCGCTTGAAGTTGGGGGTGCCCGCGTTCATGAAACCGGCGAGGCACAGGTGGGTCTGGCCGCGCTTGCAGGCCGGGCAGGTGCCACAGGCCGGCAGCCAGCAGACCAGCACCCGGTCCCCCGCGCTCAGCCCGGTCACCCCGTCGCCGACGTCGACGACCTCGCCGGCGCCCTCGTGGCCGGGGATGAAGGGAGCGGGCTGCGGGAGCACTCCGCTCATCGCGGAGACGTCGGAGTGGCACAGCCCGGTGGCCCGGATGCGGAGCCTCACCTTGCCGGGGCCGAAGCCCACCGCCTCGACGTCGTCGAGTACTTCGAGTTTGTCCTGGCCTATCTCGTGCAGTACGGCTGCGCGCATGGTGCGGCTCCCCTCACGGGCCTGCGGTGCTCTGATGCCGGGTCGGCGGTTGGGATTCAGGAGTGCTCGACGAAGGTGTCGCCGAGGACCGTGGCGTTGTCCCGCTCCACGGCTTTCACCTCGACGCGCACCTGGTTCCCGGCGGTCCACATCTCGATGCGGAGGGTCTCGCCGGGGAAGACGACCCCGGTGAACCGGGTGCGGTAGGAGCGGATACGGGTCACGTCGCCGCCGAGCACCGTGTCGGTGACGGCCTTGAGCGTCATGCCGTAGGTGCACAGCCCGTGCAGGATGGGCCGGTCGAAGCCGGCCCGCGCGGCGAAGCCCGGGTCGGCGTGGAGCGGGTTCCAGTCCCCGGAGAGGCGGTACAGCAGCGCCTGGTCGGGGCGGACCGGCCGCTCCACGACGTGGTCGGGGGCGACGGCGGGGTGGGCCACCCGCTCGGACGGGCCGCGCTCGCCGCCGAACCCGCCCTCGCCGCGCACGAAGATCTGGGAGTCGCTGGTCCACAGCGGGCCGTCGTCGTCGGCGGCCTCGGTGCGCAGCACCAGCACGGCGGCCTTGACCTTGTCGTACACCGCGGCCACCTTCGACGTCGCCAGGGCGCCGCCCTTCACGGGGAGCGGCCGGTGCACCCGGACGCTCTGCCCGCCGTGCAGGACGGCCGCGAGGTCGATGTCGACCCCGGGTGCGGAAAGACCCCCGGCCATGGCCGTGCCCGCGCCCGCGACGGTGGCGAAGGAGGGCAGCACCTGGAGCCGGGACTCCAGGGTGTAGCGCAGCTCACCGGGGTCGACGGCGGGGTCGGCCAGGTCGGGGCGGGCACCGGCGCCGATCCCGAGGTGGTAGAGCTGGACGTCCTTGTGGTCCCAGCTGATGTGGCTGGTCCGGGGTTCGGCAGCGAGAGCTTTTTCGGCATCAATGGGCATGGGGAAGCTGCTCCTCGACGGTGAAAGACCTCGGTGCGGCCGTCCGCACCGTCGGCCGCACCGAGGTCGTGCGGGGACCGGAGACCACGCCCGTTCTAGAACGCGTTCTAGCCGGTTGGCCCTATGTATAACGCAGCGTCCAGCACTTGGGAAGACTGCTGACGTCTCGTCAGATCGGCTGTGGGGCAGCGTTCTCACCCCGCTGCGGGCCATGACATTTGTCATCGCGGAGTCCGTACATGCGCCTCTGCCGCTCCATGTCCGGGCTCCGTAGCGTCGTATGCATGACGCAGACGACAGGGGACGGGGCCGCGGTGGTCTTCACCGGGGTGGTGAAGACCTTCGGCAGGCCGGGGCAGCGGGTGCGGGCCGTGGACGGGATCGGACTGACCGTCGAACGGGGCGAGACCGTCGCCCTGCTCGGCCGCAACGGGGCGGGGAAGTCCACCGCGATCAGCCTGCTCCTCGGGCTGAACGAACCGGACGCGGGCAGCGTGCGCGTCCTGGGCCGTACACCCGAACAGGCCGTACGGGCGGGCTCGGTCGGCGCCATGCTCCAGGACGGGCGGCCCATCCAGCGCGTCACCGTCCGCGAGCTGATCGCGTTCGTCGCCTCCACCTACCCGAAGCCGTTGCCGCTCGGCGAGGCGCTGGCCCTGGCGGGTGTGGCGGAGTACGCGGACCGGCGGGTCGACAAGCTCTCGGGGGGCCAGATCCAGCGGGTCCGGTTCGCCGTCGCGCTGGCCGGGAATCCGGAGCTGATCGTGCTGGACGAGCCGACCGCCGCCCTGGACGTGGAGGGGCGGCACGCGTTCTGGGAGTCCATGCGGGCCTACGCCCGGCGCGGCAACACGGTGCTCTTCTCCACCCATTACCTGGAGGAGGCGGACGAGAACGCCGACCGGATCGTCGTCGTCGACCGCGGCCGGATCGTCGCGGACGGCAGCGGCGAGGCCATCAAGGCCGCGGCCGGCCACAGCCGGGTCTCCTTCGACCTGGCGGGCCGGGCCACCGGCGGCCTGGAGCTGCTGCCCGGCGTCGTGACGGTCGAGGTGACCGCGGACAGGGCGGTGCTGCACACGGACGACTCGGACGCCACCGTGGTGGAACTGGCCCGGCTCGGCCTGGTCCGGGGTCTCCAGGTGTCCCGGGCGACGCTGGAGGCCGCCTTCCTCTCCCTCACCGCACCGGCCGCCGCACCCTCCCGATCCGCGAAGGAGTCCGTCTGATGTTCCTCTACGTCCTGCTCGAGATCCGCCGCACCCTGCGCGACGGCACCTTCCTGATCTTCGGCGCCGGAATGCCCGTGATGATGTATCTGATCTTCACGAACATCGGAGGCGGCGACGGAGTCGACGGGTGGAAGACCGCTTCGATGGTCGGCATGGCCGCGTACGGGGCGCTGGGCTCCGCCATGGCGATCGGTACGGGCGTCGCGTCCGACAAGTCCCTGGGATGGCTCCAGCAGTTGAGGATCACCCCGCTCCCTCCCGCGCACGCGGTCGTGGGCCGGGCGATCAGCGGTTCGGTGACCGTGCTGCCGACGATCCTGACGGTGCTGCTCGCCGGCGGTCTGGTGAACGGAGTACGGCTGGCGGCCTGGCAGTGGGCCGCCCTCGTCCTGCTGCTCTGGATCGGCGCCCTGCCCTTCACCCTGCTCGGCCTGGGCAACGGCTACCGGCTCACCCCGCAGGGCACCGGCGTCGTCAACGTCGCGTGCCTGATGGGCTTCGGTGTCGTCGGCGGGCTGTGGTTCCCGCTGGAACTGCTGCCCGAGTGGCTGCGGTCCGTGGGCAGGTACACCCCGGCCAACCGGTTCGCCGACCTGGGCTGGGCGGCCACGGACGGCCATGCCCCCGGCATCACGACGGTCGGTGTACTCGCTGCGTGGCTCCTGCTGTTCGGTGCGTACGCCGTGATCTCGTACCGTCGGTCCGCAAGGACCGTGTGACGGGAGTGGACATGTCCAGGAACGGAAGAGCGGCCAGGAAGGAACGGCGCCGGCTGCGCGAGGAGACGCGCCGCCCCGGCCCGCCGGGGCCGTACGCCCTGCTGCCCTGGCTGCTGATGGGCCTGGGCTCCTTCTCCAACCTCTTCCAGGGCGAGACCCCCAACCCGTGGATCGGCGGCCTCGGGCTGCTCGCCTTCAACTCCCTCTACATCTCCGTGGTGTTCCGGGGCTTCGTCAAGGAGAAGCGCGAGAGCCCGGTGTCGTACGTCCTGCTGGGCGCGATGACCGTCATCACCTTCGGGCTGGCGATCGGCTACGGAGGCAGCTGGCTGCTCTACTTCCCGCTGCTCTCGCTGGCGTGCGGAACCATCCTGCGCCACCGCCTGCTGGCCGTCGGGCTGCTCGGGCTCGCCGTCTCCGCGTGTCTGATCTCGGTGTGGCGCGAGGACGGGGGGCCCACGCCCTGGACGCTGGGCTACGGGACGTTCATCTCGGGTGCGGTGACGGCCGCGATCCTCACCCTGGCGGAGACCGTGATGGAGCTGCGCTCCACCCGCCAGGAACTTGCCCGTACCGCCGTCGAGAAGGAGCGGCTGCGCTTCTCCCGCGATCTGCACGACCTGCTGGGCCACACGCTCTCGGTGATCGTCGTGAAGTCGGAGGCGGCACGCAGGCTCGCGCCGCGTGACATCGACGCCGCGCTCACGCAGGTCGCCGACATCGAGTCCGTCGGCCGGCAGGCGCTCACCGAGATCCGCGAGGCGGTATCCGGCTACCGCGAGGGGAGCCTGGGCACCGAACTCGACGGGGCCAGGTCCGCGCTGACCGCCGCCGGGATCGAACCGTCCGTCCGCCGCTCGGGCCCCCCGCTCGCGCCGCAGACGGAGGCGCTGCTGGGCTGGGTGGTCCGGGAGACCGTCACCAACGTCGTCCGCCACTCCACCGCCACCACCTGCGCGTTCGTCGTCGAGGGCACCGCGGACCGGGTCCGTCTGACGGTCACCGACGACGGCCGGACCCCGGCCGCCCCGCCCACCCCGGGCATCGGCGGCACCGGCCTGAAGGGCCTCACCGAACGCCTCGCGGTGGCCGGCGGCTCCCTGGAGGCGGGCCCCGGGCCGGCAGGCGGCTTCGTGGTCACGGCGGAACTGCCCGTGGACGCGCCGGGGGAGCCGGGTGGGAGCGGCGGCCCGAACCCGGTCGCGTAACCCGGAGCGAGGACTACGCCGTACGGCTGAAGCCGCATCCCCTCTAGCTCCTGCGACGGACCCCCGGGGTCGTCGGCTCAGGTGACGACCCAGATCGCGTCGGCGGCCTAGCGTGCTGCAGGTGATCGGAACGGCCCGGCGCGGTTGCCCGGTGTCCGATCGCCTCCTTTGTCCCGCGACCCGGAGCTTCGCCATGCCCAGAACCACACGCGCGGTCGGCCCGGCAGCCCTCACCCTCTTACTCGGCCTGTGGGGAATCACCCGCGGAAACAGCATGTGGCGTGACGAGGCGGCGACTTGGCAGGTGGCCCACCGGTCCGTTCCCGAGATCCGGCACCTGCTGGAGACGGCCGATGTCGTCCATGGCCTCTACTACCTGTTCATGCACGGTGTCTTCGCCGTCTTCGGGGACAGCCTGCTCTCCCTGCGGCTGCCCTCCGTCCTGGCCATGGCCGGCGCCACCGCCCTGATCACCATCCTGGGCACCCGCCTGGCCGGCCCGTGCACCGGTCTCGCCGCGGGCCTGGCCTTCGCCCTGATCCCCGCAGTCCAGCAGTACGCGCAGGAGGGGCGTTCGTACGCGCTGGTGACGGCCTGCGTGGCGCTCGCCTGCCTGCTGCTGGTCGAGGCGGTCGACAGTCCGGGGGCAGGCCGGTGGACGGCGTACGGCGCGACCCTCCTGGTGGCGGCCCTGCTCAACTGGTTCTCGCTCCTGGTGCTGTTCGCACACGCCGTGACGCTGGCGCTGTCCCGCCCGCCCCGCCCGGCAGTCCTGGGCTGGGGGGCCGCCGCGTCCGCGGCCGTAGCCGGAACGCTGCCTCTCATCATGGCGAGCAAGGCCCAGGCGGGGCAGGTCGCCTGGATCCCCCCGGTCCTCCCGGGCACCCTGCTCGGCCTCGCACCGACCCTGCTCGCGGGCGTGCTCTGTGCCTGGCTCGCCCGCCCGGGGAAGGGCGACCGCACGCCGTCCAGCGGCGCCCGGATCCCGATCGCCTCCATCGCCCTGCCCCTGTTGGCCGTTCCTCCGCTGCTGCTGCTCGTGGCCTCCCTGGCCCACCCCCTCTACCTCACCCGGTATGTCCTGTTCAGTTACCTCGGCCTCGCCCTGCTCATCGGCGCGGCGTGCCGCGCCCTCGCGGTGCGGCTGCGCGGGGCACCGCGCCGTCCGGTCGTGGTGGTCGCGGCTGCCGCCTTTCTCGGACTGCTTCCCGTCCAGCTGTCACTGCGCGGCCCGGCCAGCCGGATCGATGACGTGCTGTCGACGGCCGAGAACGTCGCCGCGGTCCACGAGGCGGGTGATGTGGTGCTGTACATCCCCGCGGCCCGTCGGGACACGGCCCTTGTCTCGCCGGCCGACTTCACCGGGATCGGAGATCTGGCGCTGGTCCGGGATCCGTGGGAATCCGGCACGATGAACGGCGTGGAGGGCACCCCGGAACAGATAGCGGACGCCATGCTGACCGCGCGCCGCATCGTGGTCGTCAGTGACGCGGGCGCCCCGTCCGCCCGTACCGCTCGCGACCGGGCCAAACGGCGTGTCCTGAAGGAGCACTTCGTCCGCTGCTCCGAAACCGACGAACGCGGCCGCCGGGTCACGGTGTACCGGGCGCGGCAGACGGGATGAACCCGGGCCGCCCCGCTCTACTCTGTTCCCCGTGAACGAGATGCCGCAGGATCACCGGCCGTCCAAGTCCGTACGGGTACTGCTCGCCGAGGACCAGGGCATGATGCGCGGCGCGCTCGCCCTGCTGCTCGGTCTGGAGCCCGACATCGAGGTGGTCGCCCAGGTGGGCGCGGGCGACGAGATCGTGGCCGCCGCCCTGACGTCGCGGCCCGATGTGGCGCTCCTCGACATCGAACTCCCGGGCCGCAGCGGGCTGGACGCGGCCGCCGATCTGCGCGAGGAGGTGCCGGACTGCCGGGTGCTGATCCTCACCACCTTCGGCCGGCCCGGCTATCTGCGGCGCGCGATGGAGGCGGGTGCGGCGGGGTTCCTGGTGAAGGACGGTCCGGTCGAGGAGCTCGCGGCGGCGATCCGCCGGGTGCTGACCGGGGAGACCGTCATCGATCCGGCCCTGGCCGCCGCCGCACTGAGCGCCGGACCGAGCCCGCTGACCGCGCGGGAGCGCGACGCGCTGGTCGCCTCGGTGGACGGGGCGACGGTCGCCGACATCGCGCTGAAGCTCCACCTGTCGGAGTCGACCGTACGCAACTACCTGTCCGCCGCGATCGGGAAGACGGGCACGCGCAACCGGATGGAGGCGGTCAGGGCGGCACGGCAGCAGGGCTGGCTCTGACGGGTGCGGGTGGACTCAGCGCTTCGCCGACCCGTGCCGGGGCAGCCAGAGGACACTCAGCAGCAGTCCGCCGAGCAGCACTCCGCCCGCCGTCCGGAAGGCCAGTGCGTAGCCGGCCGTGAGCTCCACCGGGTTCGTGGAGCCGTCCGTGCGGGCCGCGGCGACCGTGGAGAGTACGGCGAGGCCGAGGGCGCCGCCCATCGTGCGGGAGGTGTTGACGAGTCCGGAGACCAGTCCGGCCTCGCCGGGGGCCGCGCCCGAGGTGGCGAGCGTGGCGAGCGGGGTGGCCGCGAGGCCGGTGCCGGCCATCATCAGGACGCCGGGCAGACAGACCGCGGTGAGGTACGAGCCGTCGGCCGTCATCGTGGACTGCCAGCCGAAGCCCGCGGCGGCCATCGCCGTGCCGATCAGCGCCAGGTTCTTCGCCCCGGTCCGGGCCATCAGCCGCGGGGCGCACTTGGAGCCGACCACGATGGCCACGGAAGTCGGGATCAGGGCGAGCCCGGCCTCCAGCGCGGAGTAGCCCAGCACGTTCTGCGCGTACACGGTCATGAAGTACCACATGGAGAAGGTGGCCGAGCCGATCACGAGCATCGCCACGTTCGCCGCCGCCACGGCACGCACCCCGAGCACCCGCAACGGCATCAGCGGCTTCGCCGTCCGGGCCTCCACCAGGACGAACAGCGCGAGCAGGGCAGACCCGCCCAGCAGCGGCACCAGGGTCGCGGCGGCGCGCCAGCCCGATTCCTCGGTCTGCACGATGCCGTACGCGACCGAGGCCAGGCCCGCCGTGACGAGCAGGGCGCCCAGCAGGTCGATCCGGCTGCGCCCACCGGCCCGGCCCTCGGCGAGCCACAGGGCGGCGCCGACCAGGACGAGCACCCCGACGGGCACGTTGATGAGCAGGACCCACCGCCAGGACAGGGCGTCGGTGAGCACCCCGCCGATCAGCCCGCCGGCCGCGCCACCGCCCGCACCGACGGCCATCCAGGTGCCGATCGCCCTGGTCCTGGCCGGTCCCTCGGGGACGGCCGCGGTGAGCAGGGTGAGGGTCGCCGGGGCGAGCACGGCGGCGCCGAGCCCCTGGCCGGCCCGGGCGGCGAGCAACTGCCAGCCCTCCTGGGCCAGTCCGCCGGCGAGGGAGGCGGCGGTGAACAGGCCGAGGCCCACGAGGAACATCCGCTTGCGGCCGTAGAGGTCGGCCGCCCGCCCGCCGAGCAGCATGAATCCGGCGAAGGCGATCGAGTACGCGTTGAGCACCCACTGGAGGCCCGCGGCGCTGAGCCCCAGGTCGGTGCGCATGGAAGGGAGTGCCACGTTGACGACGGACACGTCGAGGACGACGAGGAACTGACCGGTGCAGGCGGCGAGCACGACCGCCCAGGTACGGGTCCGGGTGCCGCCGGTACGGCGTGTGGGCGTCGAGACATCAACCATGGAGGTCATGGTCGCAGCCGCCACGGACCCCGTACATCGGTTTCCGGACCGTAGCGGCCTCGGTCCAGCGGCGTAGGACCGTAGCGGCCTCGGTCCAGCGGCGTAGGACCGGGAATCCGGAGGCTCAGCGGCGCAGGAGGGTCACCACCGCCGCTCCGCCGAGTCCGATGTTGTGGGCGAGCCCGGTCCGGGCGTCCGGAACCTGACGGGGGCCGGCCTCTCCCCTGAGCTGCCAGGTGAGTTCGGCGGCCTGGGCGATCCCCGTGGCGCCGAGCGGGTGCCCCTTGGAGATCAGGCCGCCGGACGGGTTGACCACCCAGCGGCCTCCGTGGGTGGTGGCGCCGGACTCGACGAGCGCCCCGGACTCGCCCTCTCCGCACAGCCCGAGCGCCTCGTAGGTGAGGAGCTCGTTGATGGAGAAGCAGTCGTGGAGCTCGATCACGTCGAGGTCGTCCGCGCCGACGCCGGCCCTCTCGTACACCTGCCGCGCCGCCTCCCGGGACATGGGCAGCCCGACCGCGTCGATGCAGGTCCCGGAGGCGAAGGAGGCGTCGGTGTCGGTCGTCATGGCCTGGGCGGCGATCTCGACGGCCCGGTCACCGAGGCCGTGCCGCTCGACGAAGCGCTCCGAGACGACGACGGCCGCCGCCGCCCCGTCGGAGGTCGGGGAGCACTGGAGCCGGGTGAGGGGGCGGTGGATCGGTTTGGCGGCGAGGACCTCGTCGACCGTGTACGGGTCCTGGAACTGGGCGTACGGGTTGCCGGCCGAGTGGCGGTGGTTCTTCGCGGCGACCGCGGCGAGCTGTGCCTCCGTGGTCCCGTACCGCTCCATGTGCTCCCGGGCGGCGTTGCCGAAGATCTGCGCGGTGGGCGGGGTCATCTCGAAGCCGTGGGCGGCGGCCATGATGCCGTAGTGCCGGGCCACCGGGGACGTCTTGAAGTCGCCCGCGCCGCCGTCGGCCCCGCCCCCGCCGAGCGATCCGCGCGCCATCTTCTCGAAGCCGAGGGCCAGGACGCAGTCGCTGCCGCCGCCCTCGACGAACTGGCGGGCCATCATCAGGGCGGTGGAGCCGGTGGCGCAGTTGTTGTTGACGTTGTAGACGGGTACGCCGGTCAGTCCGAGTTCGTAGACGGCGCGCTGCCCGGCGGTGGAGGGCTGGAAGCAGTAGCCGACGGCGGCCTGCTCGATGTCCTCGTACGTGACGGAGGCATCGGTGAGGGCGGCGGTACCGGCCTCCCGGACCATGTCCCAGTACTGCCAGTCGCGGGTCTCGGGCTTCTCGAACTTCGTCATTCCGACACCGACGATGTATGCCTTCATGGGGGTGTCCCTTCAGTCCCGAGGGAGGCCGAGGATGCGCTCGGCGACGACATTGAGCTGAACCTGGGTGGTGCCGCCCGCGATGGTGAGGCAGCGGGACATCAGGAAGCCGTGCACCGCCCGCTCCCCCGGCCCTTCGCGGACCGCCCCGTCCGGGCCGAGGAGTTCGAGGGCGAGTTCGGCGACCTTCTGCTGGTGGACCGTCTGGACGAGCTTGCGCACGGAGGCTCCCGCGCCCGGATCGAGGCCGGAGACCTGCTGGAGCGTGGTGCGCAGCCCGATGCAGGCCAGCGCGTGGGCCTCGGCGGCCAGCGCCCCGATCCGGGTCCGGCAGGCGCCGTCGAGCCCTTCGGCGCGGTCGATCAGGGCTTCCAGCCCGGTGTCGAAGGCCACCTGGTCGGCCATGTGGACGCGTTCGTTGCCCAGGGTGTTGCGGGCGACCCGCCAGCCGCCGGCGGCCTCGCCGACGAGGGCGTCGTGGGGCAGCAGGACGTCGTCGAAGTACACCTCGTTGAAGAGGGAGTCGCCGGTGATCTCCTTCAGGGGGCGGATGTCGATGCCCTCGGTGTTCTTCATGTCGACGAGGAAGTAGCCGAGCCCCTGGTGCTTGGGTGCGTCCGGGTCGGTCCTGGCGAGCAGGATGCCGTGGTCGGCCCACTGGGCGGCGCTCGTCCACACCTTCTGGCCGTTGATCCGCCAGCCCTCGGGGGTCCGTTCGGCGCGGGTGCGCAGCGAGGCGAGGTCGGAGCCGGCGCCGGGTTCGGAGAACAGCTGGCACCAGAGGAGTTCGCCGCGCAGGGTGGGCAGGAGGTAGCGGTCCTGTTGCTCGGCGGTCCCGTGTGCGAGGAGGGAGGGCACCACCCAGGTGGCGATCCCGAGATCGCTCAGCTTCACGCCCTGCTCGCGCAACTCCTGTTGGACGGCCAGCTGTTGTACGGGCCCGGCGCCGAGTCCGTAGGGCTCCGGCAGGTGTGGGGCCGCGTACCCGGTGGGCGCGAGGGCGCGGCGGGCGGCTCCCGGGTCGAGCCCGCGGGCGGCGGCGACGGCCTCGCGGGCCGCCGAGCGGTGCTCCGCCGCGTGCGCGGGGAGTTCCAGGGCGAGTTCGCGGCGCGCACCGCCTGCGGCCAGACGGACGGCCCGCTGCCGGTGGTCGTCCCCGGCGCCCAGCAGTTGCCGTGCCACCAGGGCGCGGCGCAGGTACAGGTGGGCGTCGTGCTCCCAGGTGAAGCCGATGCCGCCGAGGATCTGGATGGCGTCCTTGGCGCAGCCGTACGCCGCGTCCAGGGCGGTCGCGGCGGCGAGTGCGGCGGTCAGGCCCCGTACCTCGTCCGGCGCGCCGGCCGCCCGGGCGGCGTCCCAGACCAGGGCGCGGGCCTGTTCGACGCGTACGAGCATGTCGGCGCACAGGTGCTTGACGCCCTGGAACTGTCCGATGGGGCGGCCGAACTGTTCGCGGACCTTGGCGTGTTCGGTGGCGGTGTCCAGCGAGCGGGCCGCGGTGCCGCAGGCCTCGGCGGCGAGGAGGACGGCGGCGAGGTCGCGGACGAGAGCCGAGTCGGCGCGCAGGGCGCGTGCGGCGGGGGCCAGGACCCCGTCGGCGCGGACCGCGGCCGTGGGCCGGGTGGGGTCGGCGCTGCGGTGCGGTCGCACGGTGACGCCCGGTGCGGCGGCGTCCACGGCGAACCAGCGCAGGCCGGTGGCCGAGGCGGCCGGGAGCAGGAGCAGGTCGGCCTCGGCGCCGGAGAGCACCGGTGGCAGTGCGCCGTCCAGGAGGTGGCCGTCCTTGTGCGCGACGGCGGTGAGGGTGCCGGGGCCGAGCGCGACGGCTCCGATGCGCGTACCGGCCGCCAGGTCGCGCACCAGTTCGCCGGCGCCCGAGGCGTGCAGGACGGCCGAGGCGAGGACGCTGCCGAGGTAGGGACCCGGCAGCGCGGCGCGGCCCGTCTCTTCGAGGACGACGGCCAGGTCGAGGAGATCGCCGCCCCCGCCGCCGTACGCCTCGGGCAGATGGATGCCCAGCAGCCCCTGCTCCGCGAGACCGTCCCAGTGCGCGGGGCGTGCGCCGGAGGCAGCGGGGACGTCCGCGTCGAGCAGTGCGCGGATTTCGCCCGGCGGTACGGCACGTGACAGCCATCCCCGCACGGACTGTGCGAGTTCCCTGTGTTCTTCGGTGATTCCGATGCCCATGCGGATCCTCGCCGGTCGCAGCCACTGGAACGGCGCAAGAGTAGAACACGTTCCAATCTGACGGAAGGTCAGATGAGCCCTCACTTCGGACCCTGCCGGTCGCCTTGACCTGTTCTTTCCCTATTCACCGGAATACCGCGGGCGTACGGAAGGTTTCAACCTGCACGTACTTGGCGGTCAGCGCTGCCCGCCGCAGGGACCGCTCTCCCGCCCCACCCCTCCTCTTTTGCCGCCCGGAGGCCGCACGCATGCCACAGACGACGCACGAGAAGCCCGCCGCGGAGCTTCCTGATCCACGGACATCGAAGGCGGGCCGCGGGATCGTCCCCGTGCTCGCCTTCGCGGGCATCACCGTCGCAGTGATGCAGACCCTGCTCGTCCCCGTCATCAAGGACCTGCCCGCCCTTCTGAACACCACCCCGTCGAACGCGACCTGGGTGATGACGGCGACCCTGCTCGCCGGAGCCGTCTCGACCCCGATCATGGGTCGCCTCGGAGACCTCAACGGCAAGCGGAAGATGCTGCTGGCCAGTCTTGCCGTGATGGTGGTCGGCTCGCTGATATGCGCGTTCACCGACGACCTCGTGATCATGATCGTGGGCCGTGCGCTCCAGGGCTTCGCCATGGGCGCCATCCCGCTGGGCATCGGGATCATGCGCGACGAGCTGCCGCGCGAGAAGCTCGGCTCCGCGATGGCGCTCATGTCTTCCTCGATCGGAGTGGGCGGCGGACTCGCGCTGCCCGCCGCCGCGCTGGTCGCCCAGCACGCCGACTGGCACACCCTCTTCTTCGGCTCGGCCGCTCTCGGGGTGCTGGCCATGGGGCTGACCGTGCTCGCGGTGCCCGAGACCTCGCGGCGCGCACCCGGGCGGTTCGACGTCACGGGCGCACTCGGCCTCTCGCTCGGCCTGGTCCTCCTGCTGCTGCCCATCACCAAAGGCAGCGACTGGGGCTGGACCTCGGGCACCACGCTCGGCCTGATCGCCGCCGCCCTGGTGGTCCTCCTGCTCTGGGGCGTCTTCGAGCTGCGGAGCGACGCGCCGCTGGTCGACCTGCGGACCACGGCCCGGCGCGAGGTGCTGCTCACCAACCTCGCCTCGATCATGGTCGGGGTCGCCTTCTACGCCGTCTCGCTGGTCCTTCCGCAGCTGCTCCAGCTGCCGGCCTCCACCGGTTACGGCCTCGGCCAGTCGATGGTGGTCGCCGGACTGTGCGTGGCCCCGCTCGGCCTGACGATGATGTTCGTCGCCCCGCTGTACGCGCGGATCTCCGCCCGGTACGGCCCCAAGGTCTCGCTGATGCTCGGCCTGCTGGTCATCGCGATCGGCTACGGTGCCGGGCTCGGCCTGATGAGCGCCCCCTGGCAGACCATCGTGATCGCGGTGCTGCTCGGGGCCGGTATCGGACTCGCGTACTCCTCGCTGCCCGCACTGATCATCGGGGCGGTCGACGCCTCGGAGACGGGTGCGGCCAACGGGCTGAACACCCTGATGCGCTCGATCGGCACCTCGGTGTCGAGCGCGGTGATCGGCATGGTGCTGGCGAACACCTCGGTGCGGATGGGGCCGGTCTCGGTGCCCAGCATGGAGGGGTTCCGGACCTCGTTCATGATCGCTACGGGAGCGGTGCTGGTCGGTCTCGTACTGGCGGCCTTCCTGCCGTCGCCGCGAAAGGCCGCCGCGCCGGTGCTGCTGGCGAGCAGCGCGGCCGACGCCGCCGCACGCGAGGCCGGCGAGCCGCTGCCCGCCGTTCCGCACCCGTTCGCGGGCTCCGACGGCTTCCGCGGCCGCGTGCTGGAGGCGGACGGGACACCGGTGGCCGGGGCCAACGTGACCCTGATCGACCGGCACGGCCGGCAGGCCGGACTCACCACGACGGACGCGCAGGGCCGCTACGCGCTCGCCGCCCCCGGTCACGGCAGCTTCGTCCTGGCCGGATCGGCCACCGGACACGCGCCGCGGGCCCGGCCCGCGGCGTACCCGGCGGACGGGGCTCGGGCCGAGACCGATCTGGTCCTGCCGGTCAGCGCACCGGCGCGTCGAACCGGGGCGCGGTCGTGAGCAGATGAGAGACGTCCGCCCCCACCAGGAGCTCCTGCGGCCGCGCGCCGCGGGTGAACAGCCGTGCGGGGCGGGCGCCCTGGACCCGGGCCTGGCGTCCGTCGACGTGCAGCCATGAGCCTTCGCGCAGACCCAGCACGGGCACGTCGTTCTCCTCCAGGAACTCCGTGAGCCGCTCCTCACGGGTCTCACCCTTGTGGGTGCTCTCCGGGTCCGGGTCCAGGTAGTGCGGGTTGATCTGGAAGGGGACCAGCCCGAGTGTCTCGAAGGACGGCGGCTGCACGATGGGCATGTCGTTGGTCGTACGGAGGGTGGGTGCCGCCATGTTCGTCCCCGCGCTGGCCCCCATGTACGGCAGCCCCTCGCGTACCGCCCGGGTGACGGCGTCCCGCAGCCCGGTGCGGTAGAGCGCGCTCAGCAGCCGGAACGAATTCCCGCCGCCGACGAACACGGCGTCGGAGGCGGCGAGTTCGGCGACCGGATCGGCGTTCTCATGGACGCCGCGAACGCTGATGCCGACCGGTTCGAGGGCGTCCCGGACCCGTGCGGTGTACGTGGTGTAGTCGGCGAGTGCGTAGGGCACGAAGGCGAGCCTGGCGCCGGAGGGCAGGAAGGCGGCGACCGTGTCGAGGGCGTGTTCCAGGTAACCACGGCCGTGCTGGGTGGAGTTGGAGAGCAGGAGCAGATTCACGGGGTTCCTCGCGGGGGTTCTCATCGGGGCGGTCGTGCGGGTGCGTGGATACTGACTGCGGGTCAGGTGACCCGTGTGCGGCGGGGCTTGGGCTTCGGGCGCTGCGGCGGGTGGGTCAGGCGCTTCTCCAGCAGGTCGGCGGCCTGCCGCAGCGCGTCGAGACGGTTCTCCGGCGCCCCCTCGAACCGCTCCTCGGCCCCGCCCAGACTGAGGCTTCCGTACGGTTCGCGCCCGAGGAAGACCGGTACGGCGACGGTCGCGACGCCGGTGTCGTACTCGCCGACCGTCCAGGCGTACCCCTGGGCCCGGACCTTCAGGAGCTCCCGCTCCAACAGGTCCGGATCGGTGACCGTCCGGTCCGTGAACCGGGCCATCGGGCGTCCCCGGAACAGCCGGTGGCGCTGCTCGTCCGGCAGATAGGCGTAGAACGACTTGCTGGTGGCCCCGGCGTGCGCCGGGTAGAGCTCGCCGACCAGCGGGTAGTAGCGCAGCGGCCCGCTCTCGCCCTCCTCGGCGGCCACGCACCGCATGTGGAAGCTGTCCGGCAGACAGAACAGCACGGTGTCGCCGGTGACCCGCCGCAGTTCCTCCAGGACCGGCCCGGCCAGCAGCTCCAGCGATCCGGAACGCTCCCAGAGCCTGCCCAGGCGCAGCACGGCGGGGCCGATGCGGTAGCGGCGGGTGGCCGGGTCGGAGACGAGGAAGCCGCGCCCCGCGAGGGTGGCGAGCAGCCGCTGGGCCACCGAGGTGTCCCAGCCGAACTCCTCCGCGACCTCGGTGACGCCCCAGTCGGGTCTGGTTCGCTCGAACGCGAGCAGCACGAGGAGCGCCCGGTCGACGGTTTGCAGGGCCCCGGCGGGGGTGCGCCGGTCCAGATCGAAGTCCCTCATCGTGATCTCACCATTCAGACCTGAGTTGCAGATAACGGGAAATGGTTGCGCCCCACGCTATCCGATCCCGACTCTGCTCTCAGCACCCCGTCCGGCGCCCCACTCCCTGCCGGGCGCCGGACGGGTGTGATGGATGCGCGAGAAAGGCCCCCCATGTTGAAGTACGTACTGGACATCGTCGATCTTCTGGACGATCCCCAGGCCAACGGCAAGACGGTCGTCGAGTACCTCGACTCCGTGGCTGGGGCCGAGGGCTCGTCCGCACAGGTCACCACGGTCGCCGGTGAGCGGGGTTCGACGGATTTCGTGATGGTCCGCATCCCGGGCTCCCGGGGACGTACGGGCGGAGGCGGCGCCCGCACCCTGGGGGTCGTCGGCCGGCTCGGCGGCATCGGCGCCCGGCCCGAGGTGACCGGCATGGTCTCCGACGCCGACGGCGCGGTCTCGGCCCTCGCCACCGCCGCCAAGCTGCTCGACATGCGCCGCCGCGGCGACGTGCTCCCCGGCGACGTGATCGTCGCCACGCACATCTGCCCGAACGCGCCGACCGAGCCGCACGACCCGGTGCCGTTCATGGGCTCGCCCGTGGACATCGCCACCATGAACCGGCACGAGGTGACCGGCGAGATGGAGGCCGTGCTCTCCATCGACACCACCAAGGGCAACCGGATCATCAACCACAAGGGCCTCGCCCTGTCGCCCACCGTCAAGGAGGGCTGGGTACTCCGGGTCAACGAGCAGCTGGGCGAACTGCTGGCCGTGGTGACCGGTGAGCCGTTGGTCACGTACCCCGTGACCACGCAGGACATCACGCCGTACGGTAATGGTGCACACCACATCAATTCGATCCTCCAGCCCGCCACCGCGACGGCCGCCCCGGTCATCGGCCTGGCCATCACCTCGGCCGCCGCGGTGCCGGGCTGCGGTACCGGCGCCAGTCACGAGAGCGACATCGCGTCCGCAGCCCGCTACGCCGTGGAGGTCGCCAAGGCCTACGGCGGCGGCCACCTGGACTTCCACGACGCGGTGGAGTTCGACAACCTCGTCCGTCGCTACGGGTCGCTGGCTCACCTGCAGACCTTCGGCCGCACACCCCAGGAGTCCTGATGGCAGCCGCCCCGCAGGCCGACGCCGTGGTCCACGAGACCAAGAGCATCGGCAGCGACGACTACTCGCTCTCGCGCGTCCCGCGCGACAAGCGGTTCGGCTTCTGGTCCATGCTGCTCCAGTGGCTGGCCCAGTCCGGTTCGATCTCGCAGTTCACGCTGGGCGCCACCATCGGCGTCGGCATGACCTTCGGCGACGCCTTCCTCGCCTTCACGCTCGGCGCGGTGATCCTGGAGGTCGTGATCTTCGCGATCGGTCTGGCCGGTATGCGCGAGGGTCTGGCGACCCCGATGCTGACGCGCTGGGTGGGCTTCGGCCGCAACGGCTCCGCGCTGGTCAGCTTCGTCATCGCGGTCAGCCTCGTCGGCTGGTTCGGCGTCCAGAACACGATCTTCGGCAACAGCGTCTCGGCGCTCGTCGGCGGGCCGTCCTGGATGTGGTGCGTGTTCGCGGGCATCGCCATCACCGCCCTGGTGATCTTCGGCTTCAAGTACATGGCGAACTTCGCGAAGATCGTCACCCCGCTCTTCTTCGCGATGGTCGCCTGGTCCGTCATCACCACCCTGAACGACCACTCGTTCAGCGACCTGATCCACTCGCCGCCGCCCGGTGACACGATCCCCCTCGCCGTCGCCGCCACCGCCATCGCGGGCGGCTACATGACGGGCGCGATCGTCTCCCCGGAGATGACCCGCTACAACCGCAAGGGCTCGCACGTCTTCCTGCAGAGCGCCTCGTCGATGATCCTGTCCGAGTACCTCGTCGGCCTGACCGGTGTGCTGCTCGGCCACCTGGTCAAGAGCAACGAGGTCTCGCACATCGTGCTCTCCACGTCCGGCGCCTTCGGCGTCATCGTGGTCCTGATGTCCACCGCCAAGATCAACGACTGGAACCTGTACGGCTCCTCGCTCGGCGTCGTCAACTTCTTCCAGGTCGTCTTCGGCAGGCGCGTCCACCGCGGTGTGGTCACGATCGTCCTCGGCATCGCGGGCACCCTCCTGTCCGCGGTCGGCATCATGACCCACTTCACCGAGTTCCTCACGATCCTCGGCGTCGCCATCCCGCCCATCGGCGGCATCATCGTGGCCGAGTACTGGGTCGTGAAGAAGATGCGCAAGCCACTGGACGACACCCGGGAGTCCGAGACCCTGCCGAAGTCCTCGCCGACCTGGGTCCCGATGTCGATCGCCATCTGGATCGCGGCGTTCTGCGTCGGCAAGTTCTACGACGGCGGCATCCCGGCCCTGAACTCCCTGGCCACCGCCTTCGTCCTCTACAGCGTCCTCGGCCTGCTGGGCTGGGTGAAGCCGTACGGCACCTCCGCCCTGGACGACGAGGGCGACGCCGTCCCCGACGCCCGCACCACCACCCCCGTGGGAGCAGCATGAGCACCGTCCCCGCCCCGGCCACCCCCCTGGTCCCGGCCTCCGACGAGGCCCAGGCCGAAGTCGTGGACCTCTGCGCCGAGCTGATCAGGTTCGACACGTCCAACCCCACGAGCGACGAGCGCGCCGCCGCCGAGTGGGTGGTGAGCCGGCTCGCCGAGGTGGGCATCGCGTCGGAGCTGATCGAGTCGGCGCCGGGCCGCGCCAGCGTCATCGCCCGGATCGCGGGCCGCGATCCGGGGCGCGGTGCTCTGCTGGTCCACGGTCACCTGGACGTGGTCCCCGCCGACGCCTCCGAGTGGCAGGTGCCGCCGTTCTCCGGCGAGATCCGGAACGGCTACCTGTGGGGCCGCGGCGCGATCGACATGAAGGACACGGTGGCCGTCATGCTGGCCACCGCCCGCCACTTCGCCCGCACCGCCGCGCAGCCCTCGCGGGACCTGGTCCTGGCCTTCCTCGCCGACGAGGAGGCGGGTGGCAGGTTCGGCGCCCACTGGCTGGTCGAGCACCGTCCGGAGCTGTTCGCCGGAGTCACCGAGGCGATCGGCGAGGGCGGCGGGTTCTCCTTCGCCCTCGACGACACCCGGCGCCTCTACCCGATCGAGAACGCCCAGCGCGGCATGGCGTGGATGGAGCTCACCGCGACCGGCCGGGCCGGCCACGGCTCCTCCCCCAATGACGAGAACGCCGTCACCGACCTCGCCGAGTCGCTGACCCGGATCGGCCGCGAGACCTTCCCGATCCGGCTGATCGAGCCGGTCCGCGCACTGCTCGAAGAGGCCGCCCGGCTCTACGGTGTCGAGTTCGACGAGAACGACATCGAGGGCACTCTCGCCAGGCTCGGCCCGGTCTCCGACTTCATGCAGGTGGTGCTCCGCAACTCGGCGAACCCCACCATGTTCAACGCCGGATACCAGACCAACGTGATCCCCGGGAAGGCGACCGCGCGCGTCGACGGCCGCTTCCTGCCCGGCCACGAGCAGGAACTGATCGACACCATCGACCGGCTCCTGCTGCCTTCGGTCACCCGCGAGTGGGTCAACCACGACATCGCGATGGAGACGACGTTCGACGGCCCGCTCGTCGACGCCATGTGCGACGCGGTGCGCGCCGAGGACCCGGACGGCCACCCGGTGCCGTACTGCAATCCGGGCGGTACGGACGCCAAGGCCTTCACGCACCTGGGCATCCGCTGCTTCGGTTTCAAGGGCCTGAAGCTCCCGCACGACCTGGACTACGGCCGGCTCTTCCACGGCGTGGACGAGCGCGTCCCGTTGGAGGGACTGCGTTTCGGCGTCCGCGTCATGACGCGGCTCTGGCAGAGCTGCTGAACGCTCCCTCACCGCCGCACACCCCCGCCGAGCGCGTCGGCCGGGGTGTGCGGCACGATGGGGCGCCGTCGAAACGCCCCGTCCCACCAGGAGGAACCCCGTGGCCGCCGAGCCCAAGCCGGAGATTCTCGCCGCGTTCCAGGCCGCCAAGGGCTTCATGCCGGTGGTCGAGGGACTCGCGCTGTACGCCGCCGCCGCCGAGGCGGCCGCGCTCGGTCTGCCGCTGCTGGAGGTGGGCACGTACTGCGGGCGCTCCACCATCCTGCTCGCCGACGCGGCGCGTGCGGCGGGTGTCACCGCTCTCACCGTCGACCACCACCGGGGCAGCGAGGAGCAGCAGCCCGGCTGGGAGTACCACGACCCGACGGTGGTGGACCCCGAGGTGGGCCGGATGGACACGCTGCCCACGTTCCGCAGGACGCTGCACGCCGCCGGTCTGGAGGACCACGTGGTGGCGCTCGTGGGACGTTCGCCGCAGGTGGCGGCGGTCTGGGGCGGCCGGCTCGGCCTCGTCTTCATCGACGGCGGCCACACCGACGAACACGCGAACGGCGACTACGAGGGCTGGGCCCCGCATCTCGCCGAGGGCGGGCTGCTGGTGATCCACGACGTGTTCCCGGACCCCGCGCACGGCGGTCAGGCCCCGTACCGGGTGTACCTGCGGGCGCTGGCGTCGGGGGCGTTCGCCGAGATCTCCGTCACGGACTCGCTGCGGGTGCTGCGGCGTACGGGTCCGGGGATCTGAGCGCGCCCGGCAGCGTGCGGGCTTCCCGGGCGGCCCCGGGAGCGCGCCCCGGCCCGCACGCGGGCTACGGGCGGCCTCGTCCGGACCGGCCTTTGATCCCTCCGGACAGCGCGCGGGCTCCCCGATAGCATCGCCGGGTGCGTCACGACGAGAGTGCTCCCCCCACCCCCCGCCGCCCCGCCCTGTCGGCCGCCGCGGGTCTGACCCTGCTGTGTCTGGGCGTGGCCGGCTGCGGCGGTGGCGGCGCCGCGCAGGCGCAGCCCGGGAAGGGCGGTGACGCGGTCCCGTCCTCGGCGGCCGCGTCCGCTCCCGCCTCCCCGGCTGCGCCGTCCCCGGCGCGTACGAGTCCGTCCCCGTCGAAGCGTGCCGCCTCCCCCTCACCGACCGCGCCGGAGACCGTGTCCGGGCCGCTGTCCGGGAAGACGGTCGTCATCGACCCGGGCCACAACCCGGACAACCACCTGCACACCGCCGAGATCAACCGCCAGGTGGACATCGGCACCACGCACAAGGAGTGCGACACCACCGGCACCTCCACCAACTCCGGTTACGCGGAGGCCCGGTTCACGCTCGACGTCTCGCACCGGCTGCGGACACTGCTCCAGGCGCAGGGCGCGAAGGTCGTCCTGACGTACGACGACGACCGGGCGTTCGGCCCCTGTGTGGACGAGCGGGCCCGGATCGGCAACAAGGCCGGGGCGGACGCGGTCGTCTCCGTCCACGCGGACGGTTCGGCGGCGGGGAACCGCGGCTTCCATGTGATTCTTCCCGCATCGGTGCGCGGCGGGGGCGCGGACACCTCGAAGATCGTGGGTCCTTCGCGCGATCTGGGGACCCGGATCGCCGGACTCTTCGTACGCGCTACCGGAAGTGCGCCTTCCAATTACATCGGCGGCAATACCGGTTTGGACACGCGCAAGGATCTCGGCGGACTGAATTTGTCGACCGTCCCCAAAGTCTTCATCGAATGCGGCAATATGCGTGACCCGAAGGATGCCGCCCTGCTCACCAGCGCGGGCTGGCGTCAGAAGGCGGCCCAGGGCATCGCGGACGGCATCAGCAGCTACCTCAAGGGGTAGGTAAGAGGTGGTTCTGCGATGAATTCGGGAGGATGCCCGCCCAAGGACCGGGCAGGGGCGCAACCCGCCCGGGCAGACGATAGATTCATCCGTACGATGGGGGGCCGCTCCCGAGCTTCGCGCCGTACCCGCCGTACCGGTGGCAGCGACGACCGCCCCGACGAGACGACCGACTAAGGACCTTCACGTGAATATCCGCTCCCTCACTCGAGGCGATGGCGTGGTGATCGGAGCAGCGGTCGTGCTGTTCATCGCCTCTTTCCTCGATTACTTCGACTACGGAAGCACCAGCGTCGACGCGCCCAACTCCTGGGACTCCCTGGGGAACGCGATCGGTGTCTACATGGTCGGCGTGATCGGTGCCGCACTGATCGTGCTGTCCCGTTCGCAGCCCCAGCCGCGCAAGGTCGCCGGTCTCGACCTGGCCCAGTTCGGTGTCGCCGCCACGGTGTTCACCGCGTGGAGCCTGTTCTGGACGATCATCGACCTCGGTCAGATCGACGCCGGCGCCGGACTGATCCTCGGCCTGATCGCCTCCCTGGCGCTGGCCGGGGGTGCCGTCGCCTCCCCGTTGGTCCCGGCCCTCAAGGCCCCGCTGGCGGGTGCCCCGAAGCCGCAGGCCGTGCAGCCGCCGTACGGTGGTCAGCCGGGCCAGGGCTATGGCTACCCGGGTGCGCAGCAGCCGTCCTACGGTGGTCAGCCGCAGGGCCAGGCGCCGGCGTTCGGCGGTCAGCCGCAGGCCGGTCAGCCGCAAGGCGGTCAGCCCGAGCCGCAGCAGGCTCAGGCTCCCGCCCAGCAGGCCGCGCCCGCCGGTGACTTCACCCCGTTCTGGTTCGCGGTGCCGGTGGCCCGTCCGCTGTACGGCGAGGACGGTTCGCCGGCCCCGATCGCCGAACTGGCGCCGGGCACCTGGTACCTCGCGGTCGAGCAGCGCGGTCCGAGCCTCATCGCCCAGACGCAGGACGGCCGTCGTGGTGTCCTCCAGGACACCACGGGCATCCAGCGCGGCTGACGCCCCGGCGCACGCACCAACGACAGCGGCCCCCCGCCCCTTCCGGGCGGGGGGCCGCTGTCGTACCCTCCGGCAATATCTGATGCAACGTCAGTCAGCCTGGGAGGCAGCGGAATGCGGCTCGGACTCGCACTCGGTTACTGGGGCCGCGGCCCGAATCCAGCCCATCTGGAACTCGCCCGTGAGGCGGAGGAGCTGGGCTATGCGTCGGTGTGGACGGCCGAGGCCTGGGGTTCGGACGCCTTCACCCCGCTGACCTGGATCGCCGCCCACACCTCCCGCATCCGGCTGGGCACCGCCATCGCGCAGATGGCGGCCCGCACCCCGACCGCCACCGCGATGCACGCCCTGACGCTGGACCACCTCTCCGGCGGCCGGATGATGCTCGGCCTCGGGCTGTCCGGCCCACAGGTCGTGGAGGGCTGGTACGGGCGGCCGTTCCCCCGCAGCCCGCTCACCGCGACCCGCGAGTACGTCGACGTCGTGCGCCAGGTGCTGCGCCGCGAGGCGCCCGTCGCCCTGGACGGCCGGTTCCACGCGCATCCGTACAACGGCCCGGACGCGACCGGCCTCGGCAAGCCGCTGAAGCCGATCACACATCCGCTGCGCGCCGGGCTCCCCGTGCTGCTGGGCGCCGAGGGGCCGAAGAACATCGCCCAGACCACCCGGATCGCGGACGGCTGGCTGCCGCTGTACTGGTCGCCGCTGCGCACCGATGTGTACGAGGCCTCGCTGAGCGGCCTCCCCGAGGGGTTCATGATCGCGCCGATGGCCCGCGCGCAGGTCTGTGACGATGTCGCCCAGGGGCTGCTGCCGGTGAAGGCGATGCTCGGCTTCTACATCGGCGGCATGGGCGCCGCGGCCCGCAACTTCCACGCGGACCTGATGGCGCGCATGGGCTTCGAGGAGGAGGCGCGGCGGATCCAGCGGCTGTTCCTGGAGGGGCGCAAGGAGGAGGCGGTGCTGGCCGTCCCGGACGCGTTCGCCGACGAGATCTCACTGGTCGGCCCCCGCGAACGCATCGCGGAACGGCTGGAGTTGTGGCGCAAGGGCCCGGTCACCGACCTCCTGGTGACGGCGCCGGACCCGCACACCCTGCGGGTGCTCGCCGAGCTCAACCAGTAGGCACCGCTGCCACTACCGCTTGGCGGCCACGAAACCCCACTGGTCGACCGGCTCACCGACGAGGGGCTCTTCGGGGCGCCACAGGCTGATCGAGCCGAAGCCCGGTTCCACCAGGTCGAGTCCGTCCGCGAAGGTCGCCATGATCTCCTTGGGGCGCGAGATGTAGGGCATGGCCCCGCCACTGGCATACTCCTCGGACCCGGCCTCGGTCTCCGGAGTCCCGATGGTGTCGCACAGCATCAGGTGACTGCCCGCGGGCAGCGCGTCCAGGTAGCTGCGGAGCAGCGCCGCGGCCTCGCCCGAGTCCGCGACGTGTCCCAGCGTCGAGAGCACCATCACCGCCACGGGCTTGTCGAGGTCCAGGGTCCGGGCGGCCTCGCGCAGCACCGTCTTCGCGTCCGTCAGGTCCGCGTGCACGTAGTCCGTCGCCCCTTCGGGCCGGCTGGTCAGCAGGGCGCGCGCGTGTGCCAGGACGATCGGGTCGTTGTCCACGTACACGATGCGTGCCGTCGGCTCGGCGCCCTGGGCGACCTCGTGCGTCGCGTTCGCCGTCGGCAGACCGGTGCCGAGGTCCAGGAACTGCCGTATCCCCGCCTCCCCGGCCAGGTAGCGCACCGCTCGCGCCTGGAACGCGCGGGAGGCGCGCGCTATGTCGATGATCTGTGGGTACAGCTCCTCCATCGTCGCCCCGAGCCGACGGTCCACCTCGTAGTTGTCCTTGCCGCCCAGCCAGTAGTTCCACACCCGCGCCGAATGCGGCGTGCCCGTGTCGATTCCGTCCACCGGCGTCCGGGTGCCCTGCTCGTCAGTCATCGGCCCTCTTCAAGTCGCACATCGGTTGCGCGCACGACCCCCGTACCGCGCACACCCATGCTTCCTCACCAGCAACATCCGCACCAGCCCGACAGGGGAGCAACTCCCCTGCGCGGCAGTAGCGTCCGAGGCCGGAAGCCGTGGTTCAGGACTCCGCCCGATCACCGGCGGGGATCCGGCCCTCGCGGGTCCAGCCGAGCAGTTCGTCCGCCGTCCACGTCGTGACGACCCGTTCCGCCGGGACCTCGCACTCCTCGGCGCGGGCGCAGCCGTAGATCTGCCAGTCGAGCTGTCCGGGGGCGTGTGCGTCGGTGTCGACGGCGAAGAACGTGCCCGCGTCCACGGCCTGCCGCAGGAGCCGCCGGGGCGGGTCGAGCCGCTCCGGGCGGCTGTTGATCTCGACCGCCGTGCCCGCCTCGGCGCAGGCCGCGAAGACCTCGTCCGCGTCGAACCCCGACTCGGGGCGGCCCCGGCCGGTGACCAGGCGCCCGGTGCAGTGGCCGAGGACGTTGGCCTGGGGGTGGCGGACGGCGGCGACCATGCGCCGGGTCATCGGGCCGGGGTCCATCCGCAGCTTGGAGTGCACGGAGACCACGACGAGGTCGAGGCGTTCGAGCAGGTCGTCCTCCTGGTCGAGGGAGCCGTCGAGGTGAATGTCGCACTCGATGCCGGTCAGCAGGCGGAAGGGCGCCCAGCGTTCGTTGAGTTCGGCCACCACGTCGAGCTGTTCCCGCAGCCGCTCGGGCGAGAGCCCGTTCGCGATCGTCAACCGGGGCGAGTGGTCGGTGAGGACCGCCCATGCGTGGCCGAGTTCCGCCGCCGCACGGCCCATCTCCTCGATCGGGCTGCCGCCGTCCGACCAGTCGGAGTGCAGATGGCAGTCACCGCGCAGCAGGGCGAGCAGCCGTTCACCGCCCTCCGCGAGCGGGCCGCTCCGCGCGGCCTCCGTCTCCAGCCGCTCCAGGTAGGCGGGCGTCTGCCCGGCGACCGCCTCACGGATCACCTGGGCGGTGCGGGGACCGATGCCCTTGACCTGTTCCAGGGAGCCATTGGTCACCCGCTCCACGGCCTCGCCGTCGGGCATCGCCGCCACCGTGCGGGCGGCGGTGCGGAAGGCCTGGACGCGGTACGTCTCGGCCCTGCCGCGCTCCAGCAGGAAGGCGATCCGTTCCAGGGCGCGGACCGGGTCCATCGGCACCTCCTGGCAGGACGGGCGGGACGGGGCGGGCTGGGCAGGCAGGACGGGGCAAGCCGCCCGTCCAGCTTGGACCAGCTCCGCCCGGCTCGCACACCGGCCGGGCCCGTCGCCCCGGTCAGCCGAAGGAGGACCGGGCCAGCCAGAAGTCCAGCAGCTCCGCGTCGCCCAGCACCTCGACGCGGTCGCTGTCCGGGGCCAGGCGGCGGTTGAAGACCAGCATCAGGTCGGTGAGCCGCCCCCGCAGGGCCACGGTCGCCTTCCCGTGCGCCCGCCGCCAGGTGAACCCGTCCTCGCCGAACTCGATGAGCCACTCGGCGTCCGGCACGTCCGTGGCGTGCAGGTGGAGGGAGCGGCCCTCACCGCGCAGCTCCGCGGCCTCGGGGTCCCCCTCGGCCTGAGCGAAGGCGACGATCTCCAGCCACTCGTCGATCGTGTCGCCTGCCAGGTCGGGCGCCATCGTGTACGGCACCTTCGCGGCCAGTGCCGCGTCCGCCAGGTGGACGACCGTCTCGATCGCCATCCGCCGCGCCCAGAAGCCCGCGTCGCGGTCCCGGTACCACGACCAGACCTCCGCCGCCGGCCCCGCCTCCCTCAGCGCCCCGGCGGTCCCGGCCGCCCCGTCCGCCAGCCAGGCGTCGAGCACGGCGGGGTCGTCGCCGTCGGGCGTGAACGCCGGCACCTGCTCGTCCGGGAGCTCCTCGGTGGCGCGGGTGCGGACGATCTCGCCGGCCCAGCGATGGGCGCCGCCGACGTGGACGGCGAGGTCGCGCAGCGTCCACTCGGGGCAGGTCGGGACGGTCGCGTCGAGGTCCGCGCCACTGATCGCGGACCTCAAGGCGTCGGTCAGCAGGACGATTTCGTCGCAGTAGCGCTCATGCGCGAGGGGGGCCATGCCCGCACCCTACGGGGGCCGTACTCCTGCCTCCACGCGGTTATTCGCCGAGCTGCGAGGTGGATGGCACCTTGTCCTTCACCTCGGCGCCCGCGCTCTTCCCGGCGTCCTTGATGCTGTTGATGACGCTCTCGAACGCGCCGACGTCCCCGTCGCCCGCCTCGCCCTTGCGGAGCTTGGTGGCCATGCCCTTGAGCGACGCGATGCCCGCGGTCAGCGGGGCGACCGCCTTGGACAGCAGCGGGTCGCCCTTGGCGTTGTCGGAGGCGGCCTTGAGCCGGTTGTAGGCGAAGCCGCCCGCGAGCCCGGCCTTGACGAGCGCGAAGGTCCGCCCGTCCGCGCCCTTCTTGAACTTCCCGGCGCGGTACGGCTTGACGATCCACTGGTACGTGGCGCCCGCCGCGAGCCCCGCGTTGGCGACGAACCGCGTCTTGGCGAACTTCTGCGCCTCGGCCGACGACGAACCGGTGGGCGACGCCGAACTGCTCGCACCGCTGTCGCCGTCGCCGCCCCCGCACGCGGTGCTGCCCACCAGCACGGAACAGCTCAGCAGCAGTGCCACGAGCAGGCGGCGGAGCGGTACGGAACGGGGCACGGCGGGCCTCCTGACCGGGACATCACGGGGGAGTGCCGGGTCCCGGCACTCCCCCGCCAGGCTGGCCGCGGCCGCGCCGCACCGCCACCCGGGGCCGCCGTCCGGGTTTCGCCCGGCCGAAACGGGCAACCCGGAATCCATGTCTTACAGACGAGGCAACGGAAGCAGCACCGCAGCACGTGTCATAGCCGTGGTGGCCGACATCATGGCTTTCATCATCGGCCTGTGGATCCTGATGTACCTGCTCGACGCCAACCGGGGCAATGACCTGGTCGACTTCGTGCAGCACAGCGCCCGGTGGCTCGCCGGCTGGTCGTACGACCTGTTCACCTTCGACGCGGCATGGGCCCGCGTCGTCTGCGGATACGGTCTGGCCGCCGTGGTGTACCTCTTCATCGGACACGCGGTCGCCGGCCGCATCCGCCACTGAAAAAGCGCGGGAGACCCCCCGGTCTCAGCCGCAGCAGTCCGGCTCCAGCCCCTTCGGCAGCCTTTCCCCGCTGAAGACCGCGGTGGTCGCCTCGTCCCCCCCGAGCGCGGCCACCGCCAGCAGGAGTGATCCGGCGGTCCACGCCGTGTGCTCCTCCGGCCAGAACGCCCGGTTGCCCTCGAAGACGTACCCGGTCCAGTACATCCCGCCCTCGGCGCGCAGGTGCTGGATCGACTGGAGGACCTCCAGGGCCCGGTCGGACTCGCCCATCACCCAGAGGGCCAGTGCCAGTTCGCAGCTCTCGCCGCC
Organism: Streptomyces sp. NPDC005775; assembly: GCF_042871565.1. NCBI lineage: Bacteria > Bacillati > Actinomycetota > Actinomycetes > Kitasatosporales > Streptomycetaceae > Streptomyces > Streptomyces sp. NPDC005775. Next base: position 534,573 of record NZ_JBIAIU010000004.1, on the reverse strand, counting down.
GGTCACCCACGGGTTCGGCAGCACACAGCGCACGCCGAGGTCCGGGACGACGAAGCGGTCCCAGCCCTCGTCGATCCGCTGCTGGGCCGCCGGTCCGCCGATCGCGCCGCCGAGGATCGGGTAGTACCAGTCCATCGAGTAGTGGCTCTTGTCGAGGAAGCGCTCCGGGTGGTTGCGGATCGCGTGGCCGAGAGCCCCGGTCGCCAACTCCCAGTCGGGCTGCGGCTCCTCGCGGCACTCGGCGATGGCGAGGGCGCAGCGCAGGGCCTGGTGGATGGAGGAGGAGCCGGTGAGCAGCGCGTCCGTCACCGGGGTGCCGTCGGCCTCCTGCTTCCAGCCGATCTCCCCGCCGGGCTGCTGGAGCCGCAGGACGAACTCGACGGCGGCGAAGACCGTCGGCCACATCCGGTCGAGGAACGCGTCGTCGCCGGTGGCGAGGTAGTGGTGCCAGACGCCGACGGCCACGTAGGCGCAGAAGTTGGTCTCCAGGCCGCGGTCGGTCGGCTGCAGCGGGTCGCCGTCGTGGTAGGCCGCGTACCAGGAGCCGTCCTCGTTCTGGTTGCGGGCGAGCCACTCGTACGCGCGTTCCGCGGCGGTGTGTTCGCCGGCCGCGTCCAGGGCCATGGCTGCCTCGGTGTGGTCCCACGGGTCGAGGTGGTGGCCGCGGAACCACGGGATCGCGCCGTCCTCGCACTGCACGGCGAGCACCGCGGCGACGGTCTCGGCGGCCTCCCCGGCGGTGAGCACTCCGGGCAGGACGAGGTGTTCGGTCCGCTCGGGAAGACTCACGCCTCGGCCTCAGCGGAGTCGCCGGCCCGCACGGGGGCCTCGTCGGTGGCCAGGCCGGGCAGGTGCGGCTTGGTCGCGTAGGCCACGAAGCTCTTGCCGACGACCGGGTTGAGCAGCTGCTCGGCGACCCGGGTCGCCATCGGCTTCTTCATGATGTCCCAGACCAGCAGCTTGTGGTAGGCCCGCACCGGCAGCGCCTTGTCGTTGTCGACGCCGAAGGCGCACTTGAGCCACCAGTAGGGCGCGTGCAGCGCGTGCGCGTGGTGGGTGCCGTACGGCTTGAGGCCGGCGCCCCGGATCTTGCCGAGCAGCTCGTCGGCCTTGTAGATGCGGATGTGGCCGCCCTCGACCTCGTGGTACGCGTCGGAGAGCGTCCAGCAGACCTTCTCGGGGCCGTAACGCGGCACGGTGATCGCGATCCGGCCGCCGGGCTTCAGGACCCGGACCATCTCGGCGAGGACGCCCTTGTCGTCCGGGATGTGCTCCATGACCTCGGAGATGATCACGACGTCGAAGGACGCGTCGGGGAACGGCAGGTTGAGCGCGTCGCCCTCCATCGCGGTGGCGGTGGCGCCCTCGGGCGCCTCCCTCGCCTCCTTCATCGCGGCGAACCACTTCGCGACCTCGCGGATCTCCTCGCCGTTCTGGTCGAGGGCCACGACCTGGGCGCCGCGCCGGTAGCACTCGAAGGCGTGGCGTCCGGCGCCGCAGCCCAGGTCGAGCACTCGGTCGCCTGCGGCGAGCGGGAAGCGGGTGAAGTCCACGGTCAGCACGAATGCCTGCTTTCGCGGTCGAGAGGTCGGAGTCTGAGAGGTCGGAGTCTGAGGGTGCGCGTGGGGAGCGTGGTCACCGTCGGCCGCCGGGGCCGGTGGCGGCGCGGGCCGCGATCGCCTCCCGGTAGAGCGCGGCGGTGCCGATCGCCGCCTGCTTCCAGGTGAACCGGGCGAGGACCCGTTCGCGGCCCGCGGCCCCGAGCGTCGCGCGCAGCTCCGGGTCGCCGAGCAGCCGGCCGAGCGCGTCGGCGAGGGCCCCGGCGTCGGCGGGCGGGACCGCGAGACAGGTTTCGCCGTCCGGTCCCGCGACCTCGGGGATCGCCCCGCCGGTGGTGGCGACGAGCGGGGTGCCGGTGGCCATGGCCTCGGCGGCGGGCAGCGAGAAGCCCTCGTACAGCGAGGGGACGCAGGCGATCTGGGCGCCGCGCACCAGGTCGACGAGTTCGGTGTCGCTGATGCCCTTGACGAACTCGACGGCGTCCCCGAGCCCGTGCCGCTCGATGGCCTGGGCGACCGGCCCGTCCTCGGCCCGGCGGCCGACGACCACGAGGTGCGCCGCCGGGTTGTCGGTACGGAGCTTGGCCAGTGCCTCGACGAGGTGGACGAGGCCCTTGAGCGGGACGTCGGCGCTGGAGGTGGTGACGATGCGGCCCGGCACCTCGGCGACGGACGCGTCGGGCGACCACAGGTCGGTGTCGGCGCCGATGTGCACGACGCGGACGCGGTCCGGGCGCACGCCGAGGTGGTCGACGATCTCCTGCTTGGAGGAGCCGGAGACGGTGAGCACGGACGGCAGCTTGCGCGCGACGCGCTTCTGCATGCGGGTGAAGGCGTACCAGCGGCGTACGGAGGCGCGGCGGCGGCGGGTCGGGGCGGCGGCCAGGTCGAGCTGCCGGTCCACGGTGATGGGGTGGTGGATCGTGGTGACGAGCGGGGCGCCGAGGTCGCCGAGGAGGCCGTAGCCGAGCGTCTGGTTGTCGTGGATGACGTCGAACTCGCCGCGCCGGGCCGCGAGATGGCGTCGGGCGCGCAGGCTGAAGGTGAGCGGTTCGGGGAAGCCGCCGGTCCACATGGTGGCGACCTCGGCGGCGTCGATCCAGTCCCGGTACTCGCCCGGCTTCGGGGTGCGGAACGGGTCGGGCTGCCGGTAGAGGTCCAGGCTCGGCAGCTCGGTGAGCGGGACGCCCTCGTCGAGCACGGGGTAGGGCTGGGCGCCGATCACCTCGACGCTGTGGCCCAGGCGGGCGAGCTCCCGGGCCAGGTGGCGCACGTAGACGCCCTGGCCGCCGCAGAAGGGGTTGCCCTTGTACGTGAGGAGCGCGATGCGAAGGGGCCGGTCACCGGCGCCCGTGCCCGACGTTTCGACGCCCGTACGGGGGCCCGACTCTATGGCCTCAGCGGTCACACTCGGCCCCCTTCTCACTGCTTGTTCGCCGGAGCGTAACCGCTCGCGCTAATCTAGAACAAGTTACAGACCGACCGCCACATGCCGGTCGGCCGCGGCCTGGATCGTTCAATGAGCTACGAATCTACCGGCAGGTAGCAACGGTGCGACGGCCGGATCAGGTGATTCGCGCCACGACACACACCCTGGCATGCTGTGCGCCGCCGGACCGGCCGCCGCAGCCTCGCGGTCGCGGACAGAAGCCTGGGGATGGGACACATGACAGCGGAAGCCAGACCGGCATCGCCGCCCCTGACGGAACGCCAGGAGGCTCGCCGCCGCCGCATCCTGCACGCCAGCGCCCAGCTCGCCAGCAGGGGCGGTTTCGAGGCCGTCCAGATGCGTGAGGTGGCGGAGGCCGCCGGAGTGGCCCTGGGCACCCTGTACCGCTACTTCCCGTCCAAGGTCCATCTGCTGGTCGCCACCATGCAGGACCAGCTCCAGCACATGCACGGAACGCTCCGCAAACGGCCTCCGGTCGGGAACGACGCGGCGGACCGGGTCGCGGACACCCTGATGCGGGCCTTCCGCGCGATGCAGCGCGAACCGCACCTGGCGGACGCGATGGTGCGCGCGCTGACCTTCGCGGACCGCAGCGTGAGCCCCGAGGTGGACACGGTCTCGCGGCTCACGACGGCGATCATCCTGGACGCGATGGAGCTGGACCACCCGACCACCGAGCAGCTCTCGGCCGTCCGGGTCATCGAGCACACCTGGCACTCGGCGCTGATCACCTGGCTGTCGGGCCGGGCGTCGATCGCGCAGGTGAAGATAGACATCGAGACGGTCTGCCGGCTGATCGACCTGACGGCACCGGATCCGGCCCCCTGACTTCTTCCGGACCCTGCCCATGTGCGGCGCCCACACGCCTCCCGGGCCAGGTGGGGTTCCCTGCACCATATCGACGACGGCGCGGTCTTCATACGGTTCGGCGACATCACAGGAACACGCCGAGGAGCCGGTCACCATGCGTCGCAGAGCCAGCAGAGCCAGCAGATCCCTCAACGACATCCGTGCCGTCGCCGTACTGGCCGCCGCCGGTCTGCTGCTGACCGGCTGCACCGCCGCCGGGAAGGCGGGCGCGTCCGACTCCGGCGGGTCCGGGAAGACCGCCGGCGACGCGACCGTGAAGGTCGGCCTGGTCTACTCCCGCACCGGGCTGCTCGCCGACTACGGCAAGCAGTACCGCGACGGCTTCATGGCGGGCCTGGACTACGCGACGAAGGGCACGGGCGAGGTCGCGGGCCACCGCATCGAGGTCACCGAGCAGGACGACGCCGGCGACCCCGGCAAGGCCGTCTCCGCCGCGAAGAGCCTGATCGGCAAGGGCTACAAGGTGCTGGCCGGCACCACCGACTCCGGCGTCGCCCTCCAGATGGCACCGCTCGCCGCGCAGAACAAGGTCCTGTACGTGAGCGGCCCGGCGGCCACCGACGCGGTGACCGGCATCAACGACTACACGTTCCGCTCGGGCCGCCAGTCCTACCAGGACATCCTGACGGCGGGCGCGATGCTCGGCGACGCCGAGGGCAAGAAGGTCACGGTCCTCGCCCAGGACTCCACGTTCGGCCAGGCCAACGTCGCCGCCGTGAAGGCGGTGCTCGGCGCGAAGGGCGCCAAGGTGGGCTCCGTGCTGGCCCCGCCCAGCGCGACGGACCTGACGCCGTTCGCCCGGCAGGTCAAGGCCGGCGGCCCGGACCTGGTCTTCGTCGCCTGGGCCGGTTCCACCGCCCCGGCCCTGTGGACCGCACTGGACCAGCAGGGGGTGCTCGGCGCGGGCAAGGTCGTCACCGGCCTCGCGGGGACCGCCTCGTACCCGGTCTTCGGGGCGGCCGGGTCCAAGGTGTCGTTCCTGGCGCACTACTTCCCCGGCGCGGCCGGCGGCAACGCGGTGGAGAAGGCCATGCTCGACTCGGTGGCGAAGGAGGGCGGCACGCCCGACCTGTTCACCCCGGACGGCTTCGCCGCGGCCCAGATGATCGTGCACGCCGTCGCCGAGGGCAGCGCCACCGACCCGGCCGCGATGGTGAAGGCCCTGGAGGGCTGGACCTTCGAAGGACCCAAGGGCAAACAGCAGGTCAGGGCCGAGGACCACGCGTTGTTGCAGCCGATGTTCGTGGCCCGGCTGACCGGCAAGGGCGCGGCCGCGAAGCCGGAGCTGCTGGACACCGAGGCGATGGACACCGTGGCACCGCCCGTGAAGCCCTCGGCGGGCTGAACCGTGACCGCACCCCACACCCTCGGGCCCGACAGCCCGGCGGACCTGGCGGCCCCCGTGCTCCGGCTGGACGGCATCGGCTGGGGCGTCGGCGGCGCGACCATCGTCCAGGACATCTCCCTGAGCGTCCGCGAGGGCGAGTTCCTCGCCTTCATCGGCCCCAACGGCGCGGGCAAGACGTCCCTGTTCAACCTGATCAGCGGACTTACGCTGCCCACCGCGGGCACGATCGCGCTGGACGGCGCGGACATCACGGACCGGCCCGCGCACGTCCGGGCCCGGCGCGGCGTCGGCCGGACGTTCCAGACGTCCAGCCTCTGGCCTGCGATGAGCGTGGCCGACCACGTACGGCTGGCCGCCCAAGCCGCCCGGGGCGGCTCGTACCGTCTCTGGCGGCGCGCCGACCCGTACACCGCAGAGGTGACCGGCGTCCTGGAGCGCACCGGTCTCGGGCACCGGGCCTCGGCGACGGCCGCGGAACTGTCCCACGGCGAGAAGCGGAAGCTGGAGCTCGCCGTGCTGCTGGTGGGCGAGCCCCGGCTGATGCTGCTCGACGAGCCGATGGCCGGGGTGAGCGCCGAGGAGGTTCCGGCCCTGACCGAGCTGATCCGCACGCTGCACCGGGAGGAGGGCCGCACGGTCCTCATGGTCGAACACCACATGGATGTGCTGCTGGGCCTCGCGGACCGGCTCGCCGTGATGCACCACGGCCGGCTGCTCGCCCTGGACACACCCGAGGCCGTGACCGCCGACCCGACCGTGCAGCAGGCCTACCTCGGGGAGGGACTGTGACGACGGAGCAACCCCTGCTCGCCGTGCGGGACCTGCGGGTCCTGATCGGCGGCCGTCACATCCTGCACGGCGTCGGCCTGGACGTCGCGGCCCACGGGGTGACCGCGCTGCTCGGCCGCAACGGGGCCGGGAAGACCACGACGGTACGCGGCATCCTCGGCCTCGTCCCGCGCGCGGGCAGCGTCCGCCTCGACGGCGAGGAGACCGTGGCACTGCCCACGCACGCGCTGGTCCGGCGCGGGATCGGCTACGCCCCGGAGGACCGGGGCGTCTTCGCCGGGCTGACGGTCGCGGAGAACCTGCGGCTCGCGGAGCGGCGCGGGGCGGGCGAGCCCGCGTACGGCCTGGTCCACGAGCTCTTCCCCGAACTGAAGCAGCGGGCACGGCAGTTGGCCGGCACGCTGTCCGGCGGTCAGCAGCAGATGGTCGCCATCGGCCGCACCCTGCTCAACACCAACCGGCTGATCATCGCGGACGAGCCCACCAAGGGCCTGGCCCCGAGGGTGGTCACCGAGGTGGCGCAGGTGCTGGAGCGGGCCGCCGAGGCGGTGCCGGTGCTGCTCGTGGAGCAGAACCTCGCCGTCGTCCGGCGCCTCGCCGCGCACTGTGTGGTGCTGGCCGACGGCCGGACCGCCCACCGTGGCCCGGCGGACGCACTGCTCGGCGACGCGGAGGCGGCCCGCAGGCTGCTCGGCGTGGGCCACGGCCCGCTGACCCCCCACCCCGCGGAGGCGGATTCCTGATGTCCACCCTCGTCCTGCTCACCATGACCGGACTCGGCCTGGGAGCCCTCTACTTCCTCATCGCGTCCGGACTCTCGCTGATCTTCGGCCTGATGGACGTCCTCAACTTCGCGCACGGGGCCCTGCTCTCCATCGGCGCGTACGGCACCTGGTGGGCGGCGTCCGGAAATCTGCCCGGCGCGGGCCCCGGCGGGGCCGGCTTCGTCCTCGCGGTCCTGTTCGGTACGGCGGTGGGCACCGCGGCCGCCGTACTCCTCGAACTCGCCGTCGTCCGCCCGCTCTACACCCGGCCGCGCGAGCAGGTGCTCGCCACGGTCGGGGTGGGGCTCGCCGTTCCGGCGCTGCTGTCGGGTATCTGGGGCTCCGACGCCCGGACCTTCCCGGGGCCCGAGGCCCTGTCCGGCACCTTCGGGCTGCTGGGCGCGCAGGTCCCGGTCAACCGCCTCGTCCTGATCGCGGCGGCCGTCGTGGTCCTGGCGGCGCTGCGGCTGTTCCTCGGCCGGACCCGGCACGGCCTCGTCGTACGGGCGGGCGTCGAGGACCGGGCGATGGTCACCGCCCTCGGCGTCGACGTCCGCAAGGCGTTCACCCTCGTCTTCGCCATCGGAGGCGCGGCCGCGGCCCTCGGCGGGGCGCTGGGCGGGCTGTACTTCGGCTCGGTCGACCCCCGCCAGGGGACCTCGCTGCTGATCTTCGCGTTCGTCGTCGTGGTCACCGGCGGCATGGGGTCGGTGACCGGCGCCGCCGTGGCGTCCGTCGTCATCGGCCTGGTCCAGCAGTTCGCCAACTACTACACCGCGGCGGGCCTCGGCGATCTGGCGGTCGTCGTCCTGCTCGCCGCGCTGCTGCTGATCCGCCCGCGCGGACTGACGGGGAGGCTCGCGTGAGTACCGCCACCGAGACACACGACCGCACCGGGGGCCCGGTGGCCCCCACGCGGACGGCCGACGCGCCCCGGCTGCTGCGCTGGTGGCCGGCCGCCGTCCTGCTGCTCCTGGCCGTCGCACCGTTCAGCGCCGTACCGGTGCCGGGCCTGCTGGACGGCCCGCTCGGGAGCGCGGGCAGTCTGCAACTCCTGGCCACCTGCCTGCTGTTCGGCGCCCTGGCCACCGGTTACGACCTGCTGCTCGGACGCACCGGACTGCTGTCGTTCGGCCACGCGCTCTACTTCGCGGCAGGCAGTTACGCCACCAACATGTTCCTGCTGGAGGCGGGGCTCCCCTTCGCCCTCGCCGCGCTCCTCGGCCTGCTCTTCGGGATCGCCCTGGCCCTGGTGCTGGGGTCGGTGAGCCTGCGCGTCACCGGGATCGGCTTCTCCATGGTGACCCTCGCCTTCGCCCAGGCGGGCTCGATCCTGGTGTCCCGCAACCCCGGCGGCGTCACCGGCGGCGAGGAGGGCCGGGCGGCCCCGGCGGACCTGCTCCCCTCCTGGCTCGTCGGCATCGACAACACCGCGAACCTCTACTGGATCGCCCTCGCCTACCTCGTCCTCACCCTGGCCGTCGTCACCTGGGCCGTCCGCTCCCCCACCGGCCGCGTCTGGGAGGGCATCAAGGAGAACGAGCGCCGGGTGGAGGTGCTGGGCCTGAAACCGTACGGATTCAAGCTGACGGCCTTCGTCGTCGCGGGCGCGCTCGCCGCGCTCGGCGGCATCGTGCACCTGCTCCTGACCGGCGGATCCACGCCCCAGACCACCACGTCCGACTTCACGCTGTCGCTGCTGGTGATGGTGGTGCTGGGCGGCTCGGGCACCCGTTGGGGCCCGATGGTCGGCGGCATCCTCTACACCTGGGCGGACCACCGGCTCGGCGACCTGGCCGGTTCGGGCACGGTCGCCGATCTGCCCGCGGTGCTCCGCGTCCCGCTCTCCCAGCCGTTGTTCCTGCTGGGCGTGCTGTTCGTGGCCGTGGTACATCTGCTGCCGGGCGGCCTGGCCCGGCTGCCGTCCAGGCTGAGGGCCGTCCCGCACCGGAAGGAGACCGGAAACCAGTGATCACGTACGAGGAGATCGAAGTACCCGTGTGCGGCGGCCGGTTGGCCGCGCTGCGCTGGCCCGCCACCGATCCGCAGGCGCCGACGGTGGTGGCGCTGCACGGCATCACGGCCAACGCGCTCTCCTGGGGCCCGGTGGCCCGGCTGCTGGCCGGGCGCGTCACGCTCGTCGCCCCGGATCTGCGGGGCAGGGCGGGGAGTTCGGGCCTCCCCGGCCCGTACGGCATCGCCGCGCACGCGGACGACGTCGCCGCCCTGACCGGGGCCCTGGGCCTGGAACGGGTGGTGCTGGCGGGCCACTCGATGGGCGCGTTCGTGGCGGCGCTGGCCGCGGTGCGGCACCCGGACCGCTTCGGACCGCTGCTGCTCGTGGACGGCGGCATCGGATTCCCCGCGCCCACGCATCTGACGCCCGACGAGCTGCTGACAGCGGTGATCGGCCCGGCGATGGACCGCCTGTCGATGACGTTCACGGACCGGGCCGCCTACCGCGCGTTCTGGCAGGCGCATCCGGCGTTCAGGACCGCGTGGTCGGACGAGGTGGACGCGTACATCCAGCGCGACCTGACGGGCGGGGAGCCCGCCCTGCACTCGACGTGCCGGATCGAGGCGGTCCGTGACGACGGGGTCGGACTGTTCGACGCGGAGGTGCTCGACGCCGTAAGGAAGCTGCCCGCCGAGGCGACGCTGCTGTGGGCGGCGCGCGGCCTGATGGACGAGGAGCAGGGGCTGTACGACGAGCGCCGGCTGGCGGCCGCGGACCTGGGCGGGACCCGGGTGGAGCCGGTGGCGGTGAGGGACGTGAACCACTACACGGTCCTCACGGGCGAGCGGGGCGGCCGCGAGATCGCCGACCGGATGGTGGCGTACGCGCGGCAGGGCGCCTGACACGTGCGCCGGGACCGGCCCCGCAGCCATGCTGCGAGCCGGTCCCGGAGACGGGTCACCTGTGTTTTCGCGCCTTGGTGGAGCGGACCGCCCGGCCGCTCGCGTACACGGCGGGACGAAGCGGAAGCCGCCCCGAGCGCCATGGCGCCGCCCGGAGCGCTCAGATCCTGCCGCGCGCCAGCCGTGTCAGCGGGCCCATCGGCGGCTTGGCGGTCGAGCGGCCGACGGCGAAGGCCGCTCCGGCGATGCCCGCGACCCCCGCGGCCGCGCCGGTGGCGATCGCCTTCCTGTGCTTGAGCACGGTCCAGGCCGTAGTGGCCACGCTCGCCGCCTTGGCGGCGTTGGCCGTCACCGCCTGCTGTCCGCTCCGGACACCGGCGGCCGCGGCGCGTCCGACGCGCCGGGTGGACTCACCGGCCGCGCTCACGCTGTGCGAAGCCGAGTCCTTGGCACTGCCGGCCGCGGACTTCGCCTCGCCTGCCGTGCTTCTGGCCTTCTCGTCGAGGGCGCCGGCGCCGGCCGTCTTTCTGGCCGCGGCGGTCGTCTTGCGGGCGGTGGTGGTCCTGCCCTTGCTCGGAGTGGAGTTCTTGGTTTCCTTGTTGTCAGCGGTCATGGCCTCCTCCTTGCCTTGGGTGGTGCGATGAAACCTGGGTCCGGCCCCCTCAGGCGCCGTTCTGCGGCAGCAGGGAACCGAGCGGTCCCAGGTCGAGATTGAGGTCGTCCATCGTCAGTCCGTAGCGGTCGCACAGCTCCGTCATGCGTTCGTTCAGAATCATCAACGTCATGCCGATGCGCTCTTCCTGCTGCTCACTCAGGTCGCCCTGGTCGACGCGGTGCAGGGCGGTGCGCTCCATGAGCTGACGGAGCAGCTCGACGATGGTGAGCACCAGTTTCATGAGGTCCCGCTCGACCGTGTCCGGGTCGGTCGCCAGCCTCTGGGCGGCGCTCGACACGCGGTGGTCGTCCGGTTGCGCGGGGCTGAGCCCGAAGGCCCGGGTGGCGGCGTGCGTCACGTCTTCGATCGCCGTGCGGGCCGTCACCGGCGCGCCCCCCGCGCTGTCGCCTTCGCTCATGGTGTCGGCCTCCTCGCCCGGGCAGGTCGGTCGGATGCGGAAACGGGCCGGATATTCACCATGGCGCCGGCTCCTCTCCGGTGATCGACCGGATCACCGCTCGAAGGTTGATGTGGACGAGATCCACGTCGGCGATGGACAGGACGAGATCGCCGGTGAGCACCGCGCCGCCGTTCAGGAGGCGGTCCAGGAGGTCGATCAGCGCGATGGGCGGGCCGTTGCGGGCCTCCGTTTCGCCGAGCACTCCCCCGATGAGGTCCGCACTCACCGGACCCCACCGCCGTCCGCGCCCTCCGCGACCACCGCGGTCGCGAACGAGTAGGGAGCCCAGGGCCCCGTCACCTCGACCGAGACGCCGGGAACGCCTTCGGCCAGGGCCTCGAGCTCCCGGCCCAGCTGTTGCGTGTGCGCCACGGGTACGAGGTAGGCCTCGTTGGCCACGTTCACGCCGGGCCGGGAGGCGAGCTGCCCCTGCTGCGGGCGGTGGACCACCCGCGAGGCGGCCGTGCTCTGCGCCAGCTGTGCGGCACGGGCCGCCACGTCGGTCGCTGCCCGGTAGGCGTCCTCGCTGTCGCGCCGGCTCGCCCGGCGCTGCCGCAGGTAGTCCCGCCCCGTCGCGGCCCCGGCGGACGGCTCGGTGGCCGGCGCCGGCGCGACGGCCGTCCGGGGGTCGGCGTACACCTTCACCCCCAGTTCGACATGGCCCTCCAGCCGGCCCAGCAGCTCGGCGAATTCGGCCCGTTGCCGCACCAGCATGTCGGCGACCCTGACGTCGTCCATGTACACCGTGGCCAGCCGCATCGGCAGGACCGATGTCTCGGCGAACACGGCGTCCACCACGGCGTGATGGGCGCGGGCGACGATTTCGAGCCGGTCCAGGTCCTCCATCTGCGCGACGAGGCCCTTCTCGCTGAACGTGTCCGCCGGTACGGGGGAGACGAGCGCGCACAGCCCCCCACCGCTGACCGGGCGCAGGGGCCGGCCGTCCACTCCAGGCAGGCGGGTGGCGAGCGCGTGCAGGGCGGGGTCGTCGCGTCCGACGGCGTACACGTACGTCATCTCGTCGGCGCCCGGGCCCGGAAGGCCACTGGACGGGTTCGGCAGGGTGCTCATCGTTCCTCCTCCCGTTCCGCCCGGGCTGCCTGCCCGTCGGTCGCCGACGCCTCGGGGAGCCCGGCCGCCGACCGCAGCCGGGCCAGTTCGGCGCGCAACTGCTCGTTCTCCTCGGCCAGGGCGTCGCCTCCGGGGCGGGCCCCGGTCTCCCGCGCGGGGCGGGCCCGCGAGGAGAGCGAGGGGTCGTGCTCCCACCAGTCGATGCCCATTTCCTTCGCCTTGTCGACGGAGGCGACGAGCAGACGGAGCTTGATGGTGAGCAGCTCGATGTCGAGCAGGTTGATCTTGATGTCACCGGCGATGACGATGCCCTTGTCCAGCACCCTCTCCAGGATGTCGGCAAGATTGGCCGACGAGCCCTGCTGCCCGTACGCCGGGGCGGCCCCCCTGGATGAAGCCGGCAGTCGGCCGGCGAGTGAATCGGTCACGATGTCTCACGCCTTTCCGTGGGGTGTCGGTACGGGTGTCGATGCGGGTGCGGTTGCCGGTGCGCGCACGGTGCCGGTCAGCGGCCGGCGGGCGCGCGGCGGCGGGATCGGCGGGCCGGCCGGGGCTCGTCGGCCTCGTCCTCGGCCTCGTCCTGCTCCGCGTCGTCGTCCTGCTCCGCCTCTTCGTCCTGCTCCTCGGCGGCGTCCTCGTAGGCGGGATCGTCCTCCTCGTCCACGGGCTCCTCCGGCTCATCGAACTCGTCCGCAGGCTCCGCTTCCTCGTCCTCGTCCTCGTCCTCGTCCTCGTCGGCGGGTTCCTCGTCCGGCGGCTCCTCCTCGTCGTACTCGGCGTCCACCTCCTCGCCGGACGGCTCGTCCTCGGCCGCGTCGTCGCGCACGCCGTCGCCGTCGGCTCCGGCGTCCTCGTCGTTGCGCGCCTCTTCCTCTTCGAGCGCCTCGTCATGGCTGACGACGACTTCCCCGTCGCGGATCTCGCCGCGCCAGCTGTCGGTCGCCTCGCCGCGCATCATGATGAACTTGCGGTAGAGCTTCAGGTCGAGCCGGGCGCGGCGGCCCTGGGCGCGCCAGATGTTGCCCGTCTTCTCGAACAGGCCCTTGGGGAAGTACTCGAGGACCAGCAGGACGCGGGTGAGGTCGTCGGTGATCGCGTGGAAGGTGACCACGCCCTTGACGGTGCCCTTGGCGCCTTCGGTGGTCCAGGTGATGCGCTCGTCCGGCACCTGCTCGGTGACGTTCGCCTTCCAGCTGCGGGTGGACTTGGCGACCTTGACCTTCCAATTGCTGGTGGTGTCGTCCGCCTTCTCCACGCTCACGACGCCCTTGGCGAACGAGCTGAACTCCTGGAACTGGGTCCACTGGTCGTACGCCTCGCGGACCGGTACGCCGACGTCGATGTCCTCGACGATGGTGACGCTCTTGGACTTCCCGCCGCCCGACTTGCGTCCCTTGCCGAACAAGCCCTTGACCTTGTCCTTGACCTTGTCCTTCAGGTGTGAGGCACCCGCGCTCATCGCGGCCTGCCCGGGGGACTTGCCCTCACTGAGGGCCTTCCCGCCCTTGGCGAGGCCCTTCAGGGCACCGCTCCCGCTGCCCGGATCGGCGAGTTTGGACACCGAGTCACCGAGACGGCTGCCCAGCTGGGTCACCGCGTGTTCGGCGCGGGCCCGCAGGTAGTTCTGCAGCTCGTCCTTGAGCCGGTCGGTGGCCGGGTTCTTCACGACCTGGTCCTTGATACCGCCGAGTGTGGAGTCAGGCATTGCCGCCTCCCCGGGCCTTGCGTGCGCCGGAGGCGGCGGTCTTGCCGGCGGCGGTGCGCTTGCGTGCGGGAGCGGAGGACTTGCCCGCGCTACCGGAGCGGCTGCCGCTCGCCGAGGAACGGCTCTTCGAAGCGGACTTGGAGCCGGATGAGGCGGCGGACTTGCGGGGGGCGCTCCTGCGCTTCCGGGCCTCGCCCGTGTCCTCGTCCTCGCCGGTGTCCTCGTCCCGGTCCGTCTCGGCCTCGTCGTCGGCCGCCGCGCTGTCCTCGGCGTCCTCGTCCAGTTCCTCGTCGTCGGCCTCGGGGGCGGCCCCCAGCGACTGGGTGCGCTGCTGCAACGAGTCGGCCAGGCTGCCCGCCCGCTGGGTGACGGCCTTGGTGGCCGCGGTCTTCGTGGCGTCCACCAACTCCTTGCGCACCTGATCGTTGAGAGATCCCAGGACCGGCGAATCGGCCAGCATCCTGCCGAGCTGCCTCGGGTCGAGGTCGATCTTCTTGCCCAGGAGGAACATCCCGAATCCCAGGGCGAGTTTGGCCTTCTTCGTACGCCCCAGCAGGTATCCCCCCACCAGAGCCGCGCCTATCTTGGCGTTCTTCGTCATCTGCGATGCACCTCGGTCTCCCCCGGTCGTGTGTGGTCTGGGTCGATGGTCACGACGTATGCCGTGCGCTGTGCCGGTACTCCTCGATCTCGTCGAGCCGGTCGAGCAGTTCGTCCTCGAACCGGTCGAACTCCTCGGCGTCGATGAGTCCGTTGTTCAGGTCCTGTTCCAGCTGGGCGAGTCGGGCCCGCACCGGCTCGGGGTCGTAGTACTCCTCCTCGGCCGCGTGGACGACCTGGTCGAGTACCCAGGCCGTTCCCCGTACGGGAGCCAGTGGCAGGGTCAGCAGGTTGGTGATGAGGCCCATGGCCGTAGGTCACCTCCGCTCCTGAGGGCCGGGCGGGCCGCGACGGTCAGACGAAGCTGTACGGCGGAAGCGGCCCGGTCAGGGTGTACGCGTACGCGTCGCCCCGCTCCTCCGCCTCGCGCCGGACCGCTTCCACGAAGGCTTCGGTCTCCGCCCGGGGCACGAGGAAGGACAGGTTGAGGAACTGTTCGGGCGCGGGATCCGTGGACGAACTGCGGGTGGCGACGTCCGACAGGCGGACGGCCACGTCCTCGGCCTCCCGTGCGTGGCGAGCGCTCACCTCGCGGGCCACCAGCTCTCCCAGGGCGAGCCGGTCGTCATGACTGCCCTGGGCGCGGGCCCGCTCGTTGAGCTGCCGGATCTCGTCGGACTCGATCATGATCTCCCGCAGGAGGTCGTCCTCGTCCCGGCCGGCCTTCAGGTTGTACTCCACCTGCCCGTCCAGTTCCGCCAACCGCTCCCGGTACCCGTCGGCCTCCTGCTCCAGGGCCGCGACGACCTCGTCGTCACCCGGCCCCACCAGGCCGAAGCGCATGGGCAGGGTCGCCCCGGCCGCCATCAGCGCTTCCAGCACCGTCTGATGAGCCATGACGTCCCGTCGCTTCGCGCGAAGCCCGGGAGGAGCGTCGCTGACCACTGCGGCCAGGCGGTCGGTGCGCACGGTCCGCAGCGCCGAGGGCGGATCGCCCACGCCGTGCAGGTCGTCCAACGGCAACGGGTGGCCGGCGTCGGTGATGGCGTATATGTAGGTGGGCACCGCTACTACTCCTCGCTTCGCTGGGTCTGACGGCTGGACGTCGCCTTGCGGGCAGGCCGCTTGCGCGGCTGCTCCTCAGGCTCCTCGCGCTTTCCCTGCAGGGATTCACTGAAGGCCTCGACGGCCCCGGTCAGCGCGCCCTTGGACTTTCCCTTGGCGCCGTTCTCCGTCATGTCGCCGACGAGGTCGGTGAGCTGACTCGGCGCCTTGCGGCCGGATTCGAGATCGAGCCGGTTGCAGGCCTCGGCGAACCGCAGATAGGTGTCGACACTGGCGACCACCACGCGGACATCGATTTTGAGGATCTCGATGCCCACCAGGGAGACGCGGACGAATGCGTCGATGACCAGACCGCGGTCGAGTATGAGCTCGAGAACGTCGTAGAGATTTCCCGAGCCGCCGCTCCCGTTGGATGTCGCATTGCTCTGCTGCACGAGTGTCATGGGAACTCCTTTCGGTGATCCTTGTCGTTCGACGACGAAGGTCGGTCGACGTTTCAGCGCCGGTCGATCTGGCCCCTGGCGTAGCGTCGTACGCGCTCGTAGGCCATGAGCCGGCCCTGGGGGTCGAGTTGCACCCGGTAGGAGGCCATCACGCTCATGGTGTCGGGCACCCGCTCCAGTTCGACCACTTCCACGTCCGCCGACCAGCCGTCCTCGGTGGCCTTCACCGCGGAGACCGAGCCGGGCTCGCACTGGAGCATTTCCGTGAGCTGCTCGGAGGCTCGCCGCATCGCGGCAGGGGCGTCGACGCGCTTTTCGTCGTGCTCTTTGTCGGTACTCATCCTCCACCTGTCTCCGGGGAGGGCCGCCTGTTGATCGGCCTCCGTCGTCTCTGGCATCCGTTCGCCTGCCCTTGCATTCCGGACGTATGCGCGAACCGGTGAGGAATGACGGCGACGTGGTTCCCCGAGGGATTCACGACCTCGCCCATGACGACCTCACTCCTGCGCCGGCGATGTGAAGAAGCCGCGCTCCGAGGGATTCCGCCGCCTCGCGCGGGCACTCGTAGGAGCAACCTCGTTCGGAAGTCCGAAGTCGGAAGGAGGTAGGAGCGAGCCATGGAAATCTCCGGACTCGTGAGTGCTCTGCTCATCGGTGTCGTGGTCGGTCTGCTGGGACACCTCGTCCTTCCCGGCCGTCAGCACATCGGCGTCCTGTGGACGCTCGTCGCCGGTATGGCCGCCGCGCTCCTCGGGACGCTGCTGGCGTCCGTCCTGGGCGTCGCGCACACGCGAGGGATCGACTGGTCCGAGTGCCTCATCCAGATCGTCCTGGCCGCCCTGGCCGTGGCCGGCCTCTCCCGCGCCCTGGCCGGAACCGAACGCCGGCCCTGAAGGCGCACGCGACCGTTCCGCGTGCGGTCGGCCCTCGCGCGGTTCGCGGCGGCACCACGGCGACGGGCCCGGCAGTCCCCTGCCGGGCCCGTCGCGCCGCACGCGTCAGCCGGTGGCGCAGCCGCTGTCCGCGATCACGAAGTACCCGGCGGGTGACTCCTTCAGGGTGTGCCTGACGAAGACGTTGTACAGGCCCATGTTCTGGTTCGAGCCGTTGGCGTACACGTACCCGCCGGACATGTGCGCCCTGCCCGCCGTCACGTGCGCGTAGTTGGTGGCGGAGTAGCACGTGGCGGGTGTGCCGCCTCCGGTGGTGGTCGCCGTCACCCGGGCCGAGGCGGCGCCGGCCGTGCCCGCCGCGTCGACCGCCGTGACGGTGTACCGGTAGGCGGTGCCCGCGGTGAGGCCGGTGTCAGTGAACGTGGTGGCGGTGGGTGAGGCGATCTCCGTACCGTCGCGGTGGACGGTGTACGAAGCCGCACCCTCGACGGCGTTCCAGGACAGGGCGGCCGTGGTGTCCGTGGTGCCGGTGACGGTCACGCCGGAGGGTGCGGGAAGTCGGCCGTCGCCGCCGCCGGGGGTACCGCCGTCCAGGCCCCAGAAGACGCCCGTGTAGTACGTCGAGCAGATCGTGTTCAGGAAGTACGCGGCCGCCGTCCCGCACTGCTGGTCGCCCGAGCCGGGGCTCACCGGCAGGCCGTGGCCCATGCCGGAGACGGAGTACGTCTCCACGGCCGGGTTGCCCGAGGCGTCGTTGTAGACGCTGCGGGTGGTGTTGCCGGGGAGGGTGTCGGTCGACGACGGCGTCTGCCCGATGCCCCAGACGTCCGTCCACTGGTCGCGCAGGGCCGTGGCGTTCGCCGGGTACACCGTGTAGTCCGACGTGCCCTGCCAGATCGCCACCCGGGGCCGGGGGCCGGAGTACCCGGGGTAGGCGGCGCGCACCTTGTCGCCCCACTGTGCGGGGCTGAGCTTCTGCGGGCCCGTCTGGCAGCCCGACGCGGCCGCCTGGCTCGTCGCGCACTGTGCGGGCAGCCCGGACGCCACGGAGCCGCCCGCGAACACGTCCGGATAGGCGGCCAGCAGGTCGGCGGTCATGCCGCCGCCCGCCGAGAGCCCGGTGACGTACACCCGGCGGCCGTCGGAGCCGTAACTCTGCTTCGCGTACTCGACCATCTGCACGATGGACGCGGCCTCGCCCTTGCCCCGGGTGTCCTCGGCCGGGTCGAACCAGCCGAAGCAGGAGAGGGAGTTGTTCGCCGACGTGGTCTGCGGGAAGACGACCGCGAAGCCCCACGCGTCGGCGAACTTCGGCCAGCCGGAGTTGGTGTAGTACGCGGAGGCCGTCTGGGTGCACCCGTGCAGGGCGACGACCAGGGGCGCGTTCGCGGGGAGGCCGGCGGGCGTGTAGGCGTACATCTGCAGATTACCCGGGTTGGAGCCGAAGCCGGTGACCTGCTGGAGGCCCGCGGCCGCGGCTGCGACCGGCTGTGCGGCGGCGGTGGTCGTGCTCAACGTCGCCGCGAGCAGGCCGAGGACGGCGGTGGACGCGACGCGGCGGAACAGGCGTCTCAGGATCGATGGGCGCACGAGTGCCTCCCTGGGAGGAGCGTGGGGGTCGGGTTGCTGCCGGAACCTACGAGCAGTGCGTCCGCACGCCCATGTGGCAGGCGGACACCGCAGGGTGCCGGGTGTGTGCGGCGGGTCTCTTGTGCGGCCCGGGGGCCGTGCTCCGGGGCGTCCCGGCGCCGTACGGCACCACGTACGCCGCCACCATGCCGGGTCGGGAGGGTGTGTGCACCGGCGCCATGTGACACGGGCCGCCGCGTACCTACGGTGACGGCCATGGAGACTTCCCGCAGACCGGATCCCGAGCCCGCCGCCCCCTCCCCCGGCGGATCACCGCAGGCACCCACCGAACCGTTGCTGACCGGGCGCACCGCGCTGGTGACCGGCGCGGCGAGCGGCATCGGGCGGGCCTGCGCGCAGGCGCTGGCGGCGGCGGGTGCGCATGTGCACGTCGTGGACAGGTCGAGGGAGGCCGCGAAGAGCCTCGCGGAGGAGATCGGCGGGACGCCCTGGGTGGTGGACCTGTCCGACCCCGCGGTCGTCGACACGCTGCCGGCCGACGTGGACGTCGTGGTGAACAACGCAGGGCTCCAGCACGTCGCCCCCGTCCACGAGTTCCCGCCGGAGCGCTTCGCCCTGATCCAGCGCGTCATGGTGGAGACCCCGTTCCGTGTCTTGCGCCGGACCCTGCCGGGGATGTACGAACGCGGCTGGGGGCGCGTGGTCAACATCTCGTCGGTGCACGGGCTGCGCGCGAGTCCGTACAAGTCGGCCTATGTGACGGCCAAGCACGCACTGGAGGGGTTGAGCAAGGTGGTCGCGCTGGAAGCGGCGGAGCACGGGGTGACGAGCAACTGCGTCAGCCCCGGCTACGTACGCACACCCCTGGTCGAGAACCAGATCGCCGACCAGGCACGGACGCACGGCATCTCGGAGGCGGACGTGGTGGGGCGGGTGATGCTGGAGCGCAGCGCGATCAAGCGGCTCATCGAGCCGGCGGACGTGGCCGAGGCGGTCCTGTGGCTGTGCGGGCCGCGCACCGGGCACATCACGGGCACCTCGCTCTCCATGGACGGCGGCTGGACCGCCAACTGACCGACCGGACCTCCTACGAACGCTGGACGCCATGCCTGAACCGCTCCCCTCCGCCGCGCCCCACCTCCGGCGCCTGTTCGACCTGCTGGCCGACGACGCGCCCGCCGAGGCGCTGGGGGCGGTGTCCTCGCAGGCGCGGGGGGACGGTGTGCCCGCCGAGGAGCTCGCCGAGGTGGAGCGGGCCACGGCGACCGCGCTGCGGATCCGGGGCGCCCTGCGTCAGCACCGGCGCCGCGAGCTCCAGCTCACCGCGCTGTTCGACACGGCGGGCGACTTGGCGGCCTCCCGCGATCTGGACGACGTGCTGAAGGCGATCGTGCGACGGGCGAGGATGCTGCTGGGCACGGACACGGCCTATCTCACGCTGCCGGACGAGGAGGCGGGCGACACCTACATGCGGGTGACCGACGGGTCGGTGTCGGTCCTCTTCCAGCGACTGCGTCTGGAACTCGGCGAGGGGCTCGGCGGTCTGGTGGCGCAGACCGCGAGCCCGTACGCGACGCCGGACTACCCCGCCGACGAGCGCTTCCACCACACCCGCAACATCAACGCCGGCGTCCTGGACGAGGGCCTGATCGCCATCCTGGGCGTTCCCCTGCTGCTCGGTTCCAGCCGGGGCGGTACGGGGAAGGTGATCGGCGTCCTGTTCGCCGCCGACCGCGCCCCCAGGGTCTTCAGCCCCGACGAGGTGGCCCTGCTCTGTTCGCTGGCCGCGCACGCCGCGATCGCCATCGACACGGCGCGCGCGCTCGCCGACACCACCGCGGCCCTCGCCGAACTCGCGGAGGCGAACGCGGAGCTGGCCGAGGCCAACGCCTCCGTACGGGCGCACTCGGCGGCCATGCGACGCGCCGAGGAGTCCCACGACCGGCTGACGGACCTGGTCCTGCGCGGCCGGGAGGTCAAGGACGTCGCGGCGGCCGTCGCCGGGCTGCTGGGCTCCCCGCTGACCATCCACGACCCGGGCGGCCGCCCGCTGGCCGCGGTGCGCCCGGACGGTACGGACTTCGCCGCCGACAGCATGGACGCGGGATGGCTGGCGGAGGCCGCCGAGGAGTCGCGCACGGGGGCGCGTGCCGTGCAGCGCGACGGGCGGGTGGTCTGCGCGGTGCTGGCCGGGCAGGAGCTGCTGGCCGGGCTGGTGCTGCACCGCGGGCGGCCGCTGGACGACTCGGACCGCCGGCTGTTCGAGCGGTCGGCGGTGGTGACGGGGCTGCTCCTGCTGCTGCGGCGCACGGTGGCCGAGACGGAGAACCGGATCCGCGGTGAGCTGATCGCCGACCTGCTGACGGACACCGGCCGCGACCCGGCGGGGCTGGCCGAGCGCGGGCGCCGCCTGGGCATCGACCTGGACCGCCCGCACCTGTTGCTGGTGGCGGAGTCCGGGGCGCGGGAGCGGCTGGCCCCGGCCGCGATGCGCTATCTGTTCGGCGGCGACATCCACGGGGTGAGCGCCGAACACGCGGGCACGGTGGTGTTGTTGATCGAGGACGACGGTACGCCCGCGGGCCGCGCGGCCCGTACGGCGGCGGCCCAGCTGGGCCAGCTGGCGCAGTCCCCCGTCACCGTGGCCGCCGCCGGGCCCGCCCGGGGTCCCCGGGAGCTGACCGGGGCGTACGGCGAGGCGGCGCGCTGCCTGCGGGCGATGCGGGTGCTGGGGCGCACCGGCGAGGGCGCGTGCGTGGAGGAACTCGGCTTCCTGGGCGTGGTCCTCGGCAACGCGCAGGACGTCGACGGCTTCGTGACCGCGACCCTGGGTCCGTTGCTGGAGTACGACGCGCAGCGCGGCACGCATCTGGTGCGGACGCTGAGCGCGTACTTCGCCGCGGGCGGCAGCCTGATCCGGGCCAAGGACGAGCTGCACGTGCACGTGAACACGGTGGTGCAGCGCCTCGACCGGATCCAGGTGCTGCTGGGCCGCGACTGGAACGAGCCGGGCCGGGCACTGGAGCTGCAACTGGCTCTGCGGCTCCACCTGTTGTCGGGCGCCCGGCCCTGAGCCGCCGGGGCGCTCCTACTCCTCCGGCGGGAACACCACCTCTCCCGAGTCGGCCAGCGCGACCGTGATGGCCTCGACCGGGCAGCCCTCGGCGGCGGCGAGGACGCGTTCGTTGGCGTCGGTCTCCGGGTCGGTGGGGTGGGACTGCCGGGCGGAGTCCAGCCGGAACCCGTCCGGCGCGTGGTTCACGCACATCCCGGACCCGATGCAGACGGACCGGTCGACCTCGACGCTCCAGCGGTCCCCCATCAGGCCTCGCCCCCGTAACCGGCCGGCAGGTGGATCATCTTGTGCTCGAAGTACTCCCCGTACCCCTCGGGTCCGAACTCGCGGCCCAGGCCGGAGTTCTTGTAGCCGCCGAACGGGCCGAGCATGTCGAGGCTGAAGGTGTTCACGCTGTACGTGCCGGTCCTGACCCGGCGGGCGATATCGATGCCGCGCTCGGTGTCGGCGGTCCAGACGCTGCCGCTGAGGCCGTACTCGGAGTCGTTGGCGATCTTCACCGCCTCGCCCTCGTCGCCGTACGGCAGCAGGCAGATGACCGGGCCGAAGATCTCCTCGCGGGCGACGCGCATGGAGTTGTCGACGTCGCCGAAGAGTGTCGGCTCGACGTACCAGCCGCGCTCCTGCGACGCCGGACGGCCGCCCCCGGTGAGGATCTTCGCGCCCTCCTCCTGCCCGATCCGGATGTAGTCGAGGGAGCGGCGCTGCTGGCGCTGGGCGACGAGCGGTCCGAGTTCGGTGGCGGGGTCGAGGGGGTCGCCCACCTTCAGTGCGCCGGCGGCGGCGGCGAAGGCCTCGGCGGTCTCCTCGTACCGGGAGCGCGGGACGAGGATGCGGGTCTGGGCCACGCAGGCCTGGCCGTTGATCATCCACGCGAAGGGCACGATGCCGGCGACGGCGGCGTCCAGGTCGGCGTCGGGGAGGATCACGGCGGCGGACTTCCCGCCGAGTTCCAGGGTGACGCGCGTGAGGTTGCGGGAGGCGACCTCCATGACGCGCCGGCCGGCGGCGACGGACCCGGTGAAGGAGACCTTGTCGATGCCGGGGTGCCCGACGAGGTATTCGCTCACCTCGCGGTCGGCGGGCAGGATCGACAGCACGCCCTCGGGCAGGCCGGCCTCGGTGACGATCTCGGCCAGGATGTAGGCGTCGAGCGGCGATTCGGGCGAGACCTTGAGGACGGCCGAGCACCCGGCGAGCAGCGCGGGCGCGAGCTTGGCCGCGGCGGTGAACTGGGGCACGTTCCACGGCACGACGGCGGCCACGACCCCGACCGGTTCCCGCCGCACGAGCAGCGGCCCGAGCGCCCCGTCCCGGCGCTCCTCGTACGGGAAGGTGCGGGCGACGGTGATCGCCGCGTCCCACACCATCATCGCGGCGAGGGCCTGCACCATGACGCTGGAGGTGTACGGCGTGCCGTTCTCCGAGCTGATGACCCGGGCGATCTCCTCGTACCGCACGGCGAACGCGTCCTTGATCCGCGTGACGACGGCGATCCGTTCGTCCAGCGACATCCGCGGCCAGGGCCCGTGGTCGAAGGCCTGCCGGGCGGTGGCGACGGCCCGGTCCACGTCCCCCTCGGCGGCATGCGGCACGCGGCCGATGACCTGCTCGGTGTGCGGGGAGATGACCTCGATGACATCCCGCCCGAGCGGATCGACCAACTCCCCGCCGATGAACAGTTTTCCGTGTTCGACAAGCTCGCTCATGGCTGCTGCCTCCCGCGACGCGGCACGTGACCCGACCGACTGACTGATTTGACATCTGACTGCGTGTCAGAACTGATACCAGTTCCAGTTCCAGGAGTCCACGGCTGGGGCAACGCCGGTCGACTCCGCGGCCCACGCGCAGGGAGCCGGGACCTGACCGCGCCCCGGACCGGGCCGAGATGGATGGTCGACCGGGGCTACCACTGAAACAAGTTCTCGTTACAGTGGACCCGGCGCGTCGTGGCCGTACCCGCACGCCGCCGAGACCGCGGATGAGATGGGGAGTTCATGACGCAGGTGATCAACCACGGTGGAGGCGTCCACAGCATCGAGGTCCCCATCCCGGACAACCCGTTGGGTCACACCCTGGTCCATCTCCTCGACACGGACCGCGGCCCCGTCCTCATCGACACCGGCTGGGACGACCCGGAGGCCTGGGACACCCTGACGGCCGGGCTCGCCACCGTGGGCGTGGACATCGCCGACATCCACGGCGTGGTCATCACCCACCACCACCCCGACCACCACGGCCTCTCCGGCCAGGTCCGCGACGCGTCGGGGGCCTGGATCGCCATGCACGCCGCCGACACCGCGATCGTCCGCCGCACCCGCGAGTCGCAACCGGGCACCTGGCTGAACTACCTCGCGAAGAAGCTGGCGACGGTCGGCGCCCCCGAGGACCACATCGCCCCGCTGCTGGCCGCGCGCGAGAAGGGCGGCCGCATGCGCACCCTGCCCGGGCTGCGGGCCGCGGTCCCGGACCGCGAGATCGTGCCGGGCGAGCTCCTCGACCTGGCCGGCCGCACCCTGCGGGCGATCTGGACACCGGGCCACACACCCGGCCACGTCTGCCTGCACCTGGAGGAGGACCACCCGGCCAACCTCCCCGGTCGCGGCCGGCTCTTCTCCGGCGACCACCTGCTCCCCGGCATCAGCCCGCACGTCGGCCTCTACGAGGACCCGGACGACGCGACGGCCACCGACCCGCTGGGCGACTACCTCGACTCCCTGGAGCGCATCGGCCGCCTCGGCGTCGCCGAGGTACTCCCCGCCCACCAGTACGCGTTCGCGGACGCGGCAGGCCGCGTACAGGAACTCCTGGACCACCACGAGGAGCGCCTGACGGGCCTCCTCGCGCTGCTCGCCCGGCCGCTCACGCCGTGGCAGCTGGCCGAGCGGATGGAGTGGAACCGGCCCTGGGAGCAGATCCCCCACGGATCACGGAACATCGCCGTCTCGGAGGCCGAATCACACCTGCGCCGACTGGTGAAGCTGGGCCGCGCCGAGGCGGTCACGGGCAGCGAGCCGGTGACGTACGTGGCGGTCTAGGCGGGCCGCGGCGGTCACACGGCGACGCCGGTGTCGCCGCGCGATCCCGCCGGAGCGCCCTCGGGCGCCCGGCCGGCCGGCGGCACGGTGGGGCGGGCGTCCCGTTCACCGCCGGCGGGGCCGGCGGCCGCCGCGCGGCGGCGCGCCACCCAGGTGGTCGCGACGAGGGCGAGTGCGACGGTCCCGGCAAGCGCGGGCCAGTACACGTAGCGGTAGTTGGACTCGGGCGCCGTGGGCAGGTAGGCGAGGATGTAGAGGAGCGAACTCGCTCCCAGGAGCCGGAGTTCCCGGGCGCAGGGGCCGGCCCGGCGGCGGCGCAGTACGAGCACCAGCGCGACGGCCAGCCAGAACCAGCCCTGGAAGAGCATCGGCAGGTCGCGGGCGAAGCCGGTCACGTAGTTCTGCAGGGCGAAGCGCAGCGTGTCGTTCAGCGGCTGCTTGCGCACCTCGGGGTGCAGCCGGGCGCCGGCATTGACGTGGGTGCCGTTCCAGAAGGTCTGATTGCTCTGGAAGAGCAGCTTCGTGAAGACCCGGGTCCGGTACTCGGCGTACCCCCTCCAGTGCTTCGGCATCTGCTGCGTCCACATCCGCACGACGACGTCGGCGCGCCGGTCCAGATACGTCACGTCGAACGGCCGGCGCTGCGGGAAGCACTGCAGGTAGGCGTCCGAGGTGATGCCCCGCGTCCGACAGGTGGTGGCGGCGGTGACCAGACGGTCCCGCAGGTCCGGGTCCGCACCGGCCTGTTCGGCGGCGGAGCGCACCTGGTCCGGGGTGAGCACGTGCACGAGGTCGTCCACCGGGATCACCGCGTACACACGAGTGGTCAACGGATCGGTGGCCGCGTTCACCGCGACGCCGCCGACCGTCAGGACCGCGAGGAACACACCGGTGGCGGCAAGCCAGCGGCGCCGGCCCGGGGCCGGCCAGGCCGCGAGGACCAGCAGGGCGAAGACCGGGATCGTGGCGGGGACGCCGTTCTTGCGCACGAGGGCGGCGTACGTGAGGAACAACAGCCCCAGCACCAGCAGGGCCCAGCGGGTCCTGACCCGGTCCGGGGGCAGTTCGCGCACGGTGAGCGCGATCGCGACGACCGCGAGGAGCGCGTACGCCAGGTGCACGTCCTTCCACACCACCCCCGTGAGGTTCATGATGTGCGGCGCGAAGCCGACGGCCAGCACCACGAGGGAGAGCCCGCGGCTGCCGGTCCACTTCCACACCAGCCGGGCGAGGACCCACAGCGTCCCCCACAGCACGGCGGCCTGGACGGCGGCCATGACCGAGAAGTCGCCCGTGATCGCGATGAGCATCCGCCACGCGAGCGCCATCACCGGCGGATGCCAGTCGTTCACCGGCTCGTCCCCCAGCGCCTGCCACAGCTGCGTGTTGCTGTCCGCGCTGAGGTATCCGGGGTGGAAGACGGTGGCCACGCCGTAGCCGCAGGCCGCCGCGACGGCCGCCAGGCACCACGGCCACAGCGTGCCGTCCTTCCAGGCCCTGTGCAGCGCGATGGTCCACCGGCGGTCAGTTGCGGACATGTGGGCGGGGCCCTCCCAGCCGATGATGACGGGTCGCGTCGACGCTCAACCGGGAGCCGGTGGCCCACAGTCAACGGACGGCACGGCGGGAATCTATAGGTACCGGACTCCCAGGACAAACCGGAATGATTAGCCACCCGCGCCCGGCATTCGCCCCGGTCCCGGGCGGCCTTCCCCACTCCCGGGATACCGGGGGAACCCCGTGCACCGCTTGAGTAGGCTCGGGAGCCTCACCTCCGGCCTCCGCAAGCTGTACGTCACCAGGAGCTCCCTGAATGCCCCGTTTCAGTGTCGTCATCCCCGTGTTCAAGGTGCAGGGGTACCTCCCCGAGTGCCTGGACTCGGTTCTGGAGCAGTCGTTCCAGGACATCGAGGTGATCGCCGTCAACGACTGCTCACCGGACAACTGCGGGACGATCATCGACGAGTACGCCGCCCGCGACCCACGCGTCCAGGCGGTGCACCTGCCCCAGAACGTGGGCCTGGGCCGGGCGCGCAACGCCGGACTCGAGCGCGCGACGGGTGACTACGTCCTCTTCCTCGACAGTGACGACAGCTACACCCCCGGCCTGCTGCAGGCGCTGGCCGCCCGGCTCGACGCCGTAGGGGAACTGGACATCCTCGCCTTCGACCACATCCGCACCTACTGGCACGGCAAGGGCGGCCCCAGCCAGTCCGCGGAGCTGTTCGAACGGGCAGGCACGGATGTCTTCCGCCTCCAGGACCGGCCCGAGTACATCCACCTGTTCCTGGTGGCCTGGAACAAGGCGTTCCGCCGCGCGTTCTTCCTGGAACAGGGCTTCCAGTACGCACCCGGCCTGTACGAGGACGCGCCGGTCACCCAGATGGCGATGGTCACGGCCGAGCGCATCGGCTGCCTCAACAGGGTCGGCATCGAATACCGCCAGCGGCGCCACGGCGCGATCACGAAGACGCCGGGCCGCAAGCACTTCGACATCTTCGAGCAGTACGAGGGACTGTTCGCCTTCCTCGACGAGCGCCCGGAGCTGGCCTGGTCGAAACCCATGCTCTTCGAGCGAGCCGTGCACCACATGCTGTTCTCGCTCAAGCGCTCCGAGCGGGTCAGGCCCACCGACCGCAAGGAGTTCTTCGGCCGCACCGCGGACTTCTACGCCGCGCACCTCCCGGACGGTTTCACGCTGCCCGGCGGAACGACCGGGGTGCACATGCGCCTCCTGGCCAAGCGGTCCTTCCGCACGTATCAGACGGCCGAGTTCGCCGCGCGGGTCAAGAGGGCCGGGCCGCGGAAGGTCCTCGGCGCCACGAGCAGGGTCGGCAAGCACGCGGCGGCGGGCCTGTACACCTTGCAGCGCCGGCGTCCCCTGGACCCGAACCTCGCCGTCTACTCCTCGTACGGGGACCTGCTGCCGTCCTGCAACCCGGCCGCCGTCTTCGACAGGGCGAAGGAACTGGCACCGCACGTGCACGGTGTCTGGGTGGTGCGTCAGGAGCTCGCCGACCAGGTACCCGCCGGCATCGACCACGTCGTCCGCGGCTCGCGCCGCTACGGGGAGGTGACGGCGCGCGCCACGTACTTCGTGAGCAACGACGGGTTCCCCGAGGACATCGCCAAGCGCCCGGGCCAGATCCACCTGCAGACGCACCACGGCACTCCGCTCAAGCGCATGGGCACGGACCAGCGGGCGTATCCCGCCGCCGCCCAGGGCATGAACTTCGACCGTCTGCTGGACGACGTGAACCGCTGGGACCTCAGCCTCTCCTCCAACCAGCACTCCACGGAGCAGTGGGAGCGCGTCTACCCCGGCAGGTTCGAGTCCCTCGACGCGGGTTATCCGCGCAATGACCGCTTCTACACCGCCGGGGCCGAGGACGTCGCCGCCGTCCGCGACCGGCTCGGCATCCCCGCCGGCAGGACGGCCCTGCTGTACGCGCCGACCCACCGCGAATACCGGAAGGACTGGACCCCCACCTTCGACCTGCGACGTGTGGCCGAGGCGCTGGGCGACGACTTCGTCCTGCTGGTCCGCGCCCACCACCTCGACCGCGAGAACCCGGTGTTGGACGCCCTCGCCGAACAGGGCAGCGTCATCGACGTGTCCGCCCACCCGTCCGTCGAGGACCTCTGCCTGGCCGCGGACGCGCTCATCACTGACTACTCGTCCCTCGTCTTCGACTACGCCAACCTGGACCGCCCCATCGTCGTCGACGCCTCCGACTGGAAGATCTACAGCGAGGTCCGCGGCGTCACCTTCGACCTCGTCTCCGGCCGCCCGGGCGACACCCCCGGAACCGTCGCCACCACGGAGGACGAGCTCATCGACGCCTTCCGCAGCGGCCGTTGGCGCGGTGCCGAGGCGACCGAGCTGCGCAGCGCCTTCCGTGAGCGCTTCTGCCAGTACGACGACGGCCATGCCGCCGAGCGCGTCGTGCGCCGCGTCTTCCTCGGCCAGGACCCCGAGCCGGCGATCGTCCCGCCGGCGCGGCGGACTCCGGCGCCGAAGCCGTGATCATGGACGGCCCTTCGCGCAGGGGCACCCAGCACGGCCCGGACCGGGAGCCCTCACTGTGACGATCACCGCGCGAGGACTCAACCGGGCCACTCTCGGTCGTCAACTGCTCCTGGAGCGTGCGCCGCTGAGCGTCCCCGACGGGGTGCGCCGGGTGGTCGCCCTCCAGGCGCAGCATCCGGCCTCACCGTACGTCGCGCTGTGGAACCGGCTCTCCGACTTCGTTCCGGCCGAGCTCGACGCCGCCTTCACCGAGCGTACGGTCGTGAAGGCCACCCTGATGCGGATCACGCTGCACGCCGTGCACGCCGAGGACTATCCGGCCTTCCGCGCGGCGATGCAGCCGACGCTGTACGCCTCCCGGCTCGGCGCCCGGTTCGCCGTCGCGGGGCTGACTCCGGCGGACGCCGAGGAGTTGGTGCCGGAGCTGCTGGCCTTCGCCCGCAGTCCCCGGACCTCGGCCCAGATGCAGGCGTGGGCCGAGGAGCGGCTCGGTGCCGGGAGGAAGGAAAGCGGGTGGTGGGGGCTGAAGGCGTATGCCCCGCTGCACCACGCCCCGACGGGCCCGCCGTGGTCCTTCGGCCACCGGCCGTCCTTCGTCGCGGCAGCCGGCAGCGGGCCCGCGCCCACGGGCCGGGTGGTCGACGCCCGGGCGCTGCGGACCCTGATCCTGCGCTTCCTGGCGGGGTTCGGGCCCGCTTCGGTCGCGGACGTGGCTCAGTTCGCGATGGTCCAGCGGGGCCCCGTCCGCGCGGCGCTCCAGGCCATGGGCGATGCCGTCGAGCAGCTCCGGGGCCCTGACGGCAGCGCGCTCTTCGACCTCCCGGACGCGCCCCGGCCCCCTGCCGGCACGCCTGCCCCTCCCCGCCTCATGGCCATGTGGGACAGCATCCTGCTGGCCTACGCCGACCGCGGCCGGGTCATACCCCCGGAGTACCGCCCCTGGGTGATCCGGCGCAACGGCGACGTCCTGCCCACGCTCCTGGTGGACGGGTACGTCGCCGGGGTGTGGCGCCCCACGGCCGACGGCGTCGAGGCCACGGCGTTCCACCCGCTGCCGGCCGCCACCTGGGACGCGCTCGCCGCGGAGGCGCGGTCGTTGACTGCCTTCCTCGGCGACCGCGAGGCGCAGGTGTACAGCCGCTACCACCACTGGTGGGCCAAGCTCCCCGGCGGCGGCGAGGTGCGGATGCTGTGACCGGCGGGCTCGGTCCTCGCGTCCTGTCGCGGCGACGGTGACGCCCGGGCCGGTCATCGTGAGCCCGCCGACCCCTCCGACGAGCGAGAGCCGCCGGGGTGACCGGGTGAACCGAGCGCACCGGGCCTGCGTCTCTCCTCGTGGCCATCCCCCCACAGGCACAGGAGAACCGACCGTGACCGGCAAGGACGTTGAGCGGACCGACGAGCGCGTGCACGCCCCCGAGCCGTGGTGGGCGGACCTCGGGACCTGGGGGGCCGTCGCGCTGATGGCCCTCGGGGGCCTCGCGGCCGTGTGGGCCTTCTTCCGGCTGCCCGGCACCCCGGAAAACATCGCGACCGGCTACTACCAGGCCGCGAAGATCGCCGCCATCGGCCTGGTGATCGCGGGAACCGCCCTGCTGGGCCGTGACCGCGACCGGGACGCGGCCGCCGGGGAGACGGATGAGGCGGCACGCGACTGACGCCGGGCGGACGGGTGCCCGCGGCGGCGCCGGCAGATCAGGGTGACTTGGGCCACACGTAGAGCGTGCCGCTGACCGACGCCTCGTCCGATCCGTCGTCGATGTGATCGATCAGTGCCATGGAAACCGCGCCCCGGTCCGTGACGGAGCAGAGCGCCGCTCCCTCGACGAAGCCACGCTTTTCGCGGTCGTAACTGTCGAAAAGCCCAAGGGCCCCGAAGCCGGTCCCCGACGCCGCCTTGCAGGACTCGAAGGACTTCGGCTTGTCGGCCGGCAGGAGCCCCACCCGGGTATTGGGCACGGCACGCAACTGATAGTTGCCACTGTCCCAGCACCTGATGGGCCAGTAGAGGAGCTCAGCCCCGCGGGGGTCCTTCGTCGCGCCGTTGTCCTCGCCCGTGCCCGCGGGCTCCACGCGGCTGCTGCCGTCGTCGAGGTTCACGAGCTGCTGTTCGTGCTGGTTGCAGGGGGACGGTGCCAGCCCCCACATCGTCTCGGTCGCCTCCGCGTACCCGGCCGGCGCTGTGAGGTCGGCATCCGAGGAGGACGAAGGGTTCGGGGACGCCGTGTCACTCGGGGTCGCCGTGGGCGACTCGCTCTCCGTCGAGGCGTGGTCCGGGCTCGGCATTGCGGTCGGCTCGGTCCGAGGGCTGCTGGAGACCGGGGCGGGGGCAGGGGTGGGTGCCGCGACGGGGTCGGGATCGTTGCTGACGATCAGCGTCGCCAGGATGCCGATCAACGGGATGGCGATCCCGCCGACCCACCATGACCAACGGGGAGGGCCCGGGTGCGGAGGATGAGGCGGCCTGGGAGGCACGGCGCCGGGCGGTCCGGAAGGAGGTGGGGGATAGCCCCCCGCGCCTGTGGTCACGCCCGCCCACCCCTTCAACCAGACTGATCTGCAAGCCGGTTGTCAGTTTAACGATCACTCCGCGAAAGAGCCATGCGCGTTTTCGAGGCCTCCGTGCGCATCCGGGCCGTCCACAGGCCCCCTGCCGGCCGGGACCGGGGCCGCCCCGTCCCGAGGCGCCCTGGTGCCCGCCCGGTAGAGTGGGCGCGTCGTCATCATGCCCGTTCAGGGGGAAGCCGGTGCGAATCCGGCACTGACCCTTCCCCTCTCTCTCGACTGCGCTCGAGCCGGGGAGGCCCCATTCCGTAACCGCCCCCCGGGCGGGAGTCGGAATGCCCTGTCCGTGTCGTGACCGGCTCGTGTCGTCGGGACCCCCGGCGGCCGGCACCGTCGAGGTATACGGAGCCGGAGCCTGGTGCCTGTGTGTGCCTGTGCCCGGTTCCTCCAGGAGAGGCCCCGCCCGCCATGACCGTACGCCGCAGCGCGGCCGCGCTCGCCGCCACCGCCACCGTGCTCTGTGTGGCCGCTGCCCCGGCCGCTGTCGCCGCGCCGTCCCCCTCCCCGTCGCCGTCCGTGGCGCTGCCCTCGGGGCTGTACGGCACGAAGGACCCCACGTACGACGGGGTGTGGCGGCAGTCGCTGGCCTTCGCCTCACAGCGGGCCGTGGGCGTCTCCCCCGCCGCCAAGGCCGTCGACTGGCTGATCGGCCAGCAGTGCGACAGCGGGGCGTTCCCCGCGTACCGGCCGGACCCCTCCGTGCCCTGCGACGCCAAGACCATGATCGACACCAACGCGACCGCCGCCGCCGTGCAGGCACTGCACGAGGTCCGTGGACACGAGGAGCTCGTGCACAACGGGGTGGCCTGGCTGAAGTCCGTACAGAACAAGGACGGCGGCTGGGGTTACACCGCCGGCAGCCCGAGCGACGCGAACTCGACCTCGATCGTGATCGGCGCCCTCGCCCGGGCCGGGGAGAAGCTCGGTGACGTGACGAACGACGGCGGCAGGACGCCGTACGACGCGCTGCTCACCTTCGCCATCCCGTGCGGCGGCAAGGACGGCGGCGCGTTCGCGTACCAGCCCGACAAGGCCGGCAAGCTCGCAGCCAACGGCGACGCCACCGCGGCCGCCGTGCTCGGCTCGCTCGGCAAGGGGCTCGTCGTCGGCAACAACGCCGCGGTGAAGGACCCCACCTGCACCGAGGGGAACGCCCTCAAGCCCGAGCAGGCCGCCCAGAACGGCGCCCACTACCTCGCCGGGGCCCTGGCGAAGACCGGCCACCTCGACTCGCCGCCGATGCCGGGCGCGGAGGACAGCAGCCCGCAGCCCGACTTCGGCAACACCGCCGACGCCGTGGTCGCCCTGTCGGCGTCCGGTCACAAGGACAAGGCCACCGCGTCCGTGGAGTGGCTGGAGGAGAACTCCGCTGCCTGGGCGAAGGAAAACGGCCCGGCCGCCTACGCGCAGCTCGTCATGGCCGCTCACGCCACCGGCACCGACGTCCACGACTTCGGCGGCGCGGACCTCGTGGCCCAGCTGAACGCGACCGGGCCCGCGCCCGCCGCGGACAAGAAGCCGACCGCGAGCGCCACCGAGGAAGAGAAGAAGGACAGCGGCGACGGGGACGGGATCGGCGGTGTCTGGTGGTTCGTCGGGATCGGACTCGCCGTCGGCGCCGGCGCCGGGTTCCTGATCAGCGGCCGCCGCAAGAACCAGCAGCTGTGAAGCCCCGCAGGCGCGCCGGACGGGCCACCGTGCTCGCGGTCCTGGGCGCCGTCCTCGCCGTGCTCGGCACGGGCACGGCCCAGGCGGCGGGCTACCGCTACTGGTCGTTCTGGGAGGGCTCCGGCAGCGGGTGGGCGTACGCCACCCAGGGGCCGTCCCTGGTCCGCCCGGACGACGGCGCGGTGCAGGGCTTCCGCTTCGCCGTGAGCGCGGACTCGCAGGACGCGGCCAAGCCGCGCCGCTCCCCCGACTTCGCGACGATCTGCGCGGACACGCCGGCCAAGGGCGGCAGCAAGCGCGTCGCGCTCGTCATCGATCCCGGTACGGCCGCCGACGCCCCGGACGGGGCGACGCCGCCCGCGCCGCGGACCGCGTGCGCGCAGGTCCCCGAGGACGCGAGCAGCGCGGAGGCGCTCGCCTCGGTGGCCAAGCCGCTGCGTTACGGCAGTGACGCGCTGCTCTGCGCGATCTCCGGCTATCCGGCCTCCGGCTGCGGCGAGCAGGTGGCCGGGAACGGGCGGACGGACAGCACACGTGAGGCCACCGCCGACGCCTCCGCGCCCACTTCGGCGGGCGTCACCACCGGTGACGGCGGTACGGACGGCGGCGGGCCGTCCGCCGGGGTCCTCGTCGGGGTCGCCGCCGTCCTGCTCCTCGGCATCGCCGCAGTCGCGCAGGCCCGCCGCCGCCGCGGATGACGGCCGTCACGCCCGGCCGTACGGACACTGCGGCGGACCGGGTCCGTGCCTGGCGCGCCCCCGCCGCCACCCGGAGCAACGCGCTGCCCGCCGGGGCCTGGTGGCTGTGGGCGCTCGGGCTCGCCACCGCCGCGTCCCGGACCACCAACCCGCTGCTGCTCGGCCTGCTGGTCGGCGTGGCGGGGTACGTCGTGGCCGCGCGCCGCACGGACGCGCCGTGGGCCCGGTCGTACGGGGCGTTCATCAAGATCGGGCTGTTCGTCATCGGTGTGCGGCTGCTCTTCTCCGTCTTCCTCGGCTCCCCGATCCCGGGGACGCATGTCGTGTTCACGCTGCCCGAGGTGCCGCTGCCGGAGTGGGCGAAGGGCGTCCGGATCGGGGGCCGGGTCACCGCCGAGCAGTTGCTGTTCGCGCTGTACGACGGGGCGAAGCTGGCCGCTCTGCTGATCTGTGTCGGCGCGGCGAACTCCCTCGCGAACCCGGCCCGGCTGCTGAAGTCGCTGCCCGGCGCGCTGTACGAGGCCGGGGTGGCCGTGGTCGTCGCGATGACGTTCGCGCCGAACATGGTCGCCGACGTGATGCGGCTGCGTACCGCCCGGCGGCTGCGCGGCCGGCCGACCGGCGGGGTGCGGGCCGTCCTCCAGATCGGGCTGCCGGTGCTGGAGGGCGCCCTGGAGCGGTCGGTCGCGGTGGCGGCCTCGATGGACGCGCGCGGATACGGCCGCACGGCGCAGGTGCCCGCCACCGTCCGGCACACCACGAACGTGCTCACGCTCGGCGGGCTGCTCGGGGTCTGCGCCGGTACGTACGGGCTGCTCGCCGCACAGGGTGCGGTGTACGGGCTGCCGCTGCTGGTCGCCGGTCTCGTCGCGGCGATGGCGGGGCTGCGGCTCGGCGGGGCGCGTTCGGTACGGACCCGCTACCGGCCCGACCGGTGGGGCGTGCGGGCCTGGCTGGTCGCGGGGTCCGGCGCGGCCGTCGCGGTGGCGATGATCTGGGCGGGCAGCGCGGATCCGGCGGCGCTGCACCCCGGTGTCGTCCCGCTGACCGCGCCCGTGCTGCCGCTGTGGCCGGCGGCCGCGGTGCTGATCGGGCTGCTGCCCGCGGTGGTCGCGCCCGTCCCGCCTCCCCCCACAGGCTCGGCCGTCCCGCCTTCCCCTCACAGGGACAAGGACACAAGGCAAGGCTTCGAGGAGCAGGTTTGACATCCTCCCCCATCTGGAGCAGGGGGATTCCTGGCTCAGGCTGCCTCCGGGAGCAGCGCTCCCGGAGGGCTTCCGCCATCGGCACCAGCCGGGTTGAGACCTGCCCGGACGAGCATCACGTGGGCGGAGTTCTTGTCCCTGGGGGACACAGCTCCGCACGCGGTGCACGCGTACGTTCGTTCAGAGAGGGGAAGTGCGTGCTTGGTTCTCGCACCGCACTGTGCGCAGTCCATCGTGGTGTGGGCCGGGTGCACCAGGTGCACGATGCGGCCGTGCTTGCGGGCCATCTCGATCAGCGCGGTCCTGGTCGCGCCGATCGCCGCGTCGGCGGCCTGGCGGGCCATCGTCGACTTCGCGAGGAATGTCGGCCTGAAGTCCTCGACGGCGAGGTGGTCGAAGCCGCGCACTACCGTCTTGGCCCACTTGCGGCCGGTGTCCTGCCGCTGACGTGCAATCTTCTTGTGGACCTTGGCCGCCGCGCGGGACGCCGTCCGGTAGCCCTTCGACGCGACCTTCCCGCGTCCGGGCTTCCGCCTCGCCATCTGCTTCTGGTGCCGGGCCAGCTTCGCGGCGGCGCTCTTGCCGTGCTGCGGATGGGGAAGGTCATGCGCGTCCGAGGTGGTGGTCGCGGTTTCCTTGACACCCCAGTCGATACCGATCGCCCGGCCCGTCTCCGGCAGCGGTTCGATGGCCGTCTCCACCACGAACGAGGCGTACCAGTGGCCGAGGCTGTCCCGGTACACCCGCACGCTGGTGGGGTCGGTGGGCAGGTCACGAGACCACACCACGGTCAGGGCGATGCCGCCCGCGAGGTACAGGCGTCCGTCCTTGAGGCGGAAGCCGCGCCGGGTGTAGTTCATCGAGGGCAGCGCATCGCGCTTGCGCTTGATGCGGGGCATACCGGCGCGCTGACGCATCGGCAGCCCCGTCTTGATGTCCTTCAGGGCTTTGGTGCGGGCCTTGCCGAAGTCGCGGATGGTCTGCTGCTGCGGCACCGAGGAGCCTTCACGCAGCCATCCCATGGTGGTGCGGGCCTCGGTCAGCATCCTGTCGAGCTGCGCGGGACCGCACGTCACCTTCTGCGCGGCGTCCTTGTTCAGGCCGTGGACCTTGCGGGAGACGGCCACGCATTCATTCCAGACCCACCGGCAGCGCGCCCACTCGGCGTCGAGTCCGACCAGCGCGGTCGACGACACGCGAAGCCGGTAGGTGTACCGGGCATGCCCGGACTCCTCCGAAGTCTTCTGTGGTGTCGTCATGGTGTCATTCTACCAGTCGGTGAACGTCGGGAAACCACTACTCTGGGGTCATGGATGAAGACAAGCGCATCACGCTCCGCCTGCCCACCGACCTGCACGAGTGGCTGGCCACTCAGGCCAAGTCCGCCCGCCGGTCCCTCAACTCCGAGATCGTCCACCGCCTGGAGGTCGAGCGCGACGCCGCCATGGCGGACGCCGAATCGCCCTCCCCGCGATTCGGCTCTTCCTGCCCTGCTCCGCAGGAGTCCGATTCCTCCCCGACCTGAAGGCCGGGGCATCCTCGGAGGAATCAGGTGATCCGGTTCGACGATGTTTCGGTGCAGTACGAGGGGGTGGATCGCCCCACCCTGTCGGGCGTCGACCTGACCGTTCCCGAGGGTGAGCTGGTGCTGCTCGTCGGGCCGTCAGGGGTCGGCAAGTCGACATTGCTGGGTGCCGTGTCCGGACTCGTGCCGCACTTCACCGGCGGCCGGCTGACCGGGCGCGTCACCGTCGACGGGCGCGACACCCGCACCCACAAGCCCCGTGAGCTGGCCGATCTGGTCGGCACCGTGGGCCAGGACCCGCTCTCCCACTTCGTGACGGACACGGTCGAGGACGAGCTGGCGTACGGCATGGAGTCGCTGGGGCTCGCCCCGGACGTCATGCGGCGGCGGGTCGAGGAGACCCTGGACCTGCTGGGTCTGGCCGAACTGCGCGACCGGCCCATCGCCACCCTGTCCGGCGGTCAGCAGCAACGGGTCGCGATCGGTTCGGTGCTCACCCCGCACCCCCGCGTCCTGGTGCTGGACGAGCCGACATCGGCGCTGGACCCCGCGGCCGCCGAGGAGGTCCTCGCGGTGCTGCAACGGCTCGTCCACGACCTGGGGACGACGGTCCTGATGGCGGAGCACCGGCTGGAGCGCGTGGTGCAGTACGCGGACCAGGTCGTCCTGCTGGCGTCACCGGGCGCCGCCCCGGTGATGGGGGCGCCCGCCGAGGTGATGGCCGTCTCGCCGGTGCATCCGCCGGTGGTGGCGCTGGGCCGGCTGGCCGGCTGGGAACCGCTGCCGCTGTCGGTCCGCGATGCCCGGCGGCGGGCGGCGGGGATGCGGGAGCGGCTGGCGGGCGTGACGCCCGGGCCGGTCGGCGGGGCCCGCACCCGGCAGCTCCTTCCGGCGCCGCCTCCCCGTCCCACGCCGCGGCGGGGCGCCCTGGCCCGGCTCTTCGTCCGGGCTCCGCAGGAGACCCCCGGGCCCGTCGCCGCTACCGACACCGCCACCCGCGTCGAGCGCCTCGCCGTGCGGCGCGGTCGCGTCGAGGCGCTGCGCCGGGTGACGCTCACCGTCACCCCGGGCGAGACCGTCGCCCTGATGGGACGCAACGGCGCGGGCAAGTCCACCCTGCTCTCCGCCCTCGTCGGCATGGTCGAACCGACCTCCGGCACCGTGCTCGTCGGCGGCCGCACCCCGCACCGCACCCCGCCGCCCGAGATGGTGCGCCGCGTCGGTCTCGTACCGCAGGAACCGCGCGATCTGCTGTACGCGGACACGGTGGCCGCCGAGTGCGCGGCGGCCGACGCGGACGCGGGCGCCGCGCCGGGCAGCTGCCGGGCGCTGGTCTCGGAGCTGCTGCCGGGTGTCGCGGACGCCACCCATCCCCGTGACCTGTCCGAGGGCCAGCGGCTCGCCCTGGCGCTCGCACTCGTGCTCACCGCCCGCCCCCCGCTGCTGCTCCTGGACGAACCGACCCGCGGTCTGGACTACGCGGCGAAGGCCCGGCTCGTCGGGGTGCTGCGCACGCTGGCGGCCGAGGGCCATGCGATCGTGCTGGCCACGCATGACGTGGAGCTGGCCGCCGAACTGGCCCACCGGGTGGTGATCCTCGCCGACGGAGAGGTCGTCGCGGACGGGCCGACTCCGCAGGTCGTGGTGTCCTCACCCGCGTTCGCCCCCCAGACCGCCAAGATCCTCGCCCCTCAGGAGTGGCTCACCGTGTCGCAGGTGCGCGAGGCACTGGAAGGGGGTGCCGCGTGACCGGCACGACGGAGCGGGGCGCCCGTCCGGTGCGGCTCGGGCCGCGGGCCGTCGCCGCGCTGGTGCTGATCAGCGCGATCGGGGTGGCCGCCTTCGGCTGGCCGCTGCTGGCCGGCCCGGACTCCGGGCTCGCGCACTCGAAGGACGCGCCGTGGCTGTTCGCCGCGCTGCTGCCGCTGCTCGTCGGGGTGGTGGTCGCGATGATCGCGGACGCCGGGCTCGACGCGAAGGCGGTCGCGATGCTGGGGGTGCTGGCCGCGGTCGGGGCCGCGCTGCGCCCGCTGGGGGCGGGCACGGCGGGCCTGGAGCCGATGTTCTTCCTGATGGTGCTGAGCGGGCGGGTGCTCGGACCGGGCTTCGGCTTCGTGCTGGGCTCGGTGACGATGTTCGCCTCCGCGCTCCTGACCGGCGGGGTGGGCCCGTGGATGCCGTTCCAGATGCTCTCGATGGGCTGGTTCGCGATGGGCGCCGGTCTGCTGCCGGGCCCGGACCGGCTGCGCGGGCGCGCCGAGCTGCTGATGCTCGCCGCGTACGGGGCGGTGGCCTCGTTCGCGTACGGAACGATCATGAATCTCTACGGGTGGACCATCGTGCCGGGGCTCGGCTCCGGCATCTCCTTCCGGCCCGGTGACGCGCTGGGCGACAACCTGGTGCGGTTCCTCGCCTACTGCACGGCCACCTCGCTCGGCTGGGACCTGGGCCGGGCCGTGCTCACCGTCGTCCTGACACTGACGGTCGGAACCGCGCTGCTGAAGGCGCTGCGCAGGGCCACGCGGCGTGCGGCCTTCGAGGCCCAGGTCACATTCGGGGCTCCCGGCGAGTGAGGGCACCCACAGGACCTAGGTCCTGTACGAAGCGGGGCCGTAGCCGCAGCGGACTGTCGTCGGCCCCTGCCGCACCCTCTCCGACCTGCTATGGAGCGGTTTGGGGCGGTTCGGGACCTTCGGCCCTGGGTGCGAGGCGGGGTCGTACCGGGGGTCGTTGCGGTGGTTGAACGGCGCGGCTAACACTGGAGACGTCGCCGAGCACCGCAGCGTCCCCCGGAACGGACAGCGGTCAACGCGCAACGGTCCACGCAGGATTCGGGCCGGAGCACGCGACTCCCCCGTACCCGACGTTAGGTTCCCTGTGTCGTTCGCCCGTAACATCCTCGCCCGTCGCAAGTCCGCCGTCGCCGGTGCAGCAGTGCTGCTGGGTGCCTCCGGTGTGGCCCTGGGCGTCTCCCCGGCCATGGCGGCCACCTCCGCCGCGCCGACGTCCGCTGCCGCGAGTGCGCAGGACACGGCGAAGCAGATGATCGGTGACGACGCGCAGTTCCAGTGCTTCAGCAACATCGTGAGCCACGAGAGCGGCTGGAACCCGAGCGCGACCAACGCCTCCTCCGGTGCCTACGGCCTGGTCCAGGCGCTGCCGGGCTCGAAGATGGCGTCCGCCGGCTCCGACTGGCAGACCAACCCCGGCACCCAGATCAAGTGGGGCATGGACTACATGAACTCCCGCTACGGCAGCCCCTGTGGCGCCTGGTCGTTCTGGCAGGCCAACAGCTGGTACTGAGTCCACCCGGACCGGAGCCGGTAACGCCGAGGGCCCTTCACCGCGTGTGTGCGGTGAAGGGCCCTCGGCGTTTCTCCCTCAGCCGCGCGCGGCCTGCGCGTCGAACCAGCGCACGATCTGCGGACCCGACTTCAGGTAGGTGCCGTTGTGGTCGACCCCGCCCTGGTCGACCACCTGCGCCCTCGTCCCGTGCCGGGCCAGATCGGCCGCACAGTCGCGGGCGTTGGCCATGGGCACATCGGTGTCGCCCGCCGCGGAGTAGAGGCGCACCGGCACGTCCGGCTTCCAGGCGCAGGTGCCGTCCTGCGCGCGGACCGCGGCCAGGAGCGCTCCGGTGGGGTGCTGGACCTTCTCGTAGTACGCGTCGGTGAGCAGGTCCTTCAGGGTGGCGGGCAGGACCGAGAAGATCTCCTCCTCGGAGTGGTTCGTGTCGAAGAGCCCCTCGACGACGTCCGCGTACGGCTCGCGGAACGCCTCGGAGGGGTCCTTGTAGAGCGGGTGGATCCGGTTCTGCGCGGTGAGGAAGTACGTCATGTAGAAGATGCCGCTGGTGTCGTTGATCCGGCCGTCGAAGAGTCCGGGCATCTCGGCGTGCTCGATGTCGTACGGGCCGGAGACCGGCGCCAGCGCCCGCAGGGTGAAGTGCCGGTCGGCCCCGTTCTCCAGTGCTCTGCCCAGCGCCATGGCGACCTGGCCGCCCTGCGAGAAGCCGCTCGCGTAGACGTCGCCGGTCAGCGGGCGGCCCAGGCGCTGTGCGGCCGTGCGGGAGGCGCGGAGCATGTCGAGGGACGCGCTGACGGAGGAGGCGGTGTCCATGTACGGGTGGAATCCGGGCCCCTGGCCCAGGCCCAGGTAGTCCGGGGCGGCGACGGCCCGTCCGGCGGAGGCGTGCAGGTACGGGGCGTAGCGGCCGAAGTCCTCGCCGACGGAGGGCGCGTAGTCCCGGTGGACCATCGTGCCGTGGGTGTCGGAGACGAGGTCCAGCCGGTGGGCGCCGCCCACCGGGAGCACGAAGAGACCGGTGGCGGTGGTGGGCGCGCCCTGCGGGGTGACGGTGCGGTAGGTGAGGCGGTAGGCCCGGACGCCGTGCCTGACGGTGCCCGTGTCCATGCCCGCCGTGGCCAGGAAGTGGGTGACATCACCCCGGCCGAGGGTGGCGACGGGCGTCACCGCGAGGAGGGCGCCGCGGCCGGCGCTCCTGCCGTCCGGCTGCCGCACCTCGGCCCGGGGCGCGGGGCCCCGCCGGGCGTCCGCCGCGGCCGGCACGGTGCTCAGTGCGGCGAGGACCACCACGGTGGCGGCAGCCAGAAGGCGTCGTGTGCGGTGCGTCGGGGCGGAGTTGCTCGCGTCGTTTTCCATGAACATGACGCTATGTGGAGCGGTACGGCCCCACCATCGGCGTGCGCCCCCGGCCGGGGGTGCACTTGAGAGCACCATCGGTCCGGGGGCCAACCCTCCTCGGTGCGGCCGGCCGCTGCGCCATCCGGTGGCCTGTCCGAAAGATGTCGGGGACCCGTTGTCGCGCCTGCGTCCCGCTATTAACGTGCGCACCGCAGAATCCGGTTCACCTCTGACGCACCATCCGTGGCGACGACCAAGGAGTGCTCGTGACGCAGCTGTCGAGACGTACACTACTGACCTCGGCCGGAGCGGTGGGCGCGTACGCCGCCCTCGGCACGCAGCTCCCCGCGGTGGCGGGGCCGACGCGCAGGACGGCGGGAACGGCGGCCGCGCGGGCGGCGCTCGGGCGCCTGCTGGGCGGGCACGCCGAGCAGTTCCGGCTCACCCTCCTCGATCCGGCGGACGGCGGCGAGCGCTTCCGGGTCGGTGGGTCGCGGGGGCGAGTCGAGGTCGCCGGGACCAGTCCGGCGGTGATCCTGACCGGTGTGCACTGGTACCTGAAGTACGTGTGCGACGCGGTGATCTCCTGGGCGGGCAGCCAACTCGACCTGCCGGCCGTGCTGCCGGCGCCCGGCCGGCCGCTGGAGCGCGGGGCGACGGTCCCCCACCGGTTCGCCGGCAACGACACGTACGACGGGTACACCGCCCCGTACGCCGACTGGGCCCGCTGGGAGCGGACGCTCGACGTGCTGGCCCTGCACGGCTGCAACGAGGTGTTCCTGACCACGGGGCAGGAGGCCGTGTACCACCGGTGGCTGCAGGAGTTCGGCTACAGCGACGCGGAGGCCAGGGCCTGGATCCCGGCTCCGACCCATCAGCCGTGGTGGCTGCTGCAGAACATGAGCGGGTACGGCGGCCCCGTCAGCCCGGAACTCATCGCCCGCCGGGCCGCGCTGGGCCGCCGGGTCGCCGACCGGCTGCGCGAGCTCGGCATGGCCCCGGTGCTGCCCGGGTACTTCGGCACGGTCCCGGAAGGGTTCAGCGACCGCAACTCCGGCGCGCTGGTCGTCCCGCAGGGCCTCTGGTCGGGATTCCGGCGCCCGGACTGGCTGGACCCGCGCACCGACACCTTCGCCCGGGTCGCCGCGTCCTTCTACCGGCATCAGCGGTCGCTGTTCGACGACGCGCCCTCGTACAAGATGGACATCCTGCACGAGGGCGGCAACGCGGGCGGGGTGGACATCTCCGATGCGGCGCGCGGCATCGAACGCGCGCTGCAGACCGCCCACCCCGGTGCCACCTGGGTGATCATGGGCTGGACCGGCAATCCGCGGCGGGAACTGCTGGACGCGCTGGACAAGACGCACGTCCTGATCGTGGACGGCCGCTCCGAGCTGGACGAGTCCACGGACCGCGAGAAGGAGTGGGGGAACACCCCGTACGCCTTCGGCGCGATCCCGAACTTCGGCGGCCGGACCACCCTCGGCGCGATGGCCCCGGCCTGGACGCGCAAGTTCCCGGCCTGGCGCGACAAGGCGGGGAGCGCGCTGACCGGCACCGCCTATCTGCCGGAGGCCACCGACCGTGATCCGGCCGCCTTCGAGCTGTTCACCGAGCTGGCCTGGCGCGAGGAGACCGT
The DNA here is from genome assembly GCF_042871565.1 of Streptomyces sp. NPDC005775. Lineage (NCBI taxonomy): Bacteria > Bacillati > Actinomycetota > Actinomycetes > Kitasatosporales > Streptomycetaceae > Streptomyces > Streptomyces sp. NPDC005775. Next base: position 492,364 of record NZ_JBIAIU010000004.1, on the reverse strand, counting down.
CGACCGGGCCGCCTGGTTCGCGCGCTACGCGCGGTTCCGCTACGGCGGCCGGGACTGCCGGGCCACCGCGGCCTTCGCGGCGCTGCGGGACACCGCGTACGACGTGCAGAGCAGCGACGGCCGCCCGCACGACTCGTTGTTCGCCGCCCGTCCCGACCTGTCGGCGGTCAACGCCACGTACTGGGGCACCACCCAGCTGTCGTTCGACTCGGCGGGCTTCGATCTCGCCTTCGCCGGGCTGCTCGGGGTGCGGGAGCCGCTGCGCCGCTCGGAGGCGTACCGCTTCGACCTGACCGACCTCGCCCGCCAGGCACTCGCCAACCGCTCCCGGCAGTTGCTTCCGCAGCTGCGCGACGCCTACGACCGCGGGGACCGGGACGCGTTCGCCACGCTGTCCGCGCTGTGGCTGAAGCTGATGCGGCTGAGCGAGGAAATGACCGGCGGGCACCGGGCGTTCATGCTCGGCCCATGGCTGGACGAGGCACGGCGGTTTGCGTCCTCGCCCGCCGAGTCCGCCCAACTGGAGCACAGCGCACGCACGTTGATCACCACCTGGGGGGACCGCCCGGCCGCCGACCCGGGAAGACTGGCCAACTACGCCAACCGTGACTGGCAGGGGCTGACCGGCGACTTCCATCTGCCGCAGTGGCAGGGCTATCTGGACGAGATGGCGGACGCGCTCGCCCACGACCGGGCACCGAAGGCCTTCGACTGGTACGCCGTCGAGGAGCCGTGGACCCGCGAGCGCAAGGCCTACCCGCTGCGGGAGCTGAGTGCGAGCGCCGTGCACCGCACCGCGCGCCGGGTGTACGAGACGCTCTCCGCCGCGCCGTACCAGGGCACGGTCACCGTCGGGGCGGACCGCCTCGCCGTGGGGCCGGGCGGCTCGGCCGTCGTCGAGGCCGGTTTCCGCAACGTCAACGGGCTGCGGGCGACGGGGCCCGTCCGCTTCTCCCTCACCGTGCCCGGCCTGGCCATCGAGGCGCGGGGGCCGGTCGAGCAGGACGGGGTGGCGCCGGGCGGCAGCACCGGGGCGAGCTGGCGGGTCACCGCCCCGCCCGCCGCGCCGAAGGAGCCGCTGGAGTCGCATCCGTTCGAGCTGCGGACGGAGTACGGGCCCCGGGGGGAGCGGCCGGTCACGGCGGTGACGCGGGGCCGGATCTACGTGGCGGGGCCGCTCGGCGCGGACTGGCTGACGCACGACGCGAACGACGCGTCGTTCGGCCGGCTCGCCGACCGCTTCGCCATCGACGGGGCGGGGCGCGATCTGTGGGGGTCGACGGCCGAGTTCGGCGCGGTGTACCGGGCGGCGGCCTTCCAGGACGGCGGGTGCGCGACCGTGCGCGTGGACTCCCAGGAGAACACCGGCAACTGGGCGCGGGCCGGGATCGTCGTCCGCAACGCGATGGGGACGGCCGGGTCCCGGGGCTTCCTGAACCTGGCCCTGACCCCGGCCAACGGAGTCGTGGTGTCGTACGACGCCAACGGTGACGGCACCCTGGAGAAGCGGGACTCGGTGCCGGGCGTCACGGGGCCGGTGCTGCTGCGGCTGACGCGGGCCGGCACCGCGTACACGGGCTCCTGCTCGACGGACGGCGGCGTCACCTGGCGGACGCTCGGCGCGGCGACGGTGCCGGGCGCGGCGGCCGTCCAGGACGTGGGGTTCTTCATGACGGCGGCGAACGGCGGGTCCGGACGGCGCGGGAGGGCGGACTTCAGCGGCTGGTCGCTGACGGAGTGACCGGGGGGGTGGGGGCTGCCGCCTGAGCCCCGGTTGGCGGGAGCTGCCACCGCAGCCCTGGTGGGGCGGGGGTTGCCGTCGCAGCCCCCGCCCCACGGGCGGGCCTCTACAGGCGCTGGATGATCGTGCCGGTCGCCAGCGCGCCACCCGCACACATGGTGATCAGTGCGAACTCCTTGTCGCTGCGCTCCAGTTCGTGCAGGGCCGTGGTGATCAGCCGGGCCCCGGTGGCGCCGACCGGGTGGCCGAGGGCGATCGCCCCGCCGTTGACGTTGACCTTCGACAGGTCCTGGTCGAAGACCTGGGCCCAGCTCAGCACGACGGACGCGAAGGCCTCGTTGATCTCCACGATGTCGATGTCCTTGAGCGACATCCCGGCCTTGCCGAGCACCGCGCGGGTCGCGTCGACGGGGCCGTCGAGGTGGAAGTGCGGGTCGGAGCCGACGAGCGCCTGGGCGACGATCCGGGCCCGCGGCTTCAGCTTGAGGGCACGCGCCATCCGCTTGGACGCCCACATGATCGCGCAGGCGCCGTCGGATATCTGGGAGGCGTTGCCCGCGGTGTGGACGGCGGTGGGCATCACGGGTTTGAGCCGGGCGAGCCCCTCCATCGTGGTGTCGCGCAGCCCCTCGTCACGGTCGACGAGCCGCCACATGCCCTGGCCTGCGGCCTGTTCGGCCTCGGTGGTGGGCACCTGGACCGCGTACGTCTCCCGTTTGTAGCGCTCCTCGGCCCAGGCGACCGCCGCCCGCTCCTGCGAGAGGAGGCCGAGCGAGTCGACGTTCTCCCGGGTGAGGCCGCGCCTGCGGGCGATGCGTTCGGCGGCCTCGAACTGGTTGGGCAGGTCGACGTTCCACTCGTCGGGCCACGGCTTGCCCGGCCCGTGCTTGGAGCCGCTGCCCAGCGGCACGCGCGACATCGCCTCGACGCCGCAGCTGATGCCGACGTCGATCACCCCGGCCGCGACCATGTTGGCGACCATGTGGGAGGCCTGCTGCGAGGAGCCGCACTGGCAGTCCACGGTCGTCGCGGCGGTCTCGTACGGAAGTCCCACGGTGAGCCAGGCGTTGCGCGCGGGGTTCATGGACTGCTCGCCGGCGTGGGTGACGGTGCCGCCGACGATCTGTTCGACGCAGTCGGCGTGGATGCCGGTCCGGCCGAGAAGTTCACGGTAGGTCTCACCCAGCAGGTAGGCCGGGTGCAGATTGGCGAGCGCGCCTCCACGCTTGCCGATGGGGGTGCGTACGGCTTCGACGATGACGGGTTCCGCGGCCATGAGCTCGTCCTCTCCTCGCACTTCCGCAGAGGCGTCCCGGCGCCCACGGAAGGAACTAGTACGCGTTCTAGTTCTGCTAGCAGTCTTATGAGGCTTACCCCCGGTACGCAAGGGCCGTGCACGCACCTTGGCCGACCTTCGCCGCCAACGCCCGCCGCAGACTGTCCGGTTCTCCGCCCCTTCACGCAACAGATCCGGCCATGCCCCTTGTCAGTTGTAGAACTCGTTACTACCTTGCGGGCAACTTCTGATGGGTCGTCAGACGCGTTCCGGCGGCTCTCGGACCGACCTGGAGTTCTTGACCTGGAGCTGCCGATGCCCTGCCCCCATCTGCCCGAAGGGTTCGACTTCACCGATCCCGACCTGCTCCACGCCCGGGTGCCGCACCCGGAGTTCACCCTCATGCGGGAGACGGCTCCGGTCTGGTGGTGCACCCAGCCCACCGGAATCTCCGGCTTCGACGACGCGGGCTACTGGGTCGTCACCCGGCACGCGGACGTCAAGTACGTCTCGACCCATCCCGAACTGTTCTCGTCGAACACGAACACCGCCGTGATCCGCTTCAACGAGTCGATCAGCCGGGACCAGATCGACGTCCAGAAGCTGATCATGCTGAACATGGACCCGCCCGAACACACCCGGGTCCGCCAGATCGTCCAGCGCGGCTTCACCCCCCGCGCCATCAGGTCCCTGGAGCAGACGCTGCGCGACCGGGCGCGCTCCATCGTCGAGACGGCCCTCGCCGGGGCCGACGACGAGGGCTCGTTCGACTTCGTCACCAACATCGCCGTGGAACTGCCGCTCCAGGCCATCGCCGAGCTCATCGGCGTACCGCAGGAGGACCGGGCGCGGATCTTCGACTGGTCCAACAAGATGGCCGCGTACGACGATCCGGAGTACGCGATCACCGAGGAGATCGGCGCCGAGGCGGCGATGGAGATCGTCTCCTACTCGATGAACCTGGCGGCGGCGCGCAAGGAGTGCCCGGCCAAGGACATCGTCTCGACGCTGGTCGCCGCCGAGGGCGAGGGCAACCTCTCCTCCGACGAGTTCGGCTTCTTCGTGATCCTGCTCGCCGTGGCCGGCAACGAGACCACCCGCAACGCCATCAGCCACGGCATGCACGCCTTCCTGACCCACCCCGAGCAGTGGGAGCTCTACAAGCGCGAGCGGCCGGAGACCACCGCCGAGGAGATCGTCCGCTGGGCAACCCCCGTGGTCTCCTTCCAGCGGACCGCCACCCAGGACCTCGAACTGGGCGGGCAGCAGATCAAGAAGGGCGACCGGGTCGGGCTGTTCTACTCCTCGGCCAACAACGACCCCGAGGTCTTCGAGAACCCGGAACGGTTCGACATCTCCCGCGACCCGAACCCGCACCTCGGCTTCGGGGGCGGCGGCCCGCACTTCTGCCTGGGCAAGTCCCTGGCCGTGATGGAGATCAACCTGATCTTCAACGCGATCGCGGACGTCCTGCCGGACCTGCGCCTGGTCAGCGACCCGCGACGGCTGCGGTCGGCGTGGCTCAACGGCATCAAACAGCTCCAGGTGAGCACGGCGAAGGCCTGAGGCTCCCCGTACCCCCGTCCGCATGTCGGACAGGGGTACGGGGATCATGGCGGCCATGCATGCGCTCCTCTCCGGCTTCGCCCCCATCTGGATCTTGACCGCCATCGGTTACGCGGCGGCCCGCGGCGGACTCCTCGGGGAGCAGGCGGAGTCGGTGCTCGGCCGGTTCGTCTTCCATGTGGCCATGCCCGCCGCGCTGTTCACCATGGTGTCCTCGTCGCGACCGGGCGCCTTCGCCCATCCGTCGATGGTGGCGTTCGCCGCGGGCACGCTGCTGGTGTCGGCGCTGGGCTACGCGGTGGGCCGGCGCTTCTTCGGCCACGAGAGGGCCGGGGCGGCGGTCAGCGGCATGGCGTCCGGCTACGTCAACTCCGCCAATCTGGGCATCCCGGTCGCGGTGCACGTGCTCGGCGACGCCTCGTTCGTCGCGCAGGTCATCCTGTTCCAGGTGCTGGTGGTCTCGCCCGTGGTCCTGACCCTGCTCGACTCGGGTATGCGGCGCGGCGGGTCGGCCCCCGGTGGGCTGCGCCGGATGCTGACCATGCCCGTACGCAATCCCGTCATCATGGCCTCGATCCTCGGGCTGGCCGTCTCCGCGACGGGGCTGCGGCTGCCGGAAGCCGTCACCCACTCCTGCGACGTGCTCGGCGCCGCGGCCGTGCCGACGGCGCTGATCACGCTGGGCCTGTCCCTGCACGGCGGCCGGGCCGGCGGGACCGGCCGGGTGACGGGGCGGTCGGAAGGCGATGTGGCGGGGCCGGTCACGGGGCGGGCGGAGGTCGGCGTGGCGGGGCCGGTCACGGGCCGGGCGGAGGTCGGCGTGGCGGGGCCGGTCACGGGCCGGGCGGAGGTCGGCGTGGCGGTCGCGCTCAAGACGCTGGTCCAGCCCCTGGTCGGTTTCGTCGTCGCCGGCCCGCTGCTGCACCTCCCGGACCACCAGGTGCTGGCCGTGGTGCTCTGCTCCGCGCTGCCCACGGCACAGAACGCCTACCTCTACGCCCGTGAGTACGGCCTGGACACCGGCCTCGCCCGCAACAGCGTGGTGGCTTCCACCGTCATGTCGATGGTCACGCTGTCGTTCGCCGCCTGGGCGCTCGGGCCGTCCCGCTGACCCGTTGGAGTGGCGGGGGCCGCCGGACGGGCGGATGCTGGGTGGGCGACGATCCACATGCCGAAGGGGTGCCGGGCGACTTCTGCCGCCCGGCACCCCTTCGGCCGTTTCGTGGTCCGCCCCGTCGTCAGGCGCTCTCGGTGACGCGCCCGACGGGTTTCGACAGCGTCGTCGGGGGTGGGTCCAGCGGCTCCCCGTCCCCCGGCTCCCGCAGCCGGCGCGGGCCGGAGAGCGCGTACGTGAGGCCGAAGCCGAGGGCCACCACCGCGGCCCCGCCCACCGCGTCGAGCACCCAGTGGTTTCCCGTCGCGACGATCGCCGAGACCGTGAACAGCGGATGCAGCAGCCCCAGCGCCTTCATCCAGATCTTCGGGGCGAGCATCACGATCACCACCCCGCACCACAGGGACCAGCCGAAGTGCAGCGAGGGCATCGCCGCGTACTGGTTGGTCACCCCGGTCAGCGTGCCGTAGTCGGGCTTCGCGAAGTCCTGGACCCCGTGCACCGTGTCGATGAACCCGAGCCCCGGCATCAGCCGCGGCGGGGCGAGCGGGTAGAGCCAGAAACCGACCAGGGCGAGCAGCGTGGCGAAGCCGATGGAGCTGCGGACCCAGCGGTAGTCCGCGGGGCGGCGTACGTACAGCACGGCCAGGATGGCCAGGGGCACGATGAAGTGGAACGTCGAGTAGTAGTAGTCGAAGAAGTCCCGGAGCCAGCCGATCCTGACGACCGAGTGGTTGACCCAGTGCTCGATGTCGATGTGCAGCCACTGTTCGATCGAGTGGATCTGCCGGCCGTGGTGCTCGGCGGTGGCGCGGCCGGCCGTCGCGGCCAGCCTGACCTGCTGGTAGGCGGAGTAGACGACCCTGATCAGCAGGAGTTCCAGCAGCAGGTTGGGCCGGCTCAGCACCCGCCGCCAGAACGGCAGCAGCGGCACCCGGCTCCAGCGGGCGGCGACCGGGGTCGCGTGGCCGGTGGGGATCGGCTGCTGCCAGTACGGCGAGGTGCGCGGCAGGAACGGGGTGACGCACGCGGCCGCGAGCGCGGCGAGCAGCAGCACGTTGTCGCGGACCGGGAACATCGCCTCGATGTTCGGCAGCAGCATCTTGCCCGGCAGCGTCACGACCAGGATCACGACGGTCGGCCACACCAGCCGGTCCGAGGCCCGTTTGCCGACCCGGCCGACCACGGCGAGAAGCACCCACAGCAGCTGGTGCTGCCAGGCGGTGGGCGCCACGGCGACGGACACGCAGCCGGTCACGGCCGCGGCGAGCAGCAGCTGGCCGTCGCGGGCGTACCGGGCGGCGCGGCGCAGTCCGAGGATGCAGACGGCCGCCGCCAGCACCAGGAAGAGGGCGATCTCCAGGGGGCCCTCCAGACCCAGGCGGAGCAGCGCACCGTGCAGCGACTGGTTGGCGAGGCTGTCGGCCTGGTCGCCGAGCCCGGCGCCCGCGACGTGGTGCACCCAGTACGTCCACGAGTCGTGCGGCATCGCGGCCCAGGCCAGCGCGGTGCAGCCGGCGAAGGCCGCGCCACCGGTGAGTGCGGCGGTGCGTCTCCCGGTCAGCCAGAGCAGGACGGCGAAGAGCAGCACGGTCGGCTGGAGCGCGGCCGCGATCCCGATCAGCACGCCCGAGGCCCGTTCACCGCGGACCGCGAAGAGGCCGACGAGGACCAGGAGGACCGGCAGGATGCTGGTCTGCCCCAGGTGGAGGGCGTTGCGCACCGGCAGCGAGAGCATCAGCAGACTGATGGCGACGGGGGCGGCGAGCAGGGCCGTACGGCGGCTGACGGGGGCGGGCAGGGCGCGGGCCGCGATGATGCCCAGCGCGGCGACGAGCAGCAGCGAGCCGAAGGTCCAGGCGACACCGAGGCTCTGTTCGGCCATGCGGGTCAGTGGCTTGAGCACCAGGCCGGCGAAGGGGGTACCGGTGAAGCTGTCGGTGTCGTACAGCGAACCCGTCACATGGAGCACACCGTTCTCACCGGTCCAGGTCTCCAGGTCGGTGAGGCGTTCGCCGGGCGGCTGCCGCAGCACCACCGCCATCTGTCGCACGGCCAAGGCGGCGACAACCAGCCAGAGCACGGCACGGGCAGCCCCGGTCCTCGCTCCTGTCACCGCGTCTGTGCGCACACTGTGCTCCGCGTTCGCCACGTTGCGCCGACCCTCCCAACGTTTGGTGCCGATTTTCTGTCCGGCATGCTGTGAAACCTTCGCATTGCCCTATGAGGTAGACACAATCAACCCCCTCTTCGCCTGACTGTCACCCCGCTTCTGTCCGAAAGAATGCCCGTCCGGGTGGTGCCGACAGGCCGGAACGGCCGGAACCGGCAGGGGTCTCCGCGCGTCTGAGCCCCTGATCGGTGACCACGGGGAGGACACGGCACATGCGGGGCACGGGGAGAGATCAAGGGGTACGGCAACGGCGGCGCGGGTGGGCGCTGCGCGCGCTGTCCCTGCTCATGCTGGTGTTCTCGGCGCAGCTGGGGTCGCTGATCGCGCCGGCGTACGCGTGCGGCTGCGGGGCCATGGTCGTGGACCGTGACAGCCGGGTGCTGGTCGACCGCGAGACGTCCGTCGTCGGGTGGGACGGCGGCACCGAGCAGATCGTGATGCGGTTCACCGTGCGCGGGAACGCCCCGGAGGCCGCCTGGATCATGCCCGTGCCGCACCGGGCCACGGTCGAGCTCGGTGACGCCTCGCTCTTCTCCGAGCTCCACACCCTGACGGCCCCGGTGACCGCCACGCGGCACTACTTCTGGCCACGTGCGAAGGACTGGCCGTTCGGCGGTTCGGGCAACAGGTCCGGGGACGGCGCCGCCTCTCCCTCGGCCGCCGCCCCGGTCGAGGTGGTGGGCCGGGAGCGGCTCGGGCCGTTCGACGTGGCGCGGCTGACCGCGACCGACCCCGCCGCGCTGGAGGGCTGGCTGACGGAGAACGGCTTCGAACTGCCGGACCGGCTCGCGACGGCACTGCGCCCCTATGTGGAACAGAAGTGGGAGTACGTGGCCGTGCGCCTGGCCCCCCGGGAGTCCGGCGTGCCGTTGCGCGGCACGCTCGACCCGCTGCGGCTGCGTTTCGCCAGCGACCGGCTGGTCTACCCGATGCGCCTGTCCCGGCTCGCCGCGACGCCGCAGTCCCTGGGTCTGTACGTGCTCGCGGCGCACCGCATGGAGCCGCGCGGCACGATCGGCGGAAGCCCGCCCGAGGTGACGTACGCGGACCGGTTCGATGCCGGGCAGGAGAAGGGCGCGTACCCGGCGCTGAGCGCGCTGACGGGCGGGAAGCCGGTGTTCGTCACGGCGATCGACCAGTCGTTCCCGCGGCCGGAGCTGATCGACGGCGACCATGAGCTGCGTGCGGCCGCGGCGGACACCCCGTACCGGACGACGCACTACCGGGACGAGCTGCTGACCGTGGGCGGCGCGCCGGCCTGGGTGCTGTCGCTGCTCGGTGCGGCGCTGGTGGTGGCCGTGGCGCTGCTCCTGGCGCTGCGGGCCCGTCGGCGGCGCCCGGTGGCAGCTCCGCCGCCGGTCACCGTGCCACCGCCGCTGAGGTGAGCGCCGGGTCGGGGCGCGGGAGGCGTGGACGTGCGTACGCCGGGTGAATCGCGGGATGGCGGTCCCGACGTCTGCGCGCGCCAAATCGTTTCTCCTTGATGCCGGGCGCCCGCCAGAATGACCCGATGACGTGGACCGTGACCCCCGAACGCTTCGACTCCCCCGACGCCGCCCAGCTGCGCCGGGACTACTACGACGAGGTGGCCAGCCGCTATTGGGGGCGGCCCGCGACGGCTGAGGAGATCGACGAGGGGCTCACCGACGACGGCGCCGCATTGCTCGTACCGCCGACCGGCGCGTTCGTCGTCGGCCGCTTCGGGGGCGGCGCGGCGGCCTGCGCGGGGCTGATCGTGGTGGAGGCGGGCGTCGCGGAGCTGACCCGGGTCTACGTACGCCCCGGGTCGCGCGGCACGGGCGGCGGCGGGCTGTTGCTCGCGGCCGTCGAGAGCCTGGCACGGGCCGCCGGCGTGCGGCAGATCCGGCTCGACACCCGCAACGACCTGGTCGAGGCGCGCGGTCTGTACGCCAAGCACGGCTACCGCGAGGTCCCGGCCTTCCACCACCGCATGTACGCGGAGCACTGGTTCGCCAAGGAGCTGTAGGGCACCGGGTCTCCTCAGACCGGCGGGTGCTGCGGGTGCCCGGCCGAGTGGTCCCTCTTGGGCGCCGGGGTGTGGGGGCGCTCCTTGCTCGACCCGCTGGTCTCCTTGGTCAGTTCGGACACGAGCGCGACCAGGTCGGTCGGCCGGTCCGGGCCCCACCAGTCGCCCAGCAGCTCGGCCAGGGACTCCTCACGGGCCTGCGAGAGCTTCACCACGGCCTCGGCGCCCGGTTCGGTGAGGACCATCTGCACCCCCACCCGGCGGGCCAGGCCGCGCTCCTCCAACTGCCGGGCGGCGTCGCTGACGACCCGCAGCGGTACGGGGGCGACCTCGGCGAGCCGGGCGGGTTCGATGGTGCCGTGCCGTTTGATGCGCAGCAGCATCCAGCTGGCGGCAGGCAGCAGGTCGTAGCCGGCCCTCTCGGTGATCTTCACGTAGACCTCGCGGCGGCCCTCCCGGGTGGCGAGGACGGAGAGTGCGCGTGCGCACTCGTCGTACGAGGAGCGCTGGACCGGGTTCGACGCCAGGGTCTCGGTGGTGTCGGGGGCGGTCACCGAACCGCGCAGCGGGTCCTCCTTGAGCAGCCAGGCGAAGAGGAAGGCGATCAGGACGACGGGGGCGGCGTACAGGAACACATCGGTGATCGACGTCGAATACGCGTTGAGGACGGGCTGCTGGAGCGCCGGCGGCAGCTGGCCGATGGCGCGCGGGTCGGCGGCCAGCCCCTTGGCGCTGACTCCGGGCGGCAGCGGCCGGTCGGCGAGCGCGGAGCCGAGCTTGTCGGTGAGCCGGCTGGTGAAGATGGTGCCGAAGATCGCGACACCGAACGAGGCGCCGATGGAGCGGAAGAACGTCGCGCCCGAGGTGGCCACGCCGAGGTCCTGGTACGAGACCGCGTTCTGCACGACCAGCACCAGGACCTGCATCACCAGGCCGAGCCCCGCCCCGAAGACGAAGAAGTAGATGCTCATCTCCCAGGTGGGGCTGGTCTCCGTCAGCCGGTGCAGGAGCAGCAGGCCGACCGCGGTGATGCCGGTGCCGAGGATCGGGAAGACCTTCCAGCGGCCCGTACGGCTGACGAGCTGGCCGGACAGCGTCGAGGTGATGAGCAGGCCGAACACCATGGGGAGCATGTGGACGCCGGACATGGTCGGCGTGATGCCGTGCACCACCTGGAGGAACGTCGGCAGATAGGTCATCGCGCCGAACATCGCGAAGCCGATGACGAAGCTGATCACCGCGACGAGGCTGAAGGTCCGGATCCGGAACAGTTTCAGCGGCAGGACGGGTTCGGCCGCGCGCCGCTCCACGAACACGAACGCGATCAGCAGCACCACGCTGAGTACCGCGAGACCGATGATCTTCGCCGAACCCCAGGCCCAGGTGGTGCCGCCGAGTGAGGCGACGAGGACCAGGCAGGTGGCGACGGAGGCGATGAGGAAGGTGCCGAGGTAGTCGATGGTGTGCTTCGTCCGGCGGACCGGGATGTGCAGCACGGCGGCGATCACGGCGAGCGCGACGACCCCGATGGGCAGGTTGATGTAGAAGACCCAGCGCCAGCTGAGGTGCTCGGTGAAGAAGCCGCCGAGGAGCGGTCCGAGGACGCTCGTCGCGCCGAACACGGCGCCGAACAGACCCTGGTACTTGCCGCGTTCACGCGGGGGGACGAGGTCGCCGACGATCGCCATCGACAACACCATCAGACCGCCGCCGCCGAGCCCCTGGAGGGCGCGGAAGCCGATCAGCTGCGGCATGTTCTGGGCGATGCCGCAGAGGGCCGAGCCGATCAGGAAGATGATGATGGCGGTCTGGAAGAGCTTCTTGCGCCCGTACTGGTCGCCGAGCTTGCCCCAGAGCGGGGTCGCGGCGGTCGACGCCAGCAGATAGGCCGTGACCACCCACGACAGGTGCTCCAGGCCGCCGAGGTCGCTGACGATCGTCGGCAGCGCGGTGGAGACGATCGTCTGGTCGAGTGCGGCGAGGAGCATGCCGAGAAGCAGTGCGCCGATCGCCACCAGAACCGACCGCGTGGAGCGCTCGGCGCCGGGGCCCAGGGCCGGGGGGCTCAACTGCTGGGCCATAGAACATCTCCTCGGATCCGATACACCCCCATCCTGTCCGTTCCGCACCGTTATGGCCTGCCGAAGAACTCCATGATTGGGCTTCCCGGCGGCGGGCTGCATAATCGCAAACAGTTCAAGGGGAGGGGACCCACCATGACCGGACATATATGCCCGGAGTGCGGTACGGACAACAGACCGGGCACCGGCCCGGGCTGCGCCTGCGCGGCACGCCCGGCCCACGGCGGTGCCGCCTTCACGCAGCAGCCCGCCGGACCGCACCACCTCGGCGACGAGGAACGGGCCGCCGAGCAGCAGCGCATCGCGGAGCAGCACCACGCCGACCGCTCGGCGGAGATGGCGGCGGCGGAGGACTTCGATCCGCTGCGCATCCGGCCGTACGTGACCCTGGGCGGCGAGGACGCGGCTGCGGCCACCGGCCCGTCGCGGGAGCGGGGGCACGCGGCGGACGGGCAGCCCGGCGACGCCGCCACGACGATGCCGCTGTTCCTTGATCCGGCGGGCCCGGAAACGACCGCTTCGGGCCACACGGCGGCGGGTCTCTCCGGGACCGCACTCCTCATGACCGGCCCGGACCCCGTGCAGCCACGACGTCGGCGGCCCTTCGCGGCGCTGGTCGCGGGGGCGGCCGTCGTCACGGTGGTCGGCACGGCGGCGTTCGTGGGCGGGCTGTTCAACGGGGACAGGGACCAGGAGGCCGACCTGGACCAGGCGCTGCCCTCCACGGTGGCCAGCCTCCCCGAGGAGGGCATCGAGCCGTCGGCGTCCGCGTCGGCGTCCGCTTCCGCGTCGGCCTCGCGGTCGGCCTCCCGCTCGCCGTCCGCGTCGGCTTCGGGGTCCGCGTCCGGCTCCGCGTCGCCGTCGGCGTCGATCTCCGCCTCCCGTTCCGCGTCGCCGTCCACGTCGGCGTCACGGCCGGGCGCCGCGTCGTCCCCGTCGGCCACTGCGGGGAGCAGCGACCCCGCGGCGGTGGCGCCGCCCGCCCAGACACAGGGCGACCCGACGCTGAAGCTCGGAGACTCGGGCCCGGAGGTGGCCGAGCTGCAGCGCAGGCTCCAGGAAGCCTGGGTGCTCGGCCAGGGCCCCACCGACGACACCTACTCGGAGCGGGTCCAGAAGGCCGTGCACGACTTCCAGATCTGGTGGAACGTCCAGGGCGACCCCGAGGGCGTCTACGGCCCGAACACCCGGGCCAAGCTGGAAGGCAACACATCGGGCCGGGGGCGCCACTGACCGCACGGGGCCACCCCTGGCGGCGCAGCGATTCGCTTTCGCGGCCCTGTTTTTGTATCGTGGAGAAACAAAGTGGCCTCCGCGCGCACACCCTGACCGGCGAGCGGGGGCCACTTGTTTCTTTCCCGCGCCGCACATCCCCCCGCGGCGTTCGCTTCCCCCGCTCTGGAGCCCGCCCATGCCGGCCACCGTCCTCACCGCCCGCGCACTCCTCCTCGACATGGACGGCACGCTGGTGAACTCCGACGCCGTCGTGGAGCGCTGCTGGCGGCGCTGGGCGCTGCGCCAGGGCCTGGACCCGGAGGCGGCGCTCAAGGTGGTGCACGGCCGGCAGGGTTACGCCACCATGGCGGTGCTCCTCCCGGACCGCCCCATGGAGGAGAACTACGCGGACAACCGGCTGATGCTCGCCGAGGAGACCGCCGACACCGACGGCGTCGTCCCGATCGGCGGCGCTCCCGCGTTCATGGACGCGATCACCGCGCTCCCGCACGCCCTGGTCACCTCCGCCGACCTGGCTCTGGCCCGGGCCCGGATGACCGCGGCGGGGCTGCGGATGCCGGAGCTCCGCGTCACCGCCGAGAGCGTCGGCGCCAGCAAGCCGGACCCCGAGGGCTTCCTCAAGGGCGCGGCCGGTCTCGGCTTCGCACCGGCGGACTGCATCGTCTTCGAGGACTCCGAGGCGGGCATCGCGGCCGGCCGGGCGGCGGGCATGCGCGTCGTGGGCGTGGGCCCGCGCGCGGCGGCGCTCTCCCCCGACGCCCACGTCGACGACCTGACGCGCATCCGGGTGGAAGCGGCGGCGGACGGCTCGGTCGTGCTGCACGTCAACGAGCGCTAGCCGCATCGGGCCGCAGGGCGTCAGCGCCCCGCGTCCGCTCCCCTCACCTCGCGGTGCAGCCGCCCCCGCGCCACCAGTTCCAGCACGGTCGCGACGGCCGCGGCCTGTACGGCCATCAGGGCCACCAGCACGAACAGCTGTACGGCGCCCGCCTGTACGGGTGAGGCGCCGCCCAGCAGCATGCCCACGAACGCCCCGGGCAGCGTGACGAGCCCCACCGTGCGCGTCTGGTCGAGCCCCGGCAGCAGCGCGTCCGACGCCGCGGGCCGCGCGATCTCCAGCCGTGCGTCACGGTCCAGGAATCCGAGGGCCATCGCCGCTTCCACCTCGCCCCGCCGCACGGTCAGTTCATCGAGTGCCCGGCGGCCGCCGAGCACGGTCGCGGTCAGCGCTCCCCCGATGAGGATGCCCGTCACCGGGATCAGCGCGATGCCCCGCACCGGGACGAGACCGGTGAGCAGCAGCGCGAGGACCACCGGTGCGACCCCCACCCCGATCGGCACGGCCACCCATCGCCACGTGCGGTTTCCCGTGACGCGGCGGCCCGCGGTCCACACGGCCACCGCGTACATCAGCGCGATGAACGCGAACGTCGGCGCGAGGGCGTGGACCACCCAGCCGATGAGCGAGGAGACCGCGGCGAGCTGAACCGCGGCCCGTAGCCCGGCCACGACGATCTCCCGCGAGCGACCGAGGGACGCGACCCGGGCGACGGCGGCGGCCGCCGCGAGCAGCAGCGCCAGGACGACGCCGAGCGTGATGTTGACCGGAAGCAGCACGCCGCCACCATAGGACCGCGCACACCCGGTCTCCCGCCACGAACCGGAATCCCCGGTGCGGGTCGGACCCGCCCCGGCCCACGCCCCACTCGACGGAACCGCCGCCCCCTCGGCTCCCTACGCCCGCGCACGCACTCCGGTACGCCCCCGCACCCCGAACCTCTTCGTCGAACCCCTTGATGTGACGTGCCCATGTCGCCACTCTGTTACCTGGCGCCCACCCCACGGAAACCTGGCGCCGCCACGATGACCGGGCCGCTCTCCGCACGGGCCGTTCAATCACCCCCCACATCATGGGAGTTCACATGTCACGTGTCTACGCGCGTCGCATAGCCGTACTCGCCGCATCCGCCGCCCTCACCGCAACCACCGGACTCCTCACGGCTCCAAGCGCCCAGGCGGCCATGCCCACCCCCGTCTCGGCCTCCACCGCCCGTACGTATCTCGGCGAGCTGACCGTGAAGGCGGAGGGCTCGTCCAGCGGATACAGCAGGGACAAGTTCCCGCACTGGATCACCCAGTCGGGTGCGTGCAACACCCGCGAGGTCGTCCTGAAGCGGGACGGTACGAACGTCTCGCAGGACTCCAGCTGCGCCGCTGTCAGCGGCAGTTGGTACTCGCAGTACGACGGCGCCACCTGGACCGCCGCATCCGACCTGGACATCGACCACATGGTCCCGCTCGCCGAGGCATGGCGCTCCGGCGCCTCCAGCTGGACCAACGCCGAACGCCAGGCGTACGCCAACGACCTGACGCGCCCCCAGCTCATCGCCGTCACGGACAACGTCAACCAGTCCAAGAGCGACCAGGACCCCGCGACGTGGCTGCCCTCGCGCACCGCGTACAAGTGCACGTACGTGCGCGCGTGGGTGCACGTGAAGCACTACTACGACCTGACCGTCGACTCGGCCGAGAAGAGCGCCCTCCAGACCGTGCTCAACGGCTGCTGAACATCCGGCGGCCGGGTCCTTCCCGACCCGGCCGCCCCGACTCGTCGACCGGTACGCGCACTCGGCCGCGGCGGCGGGGACATCACCCACCTCAAGGCATGACCGCCGCACCAGGCCGACCGGGCCCGGTGCGGCGCTCCCGTTCTCCACCCGCGGTTTCCCTGGCCGTCGGGGTTCCTCGGCGCCCGCGCGGCAGCCCGCGAGGCCGAGCAGTGGAAGCCCGCCGCCGACCGGGGAGACATCACCCACCCCCGGAACCGCCCCGCACTCCTCCGTCGTTCCGTACGGTACGAACCGGCCGTACGCATGCGCCGTACGGCACCGCCCATCGGGACCGTCCGGACCGTCCCGTACGGAACGACGCGAGGAGCTTCACATGGCCGGGCTGCGCCTGGGACCACTACTGCGGTACGTCGACTGGGAGACCGCCTCCACAGCGACCGTCTGGGTCGAGGCGGACCGGCCGTGTACGGCCGAAGTCCGGTGCGCGGACGGGGCGTCGGGCTCGTCCCGCACCTTCGCGGTCTCCGGACACCACTACGCCCTGGTGGTGGTGACCGGCCTGACGCCCGGCTCCACCACCCCGTACGAAGTGCTGCTGGACGACCACACGGTGTGGCCGCCCGAGGACTACCCCTTTCCGCCGAGCACGATCACCACGCCGCCCATACCCGGGGCCGCGGACGGCGGGGATGGGTCCGGCCCCGGCACGGTCCGGGTCGCGTTCGGCTCCTGCCGATGGGCGGCGCCGCCCGCCGGCGGCCACCTGTCGGGCCGCAGCGACCCCGTCGGCCCCGACGCCCTGGACGCCCTCGCGACCCGTCTCGCCGCCGACCCCGAGGCCGCACGCCCCGACGTGCTGCTCCTCCTGGGCGACCAGGTGTACGCGGACGAGACCTCGGAGGCGACGCGCCGCAGGCTGGCGGCCCGGCGCGATCTGAACGAAGCGCCGGGGGCCGAGGTGGCGGACTACGACGAATACACCTGCCTGTACGACGAGTCGTGGCGCGACCCCGAGGTGCGGTGGCTGCTCTCGACCGTACCGAGCTGCATGATCTTCGACGATCACGACGTCATCGACGACTGGAACACCAGCGCCGCCTGGCTGGCCGACATCAGCGCCACGTCCTGGTGGAACGAGCGGATCGTCAGCGGGCTGATGTCGTACTGGGTGTACCAGCACCTGGGCAACCTCTCCCCCTCCGAACTCGCCGCGGACCCGCTCCACGCGGCCGTGCACGCCATCCCGGACGGCACGCAGGAGGTGCGCCGTTTCGCGGCCGAGGCAGCCACCGACCCGACCCGCACCCGGTGGAGCTACCGACGTGTTTTCGGCCGAGTACGGCTGCTCATGGTGGACAGCCGCGCGGCCCGGGTCCTCGACGAGCAGCACCGGGCGATGCTCCACCCGCAGGAGGCCCAGTGGCTCCGGGAGGAGGCCCTGTCCGCTCCGGGTTCCTACGACCACCTCCTGATCGGCACCTCGCTGCCGTGGCTGCTGCCGCCCCTGATCCATGACGCGGAGCAGTGGAGCGCGGCACTGTGCCGGGGCGAGCGGGGCGGCGTGGACGGCCGCTGGGCGCGGGTCGGTGAGTTCCTGCGACAACGCTCCGACCTGGAGCATTGGGCGGCCTTCCCCGCATCCTTCCGGCAGTTGACGGAGCTGATCCGGGAGGTGGCCGAGGGGCCGGAGGCTCCGGCGACGGTATGCGTGCTGTCGGGCGATGTGCACCACGCCTACATCGCGGAGCCCGCACCTTCCGCTCCGCCCCCCTCCGGCGCACCAGCGGCTCGCGTTCTCCAGCTGACCTGCTCTCCCGTACACAACTCCATCCCCGCCCCGCTCAGGGGCAGCTTCCGTTTCGCCTGGAGCCGGACGGGACGGCTGCTCGGCCGACTGCTGGCGCGGCACGGCCGCACCGGAACCCCTTCGGTGAGGTGGCAGAGGACGGGTGGGCCGTGGTTCGGCAATCAGCTGATGACGCTCACGATGAGTGGCCGGAAAGCCGCTCTGTCATTGGTTCAGGCCAAGTCGAGGAAGACGGGCACCGCACTGGAGCTGGCCTTCGACCGCCCACTGACCGATGACAGCCCGCCATCTTTCGGCCACTCGACAAAACGTTGAACTTGCAAGTATTGGTGAGGTCTACCTAATCTTTGGCGCTCAGTCGGTTCACGTCCCCACCAGACCGAAGGAGCTCTCCCCACGTGTTTCCCCACATGTACACACGCCTGAATCAGGCCCAGCCCTATGCCCTCGCCCTCTTCCGCATCGTCGTGGGCCTGCTCTTCGCCTGCCACGGTGCCGCCTCGCTCTTCGGCGTCCTCGGCGGCGCCATGGGCGGCGGGTCCATACCCGCAGGCACCTGGCCCGGCTGGTACGCCGCGGTCATCCAGCTCGTCGGCGGCAGCCTCGTCGTGCTGGGCCTGGGCACCCGTATCGCCGCCCTCGTCTCGTCCGGCTCCATGGCGTACGCGTACTTCAAGGTCCACCAGCCCGAGGCGCTCTTCCCCCTGGAGAACGGCGGCGAGCCCTCGGCCGTCTACGCCTGGGCCTTCCTGCTGCTCGTCTTCACCGGTCCCGGGGCCCTGGCCCTGGACCGGCTGTTCAGCTCCCGCACCACCGCTGAGGGCGGCCAGGACCGGGCACCCGAGCCCAGCACACCGGTCGCCGCCTGACCCGACCCCACGCGCCCACCGCACGGGCCCGCGCCGACCGGGCCCCGGGCAGCACCTCGTGCACGACGGGAACCGCTCCCCGCCGTGCACGAGGTACGGGCGCGGAGGCGAGGCAGGTATCGCCGGTACGGGAGCACCGGTGCGCACGTCGTGTCCGTGACGCACGTGAGATGCCCAACATCGCGCATATATATGGATCTCCAGGTGAACGGCAGGCGTACGCTGTACAGCTGAACCTGCCGCTCCTGCCGCTCCCCTGCGACGTCGCGGCGTTGTCATCGATCGGGGAGTAGAAGGTGCTCGAGAGTGTGGGTGCGCTGACCGGCAGCCCATGGATCTACGCCGTGGTCGCCCTCTCCGTGCTGCTCGACGTCTTCCTTCCCGTACTGCCGAGCGGGGTCCTCGTGATCACGGCCGCCACGGCCGCCGCCGCAGGCACCACCACCGTGGCCGCGGACGCTGCCCGTCACGTGACCGAGGTGCCCTCGGTCTTCGCCCTGATCCTCTGCGCGGCCACCGCCTCCGTCCTCGGTGACCTCGCCGCGTACCGGCTGGCCTGGCGCGGCGGCGAGCGCCTGGACCGCGCCATAGCCCGCTCCCGCAGGCTCACCTCGGCGCACGAACGCCTCGGCGCCGCCCTGAGCCGCGGCGGCGGCGTCCTCGTCGTCATCGCGCGCTTCGCCCCGGCCGGCCGCTCGGTCGTCTCGCTGGGCGCGGGCGCCTCGCACCGCAACGTGAAGGAATTCCTGCCGTGGTCCGCCGTGGCAGGCGTGGCCTGGGCGGGTTACAGCGTGGGCCTCGGCTACTTCGGCGCCCACTGGCTCGGGGCGAGCTGGCTGGGCACGGCCCTCTCGGTCCTGGCCCTGTTCGTCGCCGGCGCGTTCGCCGCACTCCTGATGAAGCGCCCCGCGGCAGCCGCGGCCGCGGCTGCCTCCGCCCCCGGACCGGTCTCCGCCTCCGTCCCTACGGCGTCCTGACACCACCCCGTACTTCCAGGCCGTCCAGCAACCGGGCCGTCGCTTCGGCGATCTCGTCGACGGCCCGGTCGAAGACTTCCCTGTTGTGCGCCGCCGGGGCGCGGAAGCCGGACACCTTGCGGACGAACTGCAGGGCGGCGGCACGGACGTCGTCCTCGGTGGCCTCCTCGGGGAGGGCCGGCGGGCGGAGGGTCTTGATGCTTCGGCACATACATCCAGTGTGGACCGCGCCACTGACAACGTCCCGGTGTCCGCCGGCCGGGCCGCGTCCCCCTCGGCGGGCTTCCCCTCCGGCGCCGGGCGGCCGGCCGCGGCGCGGGTCCGGCCCGTTGCCGCCGGTGGCCGTCAGACGACCGCCTTGGATCGGTCCGTGCACAGCGCCCAGATCACGAAGGTGTCGATGGCGAGGGAGACGACGGCCCAGATGGGCTGGTAGGGCAGCCACATGAAGTTGGCGATCATGTTGAGCGCCGCGAGCCCCACACCGATCCCGCGCGCCCAGACCGAGCCCTTGAGGATGCCCCAGCCGACGACGGCGATGATGACCCCGAGGATGAGGTGGATCCACCCCCAGGTCGTCACGTTGAACTCGAAGACGTAGTTGTTGATCCGCGCGTAGACGTCGTCGGACGCTATGCCGGCGATGCCCTTGATCGCCCCCAGCACCCCGTCGACCATCAGCAGGACGCCGGCGAACATGATCCCGCCGGCCGCCCAGGGGTTGACGCCCCCGGGGTGGGCCGAAGGCGGGGAGGAATTGCCCGGTGTGGGCGCGGTCTGTGCCATGAGGACTCCTGGGCCGGTGGAACTGCACGTCAGACCGACCCTGCTCGGCACGATCGGAGGCGGCTACTCGACGGGGCCGAACGGGTGAAGGGAGCGGGGCGTGAACCGGTGCGTACGCACCGGCGCCCCCGGCTCCCGCGCCACGCCACCGGGCCGGCTCCCCGCACTCCCGCGACTAACGCTTCAGCGCCCTGTACCGCTTCATGAGGGCGGTGATCGCGTCCAGGTTCCCGTCGCCGTTCAGCTCGCGCAGCAGATCGTCCGGGCAGAGCTCGTAGTGGTCGCCCCACCACTTGCGCCCGCGGTTGTCCCAGATTCGGTAGCCGCCCGGGACGCCCCTGGCCACGTAACGCCGTTTACTCATCCTGCCGCCCCTTTGCCCTCACGCCACCGCCCGCCCCGGCCGGTGATATCCCGCTGTCCGCAGTCGCCGGCCGCGGGGCCCACCCGCGAACGATGTGCGGGACGGGACGGAAATTCGCTCCCCTGCCCGACGCCCCGGCGACTACCCTGCGACCACCGCATGATCCCTCGGACAGGAGTAAGGATGCCCGGTCGCCCGAGCACGCGCTGACGTCGTAGGTCGTGATCGACCCGTCATCGCGTGCCGCCCCTGTTCCGCGGCGCCGCGAGCCCTCTCGCCCGAACCGCCGGTGCGCTTCCCCGTGCCCGGCCGGTGAGCGTTGTCCTCCGCAGTTCAAGGGGTCTCTGTGCAACCGATGCCGTACACCCGAACGTTCCGCACCACCCCCGTCCGCGCGCGGGGCACGCGATGACGGCGGCCGGCAACCGCCGGACGCAGGCTACGCCGAGTCTGTGGCGGGACGCCGACTTCCGCAGGCTCTGGGTGGGTCAGACCGCGTCCCAGTTCGGGGCGCAGGCCACGCAGGTGGTCCTGCCGCTGATCGCCGTGGTGTCGCTCAACGCGAGCCCGGGTCAACTCGGCGTACTGCGTGCGGTGGAGCAGGCGCCGATCCTGCTGCTCTCACTCTTCGCGGGGGCGTGGGTGGACCGCCGACGCGCCCGCACGGTGATGGTGCTGGCGGACTGCGGGCGGGCCCTGGCGCTGGGGGTGATCCCCGCCGCGTATCTGCTCGGTGTCCTCGGACTTCCCGTGCTGCTCGTGGTCGCGCTGCTCGTCGGCGTACTGAGCGTGTTCTTCGACGTGGCGTACCAGGCCTCGCTCGTACGCCTGGTGGCACGCGACCGGCTGCTGCGGGGCAACAGCGCGCTGGAGGGCAGCAGATCGGCTGCGCAGATGGGCGGCCCGGCACTCGGTGGCGCGCTGGTTTCGCTGTTCTCGGGTCCGGTCGCCGTCGTCACCGGTGCGTTGTTCTTCGCGCTGTCGTCCGTGTCGATCCGGCGGATCCGCGGGCACGAGCCGGTCCCCGAGCGCGGCGACGGCCCGGTGCGTATCCGGCGGCAGATCCAGGAGGGTCTGATGTTCGTGGCGGGTGACGCCTCGTTGCGGGCGGTGGCGGTGTCGTCGGCCCTCTTCCAGTTCTGGTTCGCCGCGCTGATGACCCTCTATCTGCTGTACCTCCCGCGCGGACTGCACCTGTCGGGCACGGCCGTCGGCCTGGCGCTCGCCGCGATGGGCCCGGGCGCGGTCGTGGGGTCGCTGCTGGCGGCGAGAGCTCCGGGGCGGTTCGGGTACGGCAGGGTGCTGGTGTTCTCGGCGGTGGTCGCGGACGGCGTGATGCTGTGCGTACCGGCGCAGCGCGGCTCGACGGCCGTCACGCTCACCGTGCTCCTCTGCGTCAACTTCCTCTTCGGCACGTTCGGCCAGTTGG
Source organism: Streptomyces sp. NPDC005775 (assembly GCF_042871565.1). Lineage (NCBI taxonomy): Bacteria > Bacillati > Actinomycetota > Actinomycetes > Kitasatosporales > Streptomycetaceae > Streptomyces > Streptomyces sp. NPDC005775. The sequence continues at coordinate 470,388 of NZ_JBIAIU010000004.1, read as the reverse complement.
TCAACGTCACGATGATGGCCGTGCGCCAGGCCCTCACCCCCGTACGGATACAGGGCCGGGTGGTCGCGACCATCAACGTCGCCGGTATGGGCCTGACCCCGGTCGGTTCCCTGCTGGGCGGCTTCCTGGCGGGCCGCTGGGGGCTGCGTACGAGTCTCCTGGTGACCGCCGCGGCCCTCGCCCTGTCCCCGCTGTTCATGGCGTTCTCCCCGCTGGCCCGCCTGGGCAGAGAACTCCCGCACGCAGGGCGGCCGGGCCCGCCGGCACCGGGTCGGCAACGCTTGTACGACTCCGGAGCCCCGAAACGAGCGGCCGACCAACATCCGCTCCCCACAGCGGAGTTCAGCCCAGGCGGCGCATCCGGTACACGTCGCGCACGCACGCGTTGGCCAGGGTGGCGAGGAGAATGATCGCCGAGCACACCAGGAGGATCTGCCGACTGCTCCAGTGCGCCGAAGCGACCGCTGCCAGGAGGTACGCGGCCGGGATGGCGAAGCGCTCGCCGACGGCGTTGAACGCGCTGAGCCGCCCCAACTCCTCGTCGGGCACCTGCTGCTGCATGATCGTGGACCAGGAGACGATCGCCACGTCCAGACCGATTCCGGCGACGACGGCGGCGCCCAGCACCCACGGCAGCGACAGCCCCAGCCCGAGGGCGGCCAACGGCAGCATCATGCCCCCACTGGTCACCACGCAGACCAGCATCAGCCGTCGCGGCTTCCAGGCGAGGCAGACGAGCGTCCCGGCCAGCAGCCCGGCGGCGAAGGCGCCCTGCACCAGCCCCCAGGAGCGGGCGCCGGAGTAGTCGTGTTCGGCCACGAGGGGCCCGAGCAACTGGAATCCGGCCAGCCAGGCCGCGACCACGGCGGTCCCGGCTGCGGTGTAGCTCCAGAGCCAGCTCCGGGAACGGAATCCTGCCCAGCCGGTACGGAGATCGGCCAGGGGACCGACGCCGGAGGCTACGGCCCCGGCGAGCCGCAGCCCGAGCAGGAGGAGGGCGGCGACGCCGAACGTGGCCGCGTCCCAGCCGAGCGCCCAGGCGGGCCCGGTGAACGAGACGACGAACCCGCCGACGACCGGGCCGATCACCTTGACCGCGTTGCCGGGCACCCGGACGAGCGCGTTCGCCTGCTGGAGCCGCTCCTTCGGCACGAGCCGGCTCGCGATCCCCTGAGCGGCGGGCGCGGTGAAGGCGGCCGCGACTCCGGAGAGGCAGGCGCAGACGCTGATCGCGAAGGTCGTCGCCGTCCCGGTCGCGACCAGTACGGCGACGGCCGCCTGGGCGGCACCGGCTCCGAGGTTGCCGACAAAGAGGATGCGGCTGCGGGACATCCGGTCCGCCAGCACGCCGCCCATGAGGAGGAAGACCAGGGTCGGCACGGTGTTCGCGGTCAGCACGATCCCGAGCGCCCCGGCTCCCCCGCCCTGCCCGATCACGGCGAACGCCAGCGCCACCGGAGCCATGGCCGACCCGGTGGCCGAAACAAGATGAGCCAGCAGGAACCGCCGGAAGGCGGGGATCCGCAGGGGGGACGCGGCGGGGTCCGCCCCGCGTTCACGCTGGTCGACGGTCATCGCTCAGTGCCCTCCCAGGTGTCGCACGGGGTTCGGCTCGGGCCGTCCCGAAGCGGTGGGACACCGAACGATCGCGCCTTCGCCCCCGAGGCATCCGCACAGGCTAAGGGCACTGCCGCGGGCGGTGACACGCGATATCCCGCCACAGGCGTCGCCCGCGAGCGGTCACCGGCGGACCGGCCGGCCACCCGACCCGCTCAGGCCGGAAGGCGCCCACGGCCGTCTGCTCGGCGTGCGGGGCCGGGTTCGTCCACCTGCCGACCACACCCCGCGCCCCCTCGGGGCTACTCCGGAACCGCGTACCCGGGCACGGACGGCCATCGGACCGTCAGCACCACCGATTCCTCTTCCGCGACCCAGGAGTGGTCGACCCCGCGCCCCCACACCACGTAGTCACCCTGCTCCTCCAGAAGGACGCTGCGGCCGGGGAGTTCGACGCGGAACCGGCCACTGATCAGAACCAGGAGCGCGGTGCGGTGCTCGCCCTTCACCCATTGCCGGCGTGCGTCCCCAGGAGGGTGAACACCCCACTTGATCTCTACGTCCTCACTGTGGCGCGGGTCGCCCTCGTCCTTGAAGTGCCCGAGGAGCCATCCCCGGTCCAGTGCCGCATCCTTGCCCGCCTTGCCCACATACACGCTGTCGTTCACGAGGCCGGAGATTAGCAGCCGGTCCGGAGGGCCCACAGGCCCGGGGCGTTTCCGTTCCGGGCGCGTCTCAGCCGGTCGACGTTCCGGCCGGGAGCGTGACCTCCTCACGGCGCGGGCCCGGCGCACGGGGAGTCAGATGTCAGGTGTCGATGCAGGTGAGCGCGGTCGGCGCGTTCAGCAGACTCCAGCCCGTACAACGCCCCACGGCTGGATGGCCTGCGCTTCACCGTTCGCGTCGGCACGTTGGCGAGCGCCATCCCGCCGACGCGCACCTGGCCACACTCGGGCCGCCGCGCGCCCTCCGATGCGCCGATCGACCGTAGGGCCGTTCATGCCGCCTGGAACATGCCTGAGCGGGAGCCACTGGCATGATGGGACGGGGCGGAGCCGTAGCGCAGAGGTCGTCGCGCGCGGTCTCCAAAACCGCGAGGACGCCGGTTCGAATCCGGCCGGTTCCGCCTTCTCGTCGTATCCGGCCACCACGTGAGTAGCGGGGGCAGGACAATGCCCCTCTCTCGGGAAACAGCCGCACAGAGACCGCGCCCGGCCCCATCCCGCACTCAGAGAAGCCCGGTCGAATCCGGCATCAACGACTTCCAAGCGAGCTGCCTGGACGTGGAGTTGAGGAACTCACAGACGTAGGCCGACAGCCGCCGACGCCGATGCGACGAGTCACACATCCGCCCCCGCCCCCGGCCCCGGCGACGCCGGCCGGGTGTCCGGCGTCCAGCGCGTCCCCGACGGTCGAAGGCCTCCGTCCAGGAACAACTCGCGCAGGGTCAGCGCCGCCGGCAGCGGGGTGGCGGGTAGCGCGACGTGCAGGGTTCGCCGTAGGGACGGATCGGTGAGGCGGGCCAGCACCAGCCCCTCCGGAACCGCCCAAGCGGCCAGCGACGGGACCAGCGCGACGCCGAGGCCCGCGGCCACGTAACCGAACTTTCCCGTCCACTCCGCGATCCGGACGATCTTCCTTGGGGCGAAGCCCGCCCGCGCGCAGGCGTCGGCGAGCATCGTGGGGCGGTCCCCGTACGCGTCCTGCAGCCAGTCCTCGTCGCGTAGTTCGAGCAGGTCGATCACCTCGGCTCCGGCCAGGTGATGCTCCCGGGGGAGGGCGACGAGCAGCTCGTCCTCACACAGTGGTGTCGTGACGACTCCTTCGGCAGAGGGCAGCCCGGAGGGGTAGCCGCTGACCACGGCAAGGTCCAGCGCTCCGTCCGCGAGCCGGGCCGTCAGCGTGCCGCTGCGGCCTTCGACCGCGATGACCTCGACATCCGGCCGGGCTTGCCGGAATGCCCGCAAGACAGCGGGAACCAAAGCGATGTTGGCGGTGGGGAACGCCCCTACGTGCAGCAACCCACCGTGCCCCCTGTGCAGTTCGGCCAACTCCTGTTCCGCATGGGCCAGGCGGTCGAGGACGTCCACGGCGTGCCGGTACAGGGCGCGGCCCGCCGGGTTCAGCCGTACGCCTCTCGGAAGCCTCTCGAAGAGTGGGCCGCCCGCTTCCTGCTCCAGCGACGCGATGCGCCGGGAGACCGCCGACTGCGTGTAGTTGAGACTGACCGCCGCCTTGGTGAAAGACCCTGCCCCGGCCACGGTCACCAGCAGCCGCAGCGCCTCGATGTCGAACACGAGCCACCCCTCCGTCCCGCGCGACCCATTCGTCTATCGCATGGCTCCCATACGATCCAGTCGCTGGTGGAATGTATCGCCTCGCCCTAGCGTCGGTGGGGCGGCCATGCACCGGCCGCTCCGATCACTGCGGGGGGCCTGTTTTCCCCATCCGGACGAGGGGAAGTGCCGTGGCACGAAGAACCCAGCAGCTCAGGTGGGCGAGGAGTATGTGGGGGCGCGAGTGCCACTCCCCGAGCCCGACTGCTCACCGCCCTGACCCTCAGGGCCCGGTGATGAACCGGCCGAAGCGTATCCGCGTATCGGTGCTGCTCACGGCCGTCACGGCTGTGCTGCTCAGCGCCTGTACGGGAGCCGGCTCCGACCAGGCCAAAGGCCCCGCCACACCGAGCACCCCATCGACCCCGTCTGCGACCTCGTCTCCGACCCCGTCCCCGTCCCCGACTGCGGCGCCCACTCCGACCACCGCCGCCGAGATCGCTGAGGCCGTCAACAGTTGGTATCTGTACGGAGGCGAGACGGCGATGGTCAGTTTGATCAAGGAAGCTGTGAAGGCGCAAGCAGGCCGCCCCCGTGGCGATCTGGAGCTGGTGATAGTGGACTTCACCGGTCTCACGGAGGCGATCAGCACAGCTCGGCTGTTCAGCGCCCTCCCCGACCCCAAGACCCAAACAGCCTGGTCGGCCGCCATCGATCACCTCGACGAGGGTGCGCACCAGGTGCTGGGTTCGGCACCGGAGAACAGCCTGATCCAGTCACCCGAGGAGGGCGGACAGGCGGCGCGGGGGTGGCACACGTTCGACGAAGGAATCAAGAGCCTCAAGGCTGCTCAGGCGCGGCTCAACCACACCTTCGGCCTGAAGCCGTCTCCGGACCCGTGGAAAGCGAGGTAGCCCAGGGCACCCCTGTCCGGCGGACCACCGCCGGGCCTCGGTGACGGCGCCGACCGGAGTGAGGAACCACCGTCAACGCCCCCGCAGCGGCTTGCTGCGGGGGCGTTCTGGTTGGTGGGCGCGGACGGTTTCGAACCGCCGACATCTGCTTTGTAAGAGCAGCGCTCTACCCCTGAGCTACGCACCCGTGGATGAGGCAACAGGTTACATGGCTCGCGCCGCGCGTCGACAATCGGTTGGCCGGGCGATGGCGATACGGGGGATACCCCCACCCCCAAGACGGTAGCCGTCCACATCGTCCCCCGGGCGGGCGCTGCATACGGTGGAGGCACATCCGCAGCGTCAGCCAGGGGGACTCGACCGCTATGACCACCCGCACCCGCATCCGTAGCCGTGCCCGCACCAACGCCCTCGTGATCTCCGGGGGCGCCGTTCTGCTCGTCGGCATGCTCAGTGGGTGTGGGAGTACGGACGTGGAGGACGCTCCCGCCGAGCACAAGTCGTTCGCGTACAGCGGGAAGGCGCTGACCATCGACGCGGAGAACTCGACCGTGGACGTCGTGCCCGCCGATGTGGAGGAGATCGAGGTGACCCGGAAGGTCGATGGGTGGGCCGTGCTCGGGAGTGGGCCGGACCCCGTGTGGAAGCTGGAGGGCGACACGCTGACGCTTCGGGTGAAGTGTGAGGCGCTGATCAGTGACTGCGGCTCGCATCATCAGGTGAAGGTGCCTCGGGGGCTCGCCCTGACCGTGGATGCGGACAACGGGAAGGTCACCGCGTCCGGGTTCGGTACGCCGCTCAAGCTGTTCTCCGACAACGGCGGGGTCGTCGTGCGGGATGTCACCGGGCCGCTGGAGCTGAAGAGCGACAACGGCTCCGTGCGCGGCGAGCGGGTCTCGGCGTCGTCCGTGGTGGTCCGGTCGGACAACGGTTCGGTGAAGCTCGACTTCGACCGCGTCCCCGATCTCGTGGACACCGTCAGTGACAACGGGCGCATCACCATCGACCTGCCGGCGGGCAGGAGCCGGTACGCGGTGTCCGCGTCGGCCGACAACGGGCACGTCTCCGTGGACGTGCCCCGCAGCGACGACAGTCCGTATGCGGTGAAGGCGCACAGTGACAACGGGGAAGTCACGGTGCGAACCGCGAACTAACGGGCCCGTGTGTTCGTCATTACCTGGTGGGAGAATGTACCGGGCAGGGCGAAACAGCACGGGAGAGGGATGTGACGGCGACACACGCGAAGCCGCAGGCGAGAGCGGGTGGGAGTTCCGCCGTCAGTGATGTCTCCGTCAGCCGGTACGGCCGCGGCAGTCGCGGCGGACCCGGTCGCGGTCGTGGCGTGCGTGATGTTCTTCTGCTGATGCTGCTGCCCGTGCCGTTGCTCGCCGCGGCTGTGCCCGCCGCTTTCGCCGGGGGTGGTACGCGGCGCTGGTTCGGCGGGCGCGGGGAAGGGCAGCGGGCCGAGGCCCAGGCCGCGAAGGACGCCGCCGCCGAGGCCTTCTACGAGCTCGACACCGCCCAGCGCGATCTGCAGATCTCCATCGAGACCATCACGGCCGTGGACAGTTCCCCGGCCGCCCGGAAGGTCGTCGATGACTTCGCCGCTCTGGGGCGGCGCATCGACGAGGCCAGCAACACCTACATCACGGCCGTCGACGCGCACGACCTCGACCGGGATGATCTCGAGCCCGCGGTCGCCTCCCGGGCCAAGGCCGAGCTTTCCTCCGCCAAGGACGAGCTCGTACGTGTCAAGGGCGAGCTGGACCGGTTCGCGGCCGGGCTCGGCCCGCTGCTGGGGACCGCCGAGACGCAGCTCGCCCGGCTCGCACCCGCCGTGGAGCGGGCGCGACAGGCGCTCCTTTCCGCGAGCAATGCTCTCGATGCGGTGCGGGCGTCCGGACTGCGGGCGGACGATCTCGCCGCGCGGCTCGCCGCCCTCGCCCCCGAGCTGACGAAGCTCAACCAGGGCGCCGGCCGCCACGGCGTCCCCGAGACCCTCCAGCGCGCCGATCAGGTGCTGCGCGATGCCGAGGCCGTCCGTGCCGAGGCGGCGCAGTTGCCCGAGCGGGCTGCGGAGATCGACAAGCGCCTGGTGACGCTGCGTACGCGGGCCCAGGCGCTGACGACCCGGTCGGCCTCCGTCGAGCCCGTGCTCAGCGAGCTGCGGCGACGTTTCTCGGCGGCCTGCTGGCAGGATCTCCAGCCGGTTCCCGAGCAGGCGGCCGTCAATGTGCGCCAGGCCGAGGAGAAGCTCAAGGAGGCCGCGAAGGCGCGTGACGAGCAGCGCTGGGCGGACGCCACCTCGCGGCTGAGTACGGTACGGGCCCTGCTCAACGCCACGGACGAGGCGGTATCCGCGGCGGGTGACCGGTTGCGGCGACTGGACGCCGTCGCCAAGGACCCGCAGCAGGAGATCCAGCGCACCCGGTTCGCGATCCGCGACGCCCAGCGCCTCGCCATGGCCGGGCGCCACACACCCGAGCCGCGCCACGCCCAGCCGCTCGACGACGCGGTGGCCCGGCTCGACCAGGCCGTCACCGCACTCGACGGGCGCCATCCCGACTACTGGCACTTCCTGACCGTGACGGAGGGCGTACGGCAGACCGCCGCACGCGTCGTCTCCGAGATCCGTGAGGAGCGCGGCGCCGGCGCGGGTCCTTGATGACCGGCTCGGGTCCTTGATGACCGGTCGGGTCTTTGATGACCGGCGCGGGTCCTTGATGACCGGCGCCGGGCCGTGATGGCCGGCGCGGGCGGGGCGTGCCCCTGACGTGCGGAGGCCCCGGTACGGCGGGATCCTGGTGGTACGTGAAGGAGGCCCCATGGCCACACATGTACTGCCAACCCCTTCGGGTCGCGCCCGACGGACCGCCGCACACCGCAAGGCGCGCCTGCTGGATGAGCATCTGCCCGTGGACCACCGCCTCAGCCGCGTCTACCGGATCGGCGCCGGCGTGATGGGGCTGGTGCTGCTCGTCTTCGGCGTCCTCGGGCTGATCGACAAGGTCGGCTTCTTCGACACCGGCGGAGACACCGTCGCGGGCCTCAGCACCAACGGCGCGCTCAGCGTCCTGTCGATCTGTGTCGGGCTGCTGCTGTTCATCGGGATGGTCATCGGCGGCAACATCGCCTCGACGCTCAACATGGTGCTGGGCATCGCCTTCATCGTCAGCGGCTTCGTCAATCTCGCCCTGCTGGACACCGGGCTCAACTTCCTCGCGTTCCAGATCCAGAACGTGCTCTTCAGCTTCGTCGTCGGGCTGATGCTGATGTTCTTCGGGATGTACGGACGGGTCAGCGGCGGGCTCCCCCATGACAACCCCTACTGGCGGGCGCGCCATCCCGAAGAGGTCGAGCGTGAGGAGCGGCTCGCGCGGCGGCGGACGATCGGGGAGATGCCCGTCGCGCGGCCCGGCCGCTAGCCTGGGGGCATGCCTCGTTACGAGTACCGCTGCCGCTCCTGCGGAGACACCTTCGAGCTCAGCCGTCCGATGGCCGAGTCCTCGGCCCCCGCCTCCTGCCCCGCCGGGCACGAGGACACCGTGAAGCTCCTCTCCGCCGTCGCCGTGGGCGGCTCGGCCGGTTCCGCTCCCGCCCCCTCGGCCGGTGGCGGCGGCGGGGGCTGCTGCGGTGGGGGATGCTGCGGCTGAGCCGACAAGGCCCCGATCCCCGGCCCCCGATCCCGGCGCGCCCGGCGCCCGCAAGGCTGCTGCTAACGCTTGCGGGACAGCGTCAGTCCGTCCGACACCGTGAGCATCACGCTGTCCATCCTGGGGTCGGCGGACACGTGGTTGTTGAACTCCTGGATGGCCGCCGCTCCGCCGGTCGCCCGCGGGTCCGTCACGCCGCCGTGGAAGAGCACGTTGTCCGTGGTGATGAGGCCGCCCTGGCGCATCCGGGGCACCAGTTCCTCCCAGTACGCGATGTAGTTCCCCTTGTCCGCGTCCAGGTAGGCGAAGTCGATGTGCGGCTCCGCGGGCATGGCCCGCAGGGTGTCGAGGGCCGGTGCGATCCGCAGGTCGATCCGGTCGGCGACGCCTGCCTTCGTCCAGGCCTCCCTGCCGTAGGCGGTCCACTCCTCCGAGACGTCGCACGCGATCAGCCGTCCGCCGGCGGGCAGTGCCTGGGCCATCGCCAGGGCGGAGAACCCGGTGAAGGTCCCGACCTCCACGATGTGCCGGGCCCCGGTGAGCCGTACGAGGAAGGCGAGCAGCGGTCCCTGCTCCTCGGCCGACTGCATGCCGGCGTGGTCGGGAAGCCTGGCGTACGTGGTCTCCACGAGTTCGCGCTGCACCTCGTCCAGGGGCGGGTTGTGCGCCAGCATGTACGCGTACAGCTCGTCCGTGATCTTGGTTTCGTTGCCCTTGGTCATCGCGCCGCTCCCCGCTCGCCCGAGTGCTCCGCCGACGGGCGGACGCGGTGACTTTAGTCGCCGGGCGGGGCCGGTTCGAGCGATTTCGGCGGCGCGTCGAGGGGCGGCCCGCGGTCGTCGCGGGCCGCCCTCGGCTCAGGCCGCCCGACGCGGGTCCGTCGCGTCGAGGAAGCGTCGCAGGATCTCCTCGCCCGCGGCCACCCCGTTCTCCGCGGTCGCCTCCACGTGCGGGGCGCTCCAGCCCGCGTCGGCCAGTTCACCGTGGCCGGGGCGCCATCCCCGGTCGGCGGCGAGCAGCAGGTCGGCGTCGAGGAGGGAGTCACCGGCGGCCAGGGTGAGCGTGGCGCCGGTGCGGCGGGCGACCTCGCGCATGGCCGCGCTCTTGGTGAGCGGGCGCGGTACGGCGTAGATCTTGCGGCCCTGGAGCGAGACGGTCCAGCCGCGCGGCTCCGCCCATGCGGCGAGTTCCTTCGTCCAGTCGGCCGGCAGCAGGGCCCGGTCGACGACGAGGTAGGCGAAGAGGTCCTCGGCCACCCGTTCCTTGAGCAGCCAGGCGGGGTCGGCGGCGGAGACGAGGTGGGCGCGGACCTCGTCGAGCGAGGCGCACTCCTCGGCCAGCCTGCCGGCCACGGTGCGCCGCCAGTCGCGGTCGGAGACGCCGTCCACCAGGATGTGCCCGCCGTTGGCGCAGATCGCGAACCGGGCGGCGGGGCCCGGGAGATGGATGCGGTGGTACTGCTCGCGGGTGCGGGTCGTCGTCGGTACGAAGACCGTGGACGGGGAGCGGGTCAGCTCCTCCAGCAGGGCCGCGGCCGCCTCCGTGACGTACGAGAGGGGCTTCTTGTCGTACACCTCGACGCAGAGGAGGCGGGGAGCATCGGCGTCCGGCATCAAGAGGTTGAGAGCCGCCGCGGAGTAGATGAGGGTGCGGTCGAGGTCGCTGGCGACCAGCGTCCGGGAGGCGGGGACGAGGCTGCCGGCCGTCTGTTTCCGGGGGGTGCTCACTTGGTCTCCACCGCCTTGCCGTCCGCGCCGGTGGCCCCGCGCGTGTACTTCGGGTGGATCAGCCCGACGCAGGTGTACGGGAGTTCGTCGACCTCCTCGACCGGGACGCCGCGCTGCTGGGCGAGCAGCCTGATGTGTTCGAGGTCGGCGCCGGCGCCGCGCTTGGCGAGGATCTTCCAGGGGACGCGGCGCAGCAGGACGCGGGTGGTCTCGCCGACGCCCGGCTTGACCAGGTTCACGTCGTGGATGCCGTATTCCTCGCTGATGCGCTCCACCGCGGCCCAGCCCTCCCACGTCGGGGCGCGGTCGGCGACGAGCAGTTCCTTGACCTCGGCGTCCACGGCGGTGGCGACGTCGCCGAACCGGTCGGTGACGGTGTCGAGGAAGTGGCCGGAGACGTCGGATCCGGCGAGCTCCCGGTAGAACTTCGCGCCGTGGAAGTCGTCGGGTCCGACGAGGTCGGCGCGCAGGACCGTACGGGAGATCAGCCCGGACACGGTGGAGTTGAGGCAGGCCGAGGGGATCAGGAAGTCCTCGCGGGTGCCGTAGGTGCGGACGCAGCCGCCCGGGTCGGCCAGGACGGCGATCTCCGGGTTGAAGCCCTCTGTCCCGTCGGAGGCCTCGAACCCGGCGATCGCGGCGGCCAGTTCGCGGGTGATGGCGCCCTTGCCGGTCCAGCCGTCGACGAAGACGACGTCGGCCGGGTTGTGGTGGGCGGCCAGCCAGCGCAGCGCGTTGGCGTCGATGCCGCGGCCGCGCACGATCGAGACGGCGTAGTGCGGCAGGTCGGCACCGTGCCGCAGGCGCGCCCAGCGGCGCATCAGTACGCCGACGGGGGTGCCGGCCCGGGCGAGCGAGACGAGCACGGGGCGGGGGCCGCGCTCGGCGAGGACCGTCTCGGTGACCGTGCCGACGGCGCGGGCGATGCGGGCGGCCGACAGGTCCAGGGCCGCCTTGAACAGGTCCTGGTACTCCTCGGACGGCTGGTACTCGACCGGCAGCGACTCGGCGTAGTGCGCGCCACCGCTCTGTATCGCCTCCTCGCGCTCCTCGGTCGGGGCCTCCAGCGGGGTGTCCGACAGGTCCTGGAGCAGCCAGCCGACCTCGTCCGGCGCGTAGGAGGAGAAGGCGGGGCCGCGGAGGGGCTCGGGCAGCATGGAGGGCTCTTCCTGCGGGTGGGGCCGGTGGGGGGCGTACGAGGGTGACGGCTCGGCGGCGGTGGCCCCGGGCGGTACGTACGAGGGGACGACCGCCAGCAGCACGTGCCCGGTGTGCTGGGCGAGCTGCCGGACCAGGCCGCGCTGGCCGTGCAGGACGTCGGTGTCGGCGGTGGAGTCGACGACGAGGACGACGGCGTCGAAGTCGCCGCCCGCGACGTTGTACGCGTAGCGGTCGCCCGGGCCGTCGGCCGGGGCGTCGTGGGCGGGGAAGACCAGCCGGGTGCGTATCGCGTAGCCGGGGTCGTCCACGGCGAGGACCGGGGAGCGGGTCGTGGTCGAGTAGCGGACCTCGGCGCCGATGCGTTCCTCCAGGGCGGTGCCGAGGCGCAGGGGCGCGTACATCAGCTCCTCGAAGCCGAGGACCAGGACGCGGCGCGGCTGCTCGCCCAGCGCCTGAGCGATGCGGTCCGCCATGGCGGGGAGCGCTGGTTCCAGGAGGGCGCGGTGTGCGGGGGTGAAGCCGTGCCGGCCGCCGTCGGGCACTCCGGCGGGCCACCGGAGGTCGATCCGGGTGTGGGGGCGGGGAAGGGCGCGCCGCGGGTCGGCCGCTCCCCCGGTCTCCTGCGCACGGGGCTCCGCGGCCGCCTGGGCCGCCTCCTGCTCGGCGACCAGGGCCTGCCCCTTCTCCAGGACACCTTCCGGAAGGCGGACCGTGCCCGCGTTCCTCGCCACCAGGTCGACCCGGGCGCCGATCTCCTCGGCGAACTCCGCGAGCCGCCCCTGGTCGGCCGGTGAGCGCATGTCGACGAGGGCCACGATGACGTACCGCTTGCGGGGGTAGCGCTCGTGCAGGGCGCGGATGGTGTTGAGCACGGTGTTGCCGGTGGAGAACTCGTCGTCCACGAGCACGAGGGCCGCGTCCCTGGAGTTGTCCGCGCCCCCCGACAGCAGGTCCGGGTCCTCCGGCAGCAGCAGGTGCGAGGTGGCGTGCGAATGCGACTCCTCGAAGCCGCCCGCCGACGCCACGCCCTCGACGGGGCGTCGCGTCGAGTGGAGGTAGGGCGCCGATCCGAGGCCGTCGGCGACGGCGTGCCCCAGGCCGGTGGCCGTCTCCGCGTAGCCGAGCACGACCGCGTGCCGCGCCCCGCTCTCGCCGAGCAGCTTGCGCACCCGGCGACCGAGTTCGACACCGGCGCCGTACACGACCGAGGGGCGCTGCGGCACGTGCTTGCCGAGGACGTTGGACACGAGCAGATGCGCCCGCTTGGGGTTGCGCCGCAGGGCGAGGCCCAGCAGCTCACGGAGCTCCCCGTCGCCCGCCAGCTCGACGCCCAGCCGCTCCGCGACCCAACTACCCGACCACACCACGTTCGCCGTTTCCTTCCGTTGGCCCGTCACGCACCCCGTTCGCCGGGGCCCGTCCATCAAGCATCACGCGCACCCGTAAACCGGGGCCCGCCCGTCAAGCATCACGCGCACCCCGTTCGCCGGGGCCCGTACGTTCAAGCATCACGCGCCCGCGCCCGCGCTCGCGGGCGCACCGCTCACTCCGCGAGGCTCGCCGCCAGCAGGTCCACGAAGCCGACGTCCGCCTTCGCCACGCCGAAGACCTCGGCCCTGCGCAGCGTGCGTTCCGCCCAGGCGCGGTGCGGCTTCACCTCGTTCATCTTGTTCGTGTACGACGAGCGCAGCACCCCGCCGCCGTCCCGGTCCGGCCGCGCGATGTCCTGCGCGTCGCTGAACTCCTCGTGGCTGACCACGGACAGTGCGTGCACGGGGGCGACGTGAGACGGGTGGATGCAGGTCTTGCCGAGCAGGCCGTTGGCCCGGTCGAGCTCGATCTCCCGCAGCAGTCCGTCCAGGTCGTGCTCGATCAGGGCCGTACGCAGTTCCTCCACCCGGCCCGCCAGGAAGGGGCTGCGGCGCAGCTGTGGCTTGAACATGCGCTCCTGGAGCCTGAAGTACTCCCAGACGGGCCCGGTGATCGTGAAGCCCGTCCCGTCCGCCCGGCCCAGCACGTTGACCACGTCGGCGATCACGTTGCTGACGATCCGGACGTCGTACGCCGTCATGTCGGGCGCGCGGCGCAGTCCGTAGGCCGAGCAGAAGTCGGTGACGCCGAGCCGCAGCGCGAGCACCCGGTCGCGGTAGGTGTCGACGGTGTCGGCGATCTTCCGGAGCGACTCCTGGCGCGTCTCCAGGTGCAGCAGCTCGGGGGATTCGAGCACGGGCATGGCGAAGAGCCGCCGGCCGGCGGCGGACTCGGCCTTGGTGAGCGCTTCCATGAACGGGACGCCACGCTCTTGCGTGAACTTGGGAAGTACAAAACCGGACAACAGTTGGACGGATGCGCCGAGCCGGCGCGCGAGGTCGGTGATCTGGTGCGGTTCGCGGACGCGGATGAAGAGCAGCGGCAGCTCGTCGCCACGTCCCGCGAGGTCGGCGAACTGCCTGACCAGGTTCTCCTCGGCGGCCGGCACCTCGGAGTCGTCGATCGAATCCTCCAGGCACAACACCATGGAGACGACTCCGCGACGCGCCTGTTTGATGACGTCGTCGGCGAGCCGGGGCCGGGTGGCGGGGCTGTAGAGCGTGGCGCCCAGGGCGACCGCGAGGACGGGGGCCGGTGAGTCGGCGTCGAAGTCGCACGGTTCCCGGAAGAACAGATCGCCCCTCGCGGCTGGTGCGATATGCCCGAAATGACGCATGCGATTCCCCCTGTACTACTTGGTCGGCCGGACAACGTGTGGCCGGTAATAGTACGTACGGACGGGTGTCGGCAGTTCCCTGCGCACTTGAATTCCGGGTAACTCGTCCATTTAGCGCTGCTTCCGAAGGGCGCGGAGGGGCTCGTTCCGACATTCCCGCGACACACGGCTTGCGACCCCCGCGTTGTCCGCACGGGCAGCCAGCAGGCAGGATGACCGGCATGACGCACGCGATGGTGAAAGGCTCGAACGTCCCCCTCGACGCCATGGCCGTACGGGCCGTGCTGCGCTGGACCCCGGGCGCCGGGGTCCCCGACGTGGACGCCTCGGCCCTGCTGCTCGGCTCGGGCGGCCGCGTGCGCTCCGACGAGGACTTCGTCTTCTACAACCAGCCCCGCCACCCCTCCGGCCTGGTACGACGACTGCCGAAGCGAAGCCTTCCCGAGGGCCTGACGGACACCATCGAGGCCGACCTGAACGCACTCGACCCCTCGGTCGACCAGGTCGTCGTCGCCGCGTCCTCCGACGGGGCCGCTTTCGAGCACGTGCGCGATCTGCGCATCCTGCTGTACGACGCCGCGGTGGCCGGCGGCGAGCCGCTCGCCGTCTTCGACGTGCGGCCGGAGACGGGCCAGGAAACCGCGATCATCTGCGGCGAGCTGTACCGGCGCGGCGATGGCTGGAAATTCCGGGCCGTGGGGCAGGGGTACCCGACCGGCCTCATCGGTCTCGCGACCGCCTTCGGCATCTCGGTGGACGAGTCGGAGGCCGCCGCCGAGCCCGGCCCGACGCCGCCCGCCCCCGCGTTCCCGCCCGCGCCGGTGCCCGACCCCGACGCCCAGGCCACGGTCCAGCACCAGCAGCCCGCGTACGGCTATCCGCAGCCCGCTGCGGTCCCCGCGGCGCCCGCCCCGGCCGCCGCCTACGGCTACCCCCAGCCGGCGTCCGCACAGCCCGCGTACGGCTATCCGCAGCCCGCCGCCGCGGCAGCGCACGCGCCCGACCCGAACTTCGTCCTGCCGCCGCAGGGGCCGCAGTTCATACGGCCCTGACCCGGCACATCTCGACACGGGCGGGCGGGTCTGCCGACACGCGCCCTACGCGCGCGTCTTGTAGCCGCGTCCCCACTGCATGCCGTACCCGTACAGCCGGTCCAGCTCCGACTGGAAGCCGTACACGAACTTGACCTCGCGCCGCACGATCAGCTCGCCCTTGACGTTCTCCAGCGTGAAGACGGCACACGAGCGGGCCTGCGGGGCCCGTTCCTCCAGATCGATCTCGATGCGCGGCCCGTTGCCCGGGTAGAGCGTCACCTTCGCGTGCGTGCGGTCGAAGGCCGGGGTCTGGTCGTAGATGTAGACGAAGAACAGCATCCGCTTGATCTGGTCGCGCTGATCGAGATTGACGTAGACGGTCTCCCCGGACGCCGAACCGAAGCGGTCGTCGCCGCTGAGTTTGATGTACGGCGGACCGTTCAGATCACCGAGCAGACTGCCGAGCGGCTGCACCACGCCCTTGCTGCCGTCCGCCAGCTCGTACATGCACCCCAGGTCCAGGTCGACGTTGGCCACGCCCTGGGTGTGCGCCTGGACCACATCGGGCTGGAAGAGCTTCAGCGGTCGCAGCAGCCGGCCACTCTGCCGTGACCGGCCCTCGATGTCGGACGTACGCATCTGCCAGGACAGGTTGACCCGGAGATTGCCGGTCAACGCGCCCTGCTTGGTCAGCGAGACCGTGGCGTGCCGCCGGGAGAGCACGATGGAATTGGTGGCCGCGCTCCCCGACTCGAACTGTGCTTCCCGCCCCGGCCACAGGCTGTCCCAGAACGCCATCCCGAACCCCCACACATCTCGGCCCCACCGGTCGCACGCGGCACGTGCGACGCACGCACCGCTGCGGGGCGGCTCCGGGCCGGCTCCGGGTGTTCCCCGAAGCCGTTGCCGTACGAGCCGCCCCGCAGAGAGCGTTCCTCAATCCCTACCGGGTCACACCCCGGCGGAGACTTCCGTACTGCCTTCGCCTCCCGCGGCCTCGATCGCCTTGTTGCG
Organism: Streptomyces sp. NPDC005775; assembly: GCF_042871565.1. NCBI lineage: Bacteria > Bacillati > Actinomycetota > Actinomycetes > Kitasatosporales > Streptomycetaceae > Streptomyces > Streptomyces sp. NPDC005775. The sequence continues at coordinate 454,345 of NZ_JBIAIU010000004.1, read as the reverse complement.
CCGGACCGAGGACCAGAAGGACCAGCCGATCAGGATGATGCCGACGGAACCGGTGATGAGCTCGTGGATCTCGTACTGGATCGTGACGAGCAGGATGACGGCCAGGGCGCCGATCGCGTAGTGCGCGCCGTGCTCCAGGTAGACGTAGTCATCCAGGGTGCCCTGGCGGACCAGGTAGACCGTGAGCGAACGGACGTACATGGCGCCGATACCGAGACCCAGGGCCATCAGCACGATCTCGTTGGTGATCGCGAAGGCGCCGATGACGCCGTCGAACGAGAAGGACGCGTCGAGCACTTCCAGGTAGAGGAACATGAAGAACGCGGCCTTGCCGGAGAGGGCGACCGCGGAGATCTTCTTGCCCGACCGCTTGGCCTCTTCCTCGGCCTCGTGTTCGCGTTCCTCCTCCTCCTCGAGCTTGTTCTCGAAGAAGCCGGAGAGACCACCGACGATGAGGTACGTGATCAGACCCGCGATACCCGCGAGCATGACCGTCTCGGCCTTGTCCGCGTGTCCGCCGCCGTGCTGGTGCGCCGAGCCGGCGAACGTCAGGGCGGAGATCAGCAGGACGATCAGCGCGATGCAGACCGACAGCATGTCGACCTTGCCGAGCTTGGCGAGCGGGCGCTCGATCCAGCGCAGCCACTGGATGTCACGCTCCTCGAAGATGAAGTCGAGGAAGATCATGAGCAGGAACATGCCACCGAACGCGGCGATCGCCGGGTGGGCGTCGGTGACCAGTTCCTTGTATCGGTCCGGGTCGTTGAAGGAAAGATCGATTGCCTCGATCGGTCCCAGCTTGGCGGTGATGGCCACGATCACGACGGGGAACACCAGCCGCATACCGAAGACCGCGATGAGCACACCCACCGTGAGGAAGATCTTCTGCCAGAAGGCACTCATCTTCTTCAGGATTCCGGCGTTGATCACCGCGTTGTCGAAGGACAGCGAGATCTCCAGGACGGAAAGGATCGCCACCACTCCGAAGGCTTCCCACCCCCCGTAGAACCACGCTGCGACCAGACCGATCGCGGTAATCGCGAACGACCAGCCGAAGGTTTTCAGAACCACTGGCTACCCCATCATGTATGTAACGGGTCTCCCCCGAAGAGCACGGGGCTCCCCCGCGCCGTGCGCGGCTTTACGAAACGTTGACCCCGAAGTCTAGAGCGATGCCCCGCAGCCCCGACGCGTACCCCTGCCCCACTGCACGGAACTTCCACTCGCCGTTGTAGCGGTAGAGCTCACCGAAGATCATCGCGGTCTCCGTGGAGGCGTCCTCGCTGAGGTCGTAACGCGCGAGTTCCTGGCCGTCGGCCTGGTTGACCACGCGGATGAAAGCATTACTGACCTGGCCGAACGTCTGCCCGCGATTGTCGGCCTCATGGATGGAGACCGGAAAAACGATCTTGTCGCAATGGGCCGGCACCTCGTTGAGGTTCACGATGACCGACTCGTCGTCGCCTTCACCCTCACCCGTGAGGTTGTCACCGGTGTGCTCGACGGAGCCGTCGGGGCTCGTGAGGTTGTTGTAGAACACGAACCATTCGTCGCCGAGCACCCGGCCCGACTGGCACAGCAGGGCGCTGGCGTCGAGGTCGAAGTCCGCCCCCGTCGTGGATCGTGCGTCCCAGCCGAGGCCGATGAGCACCTGGGTGAGATTGGGTGCGGCCTTGGAGAGGGAGACATTGCCTCCCTTGGCGAGCGTGACGCCCATGGTGTGTCCTCCCCGAGTCGATGAACCGTTGATGAACCCTTGAAGCGGTGAAGCGGTGGATCCGTCTGCTGAGCGCGTCCGGCGCCGCACAGGGTGCGGCGCCGGACGGGACATGCTGAAGGCCTGTCCGGGGCCGCGGCCCCGGACAGCTTGCTAGACGTTGACGCCGAAGTCCTGCGCGATGCCGCGCAGACCCGAGGCGTAGCCCTGCCCGATGGCGCGGAACTTCCACTCCGCACCGTTGCGGTACAGCTCGCCGAAGACCATGGCGGTCTCCGTCGAGGCGTCCTCACTGAGGTCGTAACGCGCGAGCTCGGTGTTGTCCGCCTGGTTGACCACGCGGATGTACGCGTTGCGCACCTGGCCGAAGCTCTGCTGGCGGGACTCGGCCTCGTAGATCGAGACCGGGAAGACGATCTTGTCGACGTCGGCCGGGACGCCGGCCAGGTTGACCTTGACGACCTCGTCGTCGCCCTCGCCCTCACCGGTGAGGTTGTCACCGGTGTGCTCGACGGATCCGTCGGGGCTCTTGAGGTTGTTGAAGAAGACGAAGTTGCCGTCGTTGCCGACCTTGCCCTCGGCGTTCGTCAACAGGGCGCTGGCGTCGAGGTCGAAGTCTCCGCCGGTGGTGGTACGAGCGTCCCAGCCCAGACCCACGATGACCGCGGTCAGGTTGGGCGCGGCCTTGGTCAGCGAGACGTTGCCGCCCTTGCTGAGGCTGACTCCCACGAGTCCTCCCATTGGTTTCTTTGGGGGCCGGCCGGTGCCGGCGCCTCCACGTCGTGTTGGCATCCGATCAACGAGTGGATCCTAGTGACCGGTTCCCGGCCAAAACAGGCTTTTGGCCGGGGGTCGCCCCGAGATCCACCCGATTCCGGATCAGAGGGCGCCGAGCGCCTTGATGTACTCGTTGAGGTCGCGCGCGTCGGGCAGGCCGTTGACGACCGTCCAGCGCACCACGCCCTCCTTGTCGATGATGAAGGTTCCGCGCACCGCGCAGCCCTTGTCCTCGTCGAAGACGCCGTACGCGCGCGAGGTCTCGCCGTGCGGCCAGAAGTCCGAGACGAGCGGGTACTCGAGGCCCTCCTGCTCGGCGAAGACGCGCAGGGTGTGGATGGAGTCGTTGGAGACGGCGATCAGCTGGGTGTCGTCGTTCTCGAAGGTGGGCAGCTCGTCGCGGAGCGCGCAGAGCTCGCCCGTGCAGACGCCGGTGAAGGCGAACGGATAGAACAGCAGCACCACGTTCTTCTCACCGCGGAAGTCGGAGAGCTTCACGGTCCGGCCGTGGTTGTCCTTCAGCTCGAAATCCGGGGCCTTGGTGCCGACCTCGATCGCCATGAAACGCGTCCCTTCGCTACGTCGCCGGGCTGGGCTGTCCGGGTGACTCCCACCCTACGCAGAGGCGCCGGGCGGCCGTGCGGCACCCGTGGAAGGTTCCCGCTGACGTGCGGCGGCGTGCGAGTGCCCGCGGGGGAATGTACGAAGGCCCCGGACGGCGTGACGCCGTCGGGGGCCTTCAAGGGGGGAGTGCGATTCAGCGCTTGGTCCTGGCCGCCTTCGGCGTGACCAGACGGCTGCCCGTCCAGTCCTTGCCCGCACTGATGCTCTTGGTCTGGGCGAGACCGGCTGTCTGGGCAGCCTCGTTGATGTCGCTCGGCTCGACGTATCCGTCACGGCCGGTCTTCGGCGTCATCAGCCAGACCGTACCGCCGTCCTCGAGCAGACCAATGGCATCCACCAGCGCGTCCGTAAGGTCGCCGTCCTCGTCACGGAACCAGAGCAGGACGACGTCTGCGACGTCGTCGTACTCCTCATCGACGAGTTCCTGGCCGGTAGTGGCCTCAATGCCCTCACGGAGCTCCAGCTCGACGTCGTCGTCGTAGCCGATCTCCTGGACCACCTGTCCGGGCTCGAACCCCAGGCGTGCTGCCGGGTTGGTTCGCTCCTCCGCGTGGTCCGCGGTCGCGCTCACGGGTTGCCTCCTGATCATGTTTCGGAAAATGCTGCAGCCACGCGCGTGCGCGGGGCGTTGGCCGTAGTCCACACGGGAGTGGCGGATCGCGCAAGTACCCAGCGTACGAGACCGCCTAAACGGTGACGTTTCCTGTCACGTCACCGCACTGTCGGCGGGCCCTCCGCGGGAGCCGGCGCTGCCGTCCACACCCTTTACGTCCTTGAACAGCTTATGCGGTATCGGTCCGGCAAACGGATTCGAACAGCATTCGGCAACGTATGCACCCCTTGGGCGTATGGTTGCGGTTTGGCCCGACCCATCCTGCCCGATGCCTCCCGACCGGTCGGATACCCACTCCGGCGCGGCTCGTGCGCCCGTCCGGGACACGGGTTCGCAACACCGGTGGTTACCTCGCGGTAGAGATGACGTTTGCGCCCTCGCGGTACACGATGGGATGGCGTACGCGCAGACACACCGGGGGGACGCCTCCCGTGACCAGGCCCCGTAGAGCAGCACCGAACAGCGAAGGAACAGCGTGGCTTCCGGATCCGATCGCAACCCGATCATCATTGGCGGCCTTCCGAGTCAGGTCCCGGATTTTGATCCCGAAGAGACCCAGGAATGGCTCGACTCCCTCGACGCCGCCGTCGACGAGCGAGGCCGTGAGCGGGCCCGCTACCTCATGCTCCGGCTCATCGAGCGCGCGCGCGAGAAGCGTGTCGCCGTGCCAGAGATGCGCAGCACGGACTACGTGAACACGATCGCCACGAAGGACGAACCGTTCTTCCCCGGCGACGAGGAGATCGAGCGCAAGGTCCTCAACGCGACCCGCTGGAACGCGGCGGTGATGGTGTCGCGCGCGCAGCGTCCGGGGATCGGCGTGGGCGGTCACATCGCCACGTTCGCCTCCTCCGCCTCGCTGTACGACGTGGGCTTCAACCACTTCTTCCGCGGCAAGGACGACGGCCGCGGCGGCGACCAGATCTTCTTCCAGGGGCACGCCTCCCCCGGGATCTACGCCCGCGCCTTCCTGCTGGACCGGCTGAGCGAGGCGCAGCTCGACGCGTTCCGCCAGGAGAAGTCGAAGGCGCCGAACGGCCTGTCCAGCTATCCGCACCCGCGGCTGATGCCGGACTTCTGGGAGTTCCCGACCGTGTCGATGGGCCTCGGCCCGCTCGGCGCGATCTACCAGGCGCGGATGAACCGCTACATGGAGGCGCGCGGCATCGCCGACACCTCCGACTCGCACGTGTGGGCGTACCTCGGTGACGGCGAGATGGACGAGCCGGAGTCGCTCGGCCAGCTCTCCATCGCCGCCCGCGAGGGCCTGGACAACCTGACCTTCGTCGTCAACTGCAACCTGCAGCGCCTGGACGGCCCGGTGCGCGGCAACGGCAAGGTCATCCAGGAGCTGGAGTCGCAGTTCCGCGGCGCCGGGTGGAACGTCATCAAGCTGGTCTGGGACCGCTCCTGGGACCCGCTGCTGGCGCAGGACCGCACGGGCATCCTCGTCAACAAGCTGAACACGACGCCGGACGGCCAGTTCCAGACGTACGCCACCGAAACGGGTGCGTACATCCGTGAGCACTTCTTCGGTGACGATCCGCGGCTGCGCGAGATGGTCAAGGACATGTCCGACCAGCAGATCCTGCACCTCGGGCGTGGCGGTCACGACCACAAGAAGGTCTACGCGGCGTACGCGGCGGCCAAGGCCCACAAGGGCCAGCCGACGGTGATCCTGGCGCAGACGGTCAAGGGCTGGACGCTGGGGCCGAACTTCGAGGGGCGCAACGCGACCCACCAGATGAAGAAGCTCACAGCCGAGGACCTCAAGCGCTTCCGGGACCGGCTGCACATCCCGATCGCGGACGCCCAGCTGGAGGACGGCAACCCGCCGTACTACCACCCGGGCCGTGACTCGGAGGAGATCCAGTACATGCACGACCGCCGCAAGGGTCTGGGCGGTTACGTCCCGACGCGTGTGGTGCGGGCGAAGCCGCTGGAGCTGCCCGGGGACAAGGCATACGCACCCGCGAAGAAGGGTTCGGGCCAGCAGTCGATCGCCACGACCATGGCGTTCGTCCGCATCCTGAAGGAACTCATGCGGGACAAGGAGATCGGCAAGCGTTTCGTGCTGATCGCGCCCGACGAGTACCGCACCTTCGGCATGGACGCGTTCTTCCCGAGCGCGAAGATCTACAACCCGCTCGGCCAGCAGTACGAGTCGGTGGACCGCGATCTGCTGCTCGCGTACAAGGAGTCGCCGACCGGGCAGATGCTGCACGACGGCATCTCCGAGGCGGGCTGCACGGCCTCGCTGATCGCCGCGGGTTCGGCGTACGCCACGCACGGCGAGCCGCTGATCCCGGTGTACGTCTTCTACTCGATGTTCGGGTTCCAGCGCACGGGTGACCAGTTCTGGCAGATGGCCGACCAGCTCGCGCGCGGCTTCGTGCTGGGCGCGACGGCCGGCCGTACGACGCTGACCGGTGAGGGCCTCCAGCACGCGGACGGGCACTCGCAGCTGCTCGCGTCGACGAACCCGGGCTGTGTCGCGTACGACCCGGCCTTCGGGTTCGAGATCGCGCACATCGTCGAGGACGGTCTGCGCAGGATGTACGGCGGGACCCCCGAGGAGAACGAGGACGTCTTCTACTACCTCACCGTCTACAACGAGCCGATCCAGCACCCGGCCGAGCCCGCCGACGTGGACGCCGAGGGCATCCTGAAGGGCGTGTACCGCTACAGCAGCGGCGAGAAGGGCGAGATCCCGGCCCAGATCATGGCGTCCGGCGTGGCGGTCCCCTGGGCGGTGGAGGCGCAGCGCATCCTCGCCGAGGAGTGGAACGTGCGGGCGGACGTCTGGTCGGCGACGTCCTGGAACGAGCTGCGGCGCGAGGCCGTGGACGTGGAGCGGTACAACCTGCTGCACCCGGAGGAGGAGCAGCGCGTCCCGTACGTGACGCGCAAGCTGTCCGGGGCTCAGGGTCCGTTCGTGGCGGTCTCCGACTGGATGCGGTCCGTCCCGGACCAGATCGCCCGCTGGGTGCCCGGTGCGTACCAGTCGCTGGGCGCGGACGGTTTCGGCTTCGCGGACACGCGTGGTGCGGCCCGCCGGTTCTTCCACATCGACGCGCAGTCGATCGTCCTGGCGGTGCTCACCGAGCTCGCGAAGGACGGCAAGGTGGACCGTTCGGTGCTGAAGACGGCGGTCGACCGTTACGACCTGCTGGACGTGGCCTCGGCGGACCCGGGCGCGGCCGGCGGCGACGCGTAGGGACACGGACGCGGGGCGGCGGGGCCCGAAGGGGTCCGGCCGCCCCGCGCTGCTGTGTGCGGGTCAGTTCTCCCAGATCTTGAAGGCCCGTACCTGGTACGGGGAGCGCGGGGTCCAGGTGCCGCCGCCCGGGTAGGTCTCGAACTCGCCGGTCTCGCCGCACTCCGCCGACTGGTAGGTGGTGACGGGCCGGCCCGTCAGGTTGGCCAGCGACTGGACGGTGGCGCCGGCCTTGAGCGGCACGCAGCTCTCGATGTCGATGGTGGACAGCTCGTGGACCTGGCGGGCGCCGGTGAAGTCGGGCCGGGCCCAGAGGCAGAGCTGGCCGGTCCGGCAGTCCCCGAGCCCGCCGGGCGCGGCGTGGACCGGTGCCTGCGGGACCAGGGCGGTGGCGGCCAGGGCGGCCGCGACCATGGTGGTACGCATGTGATGAACCCCCGTGCTGATGTGGATCTTCCTCGTCCACCCTGAGCTGCGGAGCAGCGGATCGGGAAGGGGCCGGGGGCGCGACCACCCTGATAGGCGACAGCCCCGCCGGAACGTTCCGGCGGGGCTGTCGTGCGTGCTGTGTTGACGCCGTGAGGCGTCCACGAGCCGGCTGGGGCCGGTCAGATGTGACCGACGCCGGCGCCGGCCTCGGCGTTCTCGCCGCGCTTGGTCAGCATGGCGACCAGTGCGGCGATCACCGCGACGATGCCGGCGACCATGAACGCCGTGCTCATGCCCGAGACGAACGTGTCGTGGGCGACGTTCACGATCTTGCCGGCGACCTCCGGCGGGGTCCCCTCGGCGACCGGCGGCATGCCGACCTTGATGGCGGAGGACGCCTGGTCGAGCTGCTCGGGCGACATGGGCGGAAGCTTCGCCTCCGTCCAGTTGCCGGGGAGCACGGAGTCGACCCGGGCTGCCATGATCGCGCCCAGCACCGCCGTACCGAGGCTGCCGCCGACCTGCATGGCGGCCTGCTGGAGACCGCCGGCGACACCGGAGAGCTCCATCGGGGCGTTGCCCACGATGACCTCGGTGGCGCCGACCATGACCGGCGCGAGACCGAGGCCGAGCAGGGCGAACCAGATCGACATGGTGACGGTGCCGGTGCCGACGGTCAGCTGGGACATGCCGAACATCGCGACCGCGGTGCACACCATGCCGCCGACGAGCGGAACCCGAGGGCCGAACTTGGTGATCATGGCGCCCGCGACCGGCGAGGCGACGATCATCATCGCGGTCAGCGGCAGCAGGTGCAGACCGCTGTCGACGGGGCTCAGACCGTGCACGTTCTGGAGGTAGAAGGTGACGAAGAACAGGCCGCCCATGAAGCCGAAGGCCATGAGCACCATCAGGATCGTGCCCGCGGACAGCGGCACGGACCGGAACATCGCCAGCGGGATCAGCGGTTCCCTGACGCGCTGCTGGACGAGGGCGAACCCGACGAACAGCGCGACGGCGGCCACCAGGAAGCCGATCGTCTTGGGGTCGCCCCAGCCCCACTCCGCGCCCTTGATGAGCGCCCAGATCAGGCAGAACATCGCGCTCGACAGCAGCACGATGCCGCCGATGTCGAAGGAACGCGGGGCGTTCTCGGCGCGGTGGTCCTTGAGGATCATCACACCCATGACGAGGGCGATCACGCCGACCGGCACGTTGATGAAGAAGACGGACTGCCAGCTGACGTGCTCGACGAGCACGCCGCCCAGGATCGGGCCGCCGGCGGTCGAGGCGCCGATGACCATGCCCCAGATGCCGATCGCCATGTTCAGCTTCTCGGCCGGGAAGGTGGCGCGCAGCAGACCGAGCGCGGCCGGCATCAACAGGGCGCCGAAGAGGCCCTGCAGTACGCGGAACGTGATCACCAGGACCACGCTGCTGGAGAAGCCGATGGCTCCCGACGCCAGGGCGAAGCCGATGACGCCGATGAGGAAGGTCTGCCGGTGGCCGAACCGGTCACCGAGCTTGCCCGCGGTGATCAGGGAGACGGCGAGCGCGAGCATGTAGCCGTTGGTGATCCACTGGACGTCGGCGAGCGAGGCGCCGAGGTCCTTCTGGATCGCCGGGTTGGCGATCGCGACGATCGTGCCGTCGAGCGCGACCATCATCACGCCGATGGCCACGGAGAAGAGCGTCAGCCAGGGGTGGCCGCGCAGACCCTGGGCGGGTGGGGTGCCGAGGGGGTCCTGGGGTTGCCGCGACGCCTTCTCGACGGTGGTCTGACTAGTCATACCCGGAGATTAGTGTCAGTCGCTGACAGTTGACAAACCAATTCACAAGTCGGTAACTGTCACGTAGCTCACAGGTAGGCTGAGCTGGACAAAGCAGGGAAAAGAGGGCCAGTTCAGTGAGCGACGGGCAGCGAGCCACATGCCGGCCGGCCGGGCTGCGCGAACGCAAGAAGCGACGCACCCGGGACGCCCTGATCCGCACCGCCCTCGACCTCTTCACCACCCAGGGCTACGAGGAGACCACCGTCGACGAGATCGCCGACGCCGTCGAGGTCTCCCAGCGCACCTTCTTCCGCTACTTCGCGGGCAAGGAGTCGGTCGCCTTCGCCGTCCAGGACATGGTGGAGTCGCGCTTCATCCTCGAACTGCGTCAACGTCCCGCCACCGAAGCTCCTTTCGAGGCCATGCGCCGCGCGGTTCTGTGCGCCTGGGACAGTATCGGAGAGGCGATCGAGGCCATCATCCCGGTCGAACTCCACCTGCGGACGTACCGGATGATCGAATCGACCCCCTCCCTGCTCGCCGCCCACATGCGGCGCGGCGTCGCCATGGAGGAGCAGATCGCCGGGCTGATCGCCGAGCGCGAGGGCCTGGACGTGGCACGGGACCCCCGGCCGCGCGTCGCCGTCGCCGCGTTCTGCGGGGTGATGCGGGTGACCGGACAGCTCTGGGGACGGGGCTACGACGGCAGCATGGACTCGCTGCGGACGCTGACCGAGAGCTATCTGGACCAGTTGGGGCCGGCCCTCGCCGAGGACTGGCCAGTGCACCGGGCCGGCGCGGCGCACCCCAACTGAGGTGGTGTGCACCGGGCGCTGCGCACCTCGACCGAGGTGGTGTGCCGCACGCCTCACGGGTGCGGCATGACCGACATCACAACAGGTGCGCCAGGAAGCCCCGATGCGGCACTCCAGTGACTCCCGGCGCGGCGGAGCGTGCCGCAAGGCCGTACGCAGCGTGAGGAAATCGGCGTTTCATTCCTCATGCGCGGGTGATGTGTGTCACCCACTTAACGACGCCTTATGCGCGTCTCCTAATGTGTGCCGAAGTGACTTCCTTCGACTCCTCCCCCACGCTCACCGCCTGGCGCGCTCTTCTCGCCATCGCGGTCGTGTTCGTGATGCTGGCGACCACCGGTTGGACCGCCGTGCGTCACCAACAGTCCGACGCGCCGCGCACCGTTGCCCTCGCCGCCTGGGCCAAGGGATCGATAGCGGGGCGCGCGCTCCCCGCGGCCGATGCGCCTCCGTACAAGCTGGCGCACTTCTTCGCGGCGCTCACGGACACGCAGCAGGCCGGCCTGGCCCGCGAGTACCCCCTCGTGGTGGGGAACCTGAACGGCGCCCCGGTCGCCCTCCGGTACCAGGCCAACCGGCTGGCGCTCACCCAGGCGCACACGGCCGAGGAGACGCGGGTGCACGACCCGAGACTCTCCCCCGACGGCCGCGCCGACGCGCAGCACCGGGTGGAGCGCTTCCGCTCGATGCTCGCCGAGGGCCGTCACTTCCTCTCGTTCGACCCGTCGGGCCGCGGCCACGCCGCCGAGGTGTTCGGCGACCTCGACCGCGCCGAGCGCGTGTCGGTCGTCGTCCCGGGCGTCGACACGAACCTGCTGACGCTGGAACGTACCGGGAGCAAGACGAACGCCGCCCCCGTCGGCATGGCGAAGTCGCTGTACGCGGCCGAGCACTCCGCGCATCCCGGCGTGCGGACCGCGGTGATCGCCTGGGCGGACTACACCGCACCGGCCGGCATCGGCATGGACGCGGCCCTGGGCAACCTCGCCGAGCGCGGCGCGGTCCGGCTCGACGCACTCGTCAAGTCGCTCCCGGGTGCCGCACCCGTCTCGTTGTTCTGCCACAGCTACGGCTCCGTCCTGTGCGGCGTCGCCGCGGACGAGCTCCCCGGCCGGGTGACGGACATCGCGGTCGCGGGGAGCCCCGGCATGCGGGTCGACAACGCGGGCCAGCTGCACACCCGGGCCAACGTGTGGGCGATGCGGGACCACGACGACTGGATCGCGGACGTGCCGAACCTGGAGTTCGGCGGCCTCGGCCACGGGGCCGACCCGGTCGATCCGGACTTCGGCGCGCGGATCGCGTCGGCGGGCGACGCGATCGGTCACAGCGGCTACTTCGAACCGGGAACCGAGAGCCTCGGCAACTTCGCCGCGATCGGTGCGGGCGCCTACGCCTCCGTGACCTGTGCCGGTTCCGACAGCGGCTGCCACGAGCAGATTTCCGGCCATGGGACGGCCTGACGGGCGTAAAGAAGGACGCGAACGGGTCCGACGCGCGTAGAGAACCGCGACCGGCCAGGAATTGCGAGAGCCTCCGAGGGGGGACGAGCGGGCAAGTGCCGCATACGATGAAGCACATGGGTGATGTGCTGGCCGGAATTCGTGCCACCTGGGAGTTCGACACCGACTCCGTGCTCATCCGCTTCGAACGGGGTATCCGTACGCCGAGGCTCCTCCAGAGCCTCCGTGAGCGCCGCGTCCCGCATGCGGCGCTGTCGTCGGTGACGCTGACCCCGGGCAAGCGGGGCACGGTGGTGCTGCGTGCGGTCCCCAGACCCGGTGCCGATCCACTGCTGGAGGCGGCGGCCGGGCAGCTGAAGGACGGCTGCGATCCGTACCGCCTGGTCCTGCCCGCCGAACGCGAGACGCTCGCCGAGTACTACGCGGACGAGCTGCGCGCGCGGCTCGGCCCCGAGGCGGACGAACCCGCCGACCGGTTCCTGGTCGCGGCGCCCGAGGCCCCGATGCGCTTCAAGGCGTACGACGGCCGGGCCAGCTTCGACGGGGACAGGATCTCCTTCCGGTGGTTCTGGACGGGCGCCTCCTCGGAGAAGTGGAAGGCGGGGGACCAGACGTTCCCGGTCACCGAACTGAGCGGGGTCGAATGGCGCTCGCCCGAGGCCTTCGAGGGCTATCTGCGGCTGGTGCCGCGCGGGCCTGCGTCCATGGCTCCGGCCACCGGTCCGGCAGCCGCCGGACCGGGTGCGGGTCTGCTGACGAGCACCGCCCCGAACGCCCAGTCGATGGCCGAGCCCCCCGCCCGGGCGGATCAGGATCCGGCCGCGGTGATCTTCGGCCTCGGCTACGGCCCGGTCCACGAGTCGCTGCCCTTCGCCGCGGCGGTGCTGGAGTCGGTCCGCAGGAAACAGTCCACACCGGTCGTGGCCGCACTGGTGGGCGCGGGGCGGCGGGATCCGGCGGACATCGCGGAGCGGATCCGCCACCTCGGGGAGCTGCACCAGGCGGGTCTGGTGACGGACGAGGAGTTCAGCGCGAAGAAGGCCCAGCTGCTGGCCGAGCTGTAACGGTCGGTAACGGGGATGGGCGAGGACGGTCACCCCAGTACCAAGCGGGGGCTGTCACCTCAGCACGAGCGGGGCGCGGGTCATACCTCGGTACGAGAACGGCCGCGGCGGAAACCGGAACCCCGGTATGACGCCGACGGGCGGCTTCGCTGCCTACCCTGATCAGGCCATGCCCACATCCTCCCCGCACCCGTCATCGCCGCCGCCCGCTCCCCCGCACCCGCCGGCGGACGGCCTGCTGAGCGCCGCCCTGCGCAATCTGCGCGAGACCGGTCACGCGCTGTCCCACCCCTCGCATCCCCCGACACCACTCCTGGCCGACGCGCCGAAGCAGTGGCAGCGGCTGCTGCCGTACGCCGCCGTCCTGGCCCTCGTCGCCATCTTCGTCCCGGTCACGATCACCGTCCTGACCCACCAGTACGGCCTGAACGGCGGTGTCGCCGGAGCGCTCGCCGTCGCCCAGGCCGCGCCCCTGCTGATGCTGGCGCACCGCCCGTTGCAGGCCTGGTGGATCATCTTCCCGGCCCAGATCCTGGGCGCGGTCGTGCTGCTCGGGCAGGAAGGCGGGCAGGACGGCGCCTGGCCGTGGACTCCCCCCGGCCTCGTCGGCTACCTCTTCCTGCTCCTGGCGCTGGGCCTGCGCGAGCGTCGGCAGACCCTCGTCGGCGTCTGGCTGGCGACCGGCGCCGCGGGGCTCGTCCTGTACCTGGTCTCCCCCCATCGCGGCACCGACAACTCGCTCCTGGTGTTTATCCTCGGCGCCGTGGTGCTGGTGGTCGGCGCGACGGTACGGGAGCGGGGCGACGCCCAGCGCCGGCTCGCCGAGCAGGAGACCATCAGCGAGGCCGAGCGGGCGCAGCGGACGCTGCTGGAGGAGCGGACCAGGATCGCCCGCGAGCTCCACGACGTGGTCGCGCACCACATGTCGGTGATCACGGTCCAGGCCGACTCCGCCCCGTACCGGCTGGAGGGGCTGTCGGACGAGGCGCGCGAGGAGTTCGACGCGATCGCCGCGAGCGCGCGCGAGTCCCTCACGGAGATGCGGCGGCTGCTGGTCGTGCTGCGCAGCGAGGGCACGGAAGGTGAGCGGGCACCGCAGCCGGGGCTCGACCGGGTGCAGCAGCTGGTGGAGGCGACGGTACGGTCCGGGCTGCCGGCCGAACTGTCGCTGCCCGCCGGACTGACGGGCGTCCCGCCGGCCGTGGACCTGTCCGCGTACCGGATCGTGCAGGAGGCCCTGGCGAACGTGGTCCGGCACGCGCCGGGGGCCCGGACCCGGGTGTCGGTCAGTTCCGACGGTGAGCATCTGACGGTGCTGGTCGTCAACGACGCCCCGGAGCACACGGGTTCGTCGCGCGCCCCGCGTACGCCGGTGGAGACGACGGGGACGGGACACGGCCTGATCGGGATGCGCGAACGCGTACGGTTGACCGGCGGAACGCTGGACACCGGGCCGCTGCCGGACGGCGGCTTCCGGGTGGCCGCGCGGCTCCCCCTGCCACCGGCCGCACCACCGTCGGCCATCGCTTCCGCCCCGCCCCTGAATCCGGAGGACTCGTGACCATCCGTGTGATCATCGTCGACGACCAGGCCATGGTGCGGGCGGGATTCGCGGCACTGCTGGCGGCACAGACCGACATCGACGTGGTCGGTGAGGCCCCGGACGGCCGCCAGGGCGTCGAGGTCAGCCGGCACACCCATCCGGACGTGGTCCTGATGGATGTGCGCATGCCCGAGATGGACGGGCTGGCGGCGGCCCGCGAGCTGCTGAACCCGCCGGTGGGCGTGGTGCACGTGCCGAAGGTGCTGATGCTCACCACCTTCGACGTGGATGACTACGTGTACGAGGCGCTGCGCGCCGGCGCCTCCGGCTTCCTGCTGAAGGACGCCCCTCCGGCGGACCTGATCTCGGCGGTCCGGGTGGTGGCGTCCGGTGACGCGCTGCTGGCTCCGTCCGTGACGCGGCGCCTGATCGCGGACTTCGCCCGGCAAAGGCCGTCGGGGGCCACCCGCAGCGGGCCCGCGCTGCGGCTGAACGGGCTGACCCCGCGCGAGACGGAGGTGCTGGAGCTGATAGCCCGAGGCCTCTCGAACCAGGAGATCGCGGGCCACCTGGTGCTGGCGGAGCAGACGGTGAAGACCCACATCGGGCGGGTGCTGGCCAAGCTGGACCTGCGCGACCGCGCCCAGGCGGTGATCTTCGCGTACGAGGCGGGGCTGGTGGTGCCGGGCACACCCGGCCCGTCCGGCGTGTGAGGACATCTTTTCGAGCCCGCCGGCGCTTGAGGGCATCTTCTGAGCCCGTCCGGCCCTTGAAGACTCTGGTCGAGCCCGTCCGCGATCGAGGACGAAGCGGCAGCCGGACGACCCCGACAAGGCCCCGTACACCCCCTACCCCGGTATCACCCCGCACTTGGCCCCCCGGTGTGACGCCACCGTCCCCACCCTCTTCCTACCTTCCTCTCCGACGCGCCGAACGGCGTGCGGGAGCCGGTTCAGCCGGAGATGGAGGGTCGGATGCGCCGCTATGCGAGGACCTTGGTCGCGGTCGCCCTGGCGACCACCATCGTGTCAGGGACCGCCGGCTGGGCGTCGGGCAACGCCCAGCAGGCGCTGACGGGCCCGCCTCCCGGCACCGCCGCCTGGCGGTCGGATCACGTGCTGGGGCGGGAGCTGCCCGATCCGGAGCGGGACACGCCCGCCCAAGTGGCGCGGTTCTTCGCAGGGTTGGGCGAGAAGGACCAGAAGTCCCTCGTCGCACGGCATCCACTGGTCGTCGGCAACCTCGACGGCGCTCCCGTCGAACTCCGCTACCGGGCCAACGCCCTGGCCCTGAAGGCCGATCACGACCCCCGGTACGCGAGCCTCGCGGCGGACCCGCACCGCCGGATCCTCGCGTTCGACCCGCGCGGCCGCGGCCAGGTCGCCGAGGTCTTCGGGGACTTGACCACGGCGGACCGGGTGTCCGTGGTGGTGCCGGGTTCGGACATCGACGCCGGGACCTTCGACCGTGTGAGCGATGTGTACGGGACGCCGGCGGGCATGGCCAAGTCGCTGTACGCCGAGACAGGTTCGGGCAGCGCGGTGATCGCCTGGGCCGGGTACACCACCCCCGTCGGCGTCGGTGTGGACGCCGCGACCGGCTCGCTCGCGGAGGCCGGCGCGGACCGCCTGACCCGGTTCACGGACGGCCTCGCCGCCACCGGCGCGCCCGCGCCCACGGTGTTCTGCCACAGCTACGGCTCCGTCGTCTGCGGCCTCGCCGCGCCCCGGCTGCACGTCGGTGACCTGGTCGTCCTCGGCTCGCCCGGGATGCGCGCGGACGACGTCGACGGCCTGCACACCGAGGCCCGGGTGTGGGCCGCCAAGGACCCCGACGACTGGATCGACAACGTCCCGAACGTCGAGTTCGCGGGGCTCGGCCACGGCGCCGACCCGACGTCCCCGGAGTTCGGCGCCCGCCGGGTGCCCGCCGGTGACGCCCACGGCCACACCGGCTACTTCGCGCCCGGCACCGAGTCCCTGCACGCCTTCGCCGCGATCGCGGACGGCACCTACGGGGACGGGGACATCCGATGAGCCTGCACGCCCTCGCCTCCCGTATCGACTCCCGTACCCCCGCCCACCGCGACCGCGCCCTCGACGGTCTGCGCGCCCTGGCCCTGCTCGCCGTACCCACCGGGCACTGGCTGCTCGGCGGATTCCGGCTCGACGGCGGCGGGGCGCTGCACAACGCCAGTCCGCTCTCGGCCTTCGGCGCACTCGCCCCGTTCAGCTGGGTGCTCCAGATGCTGGGTGTCTTCTTCCTGGTCGGCGGGTACGCCTCGGTGCTCTCGTACCGCCGGAGGAAGTCCACGACGGGGGCCTGGCTGCGCGGCCGCATGGCCCGCCTCGGCCGGCCCGTGCTCGGGGTGACGGCCGTCTGGGCGGCGATGATCCCGGTGCTGCACGCGCTCGGGGTGCCGGGCGACACGCTGCGGACCGGGTCGACGCTGGTGATCCAGCCGCTCTGGTTCGTCGGGGTGTACGCGGTGGTCACCGCGCTGACGCCGTACTGCATCAGCATGGCGCGGAGACTCGGCGGCTGGGCCGCGGCCCCGCTGCTCGGCGCGGTCGCCGTGGTCGACCTGCTGCGTTACGGGCCGCTCGGTGACGCCGTGCCCTCCTGGCTGAGCATGCTCAACATCGTTCCCGGCTGGCTCTTCGCGTACCAGCTCGGCGTCTCCTGGGGCGAGGGCCGGATCGGGAAGCGGGGCGCCCGTTTGCTGCTCGTCGGCGGTGGCGTGCTGTTCGCCGTCCTGCTGCTGCTCTTCCACTACCCGGCGTCGATGGTCGGGGTGCCCGGAGAGGCGCGCACCAACTCGCACCCGCCGTCGCTGCTGGTCCTCGCCCTGGGCGCCGCGCAGAGCGGCGCGGCGATCCTCCTGCGGCGGCGGATCGGCCGGCTGCTGCGCAGGCCGCTGGTGTGGGCGCCGGTCGTCGTGATCAACCTGTCGGCGATGACGATCCTGTGCTGGCACCAGACGGCGATGCTCGCCGCGGCGGTCCCGGCGTCCTTCGCGGGCGCGGTGCCCGGACTGACGACAGGGCCGGACACGCTCGGCTGGATCCTGGCCAGGCTGGCGTGGATGCCGGTGTTCGCGGGGCTGCTGGTGCTGATCGCGCGGTACGCGCGCAGGTTCGAGGCGCCGTGGAAGGCGGGCACCCGCGCCGCGAACGCCCGGCGCGCGCTGGCGGGGGTGCTCGCGGCGGGGTTCGCGGTCTTCGCGCTGGGGCTGGCGTGAGGCGAAAACCCGCGGACGTGGTCGCTACTCGCGCACCGTGGCCGTGCTGCTCATGTCCGGGTAGCGGTCGCCCGCCACCTGGCCGGCGATGGGCTCCAGCAGCGCCAGCTCCTCGGCGGACAGCGTGAGCCGTGTCGCGCCGAGGTTCTCCAGCAGTCGGCCGCTCTTGCGCGTACCGGGGATCGGCACCACGGCGAGCCCGTGCACCTGAGCCCGCTGGTGCACCCAGGCGAGCGCCACCTGGGCCGCGGTCGCCCCGTGTGCGGCGGCGATCTTGTGGACCGGCTCCAGCAGGGCGGCGTTCGCCTTCGCGTTGTCGCCGTTGAAGCGCGGCTGGAACTGCCGGAAGTCGTTCTTCGCCAGCTCCTTGCCCGCGTCGGCGAACGCCCCGGTCAGGAACCCCCGGCCGAGCGGCGAGTACGGCACGAGGGTCACGCCCAGCTCCACGGCGGCGGCCACAGCGCTGTGCTCGACGTCCCGGCTGAAGAGTGACCACTCGGACTGGAGGGCGGCGATCGGGTGCACGGCGTGCGCCTCACGCAGCTCCGCACCGGTCACCTCGCTCAGCCCCAGCTGCTTGACCTTGCCCTGCTCCACCAGCTCGGCCATCGCGCCGACGGACTCCGCGAGTGGTACGGACGGGTCGCGGCGGTGCATGTAGTAGAGGTCGATCACGTCGGTGTCCAGCCGTCGCAGGCTGTTCTCGACGGCCTGCCGGATGTAGGCCGGGTCGTTGTTGATGCCCCGGTAGTGCGGGTCGTCCTCGCGCCGCTCGATGGCGAACTTCGTGGCGAGGACGATCTCGTCCCGGTGCGCCCCGACGAAGGGCGCGATGAACTTCTCATTGGCCCCGACGCCATAGACGTCGGCGGTGTCGAACAGCGTGACACCCGCCGCGAGGGCCGTCTCCAGCGTTTCGCGTGCCGCGGCCTCGTCGGTGTCGCCGTAGAACTCGCTCATGCCCATGCAGCCGAGTCCCTGGACACCGACCTGCGGGCCGCCCTTGCCGAGCTCCACCGTCTCGATCTTGTTGTCACTCATCAGGCACTGGGCCTTTCCGGCACCCGGGGGGCGCCTGCGTAGAGATCGATCTTGTAGTCGAGGACGGCGAGGGTGTCCTGGAGCTCCGCGATCCGCGTCCTCACGTCGCGGCGGGTCGCCTCCAGCAGTTCCTTGCGCGCATCGAAGGTGTGCTCGCCCGCACGCACCAGCTCCGCGTAGCGGACCATGTCGGCGACCGGCATTCCGGTCAGCCGCAGCTTGCCGACGAAGGCGAGCCAGTCGAGGTCGGCGTTGGTGAAGCGGCGCTGTCCCGTGTGCGAGCGGTCGACGTGCGACATCAGCCCGATCCGCTCGTACCAGCGCAGCGTGTGGGCGCTCAGTCCGGTGAAGGCAGCCACCTCGCTGATGGTGTAGCGGTCCTGACCCTCGGGGCGCGGATGGGGCCGGGGGCCCGACGCGCAGGCATCCGTTCCCGTTGAAGTGGTCTCCGTCTCCGTCACCGTCATGTCCTCCACGCTAGAACCCTGGAGTGCACTCTAAGCAAGCGTTGCCGGATGCGAGTTTCGGCCACAACCGCGCAGGGCTCGGCGACCCGCCCCAGGGACAGCACGCAAACCTCTTGCGCAATGGTCAAGAAACGTTGACCATTGGGCGCATGCCTGCCGATGATCTCCCCGAGACGTTTCACGTCACCACTGACGAACAGCTGCGCGCGGTCTCCAATCTCACGCGCCACCGGATCATGTCCGTGCTCCGCTTCGAGCCGGCGACGATCACCCAGATCGCCGGGCGGGTGGGCCTGGCGAAGGGAAGTTCCAGCTATCACGTGCGGCTGCTCGAGCGGGCCGGCCTGGTCAAGGTGGTGCGGACCCGGAAGGTCCGGGGCGTCACAGAGCGGTACTACGCGATGGCCGCGCAGGCGATCGTGCTGCCGGACCCCGGGACCGGGCAGCCCGACATGCTGATGCGGCACGCGGTGGCGGACCTGGAGGCGGCGCCCGCCGATGGCGAGCGGCACGTCCGGATGGCGCATCTGCGGCTCACGGACGAGCAGTTCGCGGAACTGGGGGCGCGGCTGGACGCACTGGCCGACGAGTACCGGGAGCTGTCCGATCCGTCGCTGCCGGACGTGTCGCTGGCCTTCGCGCTGTTCCGCCCGGCGCCCCGCACGCAGGCAGCGGGTGACTCCAAGTGACCTCGGACGTCAAGGAAATGCTGCCGTCCGGGTTCGGACGGCTGTGGACCGCGCAGACGGTCTCCTCACTCGGTGACGGGGTGACGCACGCCGCGCTGCCGCTCCTCGCGCTGACGCTGACGCGGAATCCGATGGCGCTCGCGGTCGTCGCGGCCGCCGGGACCCTGCCGTGGCTGCTCTTCGGGGTGCTCGGCGGTGCGCTGGTGGACCGTTGGGACCGTCGGCGCACCATGTGGGTCGCGGACGCGGCACGCGCGGTGCTGCTCGTGTTACCGGCGGTGGCAGCCGCGCTCGACGTGCTGAGCATTCCCCTGCTCGCGGCCGTCGCCTTCCTGCTCGGCCTCGGCGGGCTCTTCTTCGACACGGCCGCCACGGCCTACCTGCCGGATCTGCTCGGCCGCACCCCCGCCCTCCTGGAGCGCGCCAACTCCCGTCTGCGCGGCGCCCAGACGGCCGCGTCCGGCTTCGCGGGGCCACCTCTGGGCAGTGCGCTGCTCGCGCTCGGGCGGGCGGTTCCGCTGCTGGCCGACGCGGTGTCGTTCGCACTCTCCGCACTGCTCGTACGATCGCTGCCCGCCGCACCCCGTCCCCTGCCGGAGGCCCGCGAGTCCCTTCTCCGGCAGGCCCGGGCCGGAGCCTCGTACGTCTTCCGGGACCGGCTGCTGCTCGGACTCGCTCTGCGTCCGGCAGTCGGGAACGTCGCCTTCCTCGCCGTGGAGACCGTGCTCGCCCTCTTCGCGCACGACCGCCTCGGCATCCACACCTTCGGCTTCGGCCTGCTCCTCACGGCGGAGGCCGCGGGCGGCCTGCTCGGCGCGGGCATCGCCTCCTTCCTCGGCCGACGACTCGGCACCGGCACCGCGCTGACCTGCACGGCCGCAGTGGAGGGGCTAGCCGTCCTCGGCCTTGCCGCCGCCCCGAACCCGTACGTGGCCGGGCTCGCGCTCGCCGTCTGCGGGGCGGGCATGGGCGCCACGATGGTGCTCGCCCCCTCCCTCCGGCAGGCGATCGTCCCCGCCCACCTGATGGGCCGGGTCGCCTCCACCTCCCGCATGCTCGCCATGTGCGCGGCCCCGTTCGGCGCCTTCCTCGGCGGCTGGCTGGCCACCACGTACGACATACGCACCCCGCTCTACGCCGCCGCCGGCCTCCTCCTCACCATGACCGCCGTCACGGCGACCATGACCAGCAACCGCCGAGTCGAAGCGGCGCTGCGTGGCGCCGCCTCGGACGCCTCGGACGCCTCGGTCGGCGGTCCGGGCCACCGGGAATCCGAGGATCTCGCTCGGGAGGCCGCACGTGGGCTGTCGTAGCGCCTTCGCGGAGACCGGCACGAACCTGGAGCAGAGCTCCGCCCTGCTCCACGAAGGCGGACGCCTGGCCGTGCTGCGGTGAACGGCGCCCACAACTCTCGACAAGATCTTGTGGGAGCTCCAAGGGCTAGATCACCACTCGTTCTTCAGTGACCATCACCGCCACCGAAGTCACGTCGATGAACGCGCCTTCGTCCGGATTCACCAACTCCTTGTAATTCTTGGACGCGAAGAAAGCGTCGTGATCCGCCCAGCTTTCAAACCAGATCTCGGTGAGTCCGTCATAGGGCGGAGCCGGGTACCCTTCCGCGGATGTCGGATGGGAGACGGTGTACCTCTTCACGTACTGCCGCGCTTCCGGAATGGATGTGAACAACGGGGCGTGGCGGTCCCGGTGATGCTCGACGAATTCCCTGAAGGTTATCCCCTCGACACGATTGATCATGAAAACGAACTTGATCACGAGCTTTTCCTTTCGTTCCTTCGCGTATACGAGAGGCCTGCGGCCGAATATCCCGTTAGCGGGTCGCCGGCCATGGCGTTAACCTAAACGCTCACATCGATGTCAAGGGCAAGTCGCTGTGACTCAGTGCACGCGGGGAGGGGTTGAGATGCGGATCGGTGAACTGTCCGCCCGGACGGGAGCAAGCCGTCGATCGCTGCGCTACTACGAGCAGCAGGGTTTGCTGGTCAGTACACGCTCCCCCAGCGGCCAGCGCTGCTACGACGACGCGCACGTCCAGCGGGTGGCGCTCATTCAGGTCTTCCTGGCCGCCGGAATGTCCAGCAGAACCATCGCCCGGTTGGTCCCCTGCATGACGCAGCCCACCACGGGAAGAGCCCGGAAAGCACTGACGGCAATGGACGAGGAGCGAACCCGCCTTTCCTCCACCATTGACAGCTTGGCCGCCGCCAGAGAAGCACTTGATCATTTGATTGACGTCAATCAGCGATTTCTGGCGCACGTGGCAGATGACTCGGCATCGGACGCTTCTCCGTTGCGATGCTCCTCCACAGCTCGCGCCCAAGAGATCTCCCTGGCGGACATCTTCCGCGATCCGCCGGGCTGAGGTCTGTGCAAGTGGTCGCCGGTGGGCATCAGGGTGCCGAGCGCCAGTATCGGTCCCGAGATGGTCGACGATCCGGAAGTTCGGTCGGCAGTAAGCCACGCCTAAGGGCTGTCCCGTAATCCCTGGTGGATCAGCGCGCGGCGTCAGATGCGGTGCATCGCAAGGCGGAGGGGCGTCCGCATACTGGATGTATTCGGGCGTTCCGACAACGGAGGGGGTCCCCCCGTGCCGTTGAGGCTACGGGGGAGAGGTGCCGTAGCTGTCGTCGTGCGCCCGCCAGGGATTACGGGACAGCCCTTGGATCGCCCCACTGGCTGCCCAACGGTGGCCCGTCCTTCAGTTGCCGCTCAGCGGCGATCCCCATGTGGGATCGTGTCGCGCTCTTCCCGTCAGGTTCCTGAGCAGGTGCTCCGCCATGCTGGAGGCTGTGTCCTGCGGCGCTCCGACCGAGGTCAGGGCGGCGCTGAGCCTTGCCGGCGCGGCCTCCGGCACGTCCGGGTCGGTGAGGAGCGGAAGGACCAGCAGGAGGCGGGCGGCCGCTTCCTCGACGCCGAGGACCGCGGGGGACGGGGTATCGGCGATGCGGGCGCCGTCATCGCCGAACCACTCCGGAACAGGACGCGCGCCACTCGCCCCATCACCGCACACCGCCAGTAAGAAGTTCGACCAGAAGCCCGGCCGAGCCAGCAGCGATTCCCCTGCGACCAGCGGGCCGTCGTCATATCTATCGATCAGCACCCCCGGATCCTGCCACCAGCCACTGATGCGGTGGTCCGATCCAGGGTGGGTCCGGAGGCGTCGTCCCGTTGCGGGAACAGGCCTTACGACTGGTGCGCGACAGCGAGCGGGGCCCCGACGCCTGCGATCCCTTTCCTCGCGCACCAGGTCGTTAGTCTCGTAGGTATGCAAAGCCTGGCGATGATCGAGAACTGGCCCGTCCCCACCGCGGCGGCGGCCGTCGTACGAGCGGACGGGACCGTCGTCGGTACGCACGGCCCGACCGCGCACCGCTTCCCGCTCGCCTCCGTCACCAAGCCGCTCGCCGCGTACGCGGCGCTGGTGGCGTACGAGGAGGGCGCGGTCGAGCTGGACGAACCGGCGGGCCCCGAGGGCTCCACGGTCCGACACCTGCTCGCCCACACCAGCGGTCTCGCGTTCGACGAGCACCGGGTCATGGCCCCGCCCGGCACCCGACGGCTGTACTCCAACGCGGGCTTCGAGGTCCTCGGCGACCACATCGCGAAGGTCACCGACATCCCGTTCCCGGAGTACCTGCGCCAGGCAGTGCTGGAGCCCCTGGGGATGACCGCGACGACACTGGACGGCTCGCCCGCCAAGGACGGCGTCTCGACCGTCGACGACCTGGCGCGGTTCGCGGCGGAGGTCCAGGCCCCCCGACTCCTCGACCCGCGCACGGTGCTGGAGGCTCAGACCGTCGTCCACCCCGGCCTGAAGGGCGTCCTGCCCGGCTACGGCCACCAGAACCCCAACGACTGGGGCCTCGGCTTCGAGATCCGGGACCACAAGTCGCCGCACTGGACCGGTGGTTCCTCCTCCCCTGCGACCTTCGGCCACTTCGGCCAGTCGGGCACGTTCCTGTGGATCGACCCCGTCGCGGGGGCGGCCTGCGTGGCGCTCACCGACCGGCCCTTCGGGCCGTGGGCGGCCGAGGTGTGGCCGGCATTCACGGACGCGGTGCTGGCGGAGTTGACGGCGTAACCGCCGGGTCGGCGGCCAGGCACTCGAACCACACCGCCTTGCCGCCGCCGTCGGGCCGCGCCTCCACGCCCCACTTGTCCGTGACGGCCTCGACCAGGAGCAGCCCCCGCCCTCCCTCGTCGAGCACATCTCCGTCGACCATGAGCGGCAACAGCGGGCAGGCGTCCGCCACCTCGACGCGCACGCCCTCGCCACCCGGGAGCCGGAAGACGAAGGTCTGGCAGCGACGGCCGGGCACATGCCGGACGACGTTGGCGATCAGCTCGGTGAGCGCGAGCTCCGCCGCGTCGGCGACCTCCGCCATGCCCCACCCGTTGAGGTAGAGCCGCAGGATGCGCCGCAGATGCCGGGCCGAGTGCTCACCCATGGCGAAGTCGGCGCGGTAGACGGGCTCTTCGGCCTCGGTCCGGGGAGTAGTAACGTGATTCATGTCACCATCGTGCGACCAGGCGACTACTCTCGGCTACGTACCGAAACGAACGCCGCGAGGCGTTGCACACCGGAGGTCCCGCCGTGGCCAACGTCCAGTCACTCGATCCCAGCGCCTCCCCACTGGACTACTACGGCTGGGAACTGCGTCGCCTACGCGAAGCCGCCGGCCTGAACCAGGCCCAGTTGGGCGAGATCATCTTCTGTACGGGGTCGCTGATCGGCCAGATCGAGACGACGAGGAAGCTACCCACCCGCGACTTCTCCGAGCGCGTGGACGCCGCGCTGGGCACGGACGGGACGTTCTCCCGGCTCATGGGCCTGGTCCTGCGCAGCCAACTGCCGACCTGGTTCCAGCCGTACGCGGAGATGGAGGCGCGCGCCACGTACATCTCGACGTATCAGGCGCAGTTGGTCTACGGGCTGTTGCAGACGGAGGAGTACGCGCGGGCCATCCTGGCCACCGGGATGCCGGATGATCTGGACGGCCTGCTCGCCGCTCGGATGGAACGCCAGCGCATCTTGGTGCGCGAGCGGCCACCGCTGGCGTGGGCCGTTCTGGACGAAGCTGTCCTGCACCGGCCGATCGGCGGTCACGAGGTCATGCGCGCCCAACTCGTGCGGTTGTTGGAGTTCGCCGCCCACCGGTGGATGCGTGTCCAGGTGCTGCCTTTCTCAGCCGGTGAACACTCAAGCCTGGCTGGCTCGTTCACCGCGATGCGCTTCGATGACGCCCCGGACATCGTCTACACCGAAGACCTCGTCTCCGGCCATATGACCGCCAGCCCTGACACGGTCAGGGAAGGCTCGCTCCGATACGCTCACCTGCAAGCCGCCGCTCTCTCCGTGGAGGAATCGGCAGCTCTGATCGCCCGCGTGATGGAGGAGCGTTATGGAGACCGGCCCCGACCTGGAGAGCGCGCAGTGGCGTAAGTCCAGCTACAGCGGAAACACCGGCGGCGAGTGCGTCGAGGTGGCCACGGGGTGCGCCGCCTCCGTCCCCGTCCGCGACAGCAAGAACCCGGGTGGGCCCGTCCTCGTAGTCGGGGCCGATGCCTGGCAGGGCTTCGTGGACGGTCTCTGCGAGAAGTGATCTGACGGGGCACATAGGCCCTCGGCAGTACGAAGTTGGCTCAGCGGGAACCTCGGGCCAGTTGCCGGACACGTATAGGGCATGGAACTGAACGACGCTGATCCCGCCACACCGGTCGGAGGGATATCCGACCGGGAGCTGTGGGCGCGGGCCGTCGACGGCGACCGGGAGGCGTTCGGTCGGATCTTCGACCGGCACGGCAAGACCGTCTACAACCATCTGTTCCGGCGGACGGCCGACTGGTCCGAGGCTGAAGACCTCACGTCGACCGTGTTCCTGCATGCCTGGCGTCGGCGATCCGAGACGGTGCTGGACCGCGACTCGGCCCTGCCGTGGTTGCTGGGCATCGCCGACCACCTGCTGTCGAACACCAGGCGGCGGCTGAGACGGGCGGAGGCGTTGCTGCGTCGGCTCGTCTCGCATGACGAGTCCGTGGGCGACCACGCCGACCACGTCGTCGTCATGGTCGACGACGAGCGTCGCATGTCGGAGATCCACCGGGCACTGGCGCGGCTGCCGCGCCACGAGCGCGAGGTCGTCGAGCTCTGCGTGTGGTCGGGCCTGGATCAGCAGGCCGCCGCGGCAGCGCTGAAGGTGGCGGTGGGCACGGTGAAGTCCAGACTGCACCGGGCACGGCGGAGGCTGGGCGCCGACCTCGTCGGCGGGGCCACGGCTCGGGCGTCATTCGGTTCCAAGAACCCCGTCAACGCGAAGGAGGTCGCACGATGAATGACGCGCAGGGCATTCCTGCGGCTCCTTCCGATCGTGATCTGCCGAATCACCGGCGGACTCGTGAGGAGCTACTGATGAAGATCGATCCAGAGGACAACCGTGCTTCGCTGCAACGCAGGTGGGGTGTGCCGCTGGGTGTCGCCACGGGAGTTGCGGCGGTGAGCGTCGCGGCCGTGGCCGCCTTCGGTGGAGTGGGGGACGCCAAGCCGGTCCTCGCCGGCCCCGCCGGAAACCCGACGGGCGCCGCCGCGTCACCGAGTACGGGCCCCTCGCACGGCTCCACGTCGGGCGGAGCCGGCGATACGCCGTCCTCGTCTCCGGTGCCCTCCGCCCCGGACGCGTTCACCATCACCAGCGGGAGGACGACCCCGATCGACGCGGGGACCGTCACCAAGATCCTGTCCTCCTGCCTGGGTTCGGACGCGTCGCGGTACCACTCGGTGGTCGCGGTCCGCACTCCCCTCGCCGCCAAGGACTTGGACGGTGTGGTCGTCGCGGTGGACTCCGCCGGCCAGTACGTGCAGTGCGAGTCGAAGGGCGACAAGGGCAACAGCCCGGACTCCCCGCCCACGTTCATCAACAACCGGCTGTGGGGCACCGGTCACACGATCGCGTACTTCGACTCCCTCGGCACGGCCGTCGGCAAGGGGAAGTACCTCATGTTGGGCGCCGGACACTACGCGTCCAACGTTTCCAAGGTCGCCATCAGCTACGGCGACGACCCGAAGCAGTACCCGGCGGTCATGGCGGGCGGCGCGTTCGTCTACTCGGCAGCCCTGTCCGCCGACACCTCCGACCCGCACTATGCGGGCCCGAACGCCTACGTCCACGCCTACGACGCCTCCGGCAAGGAGATCTACAACCAGGCGAAGGACCCGCAGTTCTCCGACGAGTAGTAAGTCGGCCCTTTCGTCTGCTCCATGGGTGCCCCGGTGATGTGCCGGGGCGCCCATGAGCACGGCAACCACGTGCTCCACTTCGTCGTACACGTACCGTTTGCGACCGTGTTCGTGCCGACCACCGGCGCGGCGCCGGTCGCAAATCAGTCGTGATCGAGCCCGGTCGGTCTCGTTTCCGCACAACGGACATCGGCAAGGGCTGGACCGTCTACAACGCCCTTACCTGATCCGGGTCCGTCCGCTCCGTCCGTCTGCTCAGACCGTCGCCACCCGCCCCGCGTACCGCTGGGTCCAGCCGGTCCCGGTGTCGGCGGTGAGGACGACGTCGTAGTAGCCGTGCTCGGTGGGCCAGTGCACGACCGTGGAGTGGCCGCCGGGGACGGTGTACTTGCGGGTGCCGCCGACGTAGTCGTTGGCCTTCAGGGTGTAACGGAAGGGATGTTTTCCGTCGTTGCGCAGCCGGAGCCTGACCACGGCACGCCTGCCGGGGATCAGCTCTGATTCGACGCGCGGAATGCCGATGTGCTTCCTGCTCCTGCTCTCGCTCTCGCTCTCGGGGATCACCTGGCCGGCGAAGGAGCGCAGGAAGCCGTCGGGCCCGTAGACCGAGAAGGCGTACTTGCCGTCGGTCGCGTTCGTGTCCCAGGTGTACGAGCGAGGCGTCGCCGTGCCCACCGTGTACGGGGTGTTGGCGAACGGAAGGTACTGGTCGGGGAAGACCTGGAGGCTCACCGCCTTGCCCTCCGGGCCTCCGGCCAGCGTCATGGTGGCGGTCACCGTGCCGGCCGCGCGGTCCTCGGTGAAGGTGGCGTGCGGGTGGAAGGAGAGGCCGCGCGGCTTCATCCGGTCGCGCGGCGGCTTCGGCGGGGTGCCGGTGACCGGGTCGGCGATGACGACCGGGCCCGGGCGCGGGTGCGCGAAGTCGATCGCGCTGGTCAGGTCGCCGGCGATGGAGCGGCGCCAGTCGGTGATGTTCGGGCAGGTGAACGGCTTGCCCAGATGCGTGGCCCAGGTCTCCAGGAACTTCACCGTCGACGTGTGGTCGAACACCTCCGAGGCGACGTAACCGCCCCTCGTCCACGGCGAGACCAGCAGCATCGGCACCCGGGGGCCGAAACCGTACGGAGTGGTGCCCGAGTACTCACCGGGCGTGCCCTCCTCCGGGCGCGGGGGCAGGACGTGGTCGAACTTTCCGTCGTTCTCGTCGTAGGTGATGATCACCAGGGTGTGGTTCCAGATGTCCTCGTTGCCCTGGAGCGTCTGGAGCACCTTGTTCATGTAGCGCTCGCCGTGCACCGTGTCGAAGCCCGGGTGCTCGCTCCACGCGGCGGGCATCACCACCCAGGAGACCTCGGGCAGCGGGTGCTCGGCCCCCGGCTCGCAGGCCGCGATCAGGTCACGGAGCACCGCGTCGAGGTTCGCCTCGGAGTCGTCGTTGGGCGTGGTGGCGCCCTCGTAGACGAAGGAGTTGGCCTTCCAGATCCTGCCGGTGCCCGGGGCGAGGTCCGCCTCGTCCGCCGTACGGGGGTCGAAGGACGCGAAGCTGTTGGTGACGTTGCAGCCGTACTCGCCGACGAAGCCGTTCTGGAGGCTGCCGCCGACACCGTTGCCGCTGTTGTCGGAGTAGACCCGCCAGTCGATGCCGGCCTGCTGGAGCTGTTCGGGGACCGTGGTCCAGGTGCGGCTGTAGTTGTTCTGCTTGGCGTTGGTGGTCTCGCCGCCCGCCGCGCCCGTCATCAGGTAGTAGCGGTTCGGGATGGTCGGCCCGTGCAGCGAGCAGAAGTTCATGTCGCAGACGGTGTACTGGGATGCCAGGGAGTACATCCAGGGCATGTAGTCGGGGGTGTAGTACCACATGCAGTGATCGCCCTTGTCCTTCACCCAGGTGTCCCACCGCCCGCCGTTGGCACCGTAGAAGTTGTGCTTGTCGCTCCAGGTGGCGGTCGACACGGCGGGGGTCACGATGGCGCCGGTGGCGTCGCGTTGCTGGAATACGTTCGTGCCGTCCTGGAATCTCAGGACCTGCTTGTCGTCGTGGCCGCGTACGCCGCGCAGCTGACCGAGGTAGTGGTCGAACGAACGGTTCTCCTGCATGAGGATCACCACGTGCTTCAGATCGGACATGTCGCCGTTGAAGCCCTTCGGCAGGACGTATTCGGCCGCACTGGCCTGCGCCCCGCCGACCGCTTCGGCGACCGGGCCGGCCGCGATCGCGCCGAGCGTGACGGCGGCGGTCCGGAGCATCCGGCGCCGGGTGATGCGGATGTCGACACACGGGGACTCGATGGTGTGGAGAGTCATCAGGGGGACCTCTGGGGGGAGAGAGTGATTCAGGGGGCGAACGTCGGCGCGTGCCTGCGAAAACTAGGCCGCCGGGGCGAACGGCGGGCAAAGCATGGACGTACTCCTGAGACACCGGCAGAGATGATCCTTCGCCGTTCCGCCGGGTGGGGAACTCAGCGGGGCCAACATGCCAAGAGGGCGTGTCCATCCGGTAGTCGAAGGTCACGAATGGCCGATACTCTCCCCGGCCATGACCGACATAGTCCGTGCCACCGCCTCCGACGTCCCGGCGCTCGCTGCCGTTCTCGCCAGCGCCTACGCCGAGGACCCCGTCTGGTCGTGGCTGATGCCGCACGACCGGGACCGGCGGCTACGGCTCCTGTTCACCGCGCACCTCGCCCAGCAGGTTCCCGCCGGCCGGGTGTGGACCGACCCGGACCGCACGGTGGCGGCGGTCTGGGCGGAACCCGGGCAGTGGAAGCTCCCGATGAGCTACCTGCTGCGCAACGCGGGCACGCTGTTGCGGGCGGGGCGGGCACAACTGCCCAGGACCGGGATGCGGTTGCTCGCCCTGGAGCACCGGCATCCGGCCGGCCCCGCACACTGGTACGTCGAGTACATCGGCACCCACGCCGACGCGCGCGGTACGGGACGAGGCTCGCAGGTGCTGCGCGGGCTGCTGGAGCAGGCGGACGCGGACGGGCGGCGGCCGGTGTTCCTGGAGTCGAGCAACTCCCGCAATCTGACGTTCTACCGGCGGCACGGCTTCGCCGTGCACGAGGAGATGACGTTTCGGTCCGGGCCGCCCATGTGGTCGATGTGGCGGCGGGACGAGAGCCGGTAGTCCGGGCTGCTCAGTCCGGCAGTTCCCAGATCAGCACCTCGGACCGGCCGTCCGCGACCAGTTCCAGCCCCGCCTCCCCGGTGATCCGCGCCGCGTCACCCGCCGCCAGCCCCTCGTCGCCGAGCCGCACGTTCCCGGCCACCACGTGCGCGTACACCCGCGGTGCGTCCGGTACCGCCGTGCGCTCCCCCCCGGCCAGCCGGCGCACATGGAGCATCGCGCCGGCTTCCGGCAGGGCGTACGGGGTGGAGTCGGCGATGCCGGGGACGGTGGTGTACGTGGGGTCGCCGCCCGGCTCCAGGGGCGCCAGCCACATCTGGAGGAACGTCAGCGGCGTTGCGCCGTCGTTGCGTTCGACGTGGCGGACGCCGGACGCCGCACTGAGGTGCTGGACGTCCCCGGGCCGTACGACGGTGGCGTGACCGGCGGAGTCCCGGTGGGTCAGCTCGCCCTCCACGACCCAGGTGACGATCTCGGTGTGGCTGTGCGGGTGCTCCTCGAAGCCGGCGCCGGGGGCGAGGCGCTCCTCGTTGCAGGCCAGGATCGGGCCGAAGCGGAGGTTGTCGGGGTCGTAGAAGGTACCGAAGGAGAAGGAGTGCCGGGACTCGATGCCTGCTGCCCCGTCCCCACCCCTGAAGCGGTCGCCCGAGCGGTGTACGGAAATCACCCGCCCACGGTAGCCCGCCCGGGCCGGAAGGGGTCAGGCCGTGGCCGTATACCTCCCGCGGCACGACCCGCCACCCGCCCCGCCCCTTCGGGCACGCGTCCGGATAGGGCAGTCTTGTCCCCGTGCCCCGACCCGATCCTGAGCAGCCCGATACGAACGCCGCCCATCTCCATGCCGCGACCCTCAAACGGCTGGAGCAGTCCTCAGGCCGGCTGGCCGCCAACGCGATCGCCCGCATGGACGAGTCGCTGCCTTGGTACCGGGCGATGCCACCGGAGAACCGGTCGTGGATCGGCCTGGTGGCCCAGGCCGGTATCGCCGCGTTCACCGAGTGGTTCCGGCATCCGGAGACCCCGCAGGCCATCTCGACCGATGTCTTCGGTACGGCTCCGCGCGAGCTGACGCGGGCGATCACCCTGCGGCAGACCGTCGAGATGGTGCGGACGACCATCGAGGTCATGGAGGCGGCGATCGACGAAGTCGCCGCGCCCGGCGACGAGTCGGTGCTCCGCGAGGCGCTGCTCGTCTACGCGCGGGAGATCGCCTTCGCGACCGCCCAGGTCTATGCGCAGGCCGCCGAGGCCCGCGGCGCGTGGGACGCCCGCCTCGAATCGCTCGTGGTCAACGCGGTGCTGTCCGGGGAGGCCGACGAGGGCGCCGTGTCCCGGGCCGCCGCGCTCGGCTGGAACTCCCCCGAGCATGTGTGCGTGCTGCTCGGTACGGCCCCCGACGGGGACAGCGAGCTGACCGTGGAGGCGATCCGCCGGGCCGCCCGGCACGCCAAGCTCCAGGTCCTGACCGGGGTGCTGGGCAACCGCCTGGTCGTGATCGCCGGTGGCAGCGACAACCCGCTCCAGGTCGCGAAGGCGCTGATCGGCCCGTACGCGGCAGGGCCGGTCGTCGCCGGTCCCGTGGTGCCGGACCTGCTGGCGGCCACGCGGTCCGCGCAGGCGGCGGCCGCCGGGCTCAAGGCGTGCAGTGCCTGGCAGGACGCCCCGCGACCGGTCCTCTCGGACGATCTGCTGCCGGAACGAGCGATGGCGGGTGACCCTGCCGCGCGGGACCAGCTGGTGGAGGAGATCTACAGACCGCTCGAAGAAGCGGGTTCCGCTCTCCTGGAGACGCTGAGTGTGTATCTGGAACAGGCGAGCAGTCTCGAAGGCGCCGCCCGGATGCTCTTCGTCCACCCCAACACCGTGCGCTACCGGCTCCGACGTGTGACAGACGTCACCGGGTGGTCCCCGTCCGATGTCCGCTCGGCGTTCACCCTGCGGATCGCCCTGATCCTCGGGCGTCTGGCCGACAGGGATCTCCAGTCCTAGACTTTTGTCGGACATCAACAATTCCCCATACGGTTCTTCGTCCCTGTCCCCACGGGTGTTCCGGACCGTTCACAAGAGAGAGTGTGAGGGTGCTCGTACTCGTCGCTCCCGGCCAAGGCGCTCAGACGCCCGGCTTCCTGACTCCCTGGCTCGACCTCCCCGGTGCCACCGACCGCATCGCGGCCTGGTCCGACGCCATCGGGCTCGACCTTGCCCACTACGGCACGAAGGCCGACGCGGAGGAGATCCGTGACACCGCGGTGGCTCAGCCGCTGCTGGTCGCCGCCGGTCTGCTCTCCGCCGCCGCGCTCGACGCGTCACCGGGTGTCGTCGCAGGTCACAGCGTGGGTGAAATCACCGCAGCCGCTCTCGCCGGGGTCATCGGCGACGAGGCCGCGCTGCGTTTCGTACGGACCCGTGGGCTCGGCATGGCCGAGGCCGCCGCGGTCACCGAGACCGGCATGGCCGCCCTGCTCGGCGGTGACCCCGAGGTCACCGTCCCGCACCTGGAGAAGCTCGGTCTGACACCGGCGAACGTCAACGGCGGCGGCCAGATCGTCGCCGCCGGTACCGCCGCGCAGATCGCCGCGCTCACCGAGGACATGCCCGAGGGTGTGCGCCGGGTGGTCCCGCTCAAGGTCGCCGGCGCGTTCCACACGCACCACATGGCTCCCGCGGTCGAACGGCTCCGCGCGGCCGTCGGGGACCTGGACGTCTCCGACCCGGCCGTGACATATGTCTCGAACGCCGACGGGAAGACCGTCGCCACCGGCCGCGAGATCATCACGCGGCTGGTCGGCCAGGTCGCCAACCCGGTCCGCTGGGACCTGTGCATGGAGACGTTCCAGGCGCTGGGCGTCACCGCGCTCATCGAGGCCTGCCCCGGCGGCACGCTGACCGGTCTGGCCAAGCGCGCCCTGCCCGGCGTCAAGACGCTCGCGCTCAAGACCCCCGACGACCTCGACGCGGCCCGCGCGCTCATCGCTGAGCACGCGGGCGCCTAAGGAGCCCGAGAGCATGTCGAAGATCAAGCCCAGCAAGGGCGCCCCGTACGCACGGATCATGGGTGTCGGCGGCTACCGCCCGACCCGTGTCGTGCCCAACGAGGTGATCCTCGAGACGATCGACTCGTCCGACGAGTGGATCCGCTCCCGGTCCGGAATCGTCAGCCGCCACTGGGCGTCCGACCAGGAGACCGTGGCCGCGATGTCCGTCGAGGCGTCCGGCAAGGCCATCGCCGACGCCGGGATCACGCCGGAGCAGATCGGCGCGGTCATCGTCTCCACCGTCTCGCACTTCAAGCAGACCCCGGCCATCGCGACCGAGATCGCCCACAAGGTCGGCGCGGGCAA
Source organism: Streptomyces sp. NPDC005775 (assembly GCF_042871565.1). Classification (NCBI taxonomy): domain Bacteria; kingdom Bacillati; phylum Actinomycetota; class Actinomycetes; order Kitasatosporales; family Streptomycetaceae; genus Streptomyces; species Streptomyces sp. NPDC005775. Next base: position 421,150 of record NZ_JBIAIU010000004.1, on the reverse strand, counting down.
GCCCGCCGCCTTCGACATCTCGGCCGGCTGCGCGGGCTTCGGCTACGGCCTCACCCTCGCCAAGGGCATGATCGTCGAGGGCTCGGCCGAGTACGTGCTCGTCATCGGCGTGGAGCGGCTGAGCGACCTCACCGACCTGAGCGACCGCGCGACGGCGTTCCTGTTCGGCGACGGCGCCGGTGCGGTCATCGTCGGCCCCTCCGACGTACCCGCCATAGGCCCGACGGTCTGGGGCTCCGAGGGCGACAAGTCCGACACGATCAAGCAGACCGTGTCGTGGAACGACTACCACGTCGGCGACGTCACGAAGCTGCCCCTCAACGACCGCGGCGAGATCAAGTTCCCCGCCATCACGCAGGAGGGCCAGGCGGTCTTCCGCTGGGCCGTCTTCGAGATGGCGAAGGTCGCCCAGCAGGCGCTGGAGGCGGCCGGGATCGCCCCGGAAGACCTGGACGTCTTCATTCCGCACCAGGCCAACATGCGGATCATCGACTCGATGGTGAAGACACTGAAGCTGCCGGAGCACGTCACGGTCGCCCGTGACGTGGAGACCACCGGCAACACCTCCGCCGCCTCGATTCCGCTCGCAATGGAGCGGCTCCTGGCGACCGGTCAGGCGAAGAGCGGCGACACCGCGCTCGTCATCGGCTTCGGGGCGGGTCTCGTCTACGCCGCGACGGTCGTTACCCTCCCCTAGGCACACCGGGCGTTTTCGCCCGGACGCCCGAACCCAGCAGATATACACCGAAGGAGCGCCGACATGGCCGCCACGCAGGAAGAGATCGTCAAGGGTCTCGCCGAGATCGTCAACGAGATCGCCGGTATCCCGGTCGAGGACGTCGAGCTGGACAAGTCCTTCACCGACGACCTGGACGTCGACTCGCTGTCCATGGTCGAGGTCGTCGTCGCCGCCGAGGAGCGCTTCGACGTCAAGATCCCCGACGAGGACGTCAAGAACCTCAAGACGGTCGGCGACGCAGCCGACTACATCCTCAAGCACCAGGGCTGATCCCAGCCCGGCTGTGTCGCCACCCGGCGGTGGCGCCGCTGATTCACGACCCTCTACACGTGGAGAAGATTTTCCAGTGAGCTCGACCAATCGCACCGTGGTCGTCACCGGTATCGGCGCAACCACTCCGCTGGGTGGCGATTCCGCATCGACCTGGGAAGGTCTGATGGCCGGCCGTTCCGGCGTCAAGCCTCTCGAGGGAGAACGTTTCGCCGAACTGCCTGTCCGGATCGCGGCCCTCGCGGCCGTCGACCCGGGCGACGTCCTTCCCCGCCCGCTCGCCCGCAAGCTGGACCGCTCGGCGCAGTTCGCGCTGATCGCGGCCCGTGAGGCGTGGGCGGACGCGGGCTTCACCGGCCCCGCCGGTGAGGACGAGAAGATCCGCCCCGAGCGGCTGGGTTCGGTCATCGCCTCCGGCATCGGCGGCGTGATCACTCTGCTCGACCAGTACGACGTGCTGAAGGAGAAGGGCGTACGCCGCGTCTCCCCGCACACCGTGCCCATGCTCATGCCCAACGGCCCGGCCGCCAACGTGGGTATCGAGGTGAACGCCCAGGCGGGCGTCCACACCCCGGTCTCCGCCTGTGCGTCGGGCGCCGAGGCCATCGGCTACGCCGTCGAGATGATCCGCACCGGCCGTGCCGACGTGGTCCTCGCCGGTGGCACCGAGGCGGCGATCCACCCGCTGCCGATCGCCGCGTTCGCCAACATGATGGCGATGTCCAAGAGCAACGACGAGCCCGAGAAGGCCTCGCGTCCGTACGACACGGGCCGTGACGGCTTCGTCCTCGGCGAGGGCGCCGGTGTCGTCGTCCTGGAGTCCGCGGAGCACGCCGCCGCGCGCGGCGCCCGGGTCTACTGCGAGGTCCTGGGCCAGGGGCTGTCCGCGGACGCCCACCACATCGCCCAGCCCGAACCGACCGGGCGCGGTATCGCCACGGCAATGCAGAACCTGCTGGACCAGACGGACCTCAAGCCGTCCGAGGTCGTGCACCTCAACGCGCACGCGACGTCGACGCCGCAGGGTGACATCGCGGAGCTGAAGGCACTGCGCAAGGTTCTGGGCGATGACCTGGACCACGTCGCGATCTCGGCGACGAAGTCGATGACGGGTCACCTGCTCGGTGGCGCGGGCGGGATCGAGACCGTGGCGACGGTGCTGGCCCTGCACCACCGGATGGCGCCGCCGACCATCAACGTCGAGCACCTCGACGAGGCGGTCGAGGCGGACATCGTGCGGGACGCTCCGCGAGCGCTGCCGGAGGGGCCGATCGCAGCGATCAACAACTCGTTCGGGTTCGGCGGCCACAACGTGGTGCTGGCGTTCCGTAGCGTGTGACCTTTCCCGCTGAACGCGTGAAGCCCGCTTCCCCCGGTGAGGGGTGGCGGGCTTCACGCGTGCGCGGGCCCTTTCGGGGGCGCTGCCCCCGCACCCCCACTTCTCAATCGCCGGAGGGGCTTGAGGAGATGGCCTGATCGCCCGGCGAAAAGTCGGCCCCGCCGGCGTCTGAGGCGCGGGGTCCGGGACGGGGCGCCGGTCGGCCCTCAGCCCTGGCCGGGGAGGTCACACCACCTGGTGCAGCCACCGCACCGGCGCGCCCTCGCCCGCGTGGCGGAAGGATTCCAGTTCGTCGTCCCACGGCTTGCCCAGGAGCTTGGCGATCTCGCCCTCCAGGTCCGTCTCCCCGCTCAGCGACCGCGCCAGCGCGGCCCGCAGCCGGTCCTCGGGGACCAGGATGTCGCCGTGCATGCCGGTGACGGCGTGGAAGATGCCGAGCCCGGGCGTGGAGCTGTAGCGCTCGCCCTCCGCGGTCGGCGAGGGTTCCGCCGTCACCTCGAAGCGCAACAGGTCCCAGCCGCGCAGCGCCGAGGCAAGCTTCGACGCCGTGCCCGGGCGGGCCTGCCAGGAGAATTCGGAACGCCAGGTGCCGGGTGCGGCCGGCTGTCTGATCCAGTCGAGCTGGACCCGCACGCCGAGTACGCCCCCCACCGCCCATTCCACATGGGGGCAGAGCGCGCGCGGGGCTGAGTGGACGTACAGGACTCCACGTGTCGTCACCGGGACCTCCAGTGTGGGACGAGGTTCGCCTTCCCCAGCGGCCTCGCGCCCGTACCACCTCATGTCGGCCGACTTCCCGAAGCCGCCGTCAGTAAACAGCATCGGGGGGTGATGTCCGCAGAAGGGAGGGTATGTGACGTGATGTGATGTTCGAGAGCCACCCGAGTGGAGCCGGGCGGCCGGAGGAGCCACTGGTTCGACGGGGAAAAGCTACCGTGCGGCGGCGTCCGAGGTGTGACGTACCGTCGGTCCCGGGCCCATGATTCGCTCAGCATTCACCCGGCAGGGCGCGCGGGCCCGCCGACCGGTGCCGCACGGGTGTGCCGGAGGCATGGGACAGGACTGGAGGGGACGAGGAGATGCCGGATCGCTCCGTACGGCACCGCTCGCGGACCGCACTGGCCGCGCTGACGGCTGTGACGTTCCTCGGCACGGCCGTCCTGACGGGCTGTGACTCCGGGCCCGAGGGGACGACGAAGGGCGCCAAGGCCGATCAGGACCGGCGGCCGGCGGCCGCACCGGTCTGGGACCGCAGCCCGGAGTCGGTCGCCGCGGTGGGGGACTCCATCACGCGCGGCTTCGACGCCTGTTCGGTGCTGGCCGACTGCCCCGAGGTCTCCTGGGCGACGGGCACGGACCGCACGGTGCGCAGTCTGGCGGTACGCCTCCTCGGCGCCTCGGGCGCGGCCACCCGCAGCTGGAACCACGCCGAGACGGGGGCCAGGATCGCCCAGTTGCCGGAGCAGATGGCGCTGGCCGCGAAGGAGGACCCGGAGCTGGTGACGGTGATGATCGGCGCCAATGACGCCTGCCGGGACTCGGTGCGGGTCATGACGCCGGTGGCGGACTTCCGGACGTCGTTCGAGGCGTCCATGCGTCAGCTGCGCGGCGCGGCGCCGAAGGCGCAGGTGTACGTGTCGAGCGTGCCGGACCTCAAGCGGCTCTGGTCGACGGGCCGCGGCAATCAGCTCGGCAAGCAGATCTGGAAGCTGGGCATCTGCAAGTCGATGCTGGGTGACGCGGACAATCTGGGCGCCGCGGCGGTGGCCCGGCGCACGGCGGTGCAGGACCGCGTCGTCGCGTACAACGAGGTGCTGCGCGAGGTGTGCGCCAAGGACCGGCGCTGCCGTTACGACGGCGGGGCGGTGTTCGACTACCCGTTCACCGGCAAGCAGCTCAGCCAGTGGGACTGGTTCCACCCGGGGCGCAACGGGCAGGCCCGGCTGGCCGAGATCGCCTACCGCAACGTCACGGCGGCCCGGCCTCCCGCGTAGGCGGGTCAGGCTAGAGTTTCCGATCATGGACACGGGTTCGAGCACGGTGATGCGCACGGAACACTTCGGCACCCTCGGGGACGGCACCGCCGTGGACCGCTGGACGCTGGAACGCGGTGGCGCGCGGGTGCGGGTGCTGACGTACGGCGCCGTCGTGCAGTCCGTCGAGGTGCCGGACCGGGACGGGGTGCGGGCCGGCGTGGCGCTCGGGCTGCCGGACCTCGCCTCGTACCAGCGGTACACCGGGCCTTACTTCGGCGCCCTGGTGGGGCGGTACGCCAACCGGATCGGCGGGGCCTGTTTCGTCCTCGACGGGACGACCCACCACGTCACGCGCAACGAGGGCCGCAACCACGTGCACGGCGGGGCCGTCGGCTTCGACAAGCGCGTGTGGGACGCCCGTGAGATCGCGGACGGGGTGGAGCTGTCCCTGGTCTCGGCGGACGGCGAGGAGGGCTTCCCGGGGCGCCTGGAGCTGTCGGTGGCGTACACGCTGGACGAGGACGGGGCGCTGCGGATCGCGTACCGGGCGACGACGGACGCGCCGACCGTACTGAACCTCACGAACCACACGTACTGGAACCTGGCGGGCGCCGACACCGGCAGCGCGCTGGGCCAGCGGCTGCGGATCGCGTCGGGGCGGATCACCCCGGCGGACGCGGAGTCCCTGCCGACGGGTGAGTTCCTTCCGGTGGACGGGACCCGGTTCGACTTCCGTGAGCCGCGGCCGGTCTCCAAGGAGTACGACCACAACTTCGTGCTGGACGAGGGCGTGACGGGTCCGGTCGCCGAGCTGTACGACGAGGTCTCGGGGCGCGTGCTGACCGTCACGACGACGGAGCCGGGGATGCAGTTGTACACGGCGGACCACTTCGACGGGCGGCCGTTCGGCCCGTGCGCCGGGATCGCCCTGGAGACCCAGCACTTCCCGGACTCGCCGAACCGGCCGGAGTTCCCGAGCACGGTGCTGCGGCCGGGCGAGGAGTACGTGTCGACGACGGTGTACGGCTTCTCGGTGCGCTGAGGCTGGGACCGGTGCGGCTCGGCTGACCTGCGGGAACACCGCGTACAAGATCGCTGAGGTCCACCTGCGGGTGATTCCGGATGATCTACGCGCGTCCGCGTAATGCGTCCCGTTCCGCGCCCCCCAGGGTGGCCGCATGACTTCCAAGCCCGCCGGATCTTCCTCCGGCCCGCCCTTACGCCGCACCCTCATCGCCGGTGCCGCCGCGCTCGCCACCACCGCTTCGGTCCCCGCCGCCCCCGGCTCCGACTGGGACGCCTGCCTGGATGCCGCCCGCGCCATCCTCGTATGCGGCGAGCAGGGCAGGTCGCTGAAGGCGCGCGGAAGCTGATCAGGGGCGCGGGGGCGGTGCCGTCCCCGCGCTCTCCTCTCCCGTCAGGTCGCGCGCCAGCAGGGTCGCCCCCGCCACGGCTCCCGGCATCAGGAACACGGCGACGAGCGGGACCAGGAAGGCGAGCCCCAGCGGGACGCCGAAGCCGAGGACGATCATCCGGCGGCCCCGCAGCAGGACGAGCCGGTCCTTCAGCACCATGCCGCGGCGCTGGAGCGCGACGGAGGTGAGTTCCTCGGCCAGGAAGTACCCCGTGACGCAGAACCCGATGAGCGGGACGACCGTCTGGCCGGCGACCGGGACGAAGCCGAGGGCGAAGAGCAGGACGGCGTACAGCGCGACGCGCACCAGGATGCGCACGCTGTCGCGTGCGGAGATCCACAGCTCCCGCCAGAGCGGCAGCCCGGACTCGGGGACCTTGCCGCCCTCGGCACGGTCCACCTCCTCGGAGAGCGACTCGTAGAAGGGCTGCCCGACGAGCAGGGTCACGGCCGTGAACGTGATGACGGCGAGGAGGAGGCCGAAGGCGAAGACCAGCACGGTCAGGGTGGTGCGGAGCAGGCCGAGCCAGGGCGAGGACCAGTCGTCGGCGAACGGGGTCGCCCAGTCCGCCAGGTCGTCGGCCCCGTAGCCGAGGCCGACGAGGGCGCCCGCGTACAGGACCAGGGTGATCAGGCCGGGCAGCAGTCCGATGCCGAACCACCTGCCGTGCCGGAAGACCCAGCGCTGTCCCTTGATCAGATGGCTGAGGCCCGCCCCGAGATCACGCATGGCGTCAGCGTAACGGGGGCGGGCGGCGGGCCCTTCGGCGCGTACGGTCAGAGCAGGCGGATCACGTTCCAGGACATCGGCTCCAGCGTGGCCCGCAGCACTCCCCCGTCGAGCACCGTGCCCTTCGCCGGGTGCGGAGCGACCCGCCCGGGCTCGGCGAGGGTGTTGCGGGCGTCCGGGTCCGCGTCGGCGAGGACCTGGTGTTCGGCGATCTCCGTCAGGTCGAAGCCGTGCAGGGCGACTTCGAGCGGGAGCGCCGTGTCCTGGCCGCGGTTGACGGCGAAGACGGTGACCGCGCCGGTCTCCGGGTCGCGGACGGCGGTGGCGTGCAGCAGGTCCGTGTCGCCGTACTTGGCCGTGGGGTACGTGGGCGAGTCGACCCGTACGTCCAGGACCTGGCCCCGGCCGTGCCGGGCGGCCTGGGCGAACGGGAAGAACGTGGTCTGCCGCCAGGCCGGTCCGCCGGGCTCGGTCATGATCGGGGCGATCACGTTGACCAGCTGGGCCAGGCAGGCCACGGTCACCCGGTCGGCATGGCGCAGCAGGGCGATGAGCAGGGTGCCGAAGACGACGGCGTCGGTGACCGAGTAGTTGTCCTCCAGGAGGCGGGGCGCCTCGGGCCAGTCGAGGGGGTTCTGCTCCGCGTCCTGCTGGCTGCGGGCCATGTACCAGACGTTCCACTCGTCGAAGGAGAGGTTGATCTTCTTCGTGGACTTCAGCCGCGCCCCGACGTGGTCGCAGGTGGCGACGACGTCCTCGATGAAGGACTCCATGTCCACGGCGGAGGCCAGGAACGAGTCGCGGTCGCCGCCGACCTCCTCGTAGTAGGCGTGCAGCGAGACGTAGTCGACGAGGTCGTAGGTCTCGGCGAGGACGGTCGCCTCCCAGGCGGCGAACGTGGACATGGACCTGCCCGAGGAGCCGCAGGCGACGAGTTCGACGGACGGGTCGATCTGCCGCATGGCGCGGGCCGTCTCGGCCGCGATCCGGCCGTACTCCTCGGCGGTCTTGTGGCCGGTCTGCCAGGGGCCGTCCATCTCGTTGCCCAGGCACCACAGCTTGATACCGAAGGGGTCCTTGTCACCGTGCGCGATGCGGCGGTCGGAGAGTTCGGTGCCGGCCGGGTGGTTGGCGTACTCCTGGAGATCGATGGCCTCCTGGACGCCGCGTGTGCCGAGGTTCACGGCCATCATGGGCTCGGCCTGCGGGCCGATCTTCTTGCAGAAGGCGATGAACTCGGAGAGCCCGAAGCGGTTCGTCTCGGTGGAGCGCCAGGCGAGGTCGAGGCGGCGCGGCCGCTCCTCGGCGGGGCCGACACTGTCCTCCCACCGGTAGCCGGAGACGAAGTTGCCGCCGGGGTAGCGGATGGCGGTGACGCCGAGTTCGCGGATCAGTTCCAGGACGTCGGCCCGCAGGCCGGCTTCGTCGGCGGAGGAGTGGCCGGGCTCGTACATGCCGTCGTAGACGCAGCGGCCGAGGTGCTCCACGAACGAGCCGAAGAGGCGGGGGTCGACATCGCCGACGGTGAAGGCCGGGTCGAGGGTGAAGCGGGCGGTGCGGGTCATGACTTCCTTCGGGGTGGTGTCGGTACGTGTCTCGGTACGGGTCACTGGCCGGCCAGGCCGGTGTGGGCGACGCCGCTGACGATCTGGCGCTGGAAGAAGACGAAGACGACGATCAGCGGCAGCCCGGCCATGAGCCCGCCGGCCATGAGCTGGGCCCACTGGATTCCGTAGGAGTTCATGACGGTCGCGATGCCGTTCGGCATGGTCATCAGGTCGGGGTTGTTGGTCACCATGTACGGCCACAGGAAATTGTTCCAGGAGGCGATGAAGGTGAAGATGCCGACCGCCGAGAGGGAGGGGCGGGACAGCGGCACGATGAGGGTGAAGAACACCCGCCAGCGGCCCGCGCCGTCGATGTGGGCGGCCTCTTCCAGCTCCCTCGGGATGCTCTGGAAGAACTTGTAGAGGATGTAGACCATCGCGGCGGGCGCGCACTGCGGCAGGATCATGCCCCAGTAGGTGTCGACCATGCCCATCTGCTGGACCGTGGTGAACAGCGGGACGCCGAGGACGGCGGGCGAGACCATCAGGCCCGCCATCACCACCCCCATCAGGAACGCCTTGCCCCTGAACTCGGTGCGGGCGAAACCGTATCCGGCCAGTGCGCTCACGAGCAGCACCACCGCGGTCACACACACCGAGACGACGAGCGAGTTCACGAACCAGTTGGTGATGTTGCCGGTCTCGAAGAGGGCCTTCCACGCCTGGCCCGTCCAGTCCTCCGGCAGCCAGTGCGTCGGCACCTCGACGGCCTCGGTCTCCGACTTGAGGGAGGTGAACAGGGCCCAGGCGAGCGGCGCCAGGAAGACGGCCGAGACGGCGACGCCGATGAGGGTGAGCACGATCTGGCTCGGCGTCCAGGGCGTGCGCGTACGGGACTTGACGCGTGTCTGGGCGGTGTCGGTGGTCATCGGCCGGCCTCCTCACGGTTGCGCAGCAGCCACATCCGCGCGAGGGCGACGGCCGCGATGATCACGAAGAAGATGATGGAGATGGCGGAGGCGTAGCCCACGCGGTAGCTGGTGAAGCCCTCTTCGAGCGTGTACTGCACGAAGGTGCGGGTCGCCCCCTCCGGGCCGGGGCCGAAGTCCTGCATCACGACGGCCTGGTCGAAGACCTGGAGCGAGGCGAGGATCTGCAGCGCGATCACGAGACCCGTGATGTTGCGCAGCAGGGGCAGGGTGATGCGGACCATGCGGTGCCAGGCGTTCGCGCCGTCCAGCTCGGCGGCCTCGTAGAGGTGGGCGGGGATGCCCTGGAGCGCGGCGAGGTAGAGCAGGAAGCTGAAGCCGACCGTCCACCACAGGGTGGTGATGACGACGGCGAGCATGGCGTAGGACTTGTCGGTCAGCCATGGAGTGTCGACGCCGAAGACGTGGTTGACCATGCCCGTACCGGGGTTGAACAGCCACTGCCACAGGTTCGCGGCGACGGTCGAGGGCAGCAGGAACGGGATGAAGAAGCACAGCCGCCACAGCCACTTGGCGCGCTCTATGTGGTGGGCGAGCATCGCGAGGAGGAAGGCGAGCACCGTGATGCAGGGCACGACGAGCAGCGTGAAGTAGGCGCTGTGCCCGAGCGCGTCCCACATCAACTGGTCGTGCAGGGCCTCGCGGTAGTTGTCGAGGCCGATGAAGCCCGCGCCGTCGCCGGAGATGTTGGCGTCCGTGAAGCTGAGGTAGACGCCGCGCAGGAGCGGCCAGATCACGAAGAGCGCGAACAGGACGAGGAACGGGGCGACGAACCACGCCCCGTGCTGCAGGCCCTGCTTGCGGCGGACCGTGACGCTCTCGGTGGCGGTCCTCGCCCGGGTCGGCGCGAGGACGGTCTGCGGGCTGGTCGTGGTCATGCGACCGCACCTCCCTGCGCCGCTGTTCTGCCGTCCATGGGGTTCTTCATGGCGAGGAGTTCGGCGAGCGTGCTCCTCATGCGCCGGGCGGCGGCCTCCGGTCCGGCGGAGCCGAGCATGGAGGACGCGGCGATCGGCCCGACGCGCTGGGCGAGGATGCCGGTGGAGCCCGCGAACCACACCTTCGGCTCGGTGGCCTGGTGGTCCATGGCCGAGGCGTACTCGTTCTGCGGTGCGAGCTTCTTGTACGCGGCCGTGGACAGCGTCGGCGTGTAGGCGGGGATGTGGCCGCCGGCGGCCCACTGCTGTGCGTGTTTGACGACGTACGCGGCGAGTTGGTGGGCGGCCTCGTTGGCGTCGCCGCCGCGGCCGGACTGGTGCGGAAGGACGAAGGAGTGCGATTCGGCGTGGGTGGCCTGCTTGCCGAAGACGGGCGGCAGCGGCGTCGCGCCGTACTCGATCTTCGCCCCGGAGAACACCGGCACCGACCAGTTGCCCTCCCAGCAGAACGGGGAGCCGTTGAGGAACTGTTCGGCTCCGGCGCCGCCGGCGTAGTCCGGGTTGGAGTACCCGTCGGTGATGTGCCGGCGCATGAACTCCAGGACCTGGGTGGCCTTGTCGGTGTCGAAGGTGACGTCGGAGTTGGAGGCGTCGAACCAGGTGCCGCCGAGCTGGGTGTAGAAGGCGACGAAGAACCACCACTGGAAGTTCTGGTCGTTGGCCCACAGACCGATCGTCTGCAGCCCCTTCTTCGTGGCCTTCTTCGCCTCTTTGAGTACGTCGAACCACTCGTCGGTGGACGTGACCGGCACGATCCGTCCGTCGTCGCCGAGCAGGCCGGCCTTCGCCAGTACGTCCTTGCGGTAGAAGCAGAGCTGGACGTGGATGTCGAGCGGGAGGGCGTAGAGCGTGCCGTCGATGACGGCGCGCTTCCACAGCGCGGGGTTGAAGTCGGCTTCCTTCACGCCGTACTTGGCGAGCAGGCCGACGTCCCAGGGGTCCAGGAGGCGGCCGGGCGAGAACCCGGTGACGCGGCCCAGGTGCATGACGCCGAGGTCCGGTGCGCGGCTACCGGCCGCCGCCATGGCGAGCTTGGTGTAGAAGGGGCTGCCCCACTGGAGGGTGGAGTCCTTCACGTCGATGCCGGGGTGCTCCTCACGGAAGGCGTCGAGCATCGCGATCATGTTGTAGCCGTCGCCGCCGCTGAAGAGGTTCCAGTAGCGGACGCGGGTGGCGGCATTCGACGCGAGGGCGTCCGCACCGCTTCCCAGCGCCGCGAAGCCGAAGCTGCCGGCGACGGCCGCGCCGCCCAGCCCTGTGATCAGTTGCCTGCGATTCAGGCCAGGTCGTCCCATGCCCGCCCTTACTGTTCGACATACCGAATGCTGCCCGTAACTTCGAACGGACCGTAAAATCGAAGCGCTTGCGCGTCAATGGGTCGCGCAAGAATTCCGAACAATGTCCGGCATCTCGAACGTAATGAGAACGGGGGGAGGGGAAACGCTGAGGGCCGCACCCTCGTGGGTGCGGCCCTCAGCTGTGTACGTCCGGTTCCGGCGGTCAGACGACCGACAGCGCCACCTTGATGTTGCCGCGCGTGGCGTTCGAGTACGGGCAGACCTGGTGCGCCTTCTCGATCAGCGCCTGCGCGGTCGCCGGGTCGACGTTCGGGATGGTCGCGGTGATCGCGACCTCCAGGCCGAAGCCGCCGGCCTCGGTCTTGCCGATGGAGACCGCGGCGGTGACCGTGGAGCCGGTGATGTCGGCCTTCTCCTGGCGTGCCACCACGCCCAGCGCGCCCTGGAAGCAGGCACTGTAACCGGCCGCGAAGAGCTGCTCCGGGTTGGTGCCCGCACCGCTGCCGCCCATTTCCTTCGGCGGGTTGACGACGACGTCGAGCTTGCCGTCGTCCGAGGAGACCCGGCCGTCTCGGCCGTTCTCCGCGGTGGCGACCGCGGTGTACGCGACGGCTATGTCCTGAATGCTCATGCTTGAGGATTCCTCCTGCTGATGCGCCGCGACTCGCGCCCACGATCGCGACGGCCTGGGACGAGCCTAGCGGGTGCCCGGAGCGGCGGTTCAGCCGAGGGAGACGATCATCTTTCCGGTGTTCTCGCCGCGGAGCAGACCGAGGAACGCGTCGAAGCCGTTCTCGATGCCCTCGACGACCGTCTCGCGGTACTTCAGCTCGCCGGAGGACAGCCAGCCGGCCACTTCCTGGACGAACTGCTCCTGGAGATCCGTGTGATCGTTGACGAGCATGCCCTGAAGGCGGAGCCGCTTGCCGATGACGAGGGCGAGGTTGCGCGGGCCGGGAGTCGGCTCGGTCGCGTTGTACTGGGCGATCATGCCGCAGATGGTCGCGCGACCGTGCACGTTGAACGAGGAGATCGCCGCTTCGAGGTGCTCGCCGCCGACGTTGTCGAAGTAGACGTCGATGCCGTCGGGGGCCGCCGCACGCAGCTGCTCCCCCACGGGGCCGTTCTTGTAGTTGAAGGCGGCGTCGAAGCCGTACTCCTCGACGAGGAGCTTGACCTTCTCGTCGGAACCGGCGGAGCCGATTACGCGCGAGGCGCCCTTGAGCTTCGCCATCTGGCCGACCTGGCTGCCGACCGCACCGGCGGCGCCGGAGACGAAGACCGCGTCGCCCTCCTTGAAGGAGGCCACGTCGAACAGGCCCGCGTAGGCGGTGAGCCCGGTCATGCCCAGCACGCCGAGGTAGGCGGAGAGCGGGGCCAGGGAGGCGTCGACCTTCACCGCGTGCTTGGCGGGGACCTCGGCGTACTCGCGCCAGCCGAGGCCGTGCAGGACGTGGTCCCCGACCGCGAAGCCCTCGGCGTTGGACGCGACGACCTCGCCGACCGCGCCACCCTCCATGGGGTGATCCAGCTTGAACGGCGGGGTGTACGACTTCACGTCGTTCATCCGGCCGCGCATGTACGGGTCGACCGAGAAGTGCAGGTTGCGGACGAGAACCCGGCCCTCGGCGGGAGCGGCGACGGGAGCCTCACGCAGCGCGAAGTCCTCGGCCTTCGGCCAGCCGTGCGGACGGGCTACGAGATGCCATTCACGGCTGGACGTGGGAAGAGCTGCAGACATGGGCTCGGTGTCTCCTCGTTGTCTGGGGGATACGGAAAGCCGTCACGGGAGCGAAAAAGCTTCATGACGTGAAACAACCATGCGCCTGGATATTTCACCTTGTCAAGTAACCGGCTATCCTGGGTGCCATGGCCACCACCCGTACGGACCCACTCACCCTCGAAGTCGTCGAGCTGATCGGCGCGGTCGTGGCGCGCTACTACGAGGAGTACGAGCAGGCCGCGGCCGCCCACAGCCTCACCGGCGCCCAGGCCCGGGTCCTCGGGCTGCTCTCCCTGGACCCGCTGCCGATGCGCCGGATCGCCCAGAAGCTGAAGTGCGAACCGTCCAACGTGACCGGCATAGTCGACCGTCTGGAGGCACGCGGCCTCGTGGAGCGGCGGCCCGACCCGGCCGACCGGCGGGTGAAGCTGGCCGCCCCGACGGACAAGGGCGCCCGCACGGCCCGGGAGCTGCGCGACTCCCTCGACTTCGCCCGCGAGCCCCTGGCCGGCCTCTCCGACACGGACCGCGCGGTGCTGCGGGACCTGCTGCGCCGGATGCTGGGCGTGGAACCGTCGACGCCATGACCCCTGCCGCCCCCTCCGGCCCCCGCGAGTTCCAGCTCGTCCTGCTGCGGCGAATGGCCGACCACCAGCCCGGCCTCGTCGAGGACGCCCGGCACGAACTGAGTGCCACGCTCGCCGAGATGCGCGAGGCCAATCGCCGCTGGCAGGCCATGACGCGGGCGCCCCGGGGACGCGGTGCGCTGCGCCGCTACCGTTCGGTGCTCGGCGAGCCCGAGTCCTCCCTGCGCCGCAAGGTCGGCGATCTGGCGTGCGACGCGCTGTTCTGGCCGGTGCCGCTCTGGCCGGACCTGCGGTTCGAGGTGATGGTGGCGCCGGGCGGCGCGGTGTGGAACGAATGGCTGGTCCGGGCCCCGGGCGCCGCCGCCCCCGCGCTCGGTCACGCCGAGGAGCTGCGGCCCTGGTCGTGCACCGTGAACGAGGTGGCCCGGGCCTTCGCGCCGGCCCGTCCGATGGAGGGCAGCGCGCCGACCCGCTGGGCCCTCGCGATCACCGACCCGGCCACCGGCGTCCCGTACGTCGCGGAGTTCACCTGGGGGCTGTTCCAGCGGCTGCTCCCCGGCTGACACCGGCGCGGCGGCGTTGTCGACACGCCGTCAGCACCGTCCCTCCTCCGGCGTACCCCAGCGCGCACGACGCCTCCGAACGGCGCACGATGCGAAGAGAACCGGCTGCCCGTCGGTCCCCCTCAACGCTCTCGGGAGAACCAGCCGTGACCGTCAGCCTTGAGCAATTGCGCCGTTGCCATGTCGCCGTCGACCTCGGGGCCGCCCGGACCCGGGTGTACGTCAAGGGGCTCGGGCTCGTCGTCGACGAGCCGAGCGCCGCCGCCGTGAACACCCGTACGGGCTCACTCATCGCCGTCGGCGTGCTCGCCGAGCAGATGACGGGCCGCACCCCTGACTACATCCGGGTGGTCCGCCCGGTCTCCGGCGGAACCGTCGTCGACATCGAGATGGCCCAGCGCATGCTGCGCCATCTGCTCGGCGAGAAACTCCGCCGCCAGCTCCGCCGCAAGCCGTGGCTGCGGGCAGCGGCCTCCACCCCGCACGACAGCGATCCGCTCGCCCAGCGCGCCACCGTCGAGACCCTGGTCGGCCTAGGGGCCCGCCGGGTCGAGCTCGTCGACACCCTGATCGCCGCGGCCGTCGGCTGCGGACTGCCGGTCGAACAGCCGACCGCCACGATGATCATGGTGTGCGGGGCCGCGACCACCCAGATCGCGGTGCTCTCGCTCGGCTCGATCGTGACCGCGGTGCGCCTCCCCGTCGGCGGCGACGCCATCGACCACGCGGTGATCCAGCACCTGCGCCAGTACCACGAACTGATGCTGCCCAGCCAGTCCGTGCGCCCCCTCCAACTGGCCCTCAGCGGCAACGGGCTGACCGCTGACGGCCCCTCCGTGACGGAGATCCACGGCCGTGACGTGGCGACCGGACTGGCCCGCTCCGTACACGTCGACACCGCCGCGGTGCGACAGGCGATCAACCGCCCGCTGACGACGGTCCTCGACGGCCTGGGCAAGGTCCTGCGCAACTGCCCGCCCGACCTGGTCGCCGACCTCGCCGACTGCGGGATCATGATGGTCGGCGGCAGCGCGCTGCTGCCCGGCCTGGACCAGATGCTGCGCGACGCCACCGGCATGCCGGTGCGCATCGCCGAGCGGCCCGACGTCTGCTCCGTGCTCGGCCTCGGCGCCATGCTGGAGGGCGAGATCAGCCCCATGGTCCTCGACCCGCTCGCCGGCTGACTCCCGCGGACACGGCCGATGACCGACGAACCGCGCGAGGAGCCGCCCGGCCGCCAGGTTCCCCGGTCACCGCGGCTGCTGATGCTGCTGGAGGCGGTGCTGCGGGTCGGCTCCGACCTCGAACTGCGCACCACCCTCCAGCAGATCATCGACACCGCCGCCGCGCTCACCGACGCCCGCTACGGCGCGCTCGGGGTCCTGGGCCCCGGGAGCGGCACGATCAGCGAGCTGTACGTCACCGGGATGAGCGAGGGCGAGCAGGAAGCCATCGGTGACCTCCCCGACGGGCACACGGGCCTGCTCGGCGCGCTCATCGAACAGCCCGATCCGGTGCGCTGCGACGACCTGACGACCGATCCGCGCTCCTGCGGCGTCCCGCCCGGCCACCCCGCGATGCAGTCGTTCCTCGGCTCCCCGATCCGCGTCCACCACCGGGTGTTCGGGAACATCTACCTGGCGCAGAAGCGCACCGGACACTTCTGCGACGCCGACATGACGCTGCTCCGGGTCCTCGCCACTCAGGCCGGCATCGCGATCGGCAACGCCCGGCTGTACGAGAGCGCCCGGCAGCGGGAGCGCTGGATCGAGGGCGCGGCCGCGGTCACCCACACCCTGCTGACCGGCGAGAACGCGTCCGACGCCCTGATGACCGTGGCCGAACGGGCCAGGATGCTCAGCGACGCGTCGGCCGGGGTGATCCTCCAGCCGAACGACGAGGGCGGCATGGAGATCGTCGTCGCGTCCACCCTGGAGGACCCGGCCGGTCTCGTGGGCACGGCGATCGCGCCCGGCTCCCCCGTCCTGGTCCAGCTGCTGGGCGGCGAGGCCGTCTTCATCGACGACTCGGCGACCGATCCGCGGATGACGACGCCGGTACGGTCCCGCTTCGGCCCCAGCATGATGCTGCCGCTGCAGAGCGGCGGGCGGCTCATCGGCACCCTCGCCCTGCCCCGGCGGCGCGGTGCCCGTCCGTACTCCGATGTGGAACGGCTGCTGGCGTCCCAGTTCGCCTCGCAGGCCGCGCTCGCCCTGGTCCTGGCGGACTCCCAGCACGACCGCGAACAGCTCGCGGTGTACGAGGACCGGGACCGGATCGCCCGCGATCTGCACGATCTCGTCGTCCAGCGGCTGTTCGCCACCGAGATGATGCTGGAGTCCACCCGCCGCCGGGCCACCGCCGGGGAGACGGACGAGCTGCTCGGCCGGGCCGTCGACGAGCTGGACTCCACCATCCAGGAGGTGCGGACCGCCATCTTCGCCCTCCAGCAGCCTCCGGCCGAGGCGCCCACCACCTTCCGCGGCCAGGTGTTGCGCGAGACCGGCGGCGCGGCCGCGGTGCTCGGTTTCCAGCCCTCGGCGCACTTCACCGGTGCGGTGGACGCGCTGGTGCGGGAGCCTGTGGGCGGTCAGCTGCTCGCCGCGCTGCGCGGGGCGCTGGCGGCCGCGCACCGACGGGCCGGGGTCTCGGCGATCGAGGTGGAGGTGGACGCCACGGCCGTGCTGCCCGACGGCCGCTCCGGGGTCCGGCTGGTGGTGGCGGACGACGGGCGCGAGCCGGACGGCTCACGCCCGCCGACCGTCATCTGGCAGGCGCCGCTCTGAGCGCGATCCTGGTGACGGAGTGGGCGACGCCCGCCTCGCGCTTGAGCCGGCGCAGCAGACCGTCCAGGGCCGCGGTGTCGGCCGCCGCGGCCCGTACGAGGTAGTCGTGCCCGCCCGTCACGTGCACCACTTCGGTGATGCCGGGGAGGGTCAGCACCGCCCGTTCGAACACCTCGTTGGTGGTGTCCGTCCGCAGGGTCACGTCGATGAACACGACGAGCCCGGTCCGGGTGTCGGCGGCGGGGTCGATGATCACGGTGAAGCCGCGGATGACGCCGTCCCGGCGCAGCCGGCGCACCCGGTCGGCGGCCGCGTTGGCGCTGAGTCCGACCCGGTTGCCCAGGTCGCGGTACGAGATCCGCGCGTCCTCCTGGAGGATGCCGAGGATTTCCCTGTCCAGACGGTCCATACCGCGATTGTCCCAGCTTCGGACGGAATGCGACCGCGGAGACGTCGGATCCCCTGTGCGGGCCGCTGTCGCGGCCTCCTCGTTCGGAGTAACCCGACGCGCTCATCACCCGCTCGCGCCCTTGACTGACTGTGTGGATACAGCAGCGAAGCAGTCACCGGCTCCGGCCGCCGAAAGAGCCTCCGGTTCCGCCTACCGCAACCTCGTCATGGCGACGATCGGCTTCGCGCTCACCTTCTGGGCCTGGAACCTGATCGCACCCATGTCCGCGGACTACAAGGACCGGCTCGGCCTGAGTTCGTTCCAGCAGTCCCTGCTGGTCGCCGTACCCGTGCTCGTCGGCTCACTGGGCCGCATCCCGGTGGGCGCGCTCACCGACAAGTACGGTGCGCGGCTGATGTTCCCGCTGATCTCGGCGCTCACCGTCGTGCCGGTGCTGCTGCTGATCCCGGCGCGGGACTCCTACGGCGCGATGCTGGCGGTGGGCTTCCTGCTCGGGCTCGGCGGAACGACGTTCGCGATCGGTATCCCGCTGGTCAACTCGTGGTTCCCCCCGGCCGACCGCGGCCTCGCGCTCGGTGTGTTCGGCATGGGCATGGGGGGCGTCGCGCTGTCCGGCTACTTCACCCCGCGGATCGCCAAGCACGGTGACAACCTGCCGTTCCTCGTGGTCGCCGTCGCGCTCGTGGTGTACGCGGCACTGGCGGCGGTGCTGGTCAACGACCGTCCGGGCCGCCAGGTGCCGACCGACACGCTGGCCCACCGGCTGGGCGCGGCGAGCCGGCTCCGGGTCACCTGGGAGCTGTCCGCGCTGTACGCGATCGGCTTCGGCGGCATCGTCGCGTTCGGCGTCTACCTGCCGACGTACCTGAAGACCTGGTACGAACTCTCGCCCACCGACGCCGGCACGAAGGCCGCCGGATTCGCCCTGGTCACGGTCATCTTCCGCCCGATCGGCGGATGGCTCTCGGACCGGATGCACCCGGCGGTCGTCACCTCCGCCGCCCTCGGCCTCGCCGCGCTGACGGCCATCGTCCAGGCCTTCGACCCGGACCTGACGCCCGGTGGCACCATCGCGCTGCTCTGCATGGCGGCCGGCCTCGGCACCGCGAGCGGCAGCGTCTTCGCCCTGGTCTCCCAGGTGACGCCCCAGGCGAAGGTGGGCAGCGTCACCGGCATCGTCGGCGCGATGGGCGGCCTCGGCGGCTTCGTGCCCCCGCTGGTGATGGGAGCGATCTACAGCGCGAAGGGCTCCTACTCGATCGGCTTCATGCTGCTGTCCGACCTGGCGCTGGCCGGGTGCGTCTACGCGTACGGGCGGATGCGGAACGTCCGGCGGGATGCCTGAGGGCGGGACGCGCATCGCGTCGGCGTTCTAGGGTTCGCAGGGTGATGCCACTTCTGCCCGCACTCCGGGACGCGTCGGCCCCCGCGGCCGCCCGCGAAGCCGTCCGTTTCGACGATGTCTCCCTGTCCTACGCACAGTTGGCCACCGCCGCGGATGCGATCGCGGTCCGGATCGCCGGGGCGGGCCGGGTCGCGGTATGGGCCACGCCCACCGCGCAGACCGTCGTCGCGGTGGTGGCCGCGCTGCGGGCGGGTGTCCCCGCCGTGCCACTGAACCCCAAGACGGGCGAACGGGAACTGGCGCACATCGTCGCCGACAGCGCACCGACGACGGTGCTGGCCTCGGCCGTCGACGTGCTGCCGCCCGCCCTGGCGGCCCTGGAACGGCTGGACGTGAGCACGGCGGGCCCGGTGACGGGCGAGGCCGTGACCACGGCGGCGGGCCCCGCGCCCACCGGTGCGGGCTTCCCCGAGCCGTCCCCCGAGTCCCCCGCCCTGATCGTGTACACCTCCGGCACCACCGGCCCGCCCAAGGGAGCCGTCCTGCCGCGCCGGGCGATCGCCGCCTCGCTGGACGCGCTGGAGGACGCCTGGCAGTGGACCGGGGACGACGTCCTCGTCCACGCCCTGCCGCTGTTCCACGTGCACGGGCTGATCCTGGGCATCCTCGGCCCGCTGCGCCGGGGCGGCTCGGTGCGCCACCTCGGCCGGTTCTCCGCCGAGGGCGTGTCCCGGGAGCTGGCCTCCGGCGGCACGATGCTGTTCGGGGTGCCGACGATGTACCACCGGCTGGCGGACGCGCTGGCGGACCCTTCCGCGCCGGACGGCCTCGCCAAGGCCCTGGCCGGTGCCCGGCTGCTGGTCTCCGGTTCGGCCGCGCTGCCCGTCCACGACCACGAACGGATCGCGGCCGCGACCGGCCGCCGGGTCATCGAGCGGTACGGCATGACGGAGACCCTGATGAACACGGGCGTACGGGCCGACGGTGAACCGCGCCCCGGCACGGTCGGCGCACCCCTGCGCGGTGTGGAACTCCGCCTGGTGGAGGAGGACGGCACCCCGCTCGCGGATGCCTCCTCCATCGGCGAGATCCAGGTGCGCGGCCCGAACCTGTTCACCGCGTACCTGAACCGCCCCGACGCCACGGCGGCGGCACTCACCGCCGACGGCTGGTTCCGCACCGGCGACATGGCCACGCTCGACCCGGACGGGTACGTACGGATCGTCGGCCGCAAGGCCACCGACCTGATCAAGAGCGGCGGTTACAAGATCGGCGCCGGCGAGATCGAGAACGCGCTCCTGGACCACCCGGGCGTCCGGGAGGCCGCCGTCACCGGTGAGCCTGACCCGGACCTGGGCGAGCGGGTCGTCGCGTGGGTCGTGCCCGCCGACCCCGCGTCCCCGCCCTCGGCCGCCGCACTGGCGGATCACGTCGCCGCCCAGCTCTCGCCGCACAAACGCCCGCGCACGGTCCGCTACCTGGACAAGCTGCCGCGCAACGACCTGGGCAAGATCATGAAGCGGTCCCTCCATGGCTGACCGGCTGACGGCCCGGGAGGCGATAGCCGCCCTCACCGCCGACTTCACCGAGTCCGCCGCACCCGCCGGGGACACCGCGGCCGACGGCCCGCTCGGCTGGTCCGGATACGCCGACTCGCGGGTCCGGGCCACCGCCCGGACCGGCGAGCAGGAGTCCGTCGTCCACGGCACCGCCACGGTCGGCGGCCTGCCCTGTGTCCTGATCTCCTTCGAGTTCGGCTTCCTCGGGGGCTCGCTCGGGCAGCGCACGGGCGACCGGCTGAAGGCGGCGTACGAGGAGGCCATGACCCGGCGGCTGCCCCTCGTCTCGCTCATCGCGACGGGCGGCAGCCGGATGCAGGAGGGCATGATCGCGCTGACTCAGCTGCACCGGGTGGCCCGCGCGTCGGCGCGGCTGCGCGCGGCCGGTCCGGCGCAGCTCGCGGTCCTGCGCGACCCGACGACCGGCGGCGGCTGGGCGACCCTGGGGGCGGGCGCCGATGTGATCCTGGCGCTGCCGGGGGCGCAGATCGGGTTCGCCGGTTCCCGGGTGCGGCCGGCGGACGCGGACCCCGTTGCCTACACCGCCGAGGGACAGCTGGCGGGCGGCCACATCGACGCGGTCGTCCCGCCCGGCGAGCTGCCGGCCGCCGTGGGCCACTGGCTCCGGCTGCTCGCCCACCGCGACACCCCGCCCGCGCCGGCCCCGGTCCCGGCGGCGCTCTCCTCGGCGGGGCTCCCCCGGACCGGCTGGGACGCGGTGCTCCGGGCCCGGTCCGCGTCCCGGCCGCACGCCCAGGCGTATCTGGACGCCTACTTCGACGTCCGGCTCGCCCTGAGCGGGGACCGCAGCGGCGGCACGGACCCGGGGCTGCTCTGCGGCTTCGGACTGCACGCGGAGGAGCCGGTCGCGTACGTCGCCCAGTGCGGCACGGCGACCCGCCCGGCCGGCTACCGCACCGCGGCCCGGGTGATCAGGCTGGCCGACCGGCTCGGGGTCCCGGTCCTCACCCTGGTCGACACCCCGGGCGCGGCCAATGACGCGGAGGCGGAGCGGGCCGGCGCGGGTGCGGCCATCGCCGACGCGTTCGCGGCGATCGCCGCGGCCCGGGTGCCCGTCACGACCCTGGTGATCGGCGAGGGCGGCTCGGGCGGGGCCCTGGCCCTCGCGGCGCCGGACCGCACCCATGTCACCGCGGACAGCTACTTCTCCGTCATCGCCCCGGAGCTCGCCGCGGCGATCCTGAAGCGTTCCCCGGACCAGGTGCACGCCACGGCCGACCAGTTGCGGCTGCGCCCGCAGGACCTGGTCGACCTCGGCGTCGCCCGCTCGGTCGTCGGGGCCGGCCCGGCGGACCACTGACCCGTGTCCGACGCGCAGGAGGAGCGAGAGGTCGCTAGCGTGGCAGAGGGGCTGTTGACACCTGAGGAGATGACCGGTCATGGCCGCAGAACCGGAAGGCACCCCGTGCTGGGCCGACGCGACGTTCGGCGACCTCGAAGGCGCGAAGCGCTTCTACGGTGAGGTGCTGGGCTGGACGTACGGCGACTCGCTGCCCGAGTTCGGCAATTACACGCAGGCCTACGTGGACGGCAAGGCGGTCGCCGCCCTGATGCCGCCCATGCCCGGCCAGGACGTACCCGCCGCCTGGTGCCTGTACCTCGCGTCGCCGGACGCGGCGGCCACCGCCAGGAAGGTCCGCGAGCACGGCGGCACGGTCCTGGTGGAGCCGATGCGGGTCAGCGAGTTCGGCACGATGGTGCTGGCCGCCGACCCGGGCGGAGCCGCCTTCGGGGTGTGGCAGGCGGGCACCCACGAGGGCTTCGGCGCGCGGGCGGTGCCCGGTGCCTACAGCTGGGCCGAGATCTTCACCCGGGAGCCGGAGAAGGCGGACGCCTTCTTCCCCGCGGTCTTCGGGTACGGGGTGAAGCGCATGGACGACGACGCGGTGGACTTCACGCTGTACGACCTGGGTGCCGACCCCGTACTCGGCCGGATGAAGATGACGGAGGACTTCCCGCCCGAGGTGCCGCCGCACCTGAACGTGTACTTCACGGTGGCGGACTGCGACGCGGCGGTCGAGAAGGCGAAGTCGCTCGGGGCGGAGCTCCGGTTCGGCCCGATGACGATGCCGTTCGGCCGGTTCGCCGCGCTGACCGACCCGCAGGGCGCCGCGTTCTCGCTGATCGACGGCACGACGACCGGTGGGGACATGCCCGAGCTCAAGGACGTCTGACGGCCCGCCGGATCACGCCTCGGGTTCGCGCGCGTCGTAGCGTGCGAACCCGGGCCATCGCAGCGCGAGCAGCACCACCGCGACCACACAGGCGATCCCGCCCCCGGTCATGGCGAGGCCCGGTGACGCCAGGTCGGCGACGGACCCGGCCATGAAGTCCCCGAGCCGCGGGCCGCCGGCCACCACCACGATGAACACGCCCTGGAGGCGGCCCCGCATCTCGTCGGGCACGGCCGCCTGGAGCATCGTGTTGCGGAAGACCATGGACGTGGTGTCCGCGGCACCGGCGAGCGCCAGGAAGATCAGCCCGAGCCAGAGCTGCCGGGTCAGCCCGAAGACGGCGATGGCCGTCCCCCAGCCCGCGACGGCGAGCAGCACCGCGAGCCCGTGCCGCCGGATCCGTCCGAGCCAGCCGGAGAACACCCCGCCCAGCAGCGCCCCGAGGGCCGGGGCGGCGACCAGCAGTCCGGTGGTCTTCGCGTCGCCCCCGTACCAGAGCCCGGCCACGACGGGGAACAGGGCGCGGGGGTGGGCGAGCACCATGGCGCACATGTCCGTGAAGAAGGTCATCCGCAGATTGGGCCGGGTCCCGAGGAACCGCAGCCCGTCCATGACGGAGGCACGCTTCTTCCCCCGGGCCTCCTCCTCGCCCCGTTCCGGCAGCATGGAGGGCAGCCGCCACATCGCGTACAGCGAGGCCGTGAAGGTGATCGCGTCGACTCCGTACGCGGCGCGGTAGCCCCACCAGCCGACGATGAGCCCGCCGAGCATCGGCCCGACGAGCATGCCCGTGGTGCTGGTGATGGAGTTCAGGGCGTTGGCGGCGGGCAGCTGTCCGGCCGGCAGCAGCCGGGCGATCATCGAGCTGCGGGCGGGTGAGTTGAGCGCGAAGCAGACGGCCTGGAGGGCGACGACCCCGTACAGCAGCCCGACCTGTTCCACCCCGGCCACCGTGACGGCCACCAGCCCCACCGACAGCAGGAACGATCCGAAGGCGCTGAACAGTCCGAGCTTGCGCCGGTCGAGGGTGTCGGCGACGGCACCGCCGTACAGTCCGAAGACGACCAGCGGCACGAGTGAGCAGAATCCGATGAGACCGACGGAGAAGGCCGAGCCGGTGAGGTCGTACACCTGGAGCGAGACGGCGAGCGACGTCATGCCCTGCCCGACCCAGGAGACCGTGTTCCCGAACCAGAGCCGCCGGTAGTCGGGAGAGGTCCGCAGCGGGGTCAGGTCGGCGAATATTCGGGTGCGGGGTTCCGGCCCGTCGGCTGCTTCCGTCGGTTCGGTCAGGGATTCGGTCACGGAGCATGATAGCGACCGGCCCGCGAGGAACGGATCACGCCCGGTGCCGCCGCAGCGGTCGCGATGCCGCCCTCCGCCCGGGTGACGACACGTGACTCCCGCAAGGACACTCAGGGACGCATGACGATCTTTCCCACGTGCTCCCTGCGGGCGAGTTCCTCCTGCGCCCGGGCGGCCTGCTCCAGGGGAAACGTCGCGGCGACGACGGGCTGGATCCCGCCCTGCCGAGCCAGGTCCATGAGGAGGCCGAAGTGCGTGGGCGTGTGCATCGCGGAGCCGATCACCTGTGCGTTGTGCAGGTAGAGCCGGCGCACGTCGAACGTCACGTCGTAGCCGCCGAGCGCGCCGGCGACGACCCACCGGCCGCCTTCGCGCAGCAGCGGCAGCCCGTCGCCCACCAGGTCCCCGGCGACGACGTCGAGTGCGACGTCGATGCCGTCCGGGGCAGCGGCACGGACCTGCTCGGCGACGTCCCCCGCCCGGTCGACGACCGCGTGGGCACCCGCCTCGCGCACGGCCTCGACTTTGGAGCCGCTGCTGACGGCGACCACCCGCGCACCGCGTTCACGGGCGATCTGCACCAGTGCGAGTCCGACGCCTCCGGACGCTCCCGAGACGAGGACGGTCTCCCCCTCCCGCAGCCGGCCCCGCTCGATCATCCCCAGGGCCGTGCCATAGGCGGTCGGCAGCGTCGCGAGTTGATCGTCCGTGAGGGGGGATTCGGTCACGTCGTGCACCCGCTCCGCCGGTGCGGTCACGTACTCGGCATAACCACCGTCGCGTTCGCTCCCCATCAGGCCCACCGGGTTCGCGTCCGGCCCCTCGGTGTCGTAGATCGCCGGGTCGACGACCACGCGGCGACCGACGAGGTTCTGGTCCCCGCCGGGGCCGACCGCCACGACACGGCCTGCCACGTCGGCACCCTGGATGCGCGGGAAGTCGATCGGTCCGCGCCAGCCCGACAGCGCCTCCGGGTCGCCGGGACGGCCGTAGGCACCCTCCCGGGTCCAGAGGTCGGTGTTGTTCAGCGCGACCGCTGCGACCCGGACCAGCACCTCCCCCGCCCGCGGTGCGGGCACGGCCACCTCTGTCGGTTCGAGGACCTCCGGCCCCCCGTGCTCCGCGATCCGCACGGCGCGCATGGTCTCGGACACACCCTTCATCTGGACCCTCTCCTAGGTATACTGATCGGTAAACATCTTCCACCGTACACCGATCAGTGAAGAGGCACCCGATGCGGGAAGCACAGCCCCTGTCACCTGCGGGGCAGCCCATGTCACCAGCGGGCCGCCGCATCGTGTCGGCAGCCGAGGAGCTGTTCTACAACCGGGGCATCACGGCGGTCGGCGTGGATCTGATCGCCGAGCACTCCGGCGTGACCAAGCGGACCCTGTACAACCAGTTCGGTTCGAAGGACCACCTCGTGGCGATCTACCTCGCCGAACGTGACCAGCGCTGGCGGTCACTCGTCCTCGCCGCCGTCGGCGCGTGCGACGACCCCGTCGAGAGGGTCACGGCCCCCTTCGAGGCCCTGCGCACCTGGAGTGGGAGCAACACCCGCGGATGCGCGTTCATCAACGCGCTGGCCGAACTCCCGGACCCCTCTCACCCCGCGCACCGCATCGCCGCGGAGCAGAAGCTCTGGCTGCTGAACCTGTTCGAGGAACTCGCCACCGCGGCGGGCCGCCCGGACCCCGCCCGCCTCGCCACCCAGCTCCTCACGCTGCACGAAGGCGCCCTCGCCACGCAGCCCCTCCCGCTCGACACCCTCTCCGCGAGCACCGACCTGGCACGCGCCCTGGCCCGAGCCTGCGCGTCGGACGCCGGTTGATCCCACCGGTCACCCGCCCACGCGCGCACAGCGCGGGGGTGCGGTATGACCGGGGACGGCCCGGGCCGAGCACTCACGTCGCCGACGCGCGCGCCTCCTGACCCGGGACGACGTCTACGGCCGCCTGTCCGGCCAGTCCCCTGAGCAGGCCCTCCAGATCGCGCTCGCCGTCGCGGGTCTGGGCACCGTGGGCCAGTCCGCCGCGGATCAGACGCCCGGCCGCGGGTGAGACGACCTGGCCCGCCCAGGCGTCGTGCTCTCGCAGGAGCCCCTCGGTCAGGTCCTCGGGGGCGAGGGCGCGCTTGGCAGCGGCGATCACACCCTCGGGCAGGGCGGCGATGTCGCGGGCGAGGCGATCGACGACGTCGTCGAGCTGGTCGGCAGGAACAGCCCGGTTGACCCAGCCGTAGCGCTCCGCGGTTTCGGCGTCGTACAGGTCGGCACCCAGCACCGCCTCCAGGGCGCGATTACGGCCGATCCGGCCGGCGAGGTACTGCGTGCCTCCTCCACCGGGAACGATGCCCATGAGAGCTTCCATCTGCCCGAGGCCGGCACGACCGATCGCCGCGAACGCCATGTCCGCGGCGGTGACGAACTCCGCCCCTCCGCCGCGCGCCGCCCCGGCCAGCTTGACGATGGTCACCTGGGGCTGGTGACGGAGCAACTCCCCCAGAGCCTGGAAGACGTTGACGCCGTCCGGAAGGCCGGTCGCGAGCTCCTCGAGGACGTCCGGCGTGTCGCCGATCGACATGTCGACGTGGGCGATGAAGAACTCCGGGTCGGCGCTGGCGAACACGATCACCCGAACCGAGAGGTCGTCCCGCAGCGCGGTCAGCAGGTGCCGGAGGTCGGCCATCAGAGTCGCGTCCAGGACGTTGACCGGTGGGTTGTCGAGGGTGACGTGGGCGATGCCGTCCTTGTGGCTCACCCGCAGGGTCGCGTAGGCGTCGTGGTTCATGAAGATCTCCGATGAGTACCTGTTATGCATCTAGGTTCCTGATGCATACTCACGGTGCGGCGGGGAGCGACCGGCGTCAATAACGCACTTTCGGCATCGCAAGGATCGCGGAGGATACCGACGTGGCCATCTCTGGACCCGGCGCGGGCGCCGGCACCGTCTACCGGTCCGACTGCCCCAGCCGCCCGATCCTCGACCAGATCGCAGACAAGTGGTCGATGATGGTGATGGCAGTCCTCGACGAGCCCACTCGGTTCAACGAGATCAAGCGTCGCCTCGAAGGCGTGACCCAGCGGGTCCTGACGCAGACCCTGCGCCGCCTGGAGCGCAACGGGATGGTCGTTCGCCGCGTGCTGCCGACCTCGCCGGTCGGGGTCGAGTACTCCCTCACCCCGCTCGGCGAGTCTCTGCGGGAGCCGTTCGGTCGGTTGTACGGCTGGACGGTCGACCACGCGGACGAGATCCGGGCGCGCCAGATGGCCTACGACCGACGGGTCCAGAGCTGAGAGGCCGTACCCGCCCAGGCCGTTCTCGGCCCTCATCGGGCACCGTCGTGCGGGTGGGAAGGGCTCCCGGGCGAAGTTGGTGCCGGTGGGCCCAGCGGGCCCGTGAAGTCGGGCAGGGTGAGGGCCGAGTGAGCCGGTCGCTTCTCCGCACGGGGAATCGCGGCGAGTGTGCGCAGTCTGGTGTCACGTTCTTCAAGACCCTGGGCGGTGGTCGGGAAAAGTGTGGCACCGCCCTTGCCGACCAGCGCCTGGTTCATGTTCACGAAGCCACGGGTGTGGTGTTCGTAGGCGGCGAAGCCGGAGGGGTGTTCCCGGTCGGCCAGGGAAGCCGCGAGCATGTACGCGCCGACGAGGGCGAGGCTGGTGCCCTGTCCCGTGAGGAACGAGGGCGCCCACGCGGCGTCGCCCACCAGGGCGACCCTGCCGTCGGACCAGCGGGGCACTCGGATCTGGCTGACCGCGTCGAAGAACAGGTCATCCGCATCCCGCATCGCGGCCAGCATGCCCGGTACCTCCCACCCCGCATCGGCGAAAACCGTCCCCAGCAGGGCGCGTTGGGCTTCCGGGTCGGGGAACGCCTCGTATGGCGGTCGCGGGTGGGCGAAGTTCAGGAAGGCGTGCACGTCGTCGTGGTGCCCCACGGCGTAGAGTGCCGCAGCCCTGCCCGGCGCGTTCCACATCACGGTCTCCCGGGAGAGCCCGAACGTATTGGGCATGGTGAACACGGCGAAGCAGTAGCCGAGGTACCGGTGGAACTGCTCTTCGGGCCCGAACAGCATCCGACGGGTGTGTGAGTGCAGACCGTCCGCGCCGAACACCATGTCGAACGTACGCGGGCTGCCTCTGCGGAAGGTGACGTCGATGCCGTGCTCGTGCTCGTCGAGGGCCTCGATGGAGTCGTTGAACAAGAACTCCACGTCGTCACGGGTCGCCGCGTAAAGAGCATCCGACAGATCCCCGCGCCGCACCTCCAGGTCATGCCCCGCGACGCCGCCGGTGACGGAGTGGGGATGGAGCGAGGCCACCTCGCCGCCGTCCGCGGCGAGGAAGGTGAGTCGGCGCAGGTCGATGTGTGCCTCCCGCAGCCGTGGCAGGATTCCCATCCGCCGGACGACTTCGAGTGCGGTGCCACGCACGTCGATGGGGTAGCCACCGCCCCGGAGTGCGGGGGCCTTCTCGACCACCGTGACCTCGAAGCCGATGCGGCGCAGCCAGAATGCCAGGGCCGGCCCGGCGATGCTGGCTCCGGAGATCAGGGCCTTGCGCTGCGGCACAGCCCGGCATGTCCTCAACTGGTTCGGGGGCGTCATGCTTTGACTCCTTTGCGCATGGTGCGGGCGACAAGCAGGGACAGGGCCGTGACGGTGCCTGCGATGACGAAGCCGGTGACGAAGGCCGATTCGTCCGGGACGTCGGATCCGGCCGGGGTCGCAGCGGTGAGGAGCGCGCCACTGGCCTGCACGCCGACGGCGAAGCCGATGACGCGGGTCACCAGGACCAGGCCGGTGGCGATGCCGGTGTCTCCCTGCTCGACGGAAGTGGCGGTGCCGGTCACCAGCGCCGTCACGCACAGCCCGTTGGCGAGCGCGATCAGCATCTTTCCGATGACGAGGTGCCAGACCTCGGTGTGCACGGCCGCCAGGGTGATCAGGGAGGAAGCCAGGATGACGATCCCGGCGACGACCACCGCACGCGAGCCGAAACGCCGTGCTCCGATCCCACCGAGCGGTCCGGCCAGGGACGCGGCGACGGCGCCGGGGAGCAGGAAGAGCCCGATCGTGGTGGCGTCGGCCCCGAAGCCGTAGGCGTCGTCGGTCACCGCGAACAGCTGCGGAACGAGGTAGACCGCCGCCGAGGTGCCGACGCAGATCATGAACGTCAGCACGCACGGCTTCCACACGTCGGGCCGGGACAGCATGCGCGGATCGACCATCGGCGACGCCACCCGGCGCTCCACGGCCGTCCATGCGATCACGAGGGCGGCCAGGAGCACGAGAAGGACTGCGAGCACGAGGGGCTGCGAGCCGAGGTCGGGCGCCATCGAGAGGACGAGCATCAGCGTGACCAGGATCCCGCTCAGGAGGGCCAGGCCCGGCCAGTCGGTCCCGGCGGCATCGGGCCGGCCCGGTCGGTCCTGCGGCATGGACCTGTTCACCAGGAGGGTGGCCGCGATCACGACGAGCGTGGGCAGCGCGAACATCCAGTGTCGGGACAGTCCTTCGGCCACGGGCCCGGCGGCCAGCGTGCCCACCATTCCGCCGCCGACGAACAGGCCGCTGACCACGCCGATGGCGACCTTGGACTCTTGCTCGGGGAGGTGTTCGCGCACCAGGATGAACGAGAGGGGCAGCGCGCCGACCATCGCCCCCTGGAGGATCTGGCCGACCAGTAGCACGGGGAGGTTCGGTGCCACGGCGGACACCAGGCCCCCGGCCGAGACCACCGCCATCAGCCGGATCAGGACCCGTTTACCGCCGTAGCGGTCGCCGAACCTGCCCGCCACCGGAGTGATGAGCGCGCCGGTGATCAGGAGCACGATGCTGAGCAGCGCCCCCTCGGCGGGGCTCATGTTCAGCTCGCGTTGCAGGAGCGGAAGCGTCGGCGTCACCACCGACTCCAAGGCGCCGGTCGCCACCGCCAGCATGCCGAGGGCCCCGACAGCAACCTTCCTGATGGGGACCGGCGGGGCCTGGGATGTGGTCATGAGCAGCCTCGTGCCGCGCGCGAGGGCGGGTTGCTGCTCGCGGGTGCCTGTACCGCGCCTGAGCCGGAGCCGTACGGCCACCGGACACCTCGCAGTTCGACGGCGATACCGGATGTGGCAGCCGGAGCCTCCGGCCGGAGTTCCACCTTCTGCCCCGTGCCGTTGCGTAACCTCATTTGCTACCCCTTCATGGTCGTCTCTGCCGACATGCGAGGGTGCGTGCTCGGCAGCGGACCAGGCGTCACACCGGGGAGCCAAGGTGGATGTACTACCGCGGTAGGGGGTGAGGCGGAGGAGGGGCGCCCCTGGGGCCGAGGTCCTTCGCTCGGGGCCGGCGAGCCGGGGATCAGGCCGGTGGCGGTACGGGGCGGGTCGCGGCCGGGCCCGACGCGGGCAGGGTACGGAGGGGCACCACACGCAGATGCGAGGGGCGCGGGTCGAGTGCGACGTCGCCCCGACGGCCGTCGGACCGCCCGCCCCCACCGTCCGGCGTAACGCGGGAAACGGAATGACGGGCCACGGAGTGACGGCCGAGGCCCCGCGCATGTGTGAGCTTCGGTTACGGGGATACCCGGAGGGTTCCTGGCGCCACGAGGGTGCCGGGCGTCGGCAACGTAAAGGAAGGTTCTCGTGAGCATCATCGCCTGGATCCTCATCGGCCTGTTCGCGGGGCTCATCGCCAAGGCGCTGACGCCCGGCAAGGACCCGGGGGGCTGCCTCGTCACGATCGTCATCGGCATCGTGGGCGGGCTGCTCGGCGGCTGGCTCGGCAAGGTGATCTTCGGGGTCGACTCGATCGACGGATTCTTCAGCCTGTCGACGTGGATCGCCGCCGTCATCGGCTCGGTGATCGTCCTGCTGGTCTACCGGCTGGTCACGGGACAGCGCTCCCGCTGACCCCGCCCCACGTCCTCGGGTGGTCCGCGCTGTCAACCCCTCGACGGGTCGATTCGACCATGTTTGCCTACATTGGCAGAGAGTCAGCAGGGAAGCCGCAGGAGAAGCCACCGCCGACGCGTCTACGGAAGACGAACAAGAGGAACGACGACATGACCGACACCACGCGCAAGCCGACCACCTCCGACTCCGGCGCCCCGGTGGAGAGCGACGAGCATTCGCTCACCGTCGGGCCGGGCGGGCCGATCCTGCTCCAGGACTCCTACCTGATCGAGCAGATGGCCCAGTTCAACCGCGAACGCATCCCCGAACGCCAACCGCACGCCAAGGGCAGCGGAGCCTTCGGGAAGTTCGAGGTGACCGCGGACGTCTCCGCGTACACGAAGGCCGCGCTGTTCCAGCCCGGCACCACGACCGACCTGGTCATCAGGTTCTCCACCGTCGCCGGGGAGCGTGGCAGCCCGGACACCTGGCGCGACCCGCGCGGTTTCGCGGTGAAGTTCTACACCAGCGAAGGCAACTACGACATGGTGGGCAACAACACCCCCGTGTTCTTCGTGAAGGACCCGATGAAGTTCCAGCACTTCATCCGGTCCCAGAAACGCCGGGCGGACAACAATCTCCGCGACCACGACATGCAGTGGGACTTCTGGACCCTCTCGCCCGAGTCGGCGCACCAGGTCACCTGGCTGATGGGCGACCGGGGCATCCCGCGGACCTGGCGCCACATGAACGGCTACACCTCGCACACGTACATGTGGATCAACGCGCAGGGCGAGCGGTTCTGGGTGAAGTACCACTTCAAGACCGACCAGGGCGTCGAGACGTTCACGCAGCACGAGGCCGACCAGATGGCCTCCGCGGACACGGACTACCACACACGTGATCTCTTCGAGCACATCCGCGACGGGGAGTACCCGAGCTGGACCCTCAAGGTCCAGGTCATGCCGTACGAGGACGCGAAGGACTACCGGTTCAATCCCTTCGACCTGACGAAGGTGTGGCCGCACGGCGACTACCCGCTGATCGAGGTCGGCCGGATGACGCTGGACCGCAACCCCACGGACAACCACGCCGAAATCGAGCAGGCGGCCTTCCAGCCGAACAACCTGGTCCCGGGCATCGGCCCGAGCCCGGACCGGATGCTGCTGGCCCGGCTGTTCAGCTACTCGGACGCGCACCGCCACCGCATCGGCGGCAACTACCAGCAGCTCCCCGTCAACGCCCCTGTCGCGCCGGTGCACACGTACTCCAAGGACGGGGCGATGGCGTACCGGAAGACCTCCGACCCGGTCTACGCCCCGAACTCCAAGGGTGGCCCGCAGGCCGACACGGAGCGCTACGGCTCCCCGCCGAGCTGGTACGCGGACGGCGACATCACCCGGGCCGCGTACGTCGACCACGCCGAGGACGACGATTGGGGCCAGGCGGGCACGATGGTCCGCGAGGTCCTGGACGACGCGGCGCGGAACCGGCTGGTGGACAACATCGTCGGCCACCTCCTCAACGGCGTGAGCGAACCGGTCCTCCAGCGGGCGTTCCAGTACTGGTCGAACGTCGACAGCACGCTCGGCAAGCGCGTCGAGCAGGGCGTCCGCGCGAAGGCCGGCGAGAAGGACCCGAAGGCTGGTGAGCAGGGCAACCCTGCCCGCTCGTCGATGCAGCACAAGGCCTGAGGCCCGACCGCCGACCGCCCGGAAGGGGGGTCGGCGGTCCGTCCCTTTCCCGGAAGGCTTCGGCGGCCCGTCCCTTTCCCGGAAGGGGTCGGCGGCCCGTCCCTTTCCCGGAAGGGGTCGGCGGCCCGTTCCTTTCACCGCTGGACCGAGCAGCGGATGAAGTCCCGCATGGCGTATCCGCAGCTCAGCCTTCCACCACTGCCCACCCGTGGTGGGCGCGGCCGACGCCGATTCCGACTCATCCCTTGCCTCTGTCAGTCACTCTCTGTGCCTGTCGGACTGCCCCCAAGGTCTCCCCGGGCCCCCGGGAGCCCCGTCAGCCTCTCCACGGACGCCCGCAACGCGTGCAGCGACAACCCGGCGTCGCGCCGAACTCGGGTGACCTTTCCGGCGCGGCCGTACTTCCCGTGGGCCACGTCCAGGACCAGCTCACCACCTAGCCCCACCGCCCGGTGTGCCGGCGCCTCCACCTGGACAGTGGTCATAGCCGGCCCGGCTCCCGCCTCGGATACCGTGTTGCTCTACGGGGTGCCATAACGGATGTGACGCCCCCCACCGGAGGTAGTCAGCGTATGAGTTCAAAACGCAGCAAGAATCCAGCCCTGCCCGTACTTGACGACGCATTCCGACTCGCGTCGGTCAAGGACGCCGAAGAGTCCACCCGTGACTTGGCCGCGCGGCTGGCCACCACCGAGCTGCGCCGCGCTTCCCACCCGGGCCGGGTCACCTGGGAGCCCATCGATCAGGCCGAGCCCGTACCGGTCCCGCCGAGTGTGGTCGACGGTGACGGGGACCTGTGGCTGCGGGACCGGGGCACTGGCACCTGGACCATGCCCGAGTTCAACCCGAAGGAGTTCCCGGCCCGCTGTGGCGAGGTTCTGACGTGGAACCAGCTTGCCCGCGAGTTCGGCCCACTGACCGCGCTGGCCGACGACCGCCGCATCGGCGGCGGCCGCCGGCGCTGACCGCGCAGCCTTCTGGGATGACCGCACCCCTGAAGCGCCCGTTACGGGGAGCTGGGAGCTTCAGCTCACCGTCGAGCTCGACGATGGCGGCGAGCAGGTGAGCGTGGTGGTGGCGTGCGACGGCCTCGATCAGCGTGGCGGACCCGACGCCACCCGATGGCCTCGGTGCGGCCGGCGTCGGTGGACCAGCCGAGTAGCGGTCTGCCTTCAGTTGCCGTGGTGAGCGCGCGGCCCAGCTCGCCGATCGATTGCTGCCAGTCGGCCAACTGCCCGAGCAGGCCACGCACCAGCTCGTCGACGGCGGCCGCCGGGCCGGGCGCCGAAGGCCCGCGCTTCGGTGGCGGCCTCGGCGAGGACGTCTTCGTGCAGCCCGAAAGAGTTGCCTGCTGTCAGCTGTACCTTCCTGGGGAACACGCGTGGGAGGGGCCCGGGTGCCACTTGGCACCCGGGCCCCGAAGGAACTGCTACACCATCAGCCGGCTTTCCTTGGCTACGCCGGCTCTGTGTCTCCGCATACCTACCGGGAAGAGGTCCGGGGGTTGCGGGGATCGCGGTTGCTTGACCGGAGACCACCTCACTCACGATGTCCTGCGGTACCCGGGCCCACATCGTTCACCCGGGCGATCCTGATGGCGCTCTGGCTCCTCCGTTCCTTCCCTCTGAACAAACTGCTTCCGTGCTCGTGGTGGCCTCTCACAGCGCCACACTCTTCGGCAGCCAGCCCCGTTGCCCGTCCTGCGTCTGCTCTGGCTTGGAACCCCACTGCCGAACCTCCCGGCACGCGCGCCGCAGTCTGACGCCATTTACCGAGGGACCACTGGTACTGCGGACTGCACCTGCGGTACTGCTCACGGCGGCCCCTGAACTGCGGGCCGCCCGGTCCGGTCGTCAGTCCCGTCGCCGTCCTGCAACCGCTCTGGCTTCGGAACTCCACCACCGCACCGTCTTACTGGTGGCCTCTCACAGCGCCACACTCTTCGGCAGCCAGCCCCGTTGCCCGTCCTGCGTCTGCTCTGGCTTGGAACCCCACTGCCGAACCTCCCGGCACGCGCGCCGCAGTCTGACGCCATTTACCGAGGGACCACTGGTACTGCGGACTGCACCTGCGGTACTGCTCACGGCGGCCCCTCAACTGCGGGCCGCCCGGTCCGGTCGTCAGTCCCGTCGCCGTCCTGCAACCACTCTGGCTTCGGAACTCCACCACCGCACCGAACTGCACTTATCTGTACTGCTTCCCGGCAGTTCATCTCTGCCGGGCCCTGCGCGATCTCTTGGCTACGGACAAGACACTAACCTCAGCAACGCCCACATGTCTACTCCCGCCACGACAGGTTTTCTGTGCGGGCTGCCAGCGAAGAACTGTGGCCCACGCTCACGGCACAAGGCGGTACAACCGATCACACGTGGGGTGTACGCGTAGGAACAGCACGACGATCAGCATTCCCTCAACACCCTTCGTGCCCGCCCTGGTCCAGGGCAACAGCGCAGCCGACACCAGCCAGGCCCGCCAGGCCGCCCGCGCCCTCACCATCGCCTCACCCCCGCGCCCGGCCCGGACATGGCGGACACCCTCGTCCTGGTGGTCTCCGAACTCGTCGCCAACGCCCTGCGCCACGGCGGCGGCCACTACACCCTGCAACTGGCCGCCGGCGCTGAGGCCTCTCGGCCTCACATGATCAACCCCGGGCAGATCCCAATCGTGCAATGACCTCGACTACCCACACCCGAAACGAATGTCTGCTTCACGCGCGATAGGTTTCCGTGCAGTGCTCCTGCGCCTGGTAGGCGGCGGCGGTGCAGCACGACACGGACAGGGCAGAAGAGCGACATACGACCCGATGGCTCCCCGCCCATCCCGGGAACGGACAGCTGCGATGTGTCCGGTCCCTTGGACAAGGTGGCCACGCAGACCGCGACCCGCGCTTCGGTCAGAGCACGGGCCGTGCGCGGGAGAGGTCATGGCCGACATCCACCGGGCTCTGGACCGGCGCCCGGGGCGCTGCGGTAGCCGTCGCACGCATCGACCCGGAACAGGGCCAGGTCCACTTTTGCGGGCTCGGCAACGTCTCCGGTGCGATCGTGACCTCCGCGTCCAAGAGCAACCTGCTGTCACTGCCCGGGATCGCAGGACACCAAATCCGTACTCCGCGCACCGCCACCCACCCGTTACCCCCGGCAGCGCTCTGATCCTGCACTCCGACGGCCTGGCCGAGCGCTGGGGCCACGGCGATCTCCCCGACACCTGTCGGCACTGCCCGACCGTGATCGCAGGTCGCCTCCTGCGTACCGCCAGTAAGTATCACGACGATGCCTGCGTCATCGCCGCCGCGGGGCTGTACTGAACGGGGGATCACACGCCGCCCCGGGAGGCATCGCCGGCCGGCCCTCCCCTAGATTTCCGGTGCTGAGGCGTCGGTGAGGTCGGCGCCGGTGGCGGCGTCGCGTCGGGAGTGGTGCAGGCCGTGCCAGTCCAGGCACATGACCGTCGCGTCGTCCTCCAGGTGGCCGTTGGCGGCCTCGACGATCGCCCCGATGAGGGTGCGGGCGGCCTCTCGGGGGTGCAGTTCACGGGTGCGGATGATCAGGCCGGACAGGTCCGCGGTGGTGGCGTTGCGCTCAAGCATGCCGTCGGTGAGCATCACGAGCCGGTCGCCCGGCCGCAGGTCCAGCGATTGCACCCGGTAGGTGTGTTCGGGCAGGACACCGAACGGCAGGTCGACCTTCGGGGCGATCTGTGTCACCTGTCCGTCGCGGATCCGCAGCGGCCAGGGGTGTCCGGCGTTGATGAACTCGCTGCTGCCGTCAAGCAGGCTGATCCGCAGAAGCTGACCGGTGACATAAGCGCTGCGGCCGTGCTCGCGCATCGCGAGGTCCGCCTGGTGGGCCTGCTCCAGGAGGTCCGCGCCCGCCCGCCGCGCCCGGCGCAGGGCGCCCACCACGAGGGTGGCCAGCAAGGCCGCTTCCACGTCGTGGCCCATGGCGTCGGTGACGGATATCTGGACGCTGTCCCGGTCGATGACGTAGTCGAACGTGTCGCCGCCGACGTGATCGGCCGGCTCCAGCGCCCCGGCGACCGCGAACTGCGCCGCCTCGCACGCCAATGAAGCCGGCAGCAGCCGGTGCTGGATCTCGGCGGCCAGGCTGAGTGGGGTGGTGCGCCGCCCCCACTGGTAGACGTCGGTGAAGGACCGGTTCGCGATCACGATGTAGGCCAGGGCGTGCGCCGTCTCGCCGATCTCCTGCATCACCTCCCTGCCCGGCACCGCGGGCAGGAACAGCTCGAGGAGCCCGATGGCGTCCCCGCGATTGGTCACCGGCGCGATGACCTGCACCAACTTCCCCGGGCCGAGGTCTTGCACGCTCGGTTGCTGGCTGCGGATCACGTCGTCGTACGTGGTATTCCGCAACGCGATCCGCCGGGCCGGCTCCGCGGTCTCCACACTTCCCGCTGCACCCAACCGCACCACCGAACTACCCGTGAAGTCCGTGATCAGAAAGGATACCGACGCCGCACCCAGACGCTCCTTCAAGATGCGCGCGACCACATCCAGGGACTCCACCGGCGCAGCCGCCTCCGCAGCCTCCAGCGTCCCCGCCAATGTCACGGCACCACCCCGGCTGCTGTCGGATGCGGCACGAGACGCCGACTGCGCCGTTCTGCCCGGCTCTCTTGTCGTCACGGGGCCTCCTGACCATTCGACCTGCAGGTTGCGTTCTGGAGGCCGAAACGACCGGTACCCGGTCCGGCCTCAAAGCGTTCGTATTCCATCACGGTCGCCTGCCCCAACCTTGAGGCCCGCACCCTTGTAGCCCACGGACGGCCGTCACGCCCTCGGCCAAGTGCTGTCCTGCCAGCCCTGGCGTATGAGGGCTGGCAGGACAGCCGAGGCATGCATACAGCTCCCGCTCGCCTCCCGGACGAGAGTGACCGGGACCACCCGGACCGCCCCTCCGCACGCGCATATGATGCGTCGCACACCGCGCGCCGACTACCATCCGTTACTCCCCGTACTCATCCGTCCCGCCGAGCCCCTCGGCCCGCGGCAGCGCGTGACGCGTACGGACCGCTGATGGCTCCCCACACAGTGTTGACCGGAGATCGCCGGGTAAGGCCAATGCGAAAAGCCGCCCACCCCCGGCTGGCATCGGGTGTGAGGCGGCTTTGCAGCGGTGCCGGTGGGGATGTTGCGCAGCGAGGGCCACGCGGGGCGCCGGGCGCTCGCTGGAGGCGGAGCGGCGGGCCTGTTGCGGGCGACAGGTAGGGCCCGCGACCTTGCGGTGCGGGCCCTACCTGGTGGTGCGCGTCAGCACTTAGGCGGGAACGATGTTCTCCGCCTGCGGGCCCTTCTGGCCCTGCGTGACGTCGAAGGAAACCTTCTGGCCCTCCTGGAGCTCACGGAACCCCTGGGCGGCGATGTTCGAGTAGTGGGCGAAGACGTCAGCGCCGCCACCGTCCTGCTCGATGAAGCCGAAGCCCTTTTCCGCGTTGAACCACTTCACGATGCCAGTAGCCATGTGTATCTCCTCAAGACAGGGGCAGAACCGAAAACCGCACTGTGCGGAGTCCGCGTCGCCGCGATGAGCCCATCCGGAGATGACCGGCCAAACAAAAAATGCACCCGCGGATAACGCCCGTCGAGTGCACACAAGTTCATGGGTACCACAACTGCAACTGCCCACAACGTAGCACGAGCACCCGCCCCCGTGCCGGATCTCGGTAGCGATACCGGGCACCCCCGCCTACAACTGACCAGCCCCAACACTGCCTGGAGCAGTTACAGCCCGGCCCTCTCGGAGACGACTGGCGCCAGGCAAGGCCATCCCGTTCCACGAGGTCCTCACACCGCAACCGTCTGCATCAACGCCGCGACGTGGCCGAGCGCCTTCCGAGGGCATCGAAAGCGATCAGTGCTGCTCCAACCCCCTGCACTCCATCCGCCGGCGAACCCGCAGGCAAGACAGCGAAGTCCTGCCGGGTTACCAAAGCGCGGATGAACTACGCGATCTCAGACGTGGCAACCATCCTCCTCGCGGACGCGGTCGAGGAGCGCGTCAGCTGACCCGAAGGCCGACCGCAAGTGTCAGTTCAAGGACCCTGTGCGGCGACGCGAGTTCCGGAAACAGCTCCCGCAGCTGCGACATCCGGTACCGGACTGTCTGGGGATGGACGAACAACGCCGCCGCCACCTCGTCCCGCCTTCCCTGGTGGAGCAGCCACGCCCGCAACGTCTCCTCCAGCCGCCGTGCGGTCGCGGCAGGCAAGGTCCGCAACGGTGCGAGGGCTCGGGTACGCAGGTCTGCGAACGCGTCCCCGTCGGCGCTCAGCACCAGCTCGGGCAGGTGGTCCTCGGTGTCACGAATATCGGAGGAGAGGGAGCGCGCGCGTTTGGCTCGTGCGTACGAGGCGGACGCACAGGTCCATGGCCGGGCCGGGCCGGCCACGGCGGTGCGGTCGGTCAGCTGCCGCAAGAGATGTGATCGGTCGGCATCGGGGACGAGCAGCACACCGGTGGCGTCCGGCAGATCGTCGAGGACGAGGGTGCTCGGGTCGAGCGCGCGGTAGGTCGGCCGGGCCTGGGCGGCGGGCAGCAGGACCGCGGTCAGCGAAACCGGAGGCTGCCACCCGGCCAGTCGAACAGAGGCCAGCAACACGTCCGGGCTCGCGCCGGCGAGGAGGTCGCGGGCCAGGTGTTCCAGGTGGCGCTCGTGGGCCCTGCCCCGGGCGGCTAGTTCGTCGGCATGGCCCGCGGCGCTCGCGGCGGAGAGCTCGTCGATGTAGGCGAATGTCAGCTCGGCGAACTTGGCGACGTCGGCGGCGGGCAGACCTGCGGGTACGGCACCCGCTGCCAGGCATCGCCAGGCCACGCGGGCGCCGACGCGGTAGGCGCCGAGCAGGGCGTCCATCGAACGGCCGTCGCGCACCTCGCCGCGGCCCAGCTCGTAGGCTGCGTCACCGGCGTCGCCTCCAGTGGCGTTTCCGCTCGCAAGGTCCAGGTAGTGCCCCAGGGCGGTGCGGACGGCTCGGCGGATGGTTCCGCCCATGCGGCCGGAAAGAGCGTTGGCGTACGGAGGGACCTCGTCGATGATCGCCTGGACGACCTCGTCGGCGGTGGTCTTCAGCGCGGCCCGAAGTGCGGTGACCGTCGTCTCATTGAGGGCCAGTTCGCCGGCCCTCCGGATTGCATGACTCACCATTTGTTCCCTGCGAACAATTCAGCCGACCAGATTCACGTCCTGCGGACAGGACTTTACGCCCTCAGGCGCAGCAAGCTGGAGCCATGACGAGTGCAGCCCTCCGCAGCAGGGCGTGGAAACTGCTGGAGATGGTCACGACGCCGCTGCTGCCGTCGGACTATGTCGACCTGGTCAGCCCGCTGCGTGCGGGCGCTGACCTGCGTGGGCGCATCGAGGCCGTGCACCCCGAGACGGGTGACGCCGCGACTGTCGTGATCAGGCCGGGACGGGGCTGGCGCGGCCACACAGCCGGTCAGTACGTGCGGATCGGGGTCGACGTCGAGGGGGTGCGCCTGTGGCGTGCCTACTCCATCACCTCGCCGACCGACCGCCAGGACGGCCGCGTCACGATCACTGTGAAGGCGATCCCGGACGGCAAGGTCAGTAACCACCTGGTCCGCAGGGTGAAACCGGGCACGCTGATCCAGCTCGACCAGCCGGCCGGTGACTTCGTGCTGCCGGAGACCAAGCCCGCCAAGGTGCTCTACCTGACGGCCGGCAGCGGCATCACGCCGGTGATGGGCATGCTGCGCGACACGGGGCTCGCCGACGTCGTCATGGTCCACTCCGCGCCACGTCCGCAGGACGTGATCTTCCGCGACGAACTGCACGACCTGGTCGCGGCCAAGAAGCTGCGGCTCACCGAGGTGCACACCGACACGGACCGCATGCTCGACATCGCCCGTCTCGACGAACTCGTGCCCGACTGGGCCGAGCGCGAGACCTGGGCCTGCGGGCCCGCAGGCCTGCTCGACGCCGCCGAAGAGCACTGGACCGAGCACGGCGTCCAAGAGCGCCTGCACACCGAACGCTTCCGCCCCACCATCCTCGTCGCCCGCGACGGCGGCGGCGAGGTCACGTTCAGCACCACCGGAAAAACCGTCAGCGCGGACGGCGCCACGCCGTTGTTGGACGTCGGCGAGGAGGCCGGCGTGCTCATGCCCTCCGGGTGCCGCATGGGCATCTGCTTCGGCTGCGTCACGCCGCTCAAGGCGGGCGCCGTCCGCGACCTGCGCACCAGCGAGATCACCGAGGCCGAGCCGGGCGTCCTCATCCAGACCTGCGTGTCCGCCGCGGCGGGCCACTGCGACCTCGCACGATAGGAGCACCTTGACCGCCATCGACCCCACCGCCCACCTGACCGCGGAGCAGATCGAGGAGCTGGGCCGCGAGCTGGACGCGATCCGCGACGAGGTGATCGCCGGCCGCGGCGAGAAGGACGCCGCCTACATCCGCAAGGTCATCTCGGCGCAGCGCAAGCTCGAGCTGGTCAGCAGGGGCGTGCTGCTGTTCTCGATCTTCCCGCCCGCGTGGCTGCTCGGCACCGCCGGTCTGTCCGTGGCGAAGATCATGGACAACATGGAGATCGGCCACAACATCCTGCACGGCCAGTGGGACTGGATGCGGGACCCGAAGATCCACTCCACCACCTGGGAGTGGGATCACGTCTCACCTTCCGAGCAGTGGAAGCACTCGCACAACGAGCTGCACCACACGTACACCAACGTGATCGGCAAGGACAACGACCTCGGCTACGGCATCATGCGCGTCGACGAGGACCAGAAGTGGCACCCCTTCCACCTCGGCCAGCCACTGTGGAACTTCCTCAACGCCTGCTTCTTCGAGTACGGCATCGCAGCGTACGACCTGGAGCTCGGCAACAACCTCGGCAAGCGCAGCCGCAAAAGCCCGGAGTTCCGCGCACGGGCCAAGGCCGTGGGCCGGAAGATCCGCAAGCAGGTACTCAAGGACTACGTGATCCACCCGCTGCTGTCGGGCCCGTCATTCCTCACCACACTCGGCGCCACGTTCACCGCCAATCTGGTTCGCAACATCTGGTCCCACTCGGTGATCATGTGCGGGCACTTCCCCGAGGGCGTGCAGGTCTTCGAGCGCCAGTCGATCGAGGGAGAGACGCGCGGCCAGTGGTACCTGCGCCAGATGATGGGCTCGGCGAACATCAGCGGCAGCAAGGCCATGCACTTCATGACCGGCAACCTGTCACACCAGATCGAGCACCACCTGTTCCCGGACCTTCCGAGCAACCGGTACGCCGAGGTCGCGGTGAAGGTGCGCGCACTGTTCGACAAGTACGAACTGGAGTACGTCACCGGGCCGCTGCCCAAGCAGGTGCTCTCCGCGTGGCACAAGGTCTTCCGGCTCTCGTTGCCGAACAAGAGGCCCAAGGTCAAAGCGCCGGGCCACGAGCAGGAGCTCGTCGCAACCTGAGGGCCGTTGCTCTATCGATCTTGAGCGCGGTGTGATCGAAAGTGGTCTGGGCTGCCACTTGGACCGCGCCGCACGGCGATCCGAGCGGAGGGTGTAGGGCAGATCCAGGCCGCTGAGCCCGTCAACCCTGATGCCGTGGAACAGCGCGGCGGCGGAGGGCCCGTTCCCGAAGCCCCGTTCGCAGGTACCGCACTGGCGATTCCGCTGGGCGGCCACCCGCAC
This sequence comes from Streptomyces sp. NPDC005775, assembly GCF_042871565.1. Taxonomy (NCBI): domain Bacteria; kingdom Bacillati; phylum Actinomycetota; class Actinomycetes; order Kitasatosporales; family Streptomycetaceae; genus Streptomyces; species Streptomyces sp. NPDC005775. The sequence continues at coordinate 379,213 of NZ_JBIAIU010000004.1, read as the reverse complement.
GTGTTCGGCGCACTGGCAGCTGTTTCCGTGCTCGCTTCTGTAGCCGCACTCCGCGCGGCCCCAGAAAACCCGCCCCCGGTCGGTGACGGGGAAGTCGGACACCAGGGGGATCGAGATCGCATGCGGTTCCGGGCAGGGATGCTTCAGGCCAGCCGGAGAGCTGGCCACGTACAGAGGGGCGATCTCGATGAGGCAGAGGGTGAGGCATCTCGTTCTACGGCCGTGGGACCACTCTTGACCCTCCCACGGCTCGGAGACTTGAAAAGTCCAGGTCACAGCCACACGGGAAGCCCATCGACGCGCGAAGACGCACGTCCGCGACACCACCGTGAGGCGAACACCTCACGCAGATTGACCCCAGAAGACGCGGCGTTCGCCACACCGCCCCTGCAACTCGAACCGAACTGGCGCCTCCCGTGCGGCCGGCCCATCGACGCCTGCTGGCACAGCGAGAAGGGGCCGAGCAGCACCCGTTCTGTGAGCAGTCCGGAGCATTCGGTGCGACCCTGCGACCCTCGGCCACAGCTACTCTCCGTAAGGGCCAATGCGTCGGCATCCACGCCACGAGCCTCCTTTTCGGCCCCTGGAGCATCTCCGCCGGGCATGGGGCCGACCTCTGCGACCGGCGTGCGCGGGGTGGGACGGCCCGCGGGAAGCGGATCGATCCCCCTCCGATGTGGGACCGACCGGCTGGCGGAAGGAAGGCGTCACCACGCGAAAGAGAGGAGCGGCGAAGTGTCGCCTGGTGACCATCGGGTGACCGCTCTCCGCCGGGCGAGCTGTCGGATCCCAGGGAAGGATTGGAGAGCGTCACCGCAGCAACCATCTGCCGATACACCGCGCGAACCACTCGAACCGCGCCGGAAGGACACGTCATGACCGTCACCCCTCCCAAGGCCCCCACCACACCAGGGGTGCGGTCCTGGTGGGGAATCCCGTACGCCACCGCCGAACGGTATCGCCGCCCGGTAGTCGCGGACTTCCATCCGGACCTCCCCTACGACCGCAAGGGCGTCGTCTCCGTCCAGCCCGACAGCGGCGACTGGCTCGAAGCGGACAGCGGAATGGGCGAGGACTGCCTGAACCTGAACGTGTGGGCCCCCGAGCAGCCCGTCGGCAAGGCGCTGCCCGCCGGCAAGGCGCTCCCGGTGACCGTGTACATCCACGGCGGCGGATTCGAGTACGGCGCGAACACGCAGATCACCTCGAACGCCGCCGGTCTCGCCGCGACGGGGCGCGTGGTGGGCGTGTCGATCAACTACCGGCTCGGCGCCCTGGGCCCGCTCTCGCTCTCGCAGTACGGCGGGAAGCTCTCCGAGGCCAGCAACCTCTTCCTCCAGGACATCATCGCCGCGCTCACCTGGATCCAGCGGAACATCGCCCACTTCGGCGGAGACCCCGACAATGTCACCGTCTACGGTCACAGCGGCGGCGCCTACTCCTCCTTCGGACTGCTCGGCGCCTCCTCGGCCGACGGCCTGTACCGGCGCTTGGCCGGGTTCTCCGGCGGGCCCGCTCGCTCCGTCCCGGCCTGGTGGGCCGAGGAGCTCGCGGAGCGGTTCGTCACCGAGCTCGGTGTCGCGGACAACCCGGAGAAGCTGCTCGACCTCGACCCGCTCTCCCTGAGGGACGCTCTGCGCAAGGTCGCCCCGACGGACCTCGGAGTCCGCGGCGGGGTGGACAACAAGGCCACCGGCGTCGTCCTGGACATCGGGCAGCCCGGCGCGGTGGTGCACGCCCACCCCATGGACGTCCTCGCCTCGGGCGCGCACCGGAACGTCGACGTGCTGCTGAGCATGGCCAGCGACGACATGGGCTGGTGGGTGGCGAACGACCTCGACCGGTTCGATCCGGGCACCATCGACCGCGTCGTCGACGAGGTCGCGGGGTGGCGCATTTCCCGCTCCCGCGCCAAGAAGATCGTCGCTGCCTACGACCAGGGCGGCCGTACCCCGGCCGAGGTCCGCGCCGCCGTCATGGCGGACTACCTCTTCGCGATCCCCGCCGCCCGCGGCGCCCTGGCCCACGCCGCCGCCGGCGGCAACGCCCACCTCCTCCTGATCGGCCCCGCCGAAGGCGCGCCCGCCGTGCACGGCACCGAGATGTACGCCCTGGTCGGCCAGGAACAGCCGGGCCGCAGCGCGGACCAGGCGGGGCGTGACACCCGTATCCGCGACATCGTGCTCGACTTCGCCACCGGCGAGCACTCCCGCCTGTGGCCCGCCGTCACAGACAAGCCCACCTCGGAAACCGTCGGCAACTCTCCCTTCGAGGGCACCTCCCACTACCAGCAGGTCCTCGACCTGTGGGAGGGCATCGACCGCCCCTGACGGCCAACGGGCGATACGGAACCGCACCAGGGGGGTGATCAGAGTGAGGAACTCGGCATGAGCCAACCGACAGCAGCAGCCGGCGACACCGCACCGACGACCATGCGGGCCGTCGTCGTCACCCGCCCGGGCGGCCTGGACGCACTTCAGATCAAGGACGTGCCGGTGCCCGTCCGCAAGCCCGGCTGGGTGCGGATCAAAGTGAAGGCATTCGGCGTCAACGAGTCCGAAATCACCACTCGCAAAGGCGAGTCGGACGCGGATGTCACCTACCCGCGCGTCCCTGGCATCGAGGGCGTCGGCGTGGTCGATGAGGCCGATGAGGACAGCGGGCTGCGGCCGGGTCGGCAGGTGGCGACCATGATGGGCAACATGGGCCGCTCGTTCGACGGTTCGTACGCCCAGTACATGACCGTCCCCGCGGTGCAGGTCATCCCGTTCGAGACCAGTCTGCCGTGGGAGGTCGTCGGCGCGCTGCCGGAGATGTTCCAGACCGCCTACGGATCACTGACCCGTGGCCTGGACCTCAAGGCCGGGCAGACGCTGCTCATCCGCGGCGGCACCTCCACGGTCGGGCTGAGCGCGGCCACGATCGCGAAGGACCTCGGAGCGACTGTTCTGTCCACCACCCGCAGCCCGGACAGGGCCGGGGAACTGCGGGCCGCGGGCGTCGACCATCCCCTCGTCGACAACGGCACCCTCGCCGGCCAGGTACGCGAGCTGATGCCGGACGGCGTCGACGCGGCACTGGAACTGGTGGGCTGCTCGGTCCTTGCCGACACCCTCCGCACCGTCCGCCGCCACGGCACCGTGTGCTTCACCGGAGCCCTGGCGGGCCAGTGGACGATCCCCGACTTCAGCCCGTTCATGATCCCGGGCGGGGTACGGCTGACCTCCTACGGCGGTCAGGCCGCCGACCTCCCGGCCGACGTCCTCGCCCACCAGCTCCAGGCAATCGCCGAAGGACGCCTCAACGTCCCGGTCGCGAAGGTCTACCACGGCCTGGAACAGGTCCGTGACGCCCAGGCCGACCTCGAGTCCGGCACCACGCCGGGCAAGCACGTCGTCGTCCTGGACGACCGAGAACCCGGGGCCCTGAGAGACCCGGGCAGCTGAGAGACGACGACCAACCACCCGCGGCGTGCTGTGGCCTGCAACGGCCGGTCACAGCATCCGCAGGAGAGACCGGCACAGGAACTGACTCGGGCGTCGACAAGGCGGAGATCAGCGGGGCCCTCCTGGGGTGGGAGAAGTCCTTCGACGCAGGGTGGAGCGTCGGTCACAACCGCGGGGCTTGATCCACCGTTCGAAGGCGAAGGTCAGCTCGCCGGTGGAGCAGAAGCCGCCTCGGTCCAGGCGGCGGCACCTGAGCCCGGCGGGCTGTACGTCGCAGCACGACACCGGCCTGACCGCTGAGATCCGGCTGCAGGGCCGGCGAACCGAACGGTTTGGTCATCTATCGTGTCCGTATGCCTCGTTCCGCCGTCTCCCGTAAAACCTCGAACTCCTCCACCGCCGACACCCGGCAGCGGATCCTCGCTGCGGCAAAGGACGAGTTCGCCCGGTACGGCATCGCCGGCGCCCGAGTGGACCGCCTCGCCAAGCAGGCGCGGACCAGCAAGGAACGCGTCTACGCCTACTTCAGCAGCAAAGAGGCCCTCTACCACCACATCGCCGGGCACGAAACGGCCGCGCTCATCGAAGCCACTCGAATGGACCCGGCGGACCTGCCCGGCTACGCAGGCATCCTCTTCGACCACTTCACGGCCCACCCGGATCACTATCGGCTCATCGCCTGGGGGCGCCTCGAACTCGCCGACGGCGAAGCCGACAGCGACACGGTCGCCCCCCTGCGGACCACCATCACCGGCAAGTTGGAACAGCTACGCGACGCGCAGCGCGCCGGCCTGATCGATCCCGCCTGGGATCCGGTCGACGTGCTCGCGCTGATCAACCAGATCGCCACCACCTGGGCAGGCCAGCCGGAGATCGGCGCCGCCGCGGCCGAGCTGGCCGCGGACACCTCCGTCGGCGCACGCCGCGCAGCCCTGGTCACCGCCGTCGAGCACCTGTTCCCCCGCCCAGCCTGAGCCCCGGACCGCCGAACTCCGAGTAATCCGGGTCGCGCCTCAACACCGCTCAAGCAGACCCGCAAGCCGGGCACCACCGCCGAGGGTGAGCGCGGCGCAGGTGGCCGCCGCCATGGAGACGATCAGCGGCTGCGTGCCGCCCGCCTCTTGATGCTTCCTCGCCCCCCCCGACCAAACCGTTTGGTTTGACGCTGGGCAGTGGTCATCGTAGGCTTCAAACCGAACTGTTTGGTTTAACGTCAGGAGTCCCTCATGCAGCACAGGAACCTCGGCACCCAGGGCCTGACCGCCTCGGCGATCGGCTACGGCTCGATGGGCCTGACCATGGGCTACGGCCCCGGTGACGAGGGCGCGGGTATCGCCGCCATCCGCCGCGCCCACGACCTGGGCGTCACCTTCTTCGACACCGCCGAGCTCTACGGCTATGGCACCGGCTCCAACGAGATCCTGGTCGGCAAGGCGGTCAAGGACTTCCGCGACGAGGTGGTCCTGGCCACCAAGTTCGGCTTCGACCTGTCCGACCCGTCCCAGGGGTTCGGCCTCAACAGTCGCCCGGACAACATCCGCAAGGTCGCCGACAACAGCCTGCGCTACCTGGGCGTCGACCAGATCGACGTCTTCTACCAGCACCGGGTCGACCCGGACGTGCCGATCGAGGAGGTCGCGGGGACTGTGAAGGAGCTGATCGACGCGGGCAAGGTGAAGCACTTCGGCCTGAGCGAGGCGGGCCCGGAGACGATCCGCAAGGCGCACGCCGTCCAGCCGGTCTCGGTCCTGCAGACCGAGTACTCGCTCTTCGAGCGCGAAGTCGAGCAGCTCTTCCCGCTGCTCCATGAACTCGGCATCGGCTTCGTCCCCTATTCGCCCCTCGGCCGCGGCTTCATCACCGGTACCGCGAAGCCCGCGGGACAATACGACGCCACCGACATGCGCAACACCGACCCGCGCTGGCAGCCCGGCAACTTCGAGAAGAACGTGGACGCCGTGGACCGACTCGGCCGGCTGGCCACCGCCAAGGGCATCACCGTCTCCCAGCTCGCCCTGGCCTGGCTGCTCGCCCAGGGCGACCAGATCGTCCCGATCCCGGGCACCCGAAGCGCCGCCCGCATGGAAGAGAACGCCGACGCCGCCGACGTCGCCCTCACCGAGGCCGATCTCGCCGCGATCCGCGAGATCCTCCCGAACGGCGGATTCGGCGCCCGCTACACCGACGAGCACGCCCCCACCTGGGTCTGATCCCAGCACCGGCGGTCCTGCGAACCGGCCGACCGGTTCCGCCGCCTGACCATGCGGAGCCCGACCGCCGTCACGGGTGGGTCGTGGTGCCGCGAGCCGCGAAGGCGGCCGGGGTAAGACCGGTGCGGTCGCGGAAGAACCGGCCGAAGTTCGCGGCATCGGTGAAACCGAGATGGACGGCCACAGCGCGGGCGTCCCACCGGGCCCCTCCCAGCAGGCGCCTGGCTTCGAGCAGGCGCCGCTCGTCGATGAGCTCACGCACTCCCTTGCCGGTGGCTTCCCGGGCGGCGCGACTGAGGGTGCGGACCGAGCAGCCGAGCAGCTCGGCGTAGTCCGAGGCCCGGTGCAGTTCGCGGAAGTGCAGCTCAAGGGCGTCCGCGAACCGTCGGTAGGTGTCACCACGGTTCGTGCCGGTACTCGCGTCGGCGGGGGTGACCCCGGAGGCGTTGGCCAGGCGCAGCAGCAGCGCTTCGAGCAGGCTGCGCCGCAGGGCGTGGTGGACGCCGAGGGGGCGGCGTCCGAGCGCGCGGTGTTCGTCCAGGAGCTGGAGTGCCGTCTGCTGGAGCCAGGTGGAGTCGTCGGGGTGCGGGCTCAGCACGGCCGGGGCGGCATGCGCGGTGAGCGGGGTCAGCAGACGGGCGATATCGGGCCGCAGTACATCCGGTTCGAACAGGATGAACGGGCCGCGGGCCGGGCCGGGCGGGTGCCAGCACAGCGTGTGTCCGGGACGCACCCAGAGCCACTGGCCGGGGGCGACGGTCCGCGTGACGTGGTCGACGTCGTGCCGCAGCTGACCCTCGGTAACGGCGATGAGGTAGTGGAAGGTGGCGCGGCCGGGACGGGGCGGGCTCCACGGCCAGTCGTCGTGCTGGCTGAAGAAGTCCTCGACAGTACTCACTTCAAGGCCGTAGGGGGTGCCGACCGGGGGCTGGAAACCGTACAGCGGAACCGCGGCCGGCCCGACCTGTCCGCTCGGGCTGGGGTGTCTCTTGTCGACCATCACGTGTCCGCAGCCTACTGCCCTTTTTGTCGGCTTCGAGGGGAGGATGGGATGTGCCGCCGCGACCACCGCCCTGAGGAAGGCAACCCGCATGAACGGAACGACTCTGCACATGACCGCCGCCGACTGCGCCCAAGAGCTGCCCGGAGCCCAGCTGGAGCATCCCTTCGGCGACGACTGGGAGGTCTTCAAGGTGCGCGGCAAAGTGTTCATGCTGATGACCGAGGTCCCGGGGCGCCCCGTAGTGATCCTCAAGGCGGACCCTGGTGAGGCCCACGCCCTGAGGGAGCAGTACAGCCACATCACCCCCGGCTACCACATGAACAAGAAGCACTGGATCACGCTGGAGGGCGGGGACGGCGTCGACAAAAGGCTTGTCGGGGAGCTCGTCACCGACTCCTACCGGCTCGTGGTCGCTCACCTGCCCAGGGCCGAGCGACCTGTCGACCCGCACACCTACGGCAGCCGCACACGGGCAGCCCGGTGAGCGCGGCCGGTGATTGGCTCCAGGACATCGCCAGACAGGCAGCCCTCGCGCTGCCCGGGACGGACCACGGTTACCCGTTCACCGAGCACCTGGACGTGTACAAGGTCGCGGGCAAGGTGTTCCTGATCATCACCGACGACCCGGACGAACAGATCATCACGGTCAAGTGCGAAACCGAACACGCCCGCGCGCTCGTTCACGGCTATGCCTCGATCACACCGGGCCGCTACCTCGACAAACGCCATTGGGTCTCGCTCGGGCCGGGCCCAGGCATCACCGAGCGGCTGGTCACCGACGCGGTCGAGGATTCCTACCACATGGCCGTCGAGCGACTGCCCCGGCGCGATCGCCCCGCTGCCCGATGAGCGCCGCGAGCGGCTGACCTCCCGCCCACCGACAGGGGCCCGTTCAGGGACTCACGTACACACGTCTCCGCCTCCGCCCCAGACCAGAGAGACCGATGGAACCGACCGAACCGACCCTGCCGCTCTTCGATGAAGAGCCCACCCGGCCGCTCGCGGACCGCCTGCGTCCCACCCGGTTGGAAGACGTCGTCGGACAGGAACATCTCCTGTCCCCGGACGCCCCGCTGGGCCGCATGGTCGCCCAGCAGCGCCTCGGCTCCGCCATCCTGTGGGGCCCGCCCGGCGTCGGGAAGACGACCATCGCCCGACTCCTCGCGGACGGCTGCAACCTGGCCTTCGAACCGGTGTCGGCCACATTCTCCGGCGTGGCCGAACTGCGCAAGGTCTTCGCCGCCGCGCGCAGTCGGCGCACCATCGGCCAGGGCACCCTGCTGTTCGTAGACGAGATCCACCGCTTCAACCGCGCCCAGCAGGACAGCTTCCTGCCCTACGTCGAGGACGGCACGATCACCCTGATCGGCGCCACCACGGAGAACCCGAGCTTCGAACTCAACGGCGCCCTCCTGTCCCGCACCCAGGTCCTCGTCCTCAAACGCCTGGACGAAGCCGCCCTGTCCACTCTCCTCGACCGCGCCGAACAGCTCACCGGCCACGACCTTCCCCTTCACGATGACGCCCGCCGCGCCCTGATCGCCATGGCCGACGGCGACGGCCGCTACCTCCTCAACATGGCCGAGCAGCTCCAGGCCCTCCCGGGCCCCGGCACCCCGCTGGACACCGCCGCGCTCGCCCATCACATCCAGCAGCGTGCCCCGCTGTACGACAAGGCGCAGGACGGCCACTACAACCTGATCTCCGCGCTCCACAAGTCGATGCGCGGCTCCGACCCGGACGCGGCCCTGTACTGGCTCGCCCGCATGCTCGACGGCGGCGAGGACCCCCTGTTCGTGGCCCGCCGTCTGGTCCGCTTCGCGAGCGAGGACATCGGTATCGCCGACCCGCACGCCATCCAGCAGGCCCTCGCCGCCTGGGACGTGTACGAACGACTCGGCTCCCCCGAGGGCGAGCTGGCGATCGCCCAGGCCGTCCTCTACCTCGCCACGGCCCCCAAGTCCATCGCCGTCTACCGCGGCTTCAATGCCGCACACCGTGCCGCGCGCCGCACCGGCTCGCACATGCCGCCCGCCCACATCCTCAACGCCCCGACCCGGCTGATGAAGGACATCGGCTACGGCAAGGACTACCAGTACGACCCCGACACCACCGACGGCTTCTCCGGCGCCGACTACTTCCCCGACGACATGGACCGCGAGACGTACTACCAGCCCACGCACAACGGCTACGAAGCCCAGATCAGCGAACGGCTACGCCACTGGGCCACCCTGCGCGCTCGCCGACGCAGCGGCTGACGTGGATGGGCGGGCGGCGGACCCCGCGTGGGAGACATCCGTAGATACAGGACTCCGGCCGCCCCGTGGGTCCGAGACCTCAGCGTTCGCAGGCACGCATTGCGGTTGCGGGTCGGGCAACCACGGCCGCCCGCCCGACCTGCTCACCCCTACGGACAGAGAAATCCCGATCAGCCGCCGGTTCGGCGGCCACGAGGCGGGCGCACGCAGGCGGGTGAAGTGATGAAAACGCGTTTCCCCAGGTCAGAACGATTCTGCCTGGGGATGCTGGGTGGGGCGGGTGGGACTCGAACCCACGGCCGACGGATTATGAGTCCGCTGCTCTAACCGGCTGAGCTACCGCCCCTTTTCGGCGTGGCGCGTACACGTGTGCGCCCCGTCTGCCGCAGCATAGCCGGTCATACGATCGCTCGCTCCGGTTGCCCGGCTACTGATGACCATGAAGACCGCGCTGCTCGCTGCCCGGTTCCGGTTCGCGCGAAGTTGACGCGAAAGAGTCACACCGGCCCCGCCGGCATCACCGCGGCGGGCCCTCGCGGGCCGGTCCCGGGCACACGAAAAAGGACCCCGTGGGGTCCTCTTCCGTTCCGCTCCCCCGACTGGACTCGAACCAGTAACCCTCCGGTTAACAGCCGAATGCTCTGCCAATTGAGCTACAGGGGATCGCGCTCCCCCGACTGGACTCGAACCAGTAACCTGCCGGTTAACAGCCGGCTGCTCTGCCAATTGAGCTACAGGGGATTGCTGCGTTGCCTCGAACGTACCTGCCTGGCTGCTGCCGGGCGGCGCGCGTTCGCTGCGACACATACATTAGCGCAAGCAGGGGGGTGCTTTGCCAATCGGTATCGCCCGGGGTGATCTCGGGCGTCTGCGGGTAGGCGGGCAGCACACGTCGCACGGAGCGAAGGAAGGGTGGCAACCCATGCGGTACCGGCTCACGTTCATCGCCGGAATGGCCCTCGGATACGTACTCGGCACGCGTGCCGGGCGCGAGCGATACGAGCAGCTGAAGAAGTCCGCACGCCAGTTCGCCCAGAACCCGGCCGTGCGCAACACCTGTGAGTCGGCGGCCCACAGCGGCCGCGAGTTCGCGGGGAAGGCGTACCACGCGGTCGAGGACAAGGTCGGCGACAAGGTGCCTGCGTCCGTGGCGGACCGGGTGCGGTCGCTGCGCGGGCGCGGGGCGAACGGCGAGGACGACTGGGGGACGACCAACACCTGAGTCACCGTCGTCACGTCTGCCGCACCACCGGTCGGGAAACCTCCGGGGGTGCGGCAGAATCCATGTATGGGCATAGTCGCCGGCTTGGACAGTTCATCCGCCTTCACGCACATCGTGGTCTGCGATACGGACACGGGTGCCGTACTGCGTCAGGGATACGCCGCGCATCCCGTCGACGCGAAGGCCACCGAGGTCGATCCTCAGGCGTGGCTGCTCTCACTCGGTGAGGCCGCCACCGGCGGGCTGCTCGAAGGGGTGCAGGCCATCGGTGTGTCGGCGCAGCAGCACGGGCTCGTGCCGCTGGACCACCAGGGCAATCTCGTACGCCCCGCGCTGCTGGGCAACGACCGGCGGGCGCAGGTGGCCGCGGCCGATCTCATCGACGGGCTCGGTGGGCGGCAGGCCTGGGCCGAGGCGGTCGGTTCGGTGCCGCAGGCGGCGCAGCCCGTGTCGAAGCTGCGGTGGCTGGCGCGGACCGAGCCGGACATGGCGCAGCGGGTCGCCGCCGTGCTCCAGCCGCACGACTGGCTGGTGTGGCAGCTGCTGGGCCGGCCCGCCCGGCGGACCACCGACCGGGGGGCCGCCTCGGGTACGGGTTACTGGTCGGCGGGGAGCGAGTCGTACCGGCCGGATCTGGTGGAGCTCGCGCTCGGGCGCCAGGCGGCGCTGCCGGAGGTGCTCGGTCCGTCCGACGCGGCGGGGACGACGCCCGAGGGGCTGCTGATCTCGGCGGGTACGGGCGAGACGATGGCGGCGGCGTTCGGGCTCGGGGTCGCGGTCGGTGACGCGGTGGTGTCGCTGGGGGCGTCGGGTTCGGTGATGGCCGTGCACCACGAGGCGCTGGCCGACCCGACCGGGATGATCACGTCCTTCGCCGACGCCACCGGGATGCACCTGCCGGTGGTCCACACGTCGAACGCGGTACGCGCGCTGCGCGGCACCGCCGAGATGCTGGGACTGGACGGGCTGGAGGAGCTGTCGGCGCTGGCGCTGAAGTCGACGCCGGGCGCCTCGGGGCTCGTACTCCTGCCGTATCTGGAGGGTGAGCGCACCCCGGATCTGCCGCACACCGCCGGAACGCTGTGCGGGCTGCGGCGTGAGTCGATGAAGCCGGAGCATCTGGCGCGGGCGGCGTTCGAGGGAATGCTGTGCTCGCTGGCCGACGCGCTGGACGTGCTGCGCGGGCGCGGGGTGGAGGTGCGCCGGGTGTTCCTGCTGGGCGCCGCCGCCGAGTTGCCGGCCGTGCAGGGGCTGGCGCCCGCTCTGCTGGGCACGCAGGTGGTGGTGCCGCAGCCGGCGCAGTACGCGGCGCTGGGTGCGGCCCGGCAGGCGGCCTGGGCACTGGGTGTCTCCCAGGGGAAGCTGGACGGCCGCACTCCCCCGGCCTGGCGGGGTGCCGCGGCGCAGGTGCTGGAGCCCGGCGAGGAACTGCCGGTCGGGCAGGCGGTGCGTCAGCAGTACGTGGCGACGCGGGACCAGATCCACCCGGGGGCGTTCGACGCCGTGCGTTGAGGCGAGCGCGTTCGGTGATGCGTTCGGGCATCGGCGAGGTCCGGCGGGGGGCCGGTGAGGGCCCGGTGGGAGTCCGGACCGGGGAAATTGTGGACTCGGTCTGTTTTTTGACCTGGACTTGAATAAAAACGGTCGCTGTCCCGGTGGGTGGTACCCGAAAATGGGTCGACTCCCGACCTCGCCGACTCCGAGAGACACGCGTGCTCATAAAACTCCTGCGGGCCTATCTCGGTCCGTACAAGAAACCCATCGCGCTGCTGGTCGTCTTCCAGCTGCTGCAGACCTGCGCCACGCTCTATCTGCCCACCCTGAACGCGGACATCATCGACGACGGTGTCGTCAAGGGGGACACGGGCTACATCGTCCAGTACGGCGGCGTCATGATCGTCGTCAGCATCGCCCAGGTCGTCTGCAACATCGGGGCGGTCTACATCGGTGCCCGCACCGCGTCCGCGCTCGGCCGCGACATCCGTGCCTCGGTCTTCGACCGGGTGCAGTCGTTCTCCGCGCGTGAGGTCGGCCGGTTCGGTGCGCCCTCGCTCATCACCCGTACGACCAATGACGTGCAGCAGGTCCAGATGCTGGCCCTGATGACGTTCACGCTGATGGTGTCGGCGCCGATCATGTGCGTCGGCGGCATCATCATGGCGCTCGGCCAGGACGTGCCGCTGTCCGCGGTGCTGCTCGCGGTGGTGCCGGTCCTGGGCATCGCGGTGAGCCTGATCGTGCGGAGGATGCGCCCTCTCTTCCGGACGATGCAGGAGCGGCTCGACACGGTGAACCGGGTGCTGCGCGAGCAGATCACCGGCAACCGGGTCATCCGCGCCTTCGTGCGGGACGGCTACGAGGAGGAACGCTTCCGGGGCGCCAACACCGAGCTGACGGACGTGGCGCTGTCCACGGGCCGGTTGATGGCACTGATGTTCCCGACCGTGATGACGGTCGTGAACGTGTCGTCGATCGCCGTCGTCTGGTTCGGTGCGCACCGGATCGACAGCGGCGGAATGGAGATCGGCGCGCTGACCGCGTTCCTCTCCTACCTGATGCAGATCGTCATGTCGGTGATGATGGCCACCTTCATGTTCATGATGGTGCCGCGCGCCGAGGTCTGCGCCGAACGCATCCAGGAGGTCCTGGAGACCGATTCCTCCGTCGTGCCGCCGGTGAACCCGGTGCGGGAACTCACCGCCCAGGGGCATCTGGAGGTGCGCGGTGCGAACTTCCGCTACCCCGGTGCCGAGGAGCCGGTGCTGCGCTCGGTCGACCTGGTGGCGCGGGCCGGCGAGACGACCGCGATCATCGGGTCGACGGGCAGCGGGAAGTCGACGCTGCTCGGTCTCGTACCCCGGCTGTTCGACGTCACGGACGGCCAGGTGCTGGTCGACGGGACCGACGTACGGACGCTGGATCCGGTCCTGCTGGCGAAGACCGTGAGCCTGGTCCCGCAGAAGCCGTACCTGTTCTCCGGGACGGTCGCGACGAACCTGCGGTACGGGAACCCGGACGCCACCGACGAGGAACTGTGGCACGCGCTGGAGATCGCGCAGGCCAAGGAGTTCGTCGAGGCACTGGAGCACGGGCTCGACGCGCCGATCGCCCAGGGCGGCACCAACGTCTCCGGCGGGCAGCGGCAGCGGCTCTCGATCGCCCGGACGCTGGTGCAGCGGCCGGAGATCTACCTCTTCGACGACTCCTTCTCTGCGCTCGACTACGCCACGGACGCGGCGCTGCGCGCGGCGCTGCTGCGGGAGACCGAGGGGGCGACGGTGGTGATCGTCGCGCAGCGGGTGTCCACCATCCGCGACGCCGACCGCATCCTGGTGCTGGACGAGGGCCGCGTCGTCGGTTCCGGCAGCCACCACGAACTGATGGACGGCAATGAGACATACCGGGAGATCGTTCTCTCCCAGCTGACGGAAGCGGAGGCCGCGTAATGGCCGGGCCTGGCGGACGGATGATGGCGGGCGGGGCGCCGACCGAGCGGTCCATGGACTTCAAGGAGTCGTCGAAGCGGCTGCTGAGGCGCTTCGCGGCGGAGAAGACCACCCTGTACGTGATGCTGGTCGCGGTCGCGTTCAGCGTGGCGCTCTCGGTGGTCGGCCCGAAGATCCTCGGCAAGGCCACCGACCTGGTGTTCGCCGGTGTCGTCGGCCGGGGAATGGACGCGGGGACGACCAAGGAGCAGGCCGTCGAGGGCCTGCGAAAGAGCAACAGCGGTCTGGCCGACATGCTCTCCAAGGTGGACTTCACCCCGGGGCAGGGCATGGACTTCGACGCGATCGGCCGGGTGCTGCTCGTGGCACTGGCCGTGTACGTCGGAGCCGGGCTGCTCATGCTGGTGTCGACACGGCTGTCGATCAGGGTGATCAACCGGGTCGTCTTCCAGATGCGCGAGGACATCCAGACGAAGCTGTCGCGGCTGCCGCTGTCGTACTTCGACCAGCAGAAGCGCGGCGAGGTACTGAGCCGGGCGACGAACGACATCGACAACATCTCGCAGACGATGCAGCAGACGATGGGGCAGCTGATCAACTCACTGCTGACCATCGTCGGCGTGCTCGTGATGATGTTCTGGATCTCACCGCTGCTGGCGCTGGTCGCGCTGGTGACTGTGCCGCTGTCGGTGGTCGTGGCGACGAAGGTCGGCAAGCGCTCCCAGCCGCAGTTCGTCCAGCAGTGGAAGGTGACGGGCAAGCTCAACGCCCACATCGAGGAGATGTACACCGGGCACACCCTGGTGAAGGTCTTCGGGCGGCAGGACGAGTCGGCGCGGGACTTCGCCGAGCAGAACGACGCGCTGTACGAGGCCGGGTTCAAGGCGCAGTTCAACAGCGGGATCATGCAGCCGCTGATGATGTTCGTGTCGAACCTGAACTACGTACTGATCGCTGTCGTGGGTGGACTGCGGGTCGCCTCCGGCTCACTGTCGATCGGTGACGTGCAGGCCTTCATCCAGTACTCGCGGCAGTTCTCCATGCCGCTGACCCAGGTCGCCTCGATGGCGAACCTGGTGCAGTCCGGGGTGGCTTCGGCGGAGCGGATCTTCGAGCTGCTGGACGCCGAGGAGCAGGACGCCGACCCGGCGAAGGCCGAGGCGGAGTACCCCGCGGAGCTGCGCGGCAGCGTGTCCCTGGAGAACGTGTCGTTCCGCTACGACCCGGAGAAGCCGCTCATCGAGGACCTGTCGCTGAGCGTGGAGCCGGGTCACACGGTCGCGATCGTCGGGCCGACCGGCGCCGGCAAGACGACGCTGGTCAACCTGCTGATGCGGTTCTACGAGGTGACCGGGGGCCGGATCGCCCTGGACGGGGTCGACATCGCGAAGATGGCGCGCGACGACCTGCGCTCGGGGATCGGCATGGTCCTCCAGGACACCTGGCTGTTCGGCGGGACCATCGCGGAGAACATCGCCTACGGTGCCTCGGGGGACGTCACCCGGGAGCAGATCGAAGAGGCGGCGCGGGCGGCCCACGCCGACCGCTTCATCCGCACCCTGCCCGACGGCTACGACACGCGCATCGACGACGAGGGCTCGGGCGTCAGCGCGGGCGAGAAGCAGCTGATCACCATCGCGCGGGCGTTCCTGTCCGACCCGGTGATACTCGTCCTCGACGAGGCGACGAGCTCCGTCGACACCCGTACCGAGGTGCTGATCCAGAAGGCGATGGCGGGCCTCGCCCACGGTCGTACGAGCTTCGTGATCGCGCACCGGCTCTCCACCATCCGGGACGCCGACGTCATCCTGGTGATGGAGAACGGGTCGATCGTCGAGCAGGGCACGCACGACGGGCTGCTGAAGGCGCACGGCGCGTACGCCCGGCTGTACGCGGCGCAGTTCGCGCAGGCGGTCGCCGAGGTCGACTAGCGACTGCCCCCGCGGCTGCCTGGACCGTTCAGTCCAGGTAGCCGCGGAGCTGGTCGGCGAAGGCGTGGTCCCTGAGCTTGTTGAGGGTCTTCGACTCGATCTGGCGGATGCGCTCGCGGGTCACGCCGAAGATCCGCCCTATCTCCTCCAGCGTGCGCGGCCGGCCGTCGGCCAGCCCGTAGCGCAGCTGGACCACTTTGCGCTCGCGCTCGCCCAGGGTGGAGAGCACCGCCTCCAGGTGTTCGCGCAGCAGCAGGAACGCGGCGGACTCCACGGGGGACGCGGCGTCCCCGTCCTCGATGAGGTCGCCGAGCGAGACGTCGTCCTCCTCGCCGACCGGGGCGTGCAGCGAGATGGGTTCCTGGGCCAGGCGCAGGACCTCGCCGACCCGTTCCGGCGTCAGGTCGAGCTGGGCGGCGACCTCCTCGGGCGTCGGCTCGTAGCCGCGCTCCTGGAGCATCCGGCGCTGGACCCGGACGACGCGGTTGATCAGTTCGACGACGTGGACCGGAACCCTTATGGTCCGCGCCTGGTCGGCGAGGGCGCGGGACATGGCCTGACGGATCCACCAGGTCGCGTACGTCGAGAACTTGTAGCCGCGGGCGTAGTCGAACTTCTCGACCGCCCGGATCAGTCCGAGGTTCCCCTCCTGGACCAGGTCCAGCATCGTCAGGCCGCGGCCGACGTAGCGCTTGGCCACGGAGACGACGAGGCGGAGATTGGCCTCGATGAGGCGGCGCTTGGCCATCCGCCCCATGACGACGAGCCGGTCCAGATCGACGGCCAGGCGGGTGTCGGGGTCCGGGGTGCCGGCCAGGCGCTCCTCCGCGAAGAGGCCGGCTTCGACGCGGCGGGCCAGCTCCACCTCGTCGGCGGCGGTGAGGAGCGGGATGCGGCCGATCTCGCGCAGGTACTGGCGGAAGAGGTCGGACGACGGCCCGCCGGTCTCCGGGCGGCTGCGCGGCTCCGGGGGCTCGGGGAGCTCCGGCTCCTCCATGACGGTCTCGGGCGGGTCCTGCGGGGCGGGCGGAGGTGTCGGCGGGTCCGCCGCGGCCTCGGGGTGATGAGCGGCCCGGGATTGCGCGGGGATGGCCGGGACACGCTCGGTCGTGGTCACGGTCCGGGTCTGCACGGGGGCGACCTCCAGGTGATCGCTGCCGGATCGCGGGGATGGGAGGACCACCGTTCGGTGGGGACCGCGCTCCGATGACTCAGGCACCGCCACCCAGTGTGGGGTACGACACACAGCCGCCACGAGGGGCGTGCGGGGACTTTCTGAGTTCGTTCCGTGACCGGGTGATTACCGGGTCGAAGGCGGGCTCGGCCCCGTCAGAGCGCGTCGGCCCCGTGGTTGCGCAGGGACTGGGCGTACTGCTGGAGGACCCAGACCTCGTTCTGCGCGGCGGCCAGGTGGTCCGGGGCGACGTTGCTCCCGAGGCGCGTGAGGCTGCCCTGGACGTCGTTGATCCGGCGGTCGACGGCGCGCAGGCGGACCTTGACCAGGTGCTCGCCCGCGTACGCCTCGTCGATGGACTTGCCGTGGAAGACCTCGACCGCGAGCTCCGTGACCAGTTTGCGCACCGTGTCGTTCGGGGTCGCGTCGAGCACCTGCACGAGGTACTCGCGGGTTTCGGGGACGCCGCGTTCCGCTCCGCCCGCCTCCGCGATGCACTGGCGGACCGCCGCGTACGGCGGGGCGGTGAACTCGTCCACCCCGTAGGCGTCGAACGCCGGGGAGACCAGGGCGGGCTTCTGCAGGGCGAGCTTGAGCAGCTCGCGCTCGGTGCGGTGGGCCGGGCTGCGGAGGTTGAGCGCGGGGCCCGAGGGTGCGGCGGGCGGCGCCTGGATCTCCTGGCGCCGTGAGCCGCCGCGCGTGGACGGCGCGGAGCCCCGGTCGCCGCCCCGGCCGCGGGCCCACTGGGCGAGCTGGTTGACCCGGTGGACGACGTACTCCTGGTCCAGGATGCCGACGAAGCCGGCGAGCTGGACGGCGACCTCGCGCTGCACGCTCCCGGTCTTGATCCTGGCGACGACCTGGGCCGCCTCGTCGAGCGCGGCCGCGCGGCCCGCCGGGGTCTCCAGGTCGTAGCGGGCGACGATCTGGCGGAGCGCGAACTCGAAGAGCGGGGTGCGGGGCTCGACCAGGTCGCGGACGGCGTCGTCGCCCTTGGCCAGGCGCAGGTCGCACGGGTCCATGTTGTCCGGCGCGATCGCGATGTAGGTCTCGGCGGCGAACTTCTGGTCGTCCTCGAAGGCGCGCAGAGCGGCCTTCTGGCCGGCCGCGTCCCCGTCGAAGGTGAAGATCACCCGGGCGCTTCCGTTGTCCATCAGGAGGCGGCGCAGGATCTTGATGTGATCGCCGCCGAACGCCGTTCCACAGGTGGCGATGGCGGTGGTGACCCCGGCGAGGTGGCAGGCCATCACGTCCGTGTAGCCCTCGACGACGACGGCCCGGCTCGCCTTGGCGATGTCCTTCTTGGCCAGGTCGATTCCGTACAGCACCTGGGACTTCTTGTAGATCGCGGTCTCGGGGGTGTTCAGGTACTTCGGACCGTTGTCGTCGTCGCGCAGCTTGCGGGCCCCGAAGCCGACGACCTCGCCGGAGGTGTCGCTGATCGGCCACATCAGCCGGCCGCGGAAGCGGTCGATGGGGCCGCGCCTGCCGTCCTGGGAGAGGCCGGACGCGATCAGTTCCTTGTCGCTGAAGCCCTTGCCGCGCAGATAGCGGGTGAGGTGGTCCCAGCCGGCCGGGCTGTAGCCCACACCGAAGTGGGCGGCCGCCGCCTGGTCGAAACCGCGCTCGGCGAGGAACTTGCGGCCGATCTCGGCCTCGGGACCGTCGAGCTGCTCCACGTAGAACTGGGCTGCCGCCTTGTGCGCCTCGACCAGCCTGATGCGCTCGCCGCGCTGGTGGGAGGGGTTGTACCCGCCCTCCTCGTACCGCAGGGTGATGCCGGCCTTGGCGGCGAGCCGCTCGACGACCTCCGCGAACGTCAGATGGTCGATCTTCTGCACGAAGGCGATCGTGTCGCCGCCCTCCTGGCAGCCGAAACAGTGGAAGAGACCCTTGCTCGGGCTGACCTGGAAGGAGGGGGACTTCTCGTCGTGGAAGGGGCACAGGCCCTTGAGGTTTCCGCCGCCCGCGTTGCGCAGTTGGAGGTACTCGGAAACGACGGCGTCGATCGGGACCGCGTCCCGGACCGCCTTCACGTCGTCGTCATTGATCCTGCCTGCCACGAGTGAAGTCTACGGGTGGGGTACGACAGCCCACGCCCGGACGCGGGCCCGAGCCTCTGCCGCGGTCCTGGGTGCGGGGTCCCCGCGGGGCGCTGTTGTCCGGTGGGTGGGGGTGTGCCCCCACCCGGCCGCCCTGCGTCTGCGACAGTCGTCGGGCTGATCCGCAGACGCGAGGCGGCCGGGTTCGGGGGCGTGCAGGGGAGTCCCCGCAGGACGACGAACATCGACCCGGGTCCGCTGCGTACCCGCGGAACGTTCGTCGTCCGAGGAGACGCCCCGGAGGGACCCCGGACCCCCACCCGCCGAACACGGGCGCAGCCGGCGGGGCACCCGCACCAAGCCCCATGCTCTTAAGTGCTACGGGGGAGATGGAGGACAGAACCCGCACCCCGGAAGGCAGTCGCTCAGATCAGGGACTCCAAGGGCACGGACGGGTCGGCCAGGGCGTCCGGGTCGACCGGCTGGCCGGCCCTGATCAGTTCCTGCACGGTCTCCGTGACGTCCCACACGTTCACGTTCATCCCGGCAAGCACCTTGTGGTCCTTCAGCCAGAACGCGATGAACTCGCGCTTGCCCGCGTCGCCGCGGATCACGACCTGGTCGTAGCTGCCCGGGGGCGCCCAGCCCGAGTACTCGAGGCCGAGGTCGTACTGGTCGGAGAAGAAGTACGGCACCCGGTCGTAGCTGACGTCCTGGCCGAGCATGGCGCGGGCCGCCGCCGGGCCGCTGTTCAGCGCGTTGGCCCAGTGCTCCACCCGCAGCCGGCCGCCGAGCAGCGGATGGGCCGCGTTGGCCACGTCCCCGGCCGCGTAGATGTGCGGGTCGCTGGTGCGCAGCGAGGAGTCCACGGCGATGCCGCCGCCCTGCTCGCGCGGGGCGATCTCCAGGCCGGCGGCCTCGGCGAGGGCCGCGCGCGGGGCGGCGCCGATCGCGGCGAGGACGTCGTGGGCGAGGTGTTCCTCGCCGTCGTCGGTCCGGACCGCGAGGACCATGCCGTCCTGGCCGACGATCTCGGTGAGCCGGCCGCCGAAGTGGAAGCGGACGCCGTGGTCGCTGTGCAGGTCGGTGAAGATCTGGCCGAGCTCGGGGCCGATGACCCGGAGCAGCGGGGTCGCCTCCGGCTCGACGACGGTGACCTCGGCCCCGTATGCGCGGGCCGCCGCGGCGACCTCCAGGCCGATCCAGCCGGCCCCGGCGATCACCAGGTGGCCGTTGTCGCGGCCGAGCGCGGCCAGCACGTTGCGCAGCCGGTCGGCGTGGGCGAGGCGGCGCAGGTGGTGAACGCCCGCCAGGTCGGTGCCGGGGACGTCGAGGCGGCGCGGTTCGGCGCCGGTGGCCAGGAGCAGCTTGTCGTAGTGGATGACGGTGCCGTCGCCGAGCTCCACGGAACGGACTTCGCGGTTCAGCGTGGTGACGGGCTGGCCGAGGTGGAGCTCGACGTCGGCCCCCGCATACCAGGCGGTCTCGTGGACGAAGACGCTGTCGCGGTCCTCCTTTCCGCCCAGGTAGCCCTTGGACAGCGGCGGACGTTCGTACGGTTGGTCACGCTCATCGCCGATCAGGATGACCCGGCCGCTGAAACCCTCCGAACGGAGCGTCTCGGCTGCCTTCGCTCCGGCCAGTCCTCCGCCGACGATGACGAACGTCCGATGTGCGTCGACCACGTGATGCCTCCTCGGTGCTTGCTGCGCGGCGCCAACTGCGAGCGTCCCGCACGCAGCGTGATGGCGAAAGGGGGTGTGACCCGATCAGGTCACCCCCGGTGGTCATGTGCCAGTGTGCCGACCGGGGCCCGCACACCGGGAGCGTGGGGGTGTTCGTCAGTCCCGGCGTGCCGTGAGCGAGTGGTGCAGGGAGCGGGCCGAGGCGTCGGTGAGGGCGGCGATCTGGTCGACCAGGACCCGCTTGCGCACGCGGTCGTCGGGCGCCGCCTCGTACAGGGCGCGCAGCTGCGGCTCCAGGCCTTCCGGTGCCCGGGCGGTCAGGGCCGCGGCCAGCTCGGCGATGACGACCCGCTGGTCGGCGCGGATCACCTCCTGCTCGGCACGCTGCATGACGTAACGGTCGGCGACGGCCTTGAGCACCGCGCATTCGTTGCGCGCCTCACGGGGAACGACGAGCTCGGCCCCGTATCTGCCGAGGCGTCCGGTGCCGTACGCCTGCCGGGTGCCGCTTTCGGCGGCGAGGCAGAAGCGGCCGATCAGCTGGCTCGTGGCGTCCTTGAGCCGGGCCTGGGCGACGGCCGATCCGTCGTAGCCGTGCGGCCACCAGTCCTGGCCGATGAGCCGGTCCAGGGCGTCGGACAGTTCCTGGGGATCGGTGTCCGCGGGTACGTACCGTCCGATGGCGACGGCCCAGATCTCGCGCCGCTCCGGCTCGGCATGGAGGCAGTCGGTGTCGATGTGACCGGCGTGCAGCCCGTCCTCGAAGTCATGGACCGAGTACGCCACGTCGTCGGACCAGTCCATCACCTGGGCCTCGAAGCACTTGCGGCCCTGCGGTGCGCCCTCACGGAACCAGTGGAAGACGGGCAGGTCGTCCTCGTACACCCCGAACTTCGGGGAGCCCGGGTCGGTGGGGTGGGCGCCCCTGGGCCAGGGGTACTTGGTGGCGGCGTCGAGCGCGGCGCGGGTCAGGTTGAGCCCGACGCTGACCAGGTCGCCGGTGCGGGTGTCGGGGACGAACCGCTTGGGTTCGAGACGGGTCAGCAGCCGCAGCGACTGGGCGTTCCCCTCGAAGCCGCCGCAGTCGGAGGCGAAGTCGTTGAGCGCCTGTTCGCCGTTGTGCCCGAAGGGCGGGTGGCCCATGTCGTGGGAGAGGCAGGCCGTCTCGACCAGGTCGGGGTCGCAGCCGAGCGCGGCGCCGAGTTCACGGCCGACCTGGGCGCACTCCAGCGAGTGTGTGAGCCGGGTCCGCGGGCTGGCGTCCCAGACGTGGCTGCGGGTGCCCGGGGTGACGACCTGGGTCTTCCCGGCGAGCCGGCGCAGGGCGGCGGAGTGCAGCACGCGGGCGCGGTCGCGCTGGAAGGCGGTGCGGCCGGGCCGTTTGTCCGGCTCGGTGTCCCAGCGCTCGGCGTCGGCGGCGCCGTAGGGGGCCGTGCCGGGGTCCTGTGTGGCGTACGCGTGGTCCGTGCCGTCTGTGCCTTCCATGGGGCCGACACTAATCCGCCGCGCTGACAGGGGGGCTCAGGCGGAGGCGAGGAAACGTGTGTTCAGCAGGGTTTCGTGCGCCGGTGCGCCGGCTGCCCGTGCCCGGTCGTAGCGGTGGAGCAGCAGGCGCGCCATGGCCGGGTGGGCGCCGAGCGGTGCGGCGGCGATCCAGGGCGCCTGGGCCGCCGCGGCCGAGGCGAAGCGGCCCGGGGCGGTGAAGTACGAGGCGACGGCGACCCTCCGGCGGCCGCGGGCGGCCAGCGCGCGCAGGGCGGCCGGGACGGTGGGCGTCGCGGCGGAGGCGTACGCGGGCACGACGGGCACCCCGCCAAGCCGTTCGCTGAGCAGGTGCGCGGTGCGGCGGGTACCGGCGGCCGATTCGGGGTCGCGCGAACCGGCGGCGGCCAGGACCACGGCGCTGTCGCGGTTCCCGTCGTCCTCGGGCCGCCAGCCGGCCTCGGTGAGCCGGCCGTGCAGCGCCTCGACCAGCAGGGGGTGCGGGCCGAGGGGCGCGGCGGTGCGGGTGCGCAGGGCGGCGGCTCCCGCGACGGCCTCCGGGATGTCCTGCTTCACGTGGTACCCGCGGCCCAGCAGGAGCGGTACGAGGACCGCCTCGCCGGTGCCGAGGGCGTCCAGGGTCCGCGGGAGGAGCGGTTCGTTGAGCTCGATGTGGCCGAGCCGGACATCGAGGCCGGGCCGCAGCTCCCGCACCCGGTGCAGGAGCTCGGTCACCGTCCGCAGGGCCCGCGGGTCCCGGCTGCCGTGCGCGACGGCGACGAGGGCGGGGGCGGCGGGTATCAGGGGGCTCACGGACTCCGTCATGGACCGATGGTGCCGGGCGCAGGTTGCCGCCTCGTTGCGTGCCGGTCACGGGCGTTTTCCGCCGGCTCACCGGGAGCCCACGCCCACTGTCAGACGGCGGCCTCCGGCTGGGCCCGCTGCCCGGCGAACAGCCGCTCGAGGACGTCGGCGACGCCGTCCTCCTCGTTGGTGGCGGTGTGCGTCGGCACGGCGGCCAGCACGGCCGGGTGGGCGTTGGCCATGGCGTAACCGGTGCCTGCCCAGGTGAGGACGGTGAGGTCGTTGGGCATGTCGCCGAACGCGATGACTTCGGCGGCGTCGATGCCGCGTGCGGCGCAGAGCACCGCCAGGGTGCCGGCCTTGGTGACGCCGGGCGCGCTGATCTCCAGCAGTCCGCGCCCGCCCGAGTGGGTGAGCTGCACCTCGTCGCCCGCGCCCTGCCGGGCGGCGGCCAGCAGGGTGTCGGCGTCGAGCCGGTCCGACCAGGCGAGCAGTTTGGTCACCGGGGCCTCGGTCGACCAGAGATCGGCGAGGGTCGGTACGGGGAGCTCGGCGCCGGCGTCCTCGGACATCCGCAGCCGGTAGGCCGGTTCGTACAGCACCTGGTTGCCGGTCTCCAGGGCGAAGCCCACCTCGGGCACGGCGGCCGCCAGGGCGGTGGCGACCCGCTGGGCGGTGACCAGGGAAAGGAGGTGGGAGGAGACGACCGTGCGGGTCGCGACGTCGTACACGAGCGCCCCGTTGCTGCACACCGCCGTGCCCACCATGCCGGTGGCCTCGGCGAGCCGGTCGACGAACCGGGGCGGCCGGGCGGTGACGATGACGATCTCCGTGCCGGCGTCGGCGGCCGTGCGCAGGGCGCGCAAGGTGCGCGGCGAGAGGGTGCCGTCGTTACGGAGCAGGGTGCCGTCGAGATCTGAGGCGATCAGCCGGGGAAGCAACATCGGCCGATGCTACCGACGGTCGCGGAGAACCGTTTTGGCCGTCCGCTCGTCAAGCGGTAGAGGGCTGGGCACGGCACGAGGGATGCGGGGGGTCTGCGATGCGGAGGAAGCCTTGGGGAGGACGGGCGGTCGGGGCGCTGCGGCGGGCCGCCGCCCGGCTGCGGCCCCGGCTGCCGCGGACCCGGCGGGGGCGGCGCCTGGCCGTGCAGGGGGCGATGGCCGCCTGTGTGCTGGCGCTGGCCCCGGCGACCTGGATGCACACGGTGGCCGACGCCCGGGTCAGGACGGCGGCGGACGTGCCCGCGCAGGACGTCGCGGTGGTGTTCGGCGCGGGGCTGTGGGACGGCAGGCCGTCCCCGTACCTCGCGAACCGGCTGACGACGGCGGCGGAGCTGTACCGGGACAAGAAGGTCAAGGTCGTGCTGGTGACCGGCGACAACAGCCGGGTGGAGTACGACGAACCGGACGCGATGCGCACGTACCTGGTCGCGCACGGGGTGCCGGAGAGCAGGATCGTCAGCGACTTCGCCGGCTTCGACACCTGGGACTCGTGCGTGCGGGCGCGGAAGATCTTCGGCGTCGAGCGGGCCGTCCTGGTGAGCCAGGGCTTCCACATCCGGCGGGCGATCGCGCTGTGCCGGGCTGCCGGGATCGACGCGTACGGCGTCGGGGTGGAAGCCGTACACGATGCGACCTGGTACTACGGCGGCACCCGGGAGGTGTTCGCGGCGGGGAAGGCGGCCCTGGACGCCCTGTTCGAGCCGGATCCGCACTTCCTGGGGCCCCAGGAGACGGGGGTGACCGAGGCCCTCACGGCCGACGAACGGTGATCGCGCGGCGCACCTCACCGTCGGCTGCCGGGCGGGCTGAGGTGGGCGTACCGGTGGCGTAACCGGGAGCGGGCGCCCGTGTAACACCCGGATCGCAGGCTGGGGCCATGACCAGCACCGCTACTGCCGCGACCGCGACCCACTGCCCGTACTGCGCACTGCAGTGCGGGATGAACCTGCGCCCGGTCGCCGGTGACGCGGTCGTCGAGGTCGAGGAGCGCACCTCCTTCCCCGTGAACCGGGGCGCCCTGTGCGGCAAGGGCCGCTCGGCTCCCGCCGTCCTGTCCTCCGCCGTCCGGCTGACCGGCCCGCTCGTTCGCGATGCGGTGAGCGGGCGGCTGAAGCCGGCCGGCTGGGACGAGGCGCTGGCCCGGATCGCCGAAGGGCTCCGGGGGACGCGCGCGGAGCACGGGGCCGACGCGGTGGGTGTGTTCGGCGGTGGCGGGCTGACCAACGAGAAGGCGTACGCGCTCGGGAAGTTCGCCCGGGTGGTGCTCGGCACCTCCCAGATCGACTACAACGGGCGGTTCTGCATGTCGTCGGCGGCCGCCGCGCACCAGCGGGCCTTCGGCCTCGACCGGGGGCTGCCGTTCCCGCTGGAGGACATCCCGCGCACCGGGTGCGTGATCCTCGTGGGGTCGAACCTCGCGGAGACGATGCCGCCCGCGCTGCGCTATCTCACCGAGCTGCGGGAGAACGGCGGCCGGCTGATCGTCATCGATCCGCGCCGCACCAGGACCGCCGAGCAGGCGGACCTCCACCTCGCCCCCCGGCCCGGCACCGATCTGGCGCTCGCGCTCGGCATGCTGCACCTGGTGGTGTCGCAGGGGCGGGTGGACGAGGAGTTCGTACGGGAGCGCACCAGCGGCTGGGACGAGGCGCGGGCCGGGGTGATGGCCCACTGGCCGGAGCTGGTGGAGCGGCTGACCGGCGTTCCGGTGCCCCAACTGCGGGCGGCCGTCGAGATGTTCTGTGATGCGGAGAGCGGCATGGTGCTGACCGCGCGCGGTCCCGAGCAGCAGTCGAAGGGTACGGACACCGTCGGGGCCTGGATCAACTTCGCGCTGGCCACCGGGCGCGCGGGCCGTCCGCTGTCCGGATACGGCTGTCTGACCGGGCAGGGCAACGGCCAGGGCGGGCGCGAACACGGCCAGAAGGCCGACCAGTTGCCCGGGTACCGCAAGCTCACCGACCCGGCGGCGCGCCACCATGTCGCCGGTGTGTGGGGGGTCGACCCCGACTCGCTCCCGGGGCCGGGGCGCAGTGCCTACGAGTTGCTGGACGCGCTGGGCACCGAGGTGCGGGCGCTGCTGGTGATGGGGTCGAATCCGGTGGTGTCCGCGCCGCACGCGGGGCATGTGGAGGAGCGGCTGCGCTCGCTGGACTTCCTGGCGGTCGCCGATGTGGTGCTGTCGGAGACGGCCGCGCTGGCCGATGTGGTACTGCCGGTGACGCAGTGGGCCGAGGAGACCGGGACGACGACCAATCTGGAGGGCCGGGTGCTGCTGCGCCGGCGTGCGGTCACCGCGCCCGGGGGTGTCCGCAGTGATCTGGACGTGCTGCACGCCCTGGCCGGTCTCCTCGGGCACGGGAAGGGGTTCCCGGCCGACCCGGAGGAGGTGTTCGACGAGCTGCGCCGGGCCTCGGCGGGCGGCCCGGCGGACTACGCGGGCATCACGTACGAGCGGATCGCGGCCGAGGACGGGGTCTTCTGGCCGTGCCCGGACACGGAGCACGCCGGTACGCCCCGGCTGTTCCTGGACCGGTTCGCGACGGACGACGGGCGGGCCCGGTTCGTCCCCGTGACGCACCGGCCGTCCGCAGAGGAGACGGACGCGGAGTATCCGGTGGTGCTGACGACCGGGCGGGTCGTCGCCCAGTACCAGTCGGGGGCCCAGACCCGCCGGGTGCCGGAGCTGAACGCCGCCGCCCCCGGCCCCTTCGTGGAGCTGCATCCGCGGCTCGCCGAGCGGATCGGGGTGGTGGAGGGCGGCGCGGTGGCGGTCACCTCACGGCGCGGGCGGGCGGTGGCGCCCGCCCGGATCACCGTGGCGATCCGGGAGGACACCGTGTTCATGCCGTTCCATTGGGCGGGTGAGGGCCGGGCCAACACGCTGACCAACCCGGCTCTGGACCCGGTGTCGAAGATGCCGGAGTTCAAGGTGTGCGCGGTGCGGGTGGAGGCGCTGGCCCCGCTAGTGCCGCGTCAGCCAAGGTTCGCCCGGTAAGGAGCGGCGTCCGGTGCGTGCTCTCGGCGTGCCGGCCGGAAGTCCTCGTACTGGACGTACTCGGGCTTTCGGCCGGTGCGGCGAGAGTGCGGGCCGGGCGTCGCGACGGGGCGAACCTTGGCTGACGCGGCACTAGGTGACCGGGGCCGTCTCCGCGGAGACCCAGCCCAGGTAGCGGGCGCTCCCCCGGATCACCGGCAGGGCGATGATCTCCGGGGTGTCGTAGTCGTGCGCCTCCTGGAGGTACGCCTCCAGCTCGTCGTACCGTTCGGCCGTCGTCTTGAAGAACAGCTGCCACTCCTCGGTGGAATCGATGGCGTTCTGCCACCGGTAGACCGAGGTGACGGGCGCGGAGATCTGTACGCAGGCGGCGAGCCGCGATTCCACCGCGTCCCGGGCCAGGCGCCGGGCCTTCTCCTCGCTGTCCGTCGTGGTCAGCACGGTCAGCCATGCGGACGATGTCACCTTCGGTCTCCTCGGGTCGGCGGCGTGGTCCTCCTCCCGATTGTCGGGCAGAGCGTGGCGCCGCGCAGTCAGCCTCCGTACGGATGCTGGGCCCTGGCACCCCTCAGTGCCCGGCCCCACCAGACCAGTTGGTCCAGCAGCGTCTTCGCCGCCGCGTCGGGGCCGGCCGGGTCGCGGTGCCTGCCCTCGTCGTCGAAGAGGGCACCGGCGTTGTGGAACGAGACGGTGTCGCGGATCGAGACGGCGTGCAGCTCGGCGAAGACCTGCCGCAGGTGCTCGACCGCGCGCAGGCCGCCGGAGACCCCGCCGTAGGAGACGAAGGCGACGGGCTTGGCCTGCCATTCGGTGAAGTGCCAGTCGATGAGGTTCTTGAGCGGGGCCGGGTAGGAGTGGTTGTACTCCGGGGTGATGACGACGAAGGCGTCGGCGGCCGCCAGCCGGTCCGAGAGCTCGGCCAGCCGCGCCCGGTCCTCGGGTCCGTGGCTGTAGGTGAGGGCGGTCGGGAGGTCGAGTGCGGCGACGTCGACCAGGTCGGTCTCGATGCCGGCGTGCTTGTCGGTACGGGAGCGGAACCAGTCGGCGACGACGGGCGCGAACCGGCCCTCGCGGTTGCTGGCGAGGATGACCGCGACCTTCAGGGGGGCGGTGGTGGGCAGAGCGGTGGCCGTGGATCCGGCTGTGGTGAGGTCCATGCGAAGAGACTCGTACGTCAACCATGGTTGAGGTCAAGCGGCCGCCCGCCGCGCGTGTGGGCATACGGTGGACGGCATGACGACTCCCGTGGCCGCACCACTCCCCTACGCCGAGTTCGACGGGCACCCGGCCACCGAGGACGACCTGCGTACGGCGGCCTTCTTCGGCTACGGCCACTTCACGGCCATGCAGGTCAGGGACGGCCGGGTGCGCGGCCTGGCACTCCATCTGGAGCGGCTCGACTCCGCGAACCGGGAGCTGTTCGAACTCCCCCTGGACGGCGGCCTGGTACGGGAACTGGTCCGGCACGCACTGCGGGGCGCGGGGACGGCGGACGCCTCGGTGCGGGTCCAGGGACTTCGGCCGCCGGGCGCCGCCGCGACGACCGTCATGGTCACGGTCCGCGGGCCGGTCGAAATGGACCCGCGGCCGGTGAGCCTGAAGTCGGTCCCGTACGCGCGCACCGCGCCGCACCTCAAGCGCCCCGGCGAATTCGGCCAGACGTACTACGGCGAGCTCGCCCGCCGCGCCGGCTTCGACGACGCGTTGCTGACCCTGCCGGAGGGCGAGGTGACCGAGGGTGCGATCACCAACATCGGCTTCTGGGACGGCGCTTCGGTCGTCCGGCCGCTGGCACCCGCACTGCGGGGCATCACGATGGCTCTGCTGGAACAGGAGTTGCCCGGCGCGGGCGTGCCGTCGCTGCGCCGGCCGGTGCACCTGAACGAACTGGGCCCCTACCGGTCCGCGTTCGTCACCAACTCGCAGGGCATGGCACCGGTCGCCCGGATCGACGACACGGTGTTCACGGTCGACGAGGAGCTGATGAAGCGGCTGGCGGCGGCGTACGGAGCCGCCTCCTGGGACACCGTCTGACGACACGCAGGCCCGGCCGCGAGGATGAACCATGGAACCCGTGCAGCACCCGACCGAAGGACCCCCGCCGCGCATGCAGATCCACATCGAGGGCTCCCATCTGCCCGGCCGCGACTGCGGGCCCGGCACCGACTTCGCCGGCCGCGAGAACATCCACGTGGGTGTCCAGCGCAAGGACCGGCCCGATGAGCTGCTCGGGCTGCACCCCGGCGACGCCGCCACCGCCCGCTGGACCCTGGACTGCACCACGGCCGCCGGGCCGGACGGCATCGAGGTGAGCGGGCCGTTCGTGCAGGACCGGCTCGGCGGACGGTTCGTCTACCTGTCGTGGGGCACGGTCGACGGGGACGGGCTCTTCTCCATGTTCCGGCGGGCCAAGCTGATGTTCTGCGACATCGACGCGGACGTCCTCGAAGCCGCCGCGCGCTCCGGGCACCTCACCGCACGGCTGCCGCTGTCCGATGCCAAGGGGCAGCCGCTCTGCGCCAGGGTCCGGCCGCCCGTCATCACATGGTCCGCCGCCGCGCCCGCCTGAGGAGCGCCTGCCGGACGGGGAACCGCCCCCACCGGGCCCAGGGGGGGTGGGCCGGGTGGGGGCGGTGGCCGGGGGCGGCTGTGCACACCGTCCCGTGGGGGGTGTGGTTCGTGTGCCCGCGAACAGCCGGCCCACGCATGTGACGTATGCCACTTTCCCGGTGGCGGGCATCACCCGATCGGCACCGGACCCCCCAGGACGGCCTCCGCGCCGCACCATCACCGCTGTGACCTGCGCGCATGCGCGGTGGCAAGGAGGCGGCGCCGGTCCGATCGGGTGAGTGCTGACTCGGTGTCAGCAGGCATGGATGGCGGGAGGGCCGTTAGCTCGGACCCAGGACACACCAGCCCGCGCCGTCCCTGCTCGGAGGAACCCCCATGCGCAGTCCTGCTCGCCTCGTGACCGGCACCGCCGCCGCGGCCCTCGCCGCTGCCGCGCTCGGCCTCAGCGCCGCCGCCCCGTCCGCGTACGGGGATGAGCTCGGGCCATTGGAGATCGCCCCCGCGAGTGCCGCCCCGGGCTCCACCGTCACCGTGAACACCACCGCCTGCGGCAGCGACTCCGGCGCGACCGGTGACGCGAGCGCCCTGGACGCCTCCGAGTTCGCGCTGGCGCCGGCCACCCTCAAGGAGGTCCTGGCCGGTTCGTTCCAGGTGCCGGGCAACATCGAGCCCGGGCCATACAGCATCGACGTGGCCTGCGCGAACGGCAAGCGGGCCACCGGGGAGATCGAGGTGAAGGGGGCCGGCACCGAGGGCAAGGACGACGCCGCCGGGTCCTCCGAGGAGGACGCCCCCGCCGGTGCCGGTCTGCCCTCGGACCCGTACGACTCCGAGGAGTACGACGCCACCGCGCTCGACGAGGCCGAGGCCTCCGGGGCGGCCCTCGTGCCGGACGCTCCCGCCCTCCCCGGGCGCGGCACGCCCACCGCACGCCCGACCCCCTCCGCGCACGAGAGTTCCGCCGGGCACGACAGCTCGTCCGGCGGCTACGAGCCCCCCTCCGGCCATCACACCTCGGCCGCGCCCACCGCCCCCACGGGGCACGTGAAGACCGGAGTCGGCGGCAGCGTCGGACCGGACACCACCCAGATCGCGGCGGGAGCCGGCGTTCTCGCCGCGACCGCCGTCGGCGGAGCCTGGCTCCTGCGTCGCCGGGCGAGCGGCACGCAGGACGGCAGCTGACGGAGACTTCCACCTCTCCGTACCGCCCGGTGTCCGTCCCGGTGGCCCCGCGCCACCGGGACGGGACCGTATCCACCTCTCGTCACCCGGAGGACGACCGTGTCCCAGAAGGCCAAGGGCTGGCTGCTCGTCGTCGCGGCGCTGGCAGGTCTCTGGCTGGTCAGGAACGGCGCCCACACCCAGCTGACCCCGCCGGCCCCGGCCTCCGCCGACGCCTTCGCCGCCGGTCCCGGCCTGCTGCCCGGATCGCCGGTCGCCGAGCCGCTGCGGCCCTCCGCGCCCGTCCGCCTCACGATCCCCGGCATCCGGGTCGACGCCCCGATGATGCGGCTGGGCCTCGGACCGGACGGCAGCCTCGACGTACCGCCGGCCGGGAACACCGACCTCGTCGGCTGGTACGAGGACGGCCCGCCGCCCGGCGCCAAGGGCACCGCGATCATCGCCGGTCACGTCGACAACGCCCAGGGCCCGTCCGTCTTCTACGACCTGGGGTCGATGAAGAAGGGCAGCACCGTCGAGGTGCTCCGCCGGGACGGCCGCACCGCCGTCTTCTCGGTCGACGCGATCGAGGTGTACGACAACGACGACTTCCCCGACCGGCGGGTCTACGGGGCCTCGCAGCACGCCTCGCTGCGTCTGATCACGTGCGGCGGCGGGTTCTCCCCGGCGACGGGCTACGAGGGCAACGTGGTCGCGTACGCCCACCTCACCGGCGTGCGCTGAGGGGCTCTGTGCCGTTCAGGCCTGCCACTGGTCGAAGGCGAGCTTGGCGACCAGCGAGAAGACGACCACCAGCAGCACCCCGCGGACGAACTCGCTGCCCCGGCTCAGCGCCATCCGCGCACCGAACAGGCCGCCCGCCAGGTTGAACACCGCCATCAGCGCGGCCAGCTGCCACATCACGTTGCCCTGGTAGGCGAACATCGCCAGGGCCCCGCCGTTGGTGCAGACGTTGACGATCTTGGCGGTGGCGGAGGCGGTCACCAGGTCGAGGTGCAGCACCGCGGTGAGCGCCAGCACGAGGAAGGTGCCGGTGCCCGGCCCGAACAGCCCGTCGTACAGGCCGATGCCGCCGCCCACCAGGACGATCGCGGTGACCGTACGGGCCCGCGTGACCCGGGGCGCCGTGCCGTCCTCGGCGGACCGGCCGAACTGGGGGCGCAGCATCACGAACGCGGCGACGGCCAGCAGCACCACCATGATCACCGGGCGCAGCACCTCGCTGCTGATCCCGGCGGCGAAGAAGGCACCGGTCATCGATCCGGCGAGTGCCGCAAGACCGATCCGCACCGCCGTGCCGATCTTCACCGGCGCCTTGCGCGCATAGGTGACGGCGGCGCCCGAGGTGCCGACGATGGCGACGGCCTTGTTCGTGCCGAGGATCTGGGCGGCCGGGAGGTGCGGCAGTCCGAGCAGCAGCGCGGGCAGCAGGAGCAGCCCGCCGCCGCCGACCACCGCGTCGATCCACCCGGCCGCGGCCGCGGCGAGGCACAGCACGACGAGGGTGGTCAGGGTTATGTCAGGCATGATCGCGACCCTAGGGAAACGGCATGTGCCGCGTCCAACCGCCGCCGGATTCTTGAGCCGGCTCTGAGCTTGCCGCCGTCGCCCGGGCCTCACAGACGACGTCCGCCGACGCTGAGCGCAAGGTTCCTCCCGGGAAACAGTGGGGATCCGGACGGGTAACACCCTCCCGGCACGCTTCCTGTCATGAGGACACGGACGGAGAACACGGCGCGGGTGGTGGTGATCGGCGCCGGGATGGCGGGCGCACGCCTGGCCGCCCGGGTGCCCGATGTCACCGTCATCGGCGAGGAGTCGCACGCCCCCTACAACCGGGTGCTGCTGGCCGAGGTGCTGGCCGGGCGGTATGCGCCGGACGTGATCGCGCTGCCCCCGGCCGAGGTCAGGCGCGGGGTGCGGGTGGTGCGGATCGACCGGGACGACCGGCTGGTGCACTGCGACGACGGAAGCGTCGTGCGGTACGGACGGCTGGTGCTGGCCACCGGATCCAACCCGGTGCTCCCGCCGCTGCGGGGGCTCGGGAACACGCTGCCGGACGGGGTGCACGCCTTCCGCACCCTCGACGACTGCATGGCGCTGCGCGCCTCGGTGCGGCCGGGGGTGAGCGCGGTCGTCATCGGCGGCGGCCTCCTGGGCGTGTCGGCGGCCCGGGCGCTGGCCGAGTGCGGCGCCCAGGTGGTGCTGGCCCACCAGGGCGAGCACCTCATGGAGCGGCAGCTGGACGCGGAGTCGGCCGCGCTGCTGCGCAGCCATCTGGAGTCCCTGGGCGTCGAGGTGCACACCGAGTGCCGCGTCCGCGGGCTGCGCTGCTCCGACGGTGCGGTCGGGGCCGTGGAGCTCGCCGACGGCTACGAGCTGGCGGCCGAGATCACCGTCCTGGCCTGCGGGGTGCGGCCCCGCACGGGGCTCGCGCAGGCGGCCGGCCTGGAGGTCCGCAAGGGTGTCGTCGTCGACGACGAGCTGCGCACCTCCGACCCGTACATCCACGCCGTGGGCGACTGCGCCGAGCACCGCTCCACCGTGTACGGGCTCGCGGGCCCGGCGCTGGAGCAGGCCGATGTGCTGGCCGAGGTGCTGGCCGGGCGGCCCGCCCGCTACGACGGCACGCGGGCCCTGACCCGGCTGACGCTGAACGGCCCGGCCGACCCCGCTTCCGGATCGCTCGACCTCGCCGCCTTCGGTGACTCCCGGCCGCTGCCCGGCGACGACGTGATCCGGCTGGCGGATGCCACCCGGGGCGCGTACCGGACGGTCGTCGTCCGTGGCGACCGGCTGGCGGGCGGTGTGCTGCTCGGCGATCTCGCCGCGGTCGGCACCCTGGCCCGCACCTGGCAGGACGACGCCCCGCTCCCCGCCGAAACGTCCCTGCTCCACCTGCTCACCAACGACGGAGGCTTCTGAGATGCCGGTGTCCACTTTCCCGACCGCCCACACCTCCACCGCAGCAGCCGCGCCGACCATCGTGGTCGTCGGGCACGGCATGGTCGGCCAGCGCTTCCTGGAGGCCCTCGCCGACCGCGGGCTGACGGCCACCGCGGGCACCGCCCGGGTCGTCGTCCTGTGCGAGGAGCCCCGCGCCGCCTACGACCGGGTGCAGCTGACCTCGTACTTCTCGGGGAAGACCCCCGAGGACCTGTCGCTGGTCGAGCAGGGCTTCATGGAGCGGCACGGCTTCGAGCTGCGGGTCGGCGACCCCGCCGAGTCCGTGGACCGCGAGGCGCGCACGGTCACCGCGCGCTCCGGCGAGACCTTCCGTTACGACACGCTGGTGCTGGCCACCGGCTCCTACCCCTTCGTTCCGCCGGTCCCCGGCAAGGACAGCGAGGGCTGTTTCGTCTACCGCACGATCGAGGACCTGCTCGCGATCGAGGAGTACGCGAAGACGGCGACGACCGGCGCGGTCGTCGGCGGCGGACTGCTCGGCCTGGAGGCCGCGGGCGCGCTGAAGGGTCTCGGCCTCGAGACGCACGTGGTGGAGTTCGCGCCGCGGCTGATGCCGGTCCAGGTGGACGAGGGCGGTGGCGCGGCGCTGCTGCGCACCATCGAGAACATGGGGCTGAGCGTCCACACGGGCGTCGGCACGCAGGAGGTCACCGCGGGCGAGGACGGCTCGGTGAACGGGATGTCCCTCTCCGACGGCTCCTCGCTCGCCACGGACCTGGTGGTCTTCTCGGCGGGCGTACGGCCCCGCGACCAGCTGGCCCGGGACTGCGGACTGGCGGTCGGCCAGCGCGGCGGCGTCATCGTCGACGACGCGTGCCGCACCTCCGACCCGGCCGTCTTCGCGATCGGCGAGTGCGCGCTCGCCTCGGACGGCCGGGTGTACGGCCTGGTGGCGCCCGGTTACGAGATGGCGCAGACGGCCGCCGAGGTCATCGCGGGCAAGGAGGCGGCTTTCACCGGCGCCGATCTGTCGACGAAGCTGAAGCTGCTGGGTGTGGACGTGGCGTCCTTCGGTGACGCCCACGGGACCTCCGAGGGCTGCCTGGACGTCGTGTACGCGGACTCCCGCTCCGGCGTCTACAAGAAGCTGGTGATCGGCCAGGACGGCACGCTGCTGGGCGGGGTGCTCGTCGGGGACGCCGACCAGTACGGCACGCTCCGCCCGATGACGGGTACGGTCCTGCCGGTCGCCCCGGAGCAGCTGGTGCTGCCGGCGGGTGTGGGCGCCCCGGTCACCCTCGGCCCCTCCTCGCTGCCCGACGAGGCCGTGATCTGCTCCTGCCACAACGTCACGAAGGGCGCGATCTGCGAGCACACCACGCTGCCCGAGGTGAAGAAGTGCACCAAGGCCGGCACGGGTTGCGGCAGTTGTGTCAAGGTCATCGGCCAGCTGCTCCCGCAGAGCCAGGACAAGGGCCTGTGCGGCTGCTTCTCGTACACCCGCAGCGAGCTGTACGAGATCGTCCGCACCCTGGAGATCACGTCGTACGCCGAGCTGCTCGACTCGCACGGCCGTGAGGCGGCGCGCGGGGGCGACGGCTGCGAGGTCTGCAAGCCGACGGTGGGTTCGGTCATCGCCTCGCTGGCGCCGACGGTCGGCGCGAGCGGCTATGTGCTGGACGGCGAGCAGGCGGCACTCCAGGACACCAACGACCACTTCCTGGCCAACCTCCAGCGCAACGGCTCGTACTCGATCGTGCCGCGCATCCCCGGCGGCGAGATCACTCCGGAGAAGCTGATCGTGATCGGCGAGGTGGCCCGGGACTTCGGCCTCTACACCAAGATCACCGGTGGTCAGCGGATCGACCTGTTCGGCGCCCGCGTCGACCAGCTGCCGCTGATCTGGACCCGGCTGGTCGACGCGGGCTTCGAGTCGGGGCACGCGTACGGGAAGTCGCTGCGGACGGTCAAGTCCTGTGTGGGTCAGACCTGGTGCCGCTACGGCGTCCAGGACTCCGTGAAAATGGCGATCGACCTGGAGCTGCGCTACCGGGGCCTGCGCTCCCCGCACAAGCTGAAGTCGGCGGTCTCCGGCTGCGCCCGCGAATGCGCCGAGGCCCGCGGCAAGGACTTCGGGATCATCGCCACGGCCGGCGGCTGGAACCTCTACGTGGGCGGCAACGGCGGCGCCACCCCGCGCCACGCGGACCTGCTGGCCCAGGACCTGTCGGACGCCGAACTGGTCCGGCTCATCGACCGCTTCCTGATGTTCTACATCCGCACGGCGGACCGGCTCGAGCGCACCTCGACCTGGCTGGACCGGATCGAGGGCGGCCTGGAGCACGTACGGGACGTCGTCGTCCACGACTCGCTGGGGCTCTGCGACGAGCTGGAGCGGCTGATGGCCGACCACGTGCGCGGCTACCGCGACGAGTGGGCCGAGACCATCAACGACCCGGAGCGGCTGCGCCGCTTCGTCACCTTCGTCAACGCACCCGACGCGCCCGACCCGTCGGTGAAGTTCGTCCCGGAACGCGACCAGGTCAAGCCCGACCTGGACATCCTCGCGGGCCCGGTTCTCGCCATCCGCACTCTTGAAGGGACCGCCTCCTGATGACGACCCAGACGATGAACGGGACGATGGAGACCGCGCAGGACACCCAGGTCATCCGGCTCGCCTCCGGCGGAGACTGGCTGACGGTCTGCGACCGCTCGCTGCTCACGCCGGGGCGCGGCGTCGCCGCCCTGCTCCCGGACGGCCGGCAGGTCGCGCTATTCGTGGACCGGGCGGGGCGTACGTACGCGATCGACAACCGCGACCCGTTCACCGGTGCGTACGTGCTCTCGCGCGGGCTGGTCGGTTCGGACGAGGGGCAGCCGTTCGTCGCCTCCCCGCTGCTGAAGCAGCGCTTCGACCTGGCGACGGGCGCGTGCCTGGACGACGACGAGGTGTCGGTTCCGGTCTTCGAGGTCCGCGCGGACTGAGCGCGGGGGCGCGGGCGCGGCGAGGCGGCCGACCACCGTTCGCGGCCCGTGCGACCAGGGGCACTCCAGGCCGACGCCGAGGGGCGGCCGTCCGAGCGACAGCGCTGGGGCGGCCGCCCCTCAGGCGTTCGGCAGGGGACGGCGGCCCGGCGACGTCACGAGGTCACCCGGCGGATGAGCGACGCGGCGTGACGGCCGCCGCTGATGCGGTGCCGCGCCCGGCCCGCCGGCACAGGTTGTTCACAGCATCCGCACAAGTGAGGAGTTGTCACATCCCTTGCGCGGATCCCCGGGCCCCTGGTGACCGACCGCGGGACGAATACCCGGGCCGACCGCGCCAGAACCGGGGCGGAGCCTTGAACGCGGCAGCACAGGCCGTGCGTTGCCCGCCTCCGCCGCTCCGGCGGCCGTCCGGCGGAACCGGGGCCCGGTGATAGCATCCCCGCATCTGTGATCTTGATCCAATAGGCTCAGATGCTGATGTGCGACCGGCCCCCCTGTCAATCCGCACAACAGTGGCCGCGCCGTGCCGAGCGGCTGCTCGCGGATCCCCGCCAGGTGTGTCCATCGCCGTCCGCACACCATGCGCCGGGAAAGGTTTCCATGACTCAAGACGCACTTGTGTGGTGCTTGGTTGCGGTGGCGGCGATAGCCGTTGTCGCAGCAGTGGTACTCACCGCCCGTAATAGAGCCCTTGGGGCGAAGAAGAAGCAGACCGAGGCCGAGCTGCGGCGCCAGCTGCACACGTCCGACAGTCACCTCCACGTCTCGCGAGCCGAGTTGCACAGGTTCATGAGTCAGCAGGACAGCACCCTGCGGGAGGCCAAGGAGGCCGCGGAGGAGAACACCAAGGCGGTCCTCAAGGGGGCCGCCAGCTTCCTGCAGAGTCTCGCGGCGGAGCAGACGACGCTCCTGGACGGCGTGCAGCGGAAGTACGGCGGTCACGCCGTGCTCAGTGACCTGCTGGAGGTCAACCACGCCAACGCGCAGATGGCGCGCAAGGCGCAGGGCATCGCGGTCATGTGCGGTGCGCCGCTCGGCCGCCGCAACAGGCCCGCCAGCGTCTACGACGTGGTGCGCAGCGCCCAGGGCCAGATCCGTAACTTCCACCGGGTCGCCATCATGCAGCAGACCGGTCTCGCGCTGAAGGCCTCGGCGGTCGCCCCCGTCGCCCTCGCCGTGGCCGAACTGCTTGACAACGCTGCCAGCTTCTCCCAGCAGGACGCACCGATCGAGGTGACGTTCCAGAGGGTCCAGAACAACCTGTGCATCGTCATCGACGACGCCGGTGTCAGCATGAACGACGAAGACCGGCAGCGAGCGACCGAGCTGCTCTCCGGTGATGTCGCCCCGCGTCTGTCGCAGCTCGGGAACCAACCGAAGTTCGGCTTCTCGGTGATCGGCCTGATCGCGCGTCAGTACGGCTTCAAGGTGGACGTCACAGGAGTCTCCCGGTACGGCGGCGTCCGCGCCGTCGTCCTGTTGCCCGAGGAGCTGTGGACCATGGAGGAGACACCGCCGGCCCAAGAGGCCCCCGTCAGCAGCATCCTGCGCAACGAGGCGCGGCCGCAGAGCGGGGCAGCGCGCACGATGCACGGTCTGCCGAAGCGCGGAGCGCGCCAGGCGCCCATCGCGAGTGTGCCCGACCCCGACGCCGACCGGTCTGCCGCACGGGCTGCCGAGGAGAGCGGCCGCACCTCGGGCCGCAGCCTGGGAGCGTTCCAACGCGGCACGCTCTCGGGCCGCAACCTTGACGCCACGTCGCTCGAAGGGTCTGAGGACGTATGAGCGCAGACCTGTCGTGGATGCTCGAGGACATCGTGCGGAACGTGCCCCGGGCGCGGCGCGCCGTCCTGCTGTCCGCGGACGGCCTTCCTCGCGGGGCCACGGAGGGCATGGGTGAGAAGGAACTGCGCACCATCTCCGCCGCCATGGCCGGGATGCAGTCGCTCAGCCGGGCCACGGCTCACTTCGCCGGAACGGAGAAGGACCGCCAGTGGAACCAGACGATCATCGAGTTCTCCCACGGGTGGAGCTTCCTGATCGGAGCGGGGCAGGGCGCCTACCTGGCTGCCGCGGCGGCACCCGATGTGGACATGCAGCAGATCTCCTTCCGCATGCACCGCCTCGTCGCGCGGCTGGGCAACAACCTCACCTCGCCGCCGCGGGTGAGC
The DNA here is from genome assembly GCF_042871565.1 of Streptomyces sp. NPDC005775. Taxonomy (NCBI): domain Bacteria; kingdom Bacillati; phylum Actinomycetota; class Actinomycetes; order Kitasatosporales; family Streptomycetaceae; genus Streptomyces; species Streptomyces sp. NPDC005775. The sequence continues at coordinate 340,689 of NZ_JBIAIU010000004.1, read as the reverse complement.
GCCGAGGAGGACGCCGGTACGCGCAACACCGGTGCGGCCCGGGGCGGAAGCGCGGGCCAGGCGAGTGACTCGGGATTCGTGCTCGCCGAGCTCGACCGGGTGGTCGCCGGTGTGCGCGGCGCCCGGCACGCCGTACTGCTGGGGTCCGACGGGCTGCCCCGGGGGGCGACCAGCGGAATGAGCAGGGACCTGGCGGACACGATCTCCGCCGCGATGACGGGCATTCACGCCTACAGCCGGGTCACCTCCCAGTTCGCGGGTGAGCTGGAGAGCGCCGAATGGCGGCAGACGGTCATCGAGTACCAGCACGGCTGGATCTTCCTGATGGCTGCCGGTTCCGGGGCCTTCCTGGCCGCCGCCGCCGAGCACGACTGCGACATCGAGGAGTTCACCACGCGCCTGCACGAGCTGGTGCCCGGACTGACCACACCGGCCGCACGGAGGGAGGGGGCCGACCATGTCTGACGAGCCGGAGCTGGATCTGGAGCTGACGTCCCCGTTAGTCCCTCTCTTCGTGATCACGAACGGGCGGGCCCTGCCACCGGACCACGAGTACGAACACACCACCCTCGTCATGGCGGCTCAGGACACGTCCGCCGCGTCGCGCACGCTCACCCCGGAGGCGGGTCAGGTCATGGACCTGGTCGCCGAGGGCTTCCTGTCCGTGGCCGAAGTGGCCGGTCACACCCACCTGCCGCTGGGCATCGTGCGCATTCTGCTGGCGCAGCTGGAGGAGGACAGCCTCATCCTGGTGCGAAGGCCCATACCGCGTGCCGAGCGTGTCGACAGAGAACTGGTCAGCGCCGTGCTCGAAGGCCTGAAGAATCGATTCGGAGCGTAACGCGTGCACCTGGATCCACACGTCTCCAACGCGGTGAAGATCCTCGTCGTGGGGCACTTCGGGGTCGGGAAGACCACCTGTATCGGAAGTCTCTCCGAGATCGAGCCGCTGCGGACCGAGGAGGAGATCACCGAGGCCAGCGAGGGCTTCGACGACCTCTCGGGCACACCGCACAAGAAGACCACCACCGTGGCCATGGACTTCGGACGCCTCACACTCAGTGACACGCTCGTGCTGTACCTCTTCGGGACGCCCGGTCAGGAGCGTTTCAAGGAGATGTGGGAGGAGCTGTCCCGGGGGGCGCTGGGCGCGCTGGTCCTGGTCGACCCCGAGCGGCTGCACGAGTCCTTCCCCGTCCTGGACCTGGTCGAGAGCTTCGGCCTGACGTACGCCATCGGGGTGAATCACTTCGAGGGCACCACGGACTACCCGCTCGACGAAGTCCGTGAGGCGCTGAACCTGACGGCCGAGACCCCCGTCGCCAAGTGCGACGTACGGGACGAGAACTCCTCGGCCCAGGCACTCATCACCCTCGTCACCCACCTCATGTCCCTACTCGGCTAGGAGTGCCGGAATGCAACAACCGCTTGGCGCACAGGAGATACCCCCTCCCGGATGCCCCGCCCACGGCAACGTCCCGCTGTACGGGCCCTCGTTCGGGGCCGACCCCGACGGCCACTACGCGTATCTGCGCTCGTTCGGCCTGAGCGCCCCGGTGGACATCGCCCCGGATGTCGAGGTGGAGCTGGTCACCAGCTACGACGCCGCGCTGTACGTACTGCAGAACCCCGCGTCCTTCGTCCGCGACTCGCGCCGCTGGAACGCGCTGAACGAGGGGCGCGTCCCGGCGGACAGCCCGGCGCTCCCCATGATGGGCTACCGCCCCAACGCGCTGTTCAGCGACGGCGCGGCGCACGCCCGGCTGCGCCAGGCGGTGACCGACAGTCTCGCCACGGTCAACGAGACCCAGCTCATCCGGCAGACACAGCAGTCCGCCGACTACCTGATCAGCCGCTTCGGCGCCGAGCCCCGGGGCCAGGCGGAGCTGATGGCCGAGTACGCGCAGCCGCTGCCGCTGCTGGTCTTCAGCAATCTGTTCGGCTGCCCGCCCGAGATCGGCGACCGCGTGATCGCCGGGATCAGCGGCATCTTCGAGGGCACCGCCGGCGCCGATGAGCTGCTGGGCGGGGCGCTCACCGAGCTGATCGCCCTCAAACGGCGGCGTCCGGCGGCTGACCTGACGACCCGCCTGATGGAGCACTCGGCCCAGCTGAGCGACGAGGAGGTGCTGCACCAGCTCGTGACCCTGCTCTCCGGCGGTACCGCACCGCTGACCGCCACCATCGCGACCAGCAGCGCGCTGTACCTCGGCGAGGAGTGGCAGACCGGCCTGCCGGTCGAGGAAGCGGTGGCCCAGACCCTCTGGAACTACGCGCCGATCGCCAACTACGCGGCCCATTACCCCACCCACGACGTCGAGCTCGGCGGCCGGGTGATCCGGGCCAACGACCCGGTCCTGGTCTCCTTCGCCGCGGCCAACACCGACCCCAAGCTGACCGAGCACCGCCAGCAGTTCAGCGCCAAGGCCCACCTGGCGTTCGGAGCGGGCCCGCACGCCTGCCCCGCCAAGGACCCGGCGTTCATGATCGCGGTCACCGCTGTCGAGAGCCTGCTCAACCGGCTGCCCGACATCGAGATGCGCGTCCCGTTCAAGACCCTCGCCTGGGCCCCCACCCCGTGGAGCCGCTCGTTGGTGACCCTTCCGGTCCGCTTCACTCCGCGCGTGGTCCTGTCGGTCGCCGATGCCGCCCATCCTCAGTCGGCGCAGAAGCCCGCCCCGGCCGAACAGCGCACCTCCGCACGGCCCTCGGGCTCGGCGGGCACGTCTGCGTCCCATCAGAAGGGGGGCCTGTTCAGCCGCTTCCTGGCATGGACGAGAGGGGAGTGACCTAAGTAACCTCCTGATTTCTCTGTGTTATTGAATGCTTGAACGATCTTGAGGGTATGCATGGCGGCTGGTTCTAGAAAGGAGCCGCCATCATGAGCGTTGTCACCACGTCGACTGACGAGCGCAGGATGTCTGCCTCGCTGTTCTCCCGCCTGCGGACGGCGGGAGGGCAGGCCGACCCCTTCCCCATATACGGGGAGTTGCTGTCGAGGGGCGAGGTCATCCCCGCCCCTTGGGGCGGCACCGTCGTCACGAGCTTCGCCATGTGCGACCAGGTGTTGCGCAGTCGGGACTGGCTGGAGCCCGACAAACAGTGGCGTGGCAGACAGCCTCCCGGGACGCGGTGGAACGCTTCCTCCTCGCAGGAGATGAGCAACACCCTGGCCGCGCTCAATCCCCCGGATCACACCCGGGCCCGCCGGGCCGCCGGTACGTTCGACCGGTCCACCGTGGAGCAGATCAGCCGGACGGTGACCGCCACGACCGCCCGGCTTCTGGACACCTTCTCGGAGCGGCTGCGCGACGGGGAGGCGGACTTCGCCGCCCTGGTGGGCGAGGAACTCCCGGTCGCCACCATCGGTGGCTGGCTCGGCCTGCCGGCTGCCGACTGGCCCCGCCTGCGGCACCTGACCCATGACCAGGTCTTCACGCAGGAACTGCTGCCCTCGGCCAGCCAGCTGGCCGCGTCGGACGCGGCCACCGCCGAACTGCGCGCCTACTTCACCGCTCTGGTGCGCGAGCGCCGCGCCCACCCGGGCGATGACCCCGTGTCCCGCTGGACAAGGACGTGGGACGCCATGGAACCCGACCGCGACAAGGCCGACGAGGCGGTCTACTTCCTGGTTCTGTTTGTCCTCCTGGCCGCCCTGGAGACCACGTCCCAGCTCCTCACGACCATGACGCTCCTGCTCGTCGAGCGCCCGGACCGCTGGGACATGGTCGCCGAACGGCCGGACTCGGTGCCCGCGTTCGTGGAGGAGACCCTGCGTTACGACCCGCCCACCCATGTGATCAGCAGGGTCGCCGCCGAGGACCGCGTCCTGGGCGGAAGGGAGATACGCAAGGACGAGATGGTCCACCTCATGGTGGGGGCCGCACACCGCGACCCGGCCCGGCACAGCGACCCCGACCGCTTCGACCTCCGGCGCAAACCCGCCCACCTGGCCTTCAGCGGAGGCATCCACTACTGCCTGGGCGCTCCGCTGGCCCGGCTGGAGGCCCAGATACTTCTCCGTCACATCGTTCGACGCCTTCCCCGCCTCGCTCTGGTGCGCCGCCCCTCCATGGCGCCCCGGGTGGCGTTCCGGCGCCTGCTGAACTTGGATGTCGCCCTCGCATGACCGAAACAGCCCGTACCCCCACCAGACCCTTCCGCAAGGCGATACGCGTCGACCAGGAAGGTCCCGTCCTCCATGTGCGCCTCAACCCCTACGAGCAGGACGACGTCCTGGGCGTCGCCGTTCTCGACGAGCTCCTCCTGCTCCTCGACGACCTGCATGAACGCCCGGACATCCGGATCCTGACCCTGTCCTCCCTGGGCAGGGACTTCTGCCTGGGCGCGGACCGCAACGAGTACCAGGCAGCGGTCACCGCGGATCCCAGCGGCGCAGGACTGCGGCGCATGGCGGACAAGGCCCACCGCCTGTGCCAGGCCCTGGAGAACACCCACGCGGTCACGATCGCCCGGCTGCACGGCCGCGTGATCGGCGCCGGGCTCGCCCTCGCCTCGTTCTGCGACCTGCGCGCTGGTGCGGACACCTGCCGCTTCCGCATGCCGGAGGTCGGCGTCGGGCTCCCGCCCGCCTGGGGAGGGGCGATGGGCCGCCTGGTCTCCGAGGCCGGGGCCGCCAGGATCCGCGAGCTCATGCTCACCTGCGACGTGTTCGACGCCCCCACCGCCCACCGCATCGGCCTCCTCCACAAGACCGCCCCGCTCGACCGGCTGGACGAGGTCGTCGCCGCGTGGACGCGGCCGCTCGTCCGCCGCTCCCCCGAGGCCCTGATCCTGACCAAACGCATGCTGGCGGGATACGCCCGGGCCGACCGGACGGCAGACGCCTCACTGCTCGACTCCCATCTGCTCGCCGCCCACATCAGCCCCCGCTGAGACCACGCCGGAAGCCGGGCAGGGAACCACCGCCTCCGTGCCCGGCCGCGCGGCCCCCGTACAGGCGCCGTGCGGCCTCCGCCGCCGTCAGTCGGACCGGCCACCGGCCTCCACCGCCGCCGGGTCCATCCACACGACCTCCCAGATGTGGTGGTCGGGGTCCTGGAAGGAGCGGCCGTACATGAAGCCGAGGTCCTGGGTCTCGTTGGCCGGCGACCCGCCGGAGGCGAGGGCCGTGTCCGCCAGCTCGTCCACCTTCTCGCGGCTGTCGGCGCTCAGCGCCAGGATCACCTCGGTGTGCGTCGAGGCGTCCGTGATCTCCTTCTTGGTGAAGTCCTTGAAGCGCGGCTCCTCCAGGAGCATGGCGAAGATCGTGTCGCTGATGACGAGGCAGGCGGTGTGCTCGTCGCTGAACTGGGGGTTGAAGGAGTAGCCCAGCTTGCCGAAGAAGCCCTTGGTCGTCTCCAGGTCCTTGACCGGCAGGTTCACGAAGATCATCTGAGGCATGGCCGTCTCGCTCTCTCGGTGGTGTCCTCCGTGCGCTTCTCGCACGCGCTTACGACGGGTAGACGCCGGGGCCGCCGGAAACTCATCGGCGCCGGACGACAAAGCCCTTCCGCGCGGCGCCGCGCGGAAAACCCTCCCGGTCCCCCGTCCAGCGGTTCAGGACACGGCGAGCGGCGCCCCGCCCCTCAGCAGCGAGCCGCCCAGCGGGGTGAGCGTGTGCAGGACCGAGCTGCCGTGGCGCAGGGTGTGCACCAGGCCCGCCTCGCGCAGCACGCAGGCGTGCTGGCTGGCCGATGCGAGGGACACCCCGGCGCGGCGGGCGAGCTCGCTGGTCGTGCAGCCGTCGCCTATGACCCTCAGCACCGTCGACCGGGTGTTCCCGAGCAGCCGGCCGAGCCAGGGGCCCGGTTCGGCGAAGGCCGGGGCCGCGGCGTGGGTGACCGGGTAGACGAGCACCGGTGGCAGCAGCGGGTCGCGGTAGACGACGGGGGTGCCCCGGCAGAAGAACGACGGCTGGAGGAGCAGGCCGCGGCCGTCCAGGTGGAGTTCGCGGTCGACCGGGTAGTCGGCCTCCAGTACGGGCGCCCGCCAGCGGATCACGGGCGGGAGCGAGGCCAGCAGTTCCTCGGCGCCGCCGTCCAGGAGGGCGCGCCCGCGAAGGGCGCGGTCGGCCTCGACGCTGGCCTGGACGTGCGGCCAGTACGGCTCGACGGCGGCCCGGTGGTAGGCGCGCAGGGCCCCGATGAGCCGGCCCAGGGGCTCGGCGCGCCCCTCCCCCAGTGCCTCCAGCGCCACGGGCCGGACCGCCCGCCTCGCCACGCCGCGGCCGCCGGCCGCCGCCTGGGCGCCCAGCACCGCCAGATCGGCCCGCAGGCGGTCGGGCGGGGTGTCGCGCAGGGCTTCCATTGCCGTGGTGAGGTCCATCGGTTCGGCGCCTTCCTGAGAAGGCGTCAGGAAGTCCGGGAAATAGCCGCGCGGTGGAACCACGGAGGACAGCAGGCGTACTTCACCATTCAACCGCGACCGCGCTTCGGAGCGCCATTTCCCGAACACCATGGAGGCCCGCCGGTCTCTCAGCCGGTGAAAGCTGAGAATGGTCTCCCATAAGGCGTCCGGCCCGGTGGCCATCCGCACCTTGGAAAGGTCCCATCCGGAGACATGGATACGCAGCACCGAACCCCCACTCCTTGCACCTGCAATTGCCCCCGCGACAGAGTATGCGAAGGGTAACTGCACGTCACCACGGAGTTTCGGCCAGAGGTGAAACGTCTCGCCCCGACCCACCGTCACCCGAAAGGCTGTACGACGTCGGGTGCGATTCCGGAGCCACCGGAAGAGCGGGTGAAGGCCGTGGGGGGTTTTGCTCGCTCGGCGGCGGTTGGTGACGGTGCGGCTCCGCACTCGACGGGGTATGAGGGCCCGGTCATTGGGGGGTGGGTGAAGGAGCGGCGCCGGGTGCGTGCAGCTGCAAGGCGGAGGATTGAAGCATGGCGGAGCCATGGTGATTGACGACAACGCCACAGATGCGCGTGCCCGGCACCGCGACGCCACCCCCCAATGGCCGGGCCCTCCAAGCCGGGTGCGGCCCATGGGTGGGGATCCATGGGCCGCACCCCGGTCCCGTCCCCCTCCATCTCTTTGCGTATTAAACGAAGCAATGGACTGCCGGGCATGAACTGCCGGTGAATGCAGAAAGCGCTCACATTCCGGCGATCGCCCTGCGGGAGGTGCCACTCCCGTGAAGCGGTTACGGCAACCCGTGAACATGACAAGGCGGCGGCACCCCCGCACAGGGTGCCGCCGCCTCAGGGAATTCCGGGGCCGCCGCCGGACCGATGAGGGTCGTCCGGTCCTGCGGCAGCCCGCGGAATCAGTGGTCCTCCCGCCTCAGCGGCTGTCGCTGCCCCGCGACTCCGCGGCCGCCCTGCCTGCTTCCAGGCGGGCCACCGGAATGCGGAACGGCGAGCAGGAGACGTAGTCCAGGCCCACCTCGTGGAAGAAGTGCACCGACTCGGGGTCTCCGCCGTGCTCGCCGCAGACGCCGAGCTTCAGGTCGGGACGGGTCGCCTTGCCGGCCGCGACCGCGCTGCGTACCAGCGAGCCCACGCCGTCCTTGTCGATCGTCTCGAACGGCGACACCCCGAAGATGCCCTTCTCCAGGTACGCGGTGAAGAACGAGGCCTCCACGTCGTCGCGGGAGAAGCCCCACACCGTCTGGGTCAGGTCGTTGGTGCCGAAGGAGAAGAACTCCGCGGCCTCGGCGATCTGACCGGCGGTCAGCGCGGCGCGCGGCAGCTCGATCATCGTGCCGATCTTCAGCTTGAGGTTCGTGCCGGTGGCGGCCTGGACCTCGGCGATGACGCGGTCGGCCTCCTCGCGGACGATCTCCAGCTCCTGGACCGTACCGACGAGCGGGATCATGATCTCCGCGCGCGGGTCGCCCTTGGCGTTCTTGCGCTCGGCGGCGGCCTCGGCGATCGCCCGCACCTGCATGGCGAACAGACCGGGGATGACCAGGCCGAGCCGGACCCCGCGCAGACCGAGCATCGGGTTCTGCTCGTGCAGCTTGTGCACGGCCTGCAGCAGGCGCAGGTCGTTCTCGTTGGCGTCCTTGCGGGACTCCGCGAGCGCCACCCGGACCGAGAGCTCGGTGATGTCCGGCAGGAACTCGTGCAGCGGCGGGTCCAGCAGCCGTACGGTGACGGGCAGTCCGTCCATCGCCTCGAAGAGCTCGATGAAGTCGGCCTTCTGGAGCGGCAGCAGCTGCTCCAGGGCCGTCTCGCGCTCCTGGTCGGTGTCGGCCAGGATCAGTTTCTCGACCATCTCGCGGCGCTCACCGAGGAACATGTGCTCGGTGCGGCACAGCCCGATGCCCTGGGCGCCGAAGCGGCGGGCCCGCAGGGCGTCCTCCGCGTTGTCCGCGTTGGCCCGTACCCGCAGCCGGCGCACCCGGTCCGCGTACGCCATGATCCGGTGCACGGCGGCGACCAGCTCGTCGGCGTCGTCGGCGCCCGCGTGCATCCGGCCCTCGAAGTACTCGACGACCGGCGACGGCACGACGGGGACCTCGCCGAGGTACACCTTGCCGGTCGAACCGTCGATGGAGACGACGTCACCCTCCTCGATGACCCGCCCGCCCACCGTCATCCGGCGGCGCTTGGTGTCGACCTCCAGATCCTCCGCGCCGCAGACACAGGTCTTGCCCATGCCGCGGGCGACGACGGCCGCGTGCGAGGTCTTGCCGCCGCGCGAGGTCAGGATGCCCTCGGCGGCGATCATGCCGTCCAGGTCGTCCGGGTTGGTCTCACGGCGGATGAGGATGACCTTCTCGCCGGAGCGGGACCACTTGACCGCGGTGTACGAGTCGAAGACGGCCTTGCCGACCGCGGCGCCCGGCGACGCGGCGATGCCGCGGCCGATCCGCTCGGTCTTCGCCTCGTCGTCGAAGCGCGGGAACATCAGCTGCGCGAGCTGCGCGCCGTTGACGCGCTGGAGCGCCTCGGCCTCGTCGATGAGCCCCTGGTCGACTAGCTGGGTGGCGATCCGGAAGGCGGCACCCGCGGTGCGCTTGCCGACCCGGGTCTGGAGCATCCACAGCTGGCCGCGCTCGATCGTGAACTCGATGTCGCAGAGGTCCTTGTAGTGGGTCTCCAGCGTTTCCATGATCTGCATCAGCTGGTCGTACGACTTCTTGTCGATGGACTCCAGCTCGGCGAGCGGCACGGTGTTGCGGATGCCGGCCACCACGTCCTCGCCCTGCGCGTTCTGCAGGTAGTCGCCGTACACGCCCTGGTGGCCGCTGGCCGGGTCACGGGTGAACGCGACACCCGTACCGGAGTCGGGGCCGAGGTTGCCGAAGACCATGGAGCAGACGTTGACCGCGGTGCCGAGGTCGCCGGGGATGCGCTCCTGGCGGCGGTAGAGCTTGGCCCGGTCGGTGTTCCACGAGTCGAAGACCGCCTTTATGGCCAGGTCCATCTGCTCGCGCGGGTCCTGCGGGAAGTCGCGTCCGGCGTCCCGGGTGACGATCTTCTTGAACTGCTTGACCAGCTTCTTCAGGTCGGCCGCGTCGAGGTCCACGTCGACGGTGACGCCCTTGGCGTCCTTCGCGCCCTCCAGCGCCTCCTCGAAGAGGTCGCCGTCGACCCCGAGGACGGTCTTGCCGAACATCTGGATCAGACGGCGGTAGGAGTCCCACGCGAACCGCTCGTCGCCGGACTGGGCGACGAGACCGACGACCGAGGCGTCGGAGAGGCCGATGTTGAGGACCGTGTCCATCATGCCGGGCATCGAGAACTTGGCGCCGGAGCGGACGGAGACCAGCAGCGGGTCGTCGGCCTGGCCGAGCTTCTTGCCCATCCGGGCCTCGAGGGCGTCGAGGTGCGCACTCACCTCGTCGCGCAGCGCGGCCGGCTCCTCACCGCTGTCGAGGTAGACCTTGCAGGCCTCGGTGGTGATGGTGAAACCCGGAGGGACGGGGAGGCCGAGGTTGGTCATCTCGGCGAGGTTGGCACCCTTCCCGCCGAGAAGGTCCTTCAGTTCCTTGTTGCCCTCGGTGAAGTCGTAGACGAACTTCTGAAGGTCTTCGTTTTCCGACACGAGTCTCGACTCCTCGACGACGCGGTGGCTGCCCTGACGGCGAGGAACATACCCAGATCGAAGGTGCCTGGGGAGGTCCACTTGCGCGTCATGCGGCCTCAACCACCCGTCCGCCAGCAGATCGAAAGTATCCCCGGGGCGCGCCCGCTTCTGGGGCATGTTCAAGTCCTGTACGCATGACTACGGAGAGCGCGCACGGGGCGGACACTCGGAGACGGTGAGTAGCGGAAATGATCGATCGATCAAAGTGAGGGCACCTGGCACGCAGTGCCATCATTTGAGAAGTGCAGCCTGCTTTTTTGCGCTCATGTGAGCAAGATGTGGCTCAAGGTGGCGAGAATCACGCCGCAGACGCCGCTCAGATGTCACCATCCGGACGCCTCCCAGGTGGCTGGCGGTGGCCCATCGCTCACACAGGGGCAGCGAATCACGCCATGCGGATGCACCGAACGTCACTTCTCGGCCCGACGAGGCCGATTTTCGCTTGATTTCACGCTCAAATGAGCACGCCTGCCGAGGGGCACCGAGTGCCCCTCCCGGCGGGGAGGGCTGTCAGCCGCCCGAGGTGTCCAGTTCCGCGTCGGCACTGACGCCCGCGCAGTCGTACGGGTCCTTCAGCCAGCCGTCCGGGAGGACCACCCGGTTGTTGCCGGAGGTGCGCCCGCGGGGGCCGTCGGCGCCGTCCGGCCACGGCTGGTCCAGCTCCAGCTCGTGCAGCTGGGAACCGAGCTGCTCCAGCGACGAGGTGATCGCCAGCTTCTTGCGCATCTCTGAGCCGACCGCGAAGCCCTTCAGGTACCAGGCCACGTGCTTGCGGAAGTCGATCACGCCGCGGGTCTCGTCACCGATCCACTCCCCCAGCAGCGTCGCGTGCCGCAGCATGACGTCCGCGACGGTGCGCAGGGTGGGCGCCTGCCTCGTCCCCGTACCCTCGAACGCGCTCACCAGGTCGGCGAAGAGCCAGGGGCGGCCCAGGCAGCCGCGGCCCACGACCACGCCGTCGCAGCCGGTCTCGCGCATCATCCGCAGGGCGTCGTCCGCGCACCAGATGTCGCCGTTGCCGAGGACGGGGATCTCGGGGACGTGCTCCTTGAGCCGGGCGATGGCGTCCCAGTCGGCGGTGCCGCCGTAGTGCTGGGCGGCCGTCCTGCCGTGCAGGGCGACGGCCGTGACGCCCTCCTCCACGGCGATCCGTCCGGCGTCGAGGAAGGTGATGTGGTCGTCGTCGATGCCCTTGCGCATCTTGATGGTGACGGGCAGGTCACCGGCGTTCGAGACGGCCTGGTTGAGGATCGCGCGCAGCAGCGGCCTCTTGTACGGGAGCGCCGAGCCGCCGCCCTTGCGGGTGACCTTGGGGACCGGGCAGCCGAAGTTCAGGTCGATGTGGTCGGCGAGGTCCTCGTCGACGATCATGCGGACGGCCTTGCCGACCGTGACCGGGTCCACTCCGTACAGCTGGATCGAGCGCGGGGTCTCGCTCGCGTCGAAGCGGATGAGCTGCATGGTCTTCTCGTTGCGCTCGACCAGGGCCCGCGTCGTGATCATCTCGCTGACGAACAGCCCCTTGCCGCCCGAGAACTCCCGGCACAGGGTGCGGAAGGGCGCGTTGGTGATGCCGGCCATGGGGGCCAGGACCACCGGCGGCTGCACGGTGTGCGGGCCGATGCGGAGCAACTGGGGCGAGGGAGCGAGCGTGGTCATTCCCCCATTGTCGCGTACCCCGGGAACTGCTCCGGTGGCGCGGGCCGCCCGGGGGTGCGGGCCCGTTGTCGGACCGGCCACGTAGCGTGAGGAGCTCGTACCTCTCCAGCGAACGAAGGACACGATGACCATGAACTCCACCCGCCGCTTAGGCCGGACCGCATCGACGGCCTCGACGACCGCCCCGTCCCCCACCCGCCGCACCCTGCTCTCGATGGGCACCGCGGGCGCCGCCGGTGCGCTGCTCGTCGCCGCCGCGGGCCCCTCACGGGCCGCGTCGCGGACACCGGGGCCCGGGTCCGCCACCGCCCGGCTGCGTGAGCTGGAGCGCCTCCACGGCGCCCGGGTCGGCGCCTTCGCGTACAACCTGGCCACCGGGGTCGCCGTGCGGCACCGGGCCGATGAGCGGTTCCCCGTGCTCTCCACGTTCAAGACGCTCGCCGCGGCAGCGGTGCTGCGGGATCTGGACCGGGACGGCGAGGTGCTCGGCCGCCTCATCCGCTACACGAAGGAGGACTGCGTCTCCGATTCCCGGGTCACCGACACCCCGGAATGCCTCGCGAGCGGGCTGACCATCGCGCAGCTCTGCGACGCGGCGATCTGCGACAGCGACAACACCGCGGCCAACCTGCTCCTGCGCGAGCTCGGAGGCCCCCACGCCATCACCCGCTTCAGCCGCTCGATCGGCGACCCGGTGACGCGGCTCGACCGCTGGGAGCCCAAGCTCAATTCGGCCGAACCCGGGCGGCGTACGGACACCACCACGCCGGCCGCCATCGCGCGCGACTACGCCCGGCTCGTGCTCGGGGACGTGCTGGAATCCGGCGACCGCGAGCGGCTGACCGGCTGGCTGCTGAACTGCCGGACCAGCGGAACCCGTTTCCGGGCCGGGCTGCCTCCCGAGTGGACCGTCGCGGACAAGACCGGCGGCGGCTCGTACGGCAGTTGCAACGACGTGGGCATCGCCTGGACGCAGGAGGGGGTTCCCGTGGTGCTGGCGGTGCTGACCACCAAACCCGACGCGGACGCGCCGGGGGACCACCCGCTGGTGGCCGGGGTGGCGAAGGTACTGGCAGCGGAAGTCGTTAGTTAGCCGTACTATCCATGCATGCCCGAGCTCAGCCACCGGCGACGGATGCTCGTACTGGCGATCTGCTGCATGAGCCTGCTGATCGTCAGTCTCGACAACACCGTCCTCAACGTTGCCCTGCCCGCCATGCGCCATGACCTGGACGCGAGCGTCGCGGGGATGCAGTGGACGATCGACGCGTACACGCTCGTCCTTGCCTCCCTGCTGATGCTCGCGGGCTCCACCGCCGACCGCATCGGCAGACGCAAGGTCTTCATGGCCGGCCTCGTCCTGTTCACCGTGGGGTCGGCCCTCTGTTCTCTGGCACCCAGCCTGGAGGCGCTCATCGCGTTCCGGATGGTGCAGGCCGTCGGTGGCTCGATGCTCAACCCGGTGGCGATGTCGATCATCACCAACACCTTCACCGATCCCCGCGAACGCGCGCGGGCGATCGGTGTCTGGGGCGCGGTCGTGGGCATCTCCATGGCCGCGGGCCCGGTGGTCGGCGGCCTCCTGGTCGATTCCGTCGGCTGGCGGTCGATCTTCTGGATCAACCTGCCCGTCGGCATCGCCGCACTGCTGCTGACGTGGCGGTACATCTCCGAGTCCCGCGCCCCGAAGGCACGCCGCCCCGACCCGGTGGGCCAGCTGCTGGTGATCACGCTGCTGGGCTCGCTGACGTACGCGATCATCGAGGCGCCGCAGAAGGGCTGGACCTCGGTGGAGATTCTGCTCTTCGCCGCACTCGCGGCGGCCTCGCTGGCCGGTCTGCTGGTGTACGAGTCCCGGCGCACCGACCCGCTGATCGAGCTGCGCTTCTTCCGCAGCGCCCCCTTCAGCGGGGCCACGATCATCGCGGTCACCGCCTTCGCCGCCCTCGGCGGCTTCCTCTTCCTCAACACCCTCTATCTGCAGGACGTACGAGGTCTCAGCGCACTCGACGCCGGTCTCTACATGCTGCCGATGGCCGCTGTGGTGTGTGTCCTGTCGCCGCTCTCGGGCCGCATCGTCGCCAGTCGCGGGCCGCGCATCCCGCTGCTGGTCGCGGGCGGCTCGATCGCCGTGAGCGGGCTGATGTTCGCGGCGTTCGACGCGGAGACCGGCACGGCCTCGATGTTCACCGCCTACGTGCTGTTCGGCCTGGGCTTCGGCGCGGTGAACGCGCCCATCACCAACACCGCCGTCTCCGGCATGCCGCGCGCCCAGGCGGGCGTCGCCGCCGCGGTCGCGTCGACCAGCCGCCAGATCGGCCAGACGCTGGGCGTCGCCGTGATCGGGGCGGTGCTCGCGGCGGGGGTGGCCGACGCCGGTTCCTCGTACGGCACCGGGGCGGCGGACGACTTCGTCGCGGCGAGCAGGGCCGCCTGGTGGATCATCACCGGCTGCGGGGTGTGCGTCCTGCTGGTCGGCGCGGTGAGCAGCGGGCCCTGGGCCCGCAGCACCGCTCGCCGGACCGCGGAACGGCTGGAGGAGCCCGCGGCCGTGGCCCCGTCCGGGGCTCCCGCGGGTCAGTCCTCGGCGTCGGGCACCAAGGCCTGAGAGGCTGCCGGGTGACGTCGGGTGGCGTCCGGCCGTGAAGCGGACGCGGTGGGCCCGGAACACCTGAGGTGTTCCGGGCCCACGGTCGTACGGGTGGTGCGAACCGCTCTGTGCGATTCCTCAGCGAGGCGTCAGCTCTGCGCGGGCGCGTCCTGCTCCGGCGCGTCCTGCTCCGGGGCGTCCTGCTCGGCGATGGCGTCCGACGTCTCGCCGCCGGCGGCGCGCTCGCGCATCTTGCGCAGCAGCTCCGCCTTCTGCTCGGCGGCCGACTTCAGGTCGGCGTTGCGCTCGGGGCCGACGCCCTGCTGCTCGGCGCGGGACATCTTCTTGCGCTGTCCGCCGACGCCGAGGAGGTTGTTACGGCTCTTGGCCACGGGGTTCTCCCATTCGTGGTGAAAGTGAGGTCTGAAAAGACCTGGGACCGGTCCGGTGGGCGGCGGGTGGTCGAACCCGCCGCACTCTCACTCGTAGATCTGGAAGAACGAATACATGCGCAAACGGTACCCCGGCCCGTGCGGCCGCGGCACCGGGTTTTCTCCCCGCCGGGGGACCCCTACCCGGCCGTCGGGTCGACCGTCGCCTGATGGGCTTCGGCGAGGTGCTCCTCGGCCTTGAGCCAGGGCAGGAACTGCACCGCCCTGCGCCAGTCGCAGGTGTCGCAGCTCAGCTGCCGCCGGCCTCCCGACTTCCGCACGTGAACGACGTGTTCACGGCCGTGCTGGTCCCATCTGCTGACCTTGCTCGTGGTCATGGACGGCATCCGAGCCTCCTGAGGGCGAGTGTGCCCAGTCTGCACGAAGCCCCCGGTTCCGTACGGGAGTACGGGGAACCGGGGGCTTCGTCCAGCGGGTGCCGGCGGGTGCGACGTGTCAGCAGCCGAGCAGGCGGGCGCCGAGGTACGCCTGGATCTGGTCCAGCGAGACGCGCTCCTGCTTCATCGTGTCGCGCTCGCGCACGGTCACCGCGTTGTCGTCGAGGGTGTCGAAGTCGACGGTGACGCAGAACGGCGTGCCGATCTCGTCCTGGCGACGGTAGCGGCGGCCGATGGCGCCCGCGTCGTCGAACTCGATGTTCCAGTTCTGCCGCAGGTCGGCCGCGAGGCCCTTGGCCTTCGGCGAGAGCTGCGGGTTGCGGGACAGCGGCAGGACCGCGACCTTGACCGGCGCCAGGCGCGGGTCGAGGCGCATCACGGTGCGCTTCTCCATGACGCCCTTGGCGTTGGGCGCCTCGTCCTCGATGTAGGCGTCCAGCAGGAAGGCCAGCATCGAGCGGCCGACACCGGCCGCGGGCTCGATGACGTAGGGGGTCCAGCGCTCGCCGGCCTCCTGGTCGTAGAACTGCAGGTCGGTGCCGGACGCCTTGGAGTGCGCCTTGAGGTCGTAGTCCGTGCGGTTGGCGACGCCCTCCAGCTCGCCCCACTCGCTGCCGCCGAAGCGGAAGCGGTACTCGATGTCAGCGGTGCGCTTGGAGTAGTGGGAGAGCTTCTCCGCGGGGTGCTCGAACCACCGCATGTTCTCCTCGCGCATGCCGAGGCCGGTGTACCAGTTCCAGCGCTGCTCCATCCAGTACTCCTGCCACTGCTCGTCCTCGCCCGGCTTGACGAAGAACTCCATCTCCATCTGCTCGAACTCGCGCGTGCGGAAGATGAAGTTGCCCGGAGTGATCTCGTTCCGGAAGGACTTGCCCATCTGCGCGATGCCGAACGGCGGCTTCTTGCGCGAGGTCTGCTGCACCTGGCCGAAGTTGGTGAAGATGCCCTGGGCGGTCTCGGGGCGCAGGTAGGCGACCGAGCCGGAGTCCTGGGTCGGGCCGAGGTGCGTGGAGAGGAGGCCGGAGAACGCCTTGGGCTCGGTGAAGGTGCCCTTGTTGCCGCAGTTGGGGCAGTTGAGGTCGGCGAGGCCGTTGACCGGCGGCTTGCCGTGCTTCTCCTCGTACGCCTCCTCCAGGTGGTCCGCGCGGTAGCGCTTGTGGCAGGAGGTGCACTCGGTCAGCGGGTCGGAGAACGTGGCGACGTGGCCGGAGGCCACCCACACCTCGGGCGCCAGGATGACCGACGAGTCGAGTCCGACCACGTCCTCGCGCGAGGTGACCATGTAGCGCCACCACTGACGCTTCAGGTTCTCCTTGAGCTCGACACCCAGCGGCCCGTAGTCCCAGGCGGCACGCTGACCACCGTAGATCTCACTGCAGGGGTAGACGAAGCCACGGCGCTTGCTCAGGCTGACGATGGAGTCGATCTTGTCGGCGGCCACGGTGCTCTCTTCATTACGACGACGGGATGGGACAAGGCTGACGCGTAGCGCCTCGGTGGGGCGTGGTGGTCGGGAGACGGGTGCGCGGATGCCTCAGATTACCGGCGGGCACGCCCCTTCGATCAAATCGGTATCGGGACAGCCGCTTCCGAAGGCATCTCATCTGCCTTGTTGACAATCGTTTCCACTTTTGTTGAAAATGACTGTCATGAACGTACGCCGCCTCATACCCACGACCGCCGTCGCCGGAGCAGTCGTCCTCGGCCTCACCGCCCTCTCCGCCTGCTCGACCTCGGACGCCGCCGACCGCAGGAGCGGTGACAAACTGAACGTGGTGGCGTCGTTCTACCCGATGCAGTTCCTGGCCGAGCAGATCGGCGGGAACCACGTCTCCGTCTCCACGCTGACCAAGCCGGGCGTGGAGCCGCACGACCTGGAGCTCAGCCCGCGGGAGGTCGGCGGCCTCAGCGACGCGGACTACATCCTCTACCTCAAGGGCCTCCAGCCGGCCGTCGACGACGCGATCGAGCAGTCCGAGTCCAAGCACGGCGTCAACGCCGCGGCGCTCACCACGCTGGAGGACCACGGCGCCGAGGTCGGCGGCGAGGAGCACGCCCACGAGCACGAGGGCGAGGAGGCCGGCGCCGACCCGCACATCTGGCTGGACCCGGTGAAGTACGCCCAGGTCGCCAAGGGCGTGGGTGCGTCCCTGGCGAAGACCGACCCGGACCACGCCGCGGACTACCGCAAGAACACCGACGCCCTGGTCACCAAGCTCGACGCGCTCGACACCGCGTACGAAAAGGGGCTGAAGAACACCGCCACCAAGACGTTCATCACCACCCACTCCGCCTTCGGGTACCTCGCCGAGCGCTACGGCCTCACCCAGGAGGGCATCGCCGGCATCGACCCCGAGGCCGAGCCCAGCCCCGCCCGGATCAGTGCCCTGCACGCGATCGCGCGGGAGAAGAAGGTCACCACCGTCTTCTTCGAGACGCTCGCCAGCGACAAGACGGCGAAGACCGTCGCCCGGGACACCGGCCTGAAGACCGACGTCCTGGACCCGCTGGAGGGAATCACCGGCAAGTCCAAGGGCGATGACTACATCGGGGTCATGGAGTCCAACCTCGCCGCGCTCCAGAAGGCGCTCGGCGCGAAGTGAGCGCTCCCTCGGACCCCGCAGACCCCTCAGACCCCGCAGACCCCGCAGACCCGGTCGACCCGCACCGCGCAGCAGCACCGGAGGCGCTCATGCCCGAGCCCCATGGCTCCACACCCGAACCCGTGATCGTCGTACGCGACGCCGCGGCCGTCCTCGGCGCGCGCCCCGTGCTGCGCGGCATCGACCTGACCGTGCGCCGCGGCGAGGTCGTCGCGCTGCTCGGCGCCAACGGTTCCGGCAAGTCGACCGCCGTACGCTCCGTCATCGGCCAGGTCCCGCTCACGGGCGGCACCGTCGAACTCTTCGGCACCCCGCTGCGCCGCTTCCGCGACTGGGCCCGGGTCGGTTACGTACCGCAGCGCACCACGGCGGCCGGCGGCGTGCCCGCCACGATCCGCGAGGTCGTCGCCTCCGGGCGGCTGTCGCGCACCAAGCTGGGGCTCCCCCGCAAGGCCGACCGGGCCGCCGTCGACCGCGCCATCGCGCTCGTCGGCCTCGCCGACCGGGCCAAGGACTCGGTGGACGCCCTCTCCGGGGGTCAGCACCAGCGCGTACTGATCGCCCGCGCGCTCGCTTCCGAACCCGAGCTGCTGATCATGGACGAGCCGATGGCCGGCGTCGACCTGGCCAGCCAGGAGATCCTCGCCGAGACGTTGCGCGAGCAGGTCGCGGCCGGCACCACCGTGCTGCTCGTCCTGCACGAGCTCGGCCCGCTGGAGCCCCTGATCGACCGGGCGGTCGTGCTGCGCGACGGCTGCGTGATGCACGACGGCCCGCCCCCGAAGGCCCTGGGGCAGCACGCCCTGCCCGGCCACGACCACGTACACCCCCACGCGGCCTCCGAGCCCGTCCGGACGGGACTGCTGAGCTGATCATGGAATTCCTCACCCCTCCCTTCATGCAGCGGGCCCTGATCGCCGCCGTGCTGGTCGGCGTCATCGCCCCCGCCGTCGGCATCTACCTGGTGCAACGCCGGCAGGCCCTGATGGGCGACGGCATCGGCCACATCGCGATGACCGGCGTCGGCCTCGGCTTCCTGCTCTCCACCAGCCCGGTCTGGATGGCCACGGCCGTCGCCGTCGTCGGCGCCGTCACCATGGAACTGATCCGCTGGTACGGACGCACCCGCGGCGACATCGCCCTGGCGATGCTCTTCTACGGCGGCATGGCGGGCGGTGTCCTGCTGATCAATCTCTCCGACACCGGCTCCAACGCCAACCTCACCTCGTACCTCTTCGGCTCGCTGTCCACGGTCTCCTCCGAGGACATCACCGCGATCGCCCTGCTGGCCGCGTTCGTGCTGCTGGTGACGGTGGGGCTGCGACGGCAGCTGTTCGCCGTCAGCCAGGACGAGGAGTTCGCCCGGGTCACCGGGCTGCCCGTGCGCGTACTGAACCTGCTGATCGCGGTCACCGCCGCGGTCACCGTCACCGTCGCGATGCGGGTCGTCGGGCTGCTGCTGGTCAGCGCCCTGATGGTGGTCCCGGTGGCCGCCGCGCAGCAGATCACCCGCTCGTTCAAGGTGACGTTCGTGCTGTCGGTCGCCGTGGGGGTCGCGGTGACCCTGGCCGGCACCATCACGTCGTACTACCAGGACGTCCCGCCGGGCGCGACGATCGTGCTGCTGGCCATCGGGGTGTTCATCGCCCTGACGCTGCTCGCCACCCCGCTGGCCCGGGTCCGCGCCCGCCGCCGCCGCGAAACGGCGGACGAGCGGTGCACCCTGGAAGTACCGGCCACCCGCCGGGCCGGGGACGACGTACCCGTGAGGTCGGCCTGACCCCGCCGCCGGTGCGGACTGGCACAATGGCCCGACATACGTACGGGCGACACGAGGAGGCTCCTGTGGCGACGGCGCCGATCAGTGGAACGAACGCGGCACCGGTACGCGGCCGGTCGACCCGGCAACGGGCAGCGGTGGCGGCGGCGCTCGACGAGGTGGACGAGTTCCGCAGCGCCCAGGACCTGCACGACGTGCTCAAGCACCGGGGCGACTCGGTCGGGCTGACCACGGTCTACCGCACCCTGCAGTCCCTCGCGGACGCGGGCGAGGTCGACGTGCTGCGCACCACCGAGGGCGAGTCCGTCTACCGCCGGTGTTCGACCGGTGACCACCACCACCATCTGGTCTGCCGGATGTGCGGCAAGGCCGTCGAGGTCGAGGGCCCGGCGGTGGAGCAGTGGGCCGAGACCATCGCGGCGCAGCACGGCTTCGTGAACGTGGCGCACACGGTCGAGGTCTTCGGTACGTGTATGGAGTGCGCGAGCGCCAAGGGGTGACACCCCGGCCCCCGCCCCTCGCCCGCGAGGCGAAGGGGCGGGGGGCGAAAGGGCGGGGTGATCGTACCGGCGAGGGTTCAGGCCGTGGGCTCCGCCTCCTGGGCCGCCTCCACCGCACCGCCGAAGCGCCGGTCGCGCTGGGCGAACTCCAGGCAGGCCCGCCACAGGTCGCGGCGGTCGAAGTCCGGCCACAGCACGTCCTGGAAGACCATCTCGGCGTACGCGCTCTGCCAGATCAGGTAGTTGGACGTGCGCTGCTCGCCGCTGGGGCGGACGAAGAGGTCGACGTCCGGCATGTCCGGGTAGTAGGTGTACTTCGCGAACGTCTTCTCGTTGACCTTCGACGGGTCGAGCTTCCCGGCGGCGACGTCCTGGGCGATCCGCTGCGCGGCGTCCGCGATCTCGGCGCGGCCGCCGTAGTTGACGCAGAAGTACAGCGTCATCTTGTCGTTGTCCTTGGTCTGCTCCTGGGCGACCTGGAGTTCCTGGACGACGGACTTCCACAGCTTCGGCATGCGGCCGACCCAGCGGATGCGGATGCCGAGTTCGTCCATCTCGTCGCGCCGGCGGCGGATGACGTCCCGGTTGAAGTTCATGAGGAACTTCACCTCCTCCGGGGACCGCTTCCAGTTCTCCGTCGAGAACGCGTACAGCGAGAGGTTCTTGACGCCCATCTCGATGCAGCCCTTGAGCACGTCCATCACGACGCCCTCGCCGACCTTGTGGCCCTCGGTGCGCGGCAGACCGCGCTCCTTGGCCCAGCGGCCGTTGCCGTCCATGACGACGGCGACGTGCTTGGGCACCAGCTCACCGGGGATCTTCGGGGGCACGGCACCGGACGGGTGCGGCTCCGGGGTCTTGTGGTCGCGCCGGTTACGGCCGCCGAGGAATCCGCGTACTGCCATGAGCTTCTCAGTCTCCCTGTGTCACTTCTCTACGTACCGCAGTGAGCGCAGCCCGCGCTCCAGATGCCAGTGCAGATAGGCGGACACCAGCCCGCTCCCCTCCCTGACGTGACGCGGCTCGCACGCGTCCGCCGTCTCCCAGTCGCCGGAGAGCAGTGCGCTCAGCAGGGTGACGGCCTCAGCCGAGGGTACGACGCTGCCGGGCACCCGGCAGTCACCGCATATGACGCCGCCCGCCGCGACGGAGAAGAACCGGTTCGGACCGGGCATTCCGCACCGGGCGCAGTCGACGAAGCTGGGGGCGTAGCCGTTGACCGCGAGGGAGCGCAGCAGGAAGGCGTCGAGGATGAGGTGGGGCTCGTGCTCCCCCCGGGCCAGGGTGCGCAGGCCGCCCACCAGCAGCAGGTACTGCTGGACCGCGGGTTCGCCCTCGTGGTCGGTGAAGCGTTCGGCGGTCTCCAGCATCGCGGTGCCCGCGGTGTAGCGCCCGTAGTCGGTGACGATTCCGCCGCCGTACGGGGCGATGGTCTCGCTCTGGGTGCAGAGCGGCAGTCCGCGCCCGATCAGCTCGCTGCCGCGTGCGAAGAACTGCACGTCCACGTGGGAGAACGGCTCCAGCCGGGCCCCGAACTTCGACTTCGTGCGCCGCACACCGCGCGCGACGGCCCGTACCCGGCCGTGGCCGCGGGTCAGGATCGTGATGATCCGGTCGGCCTCGCCCAGCTTCTGCGTGCGGAGCACCACGCCGTCGTCCCGGAACAAGCTCATGGCTCCATTGTCCGGTACGCGGGGGGCCCGGCGTGCCCGCCCCCGGAACCCGGTGCGGTCGGTTCCCGTCCGCGCCGCCGCCCGCGGGCACGACGAGCCCCGATTCGTGGGCGACGATCACCGGCTGGGCCCGGTCGCGGGCACCCGGCTTGCCCATGATCCGGCTGACGTGGGTACGCGTCGCACCGGGGGCCGACTTCTCCGCTGCCGCCGGGAAGGGTACGGCGGCGTTCAGGAGGGCGTGCGCGCCGCCGCCGCGAGCAACCGTGCGGTGTCCTCGTCGCGCAGGCGCAGCGCGCCGCCGATCGTGGTCAGCACCTCGCGCTCGGCGGGGCTGTACGGGCCGTCGGCGAGGGCGATCCGGGCGCCCTGGAGCAGAATCGATTCGCGGCCCGCGGGCGCCAGGTGCGGGGCGAGGGGCTCCAGCGCCTCGTGGAGTTCGATGGCGAGGGCCGCGCCGCAGGCCTCTGCCGCGGGGTCGAACGGGGAGCCGTGGCCGATGTCGGCGGAGAGGATCTCGACGACGGTGGCGAGCTGCTCCCGCGTGCAGTCGTCGAAGCCGGCGCCGCGCACGGTGTCGACGGCCGTCTCCAGGACCGTACGGGAGGTGCTGCCGCCTGCGGCGAGGACTCCGAGGGTCGTGGTGTGGACGGCGTCCCTGAGCATCGCGGAGAACCGCGTCGTGGTGGGGTGGTCGAGCGCCTCGGTGTCGAAGTGGGCGTGGCAGGCGGCGCATTCGACGACCGGGCCCACGGTGCCGCGCCGCAGCAGCGGCACACCGAGGACGGTGAAGCGGCGGCGGCCGGTCAGCCGGCGGTAGTTGCGGTCGCCCCCGCAGCCCGGACAGAAGAACTCGCCGTCACCGACGGTGTCCCACCACGTACGGATGCCGCAGATACGCAGCTTTGTGGCGCTTTGTCCCAGGGCTGACCGCACGTCGCACACCTCCGTAATTCCCCCGTAGCCGGAAGGGCACGGGAGGCGCCCCCCTCGGCAACATTGCCGTGTTGGACGTGATGTTAACCACATCCATGAAGCGGCGTCAGCACCTCGATCGTCACAACCGCCCGGAGATGGCCGAACCCCGCCCCCCGGACGTGGGGGACGGGGCTCTCGGACCGTACGACTTCATGCCCTTCCGGGCGCCCGGGTCAGCGGGTGGCGCGGTTGACCGCGGAGACGACCGCCTTCAGTGAGGCCCGCGTGGTGTTGGGGTCGATGCCGATGCCCCACAGGACCTTCCCGTCGATGGCGCACTCGATGTACGAGGCGGCCTGCGCGCTCGCGCCCTCGCTCATCGTGTGCTCGGTGTAGTCCAGCAGCCGCGCGTCGATGCCGATGGCCTGCAGCGCTTCGAAGAACGCGGAGATCGGGCCGTTGCCGGTGCCGGTGAGCACGGTGTCCGCGCCGTCCACCGTCGCCTCGACGGTGATCGTGTCCCGGCCGTCCGAACCGGTCGTGCTCTGCCCGGAGCGGATCTGTACGCGCCCCCACTGAGCCGCGGTGTCCTCCGGGTTGGGCAGGTACTCGTCCTGGAACGCGGTCCAGATCTGCGCCGGCGTGACCTCGCCGCCCTCGGCGTCGGTCTTGGCCTGAATGATCCGGGAGAACTCGATCTGCATCCGGCGCGGCAGGTCCAGCTTGTGGTCGTTCTTCAGGACGTACGCGATCCCGCCCTTGCCGGACTGCGAGTTGACCCGGATGACGGCCTCGTAGGAGCGGCCGACGTCCTTCGGGTCGATCGGCAGGTACGGCACCGCCCACTCGATGTCGTCGACGGTCTTGCCCTGGGCGGCCGCGTCGGCCTCCATGGCGTCGAAGCCCTTCTTGATGGCGTCCTGGTGGGAGCCGGAGAAGGACGTGTAGACCAGGTCGCCCGCGTAGGGGTGGCGCGGGTGGACCTCCATCTGGTTGCAGTACTCGCTGGTGCGGCGGATCTCGTCGATCTGCGAGAAGTCGATCTGCGGGTCCACGCCCTGGGAGAACAGGTTCATGCCCAGCGTCACCAGGTCGACGTTTCCGGTGCGCTCGCCCTGGCCGAACAGGCAGCCCTCGATCCGGTCCGCCCCGGCCATCAGGGCCAGTTCGGCGGCGGCGACGGCGGTGCCGCGGTCGTTGTGCGGGTGGACGGACAGGCAGACGAACGCGCGGCGCGACAGGTTGCGCGACATCCACTCGAACCGGTCCGCGTGCGTGGACGGCGTCGAACGCTCCACGGTGGCGGGCAGGTTGAGGATGATCTCGCGGCCCTCCTCGGGCTGCCAGACGTCACAGACCGCCTCGCAGACCTCCAGGGCGAAGTCCAGCTCGGTGTCGGTGAAGATCTCCGGGCTGTACTGGTAGCCGAAGATCGTCTCCTCGCCCAGGATCTTCTCGGCGTACTCCATGACCAGCCGGGTGCCGTCCACCGCGATCTGCTTGACCTGCTCCTTCGAGCCGCGGAAGACCACGCGGCGGAAGGTGGGTGCGGTCGCGTTGTACAGGTGCACGGTGGCGCGGTGGGCGCCGACCAGTGATTCGATGGTGCGCTCGATCAGTTCCTCGCGGGCCTGCGTCAGGACGGAGATCGTCACGTCCTCGGGGATCGCGCCCTCTTCGATGATGGAGCGCACGAAGGCGAAGTCGGTCTCGCCGGAGGACGGGAAGCCGACCTCGATCTCCTTGTAGCCCATGCGCACCAGCAGGTCGAACATCTCGCGCTTGCGGGCCGGCGACATCGGGTCGATCAGGGCCTGGTTGCCGTCACGCAGGTCGGTGGAGAGCCAGCGGGGCGCGGTGGTGACCCGCTTACCGGGCCAGGTGCGGTCGGGGATCTCGACGGCCTCGTAGCGCCCGTACTTGTGGACCGGCATCCCGGACGGCTTCTGCAGGCCCGTGGCGTTGGTGATCGGCGTGGGGCGGCCCACGGCGTTCACGGCGGGGGTCTGCGCGGGGTTCACTTCGGTCATGGCGTACGGCTCCTCGGGGTCCTGCGGGGGACGGCCGACTGTGTTGCTGCAACACCAGACTCCGCGGGGAGGGGGTCGGCCTACGACTACAGGCCCTCGCCGCGGCAGCTAAGAAGAAGCAGCCCGAAACGCATGATGCGAAGAGACTAACCGAGGGGCGCCCGAGACGTCGGTGCCGTATCAGTATGCGGGATCGGACCCGCTAACCGTCGAACAGTGAGGGATCACTCTATTTCGTCAATCCTGGTAGCAACCAGTGACAAGGTGGTCACGCACTGCCACAGTCGATGTATGCAGCCTCGATCTCAGCACGAACCCCGTCCTGTCTTCTGCACCATCGTGCCGCCCCACGTCCTCGACAAGCTGTCGCAGTCCGACGATCCCGTCCTGGCGGGCCCGGCCCGCCGCACCCTGGAGGCCGACGCCGCCCGGCGCACCCGCCGCCAGGTGACCACCGTCGTCCGGCCCCCCGCCGCGCCCGCGCCGGAGAAGGACCGGTCCGGCAAACCCGACCGCACGCTCTACGACTGCCGCCACGGCACGGACCTGCCGGGCACGAAGGTCCGCTCCGAGGGCGAGGAGCCCACGTCCGACGCCAGCGTCAACCGCGCCTACGCGGGACTCGGCGCCACCTTCGAACTGCTGCTCACCGCCTACGGCCGGCGTTCGATCGACGGCAACGGGCTGCCGCTGATCGGCTCCGTGCACTACGACGAGAAGTACAACAACGCCTTCTTCGACGGCGAGCAGATGGTCTTCGGCGACGGGGACGGGGAGATCTTCCTGGACTTCACCGTCGCCATCGACGTGATCGCGCACGAGCTGGCGCACGGCCTGACCCAGTACACGGCCAACCTGAACTACTACGGCCAGCCCGGCGCGCTCAACGAGTCGGTGTCGGACGTGTTCGGCTCCCTGGTCAAGCAGTACTCACTGGGCCAGACCGCGGCGCAGGCCGACTGGCTGATCGGTGCCGGCCTCCTGGCGCCTCGCGTCCAGGGCGTGGCGCTGCGCTCGATGAAGGCCCCCGGGACCGCGTACGACGACGACGTGCTCGGCAAGGACCCGCAGCCCGCCTCGATGGACGACTACATCCACACCGGCGACGACAACGGCGGGGTGCACCTCAACTCCGGCATCCCCAACCGCGCGTTCTACCTGCTGGCCACGGCGCTCGGCGGCAGTTCCTGGGAACGGGCGGGCCAGCTCTGGTTCGATGTGCTCACGGGTGGTGAACTGACGGTGGACGCGGACTTCGCGTCCTTCGCCCGGCTGACCGTGGCTGCGGCCCGCAGCCGCTTCGGCGAGGGTGACGAGGTGGAGGCGGTCCTCAAGGCCTGGTCGGAGGTGGGCGTGCCGACCGCGTAACCGGCCTGGCCCGAAGGGCAGGCCCGTCGAGGAGGGACACCGTATGCGGATCCAGGTGAGCAGGACCGGCGGCTTCGCCGGTATCGCGCGCCACCGCGAGATCGACACCTCGGGACGGGCGGATGCCCCCGAATGGGAGGCCCTGGCCGAATCGGCGCTCGCCGAGGGCCGGGAGGCGTCGGGGACGGGCGTCCCGGACGGCTTCAGCTATCGCATCACGGTCGGCGACCGGTCCGTGCACTGCGCGGACCCTCGGCTGACCGACGCCCAGCGCTCGCTCGTCTCACGCGTCCTGAAGGAGGGCGCGTGAGACGGGCGGCGTACGTCTGACGGGTTCCGCTCAGAAACCCAGCTTGCGCAGCTGCTTGGGATCGCGCTGCCAGTCCTTGGCGACCTTCACGTGCAGGTCGAGGAAGACCGGCGTGCCCAGCAGCGCCTCGATGTGCTTGCGCGACTTCGTGCCGACATCCTTCAGCCGCTTGCCCTTCGGGCCGATGATGATGCCCTTCTGGCTGGGCCGCTCGATGTAGACGTTGGCGTGGATGTCGAGCAGCGGCTTGTCCGCCGGACGGTCCTCGCGCGGCAGCATCTCCTCGACGACGACCGCGATGGAGTGCGGCAGCTCGTCCCGTACGCCTTCGAGCGCGGCCTCCCGGATCAGCTCCGCGACCATGACCATCTCGGGCTCGTCGGTGAGGTCGCCCTCCGGGTACAGCGGCGGGCTCTCGGGGAGCAGCGGGGCGATCAGGTCGGCCAGCAGGCCGACCTGATCGTCCTTGACCGCCGAGACCGGGATGATCTCCGCCCATTCGAAGCCGAGCTCCTCGCCGAGGCGGGAGACGGCCAGCAGCTGTTCGGCGAGCTGCTTGGACTCGACCAGGTCGGACTTGGTGATGATCGCGATCTTGGGCGTCTTCTTGATGCCCGCGAGTTCCTTGATGATGTACTTGTCGCCGGGGCCGAGCTTCTGGTCGGCGGGCAGGCAGAAGCCGATGACGTCGACCTCGGCCCAGGTGGTGCGTACGACGTCGTTGAGACGCTCGCCCAGCAGGGTGCGCGGCTTGTGGAGGCCGGGGGTGTCGACCAGGATCAACTGTGCGTCCGGCCGGTGCACGATGCCGCGCACGGTGTGCCGGGTCGTCTGGGGCCGGTTGGACGTGATCGCCACCTTCTGGCCGACCAGAGCGTTCGTAAGGGTGGACTTGCCCGCGTTGGGACGGCCCACGAAGCAGGCGAAACCGGCCCGGTGGGGGGCGGTGTTCTCAGCCTGCTGCGCAGCAGCTTCTGGGTTAGGTCGAGCGCTCATGGCGCCCATTGTCCCCGATCCCGGCAGCCGCGGGGCACCAAGGAGCCCATCGCGGCCACCGGACCGGCTGATCAGGCCGTGCGGCGACGGTTGCGGCGTGACCGGATCCACAGTGCCGCACCCCCGGCGAGCGCGGCGAGGAGTACCCCGGCGACCAGCCAGGGCAGGGCGAAGTACGACACGGAGGCGGACTCGCGGGTGTCGCGGGCACTCGCGGTCAGCTTGATCTCGCCCCACTCCACCTGCGGCGCGCCCGCCCACTCCTCGGTGAGCCGGACTTCCTGGCGGGGCAGCAGTTCGGACGGGATGCGCTTGAGGTCGCGCGCGAGCAGGGTGCGGCCGAAGAGCCCCTCGGCCTTGAGGGCGACCTCGGGGCTGAGGGTGACGTTGCCGCGGTTGCGGAGCGTGTACGAGATGACGGCCCGGGACTTACCGGTGCCCGGGACCAGGGGCGCGGTGTGCTCGACCTCGACGTCCTCGACGGAGAGCGCGGGCATCGTCGGGCCGTTGACCCTCAGATAGATCCGGGCGCCGACCGCCTTCTGGATGCCCACGGCGACGGCCCCCGCGTCGGCGGGGTCGATGCGCTCGTCGAGGGCGACGAGCGCGCCGGGGTGGTCGCCCGGTTCGGCGTCCTCGGGCACCTTGATGGTGACGGGCACGGTGACCGAGCCGTGCGGCTTCACGGTGACCCGGTCGCGGTCGGCCTTCGCCCAGGCTCCGACGGAGCGCTGTTTCTCGTTCTGCGCCCGGACCGCGAAGCCGCCGTCGCGTGCGGTGTTGTAGGCGTCGGCCGCGTACAGCCGGAAGGTCAGGGGTTCACCGGTCTTGTTGGTGACGGTGACCTTGTCGTCGAGGGTGGCGCCAGGGTCGGCGGAGAGGTAGAAGTACGGCCGCGCGCCCGCGTCGGCGGTGGCGGGGAAGACCGACCAGCTGCCGTTGTCGGCGGCGCCGGCCGGGGGCGCGCCGATCAGGAGCAGGGCTCCGGACAGCAGGGTCGGCAGGAGTACGGAGAGTTTGCGCACGGTGCGGGCTCCCAGGTGCACGCTCGGGCGGGGTGGGCCGGCCGGGTGCGCGCCCGGCCCACCGGTTGACCGGTGGTACTCGCTCACGTGATCCGTCGTGCTCGCTCACGTGATCACTGGTGCTCGCTCACGTGAGGGTGAGCGTGAGCACGCCGGTGTACGCCCCGGGAGCGGTGAACGCCGGTACGTCCAGCGACAGCTGGGCGTCGACGGTGAACTCACCGCCGGTGAACGCGCCGTCCGGCGTGGACGCCAGGGTGGCTCCCGCACTGCCGACCGTTCCGTCGGACCCGGCCGCGCAGGTGCTCGGGCTGCCGGACTTCGTCGTGCAGGCCGGGCTCCAGCCGAGCGCGGACGCGCCGATCGTCGCTCCTTGCGGGCCCGTGAAGTCGGTGACCTTGCCGGTCAGGGACCAGCCCGCGGGTCCGCCGCGGAAGTCCTGGACCGTCACGGTCCGCAGGGCGCCGGTGGAGGCGCCGCCCTGCCCGAAGTCGACCGCCGACAGGGCGACGGAGTCCCCGGCCTGGGCCATGGTGAGCGTTCCCGGCTTGATGGACGAGGTCAGCTTCTGGCTGCCGTCCGGGATTTCGCCGCCGCCTGTGGTGACGGTGTAGGCCTGGGGCCCCGCCCCCTTGGCGGCGTCCCAGTCGGCGCCCTCGTAGGCGACGATGCCGGTGGTGGCCGGATCGTTGACGGTGAGCTGCCCGGTGAAGGAGCCCGCGCCGTCCGCCGTGACCGTGGCGGTGTCGCCGGTCGGGGCGTTCCCGGCCCGGCCGGCGAGCGTGACGGGCGCGCCCGCGGTGAACTTCGACCCGGTCACGGTGACCTGGTCACCGGCCGCGCCGGAGGCCGTACCGAGCTGGATGGCGCGTTCGTTGACCTGGCCGCCGCCGTCCGTGGCGATGATCGTCTGGGAGACGGGGGCGGGCGGATCGGTGACCGTGCAGGGCGTGTCCAGCTCCATGATGTAGCTGGTGTGGATGTTGTAGTCGCCGGGCGAGAGGGTGATCTCACCGGGCGCGGTGACGGTGAAGGTGCCGGTCATGGAGAACGAGGGGAAGGCACCCTTGCCGGGCACCGGTTCGTTCTTCTTCGGCCCCGCCACCGTGACGTCGGCGGACTGCGCACCGCCGACGGTGACCTTGCCGGTCGGCGTCATGATGTCGGCGGGCAGGGCCAGGTCGACCGGGTTGCTCGCGGCCGCCTCGACGACGGTGTACGTCACCGTGACCGTGTCGCCGGCCTTGGGCGCGGCGTTGTCGACGGTGATCTCGGCCGAGGTCGTCCCGTCGATCGGCGGGAGGCCGGCGATGGCGGGCGGGATGCAGTGGGTGGGGAAGTCCACCGCGGCCGAGGCCGTCGCACTGGCCTGGGCGGGCCCGGCGAGCAGCCCTCCCCCGGTGACGACGAGCGCACCGACGCCCAGCGCGGCGGCCCAGCGGCGGCCGCGGTCCGGACGGGCCCGGCCCCCGTATCTTCGACTGTCGGATCTTCGTACGGCTGAACGCATGGAGCCCCCTCCTGCGGGTTCCGGCGCGCGGCTCTCGCGCCGGCAGGGGGCCATTGATGACTGCGGTCCGGAAGAAGTCAATGGCGGCGAAACGCACCGACTGATGGGCCATCAGATGGTGTCAAGATCCGCGCTTTCCGGTGATCCGCAGCCTTACGCGCGGACGCCCCGCACCGGAGGGGCGCGGGGCGTTCGTACCCACGGTGGCGCTCCTGCCGGGTTCAGCCCGCCGTCACGGTGAGCCGCAGCGCCCCGTCGGGCCCCGCGAGCAGCACGGGCGTGTCCGCCCCGCCCAGGTCCCGTACCGCGGCCCGGTCCTCGTCGGACGGGGTCTGCGCCTCGGAGACGACCGCGGCCGCCTCCAGTGAGGTGGCCCCGCTGGCCACGGCCATCGCGACGGCCGTCCGCAGCGCGCTGAGCTTCAGCGACTCCAGCTCCACGGTGCCCGCCACGTACGTACGTCCGGTCTCGTCCCGCACGGCCGCGCCCTCGGGCACACCGTTGCGGGCGCGGGCGCTGCGCGCCAGCGTGACGATCTTGCGGTCCTCGGCGCCGAGGTCGGTGCTATCGGTCATGGGTCGAGCATACGAAGGCCGGCGAGGGACGCGGCACGCGGGCGTCCCGTCCCCTCAGGCCCGCACCTGGCGCATGGAGCCCCGCCGGCCCTCCGGCGAGGCCAGCCACCGCAGCTTCTCCTCGGTTCCGGTGCCCGGCCACGGGTTGTGCAGCACGACCGCGAGATCCGGACGGGCCGGGATGCGCAGCTGGGTCGCTTCCATGACCAGCGCGCCCACGGCCGGATGCGACATCTCCTTGCGCATCTGCCCGCCCGGCGCGACGTCCCGCCGGGCCCACAGCTCGGCGAACTCGGGGCTGCGCCCGGCCGCCTCGGCCACGATCGCGCGGAACCCCTCGTCGTCGGGACACTCCGAGCACGCGGCCCGGAACTGGGCGACGACCCGGGCAGCGGTTTCCCACCACTGCTTCTCACCGCCCCGGTGGACGGGCTCGGTGAAGAACGCGATCACACAGTTCTGCGGCCGTTCGGGCCCCAGACCCATCACCGTCGAGGCCGCGTCGTTGTAGAGGATGACGTTCCAGTACGCGTCCATGATGTGTGCCGGGAACGGCATCCAGCCGTCGAGCAGCCGTTGCAGCCCCTCACACATGTCCGTGTGTGCCGGATCGACCTCGGGGGCGGGCGGGTTGAGCCCCGCCAGTACATAGAGGTGACGGCGTTCGGCGCTGCTGAGCCGCAGCACCCGGGCGACGGAGTCCAGCACCTGGGGCGACACGGTGATGTCGCGGCCCTGCTCCAGCCACTGGTACCAGGAGACGCCCACCCCCGCGAGGACAGCGACCTCTTCGCGGCGCAGCCCGGGGGTTCTCCGCCGGGCCCCGCCGTCCGGCAGGCCCGCCTCGGCCGGGCTGACGCGCGCCCGCCTGCTCATCAGGAACTCCCGCAGCTCGCCGAGGCGGTGCGACTTGCCGGCGTCCGCCGCTGTCCGGGCCGGTGTGCCCACGTACGTGTTCCCCCTGGTGTCCGGGTCCGCGCCTGCCTGGTGGTGCGGCCAACAGGATAAGTACCGGCTCCCCATGGATATTCCGGCGGCCGCAGGCTCATGTCCATGGCGATCGATTCATCCTCCCCAGCAGCTGTCACCGCACCCGTCCCCACACCTCCCGCCCCGGACCGGCTCTCCGGCCGGGCCCGGCTCGTGCTCCTCGTGCTGTGCGCCGCCCAGTTCATGGTGTCGCTCGACTTCTCCGTGCTGAACGTGGCGCTGCCCGTCCTCGGCGACGATCTCGGCCTGAGCCGCTCCGGCCTCCAGTGGGCGATCACCGCCTTCGCCCTGCCGTCCGGCGGCTTCCTGCTGCTCTTCGGCCGGATCGCCGACCTCTACGGCCGGCGCCGGCTGTTCCTCACCGGCCTCGTGGTCTTCGGCGCGGCCTCGCTGCTGGCCACGCTCGCCTGGAACCCTGCCGTCTTCCTCACCGGTCGTGCGCTCCAGGGACTCGGTGCCGCGGCCATCGTGCCGACCGGGATGTCCCTGCTCACCACCACGTTCCCGGAGGGGCCGCTGCGGGACCGGGCTCTCGGCATCAGCGGCACCCTGCTCTCCCTCGGCTTCACGGTCGGCATGGTGGCCGGCGGCACCCTCACGGACACCCTCGGCTGGCGCTCCACGATGGGGCTGCTGACTCTGGCAGCGGTTGCCGTCCTCTCGGCGGCGCCCGCACTGCTCACCGAGTCCCGTACGCCCGACCGGCCGCGACTGGACATACCGGGCGCCGTGACCGTCACCGGTGGGCTCCTCGCGGTGATCTACGCCCTCTCCACCGCGGCCGAGCACGGCTTCGGGCGCCTGGACGTGCAGGTCTCACTGGCAGCCGGTGTCGTCCTGCTCGCCGCCTTCGTGGTCGTCGAGTCGCGTGCGTCCGCCCCGCTGGTCTCGCTGCCGATGCTGCGCCGGCGCACGGTGGCCTTCGGCAATCTGGGCGGGCTGCTCACCTTCTCGATGATGAGCACCATCGTCTTCGTCCTGACCCTGTACCTGCAGGAGGTCCTGCACCTGTCCGCCTTCGGGACCGGGCTGGTCTTCGGGGTACAGGGCGTCGCCTCGGTGGCGGCGGGTGTGTACGCCCCGAAGGTCATCGGGCGGTTCGGTGCCAGGCGCACCCTTGCCGCCTCCCTGCTGGGCCAGGGCCTGTTCATCGCGGCACTGCTGGGCCTCGGTACGGGTTCGGGGATCTGGCTGGCCACGGCCGCGGTCTCGCTCGCCAGCATGTGCCACCTCGGCGCGATCATCGCGTACGGCCTCACTGTCACGTCGGGGGTGCCGAACGAGGAGCAGGGACTGGCGACGGGCCTGGTCACCACGACCCAGCAGGTCGGACTCACGATCGGTATCCCGCTCCTCGGCGTGCTGGCGACGACCCACGGATCACTGTTCGACGGGGTGCGGACCGTGGTCGCGGTGGCCGCGGGTCTGCTGGTCCTCGCCGCGGGCGTGGTGGGCGCGGGTCTGCGGCGGGCCCAGCGCCCTTCTCAGGCGTAGTGGCGGAGTCCGGGCCACATCGTGGCCCAGGGGTGGCGGGGGCCGGTGCAGAGGCAGATGTGGCCGCCCGTTCCACGTGGTGAACGCCGTAGGGGCTGGAAATACACGGCCCGGGCATAGTGATCACCCGCGTCAACAGCCCTGCGGGTCAGTACGCCTGGGAAATCCGCGCTTCCCGGGCGGCCGCTTCCTCGTAGGCGGCGGTCAGTTCCGCCAGTACGCCGTCCGGGCGGGCGGGCGCGCCGGCCAGGTGGGTGGCGCGGAGTTCGGCCATGAACCGCTCCCACATCGGGGGGCCGCCGGCGGCCAGCAGTTCGGCCCGCACCGTCAGCTCCGGCGCCGTGTCCAGCCAGCGGGCACCCCAGGCGCCCAGCTGGGCCATCACCGGGACGAGTTGCACCGCCGCCTCGGTGAGGTGGTACGCGACCTTCTGGCGGTGGCTGGGGTCGTCGTCGCGGGTGAGCAGCCCCGCAGCGACGAGTTTCGCGAGCCGGTTGGCCAGGATGTTCGAGGCGATGCCTTCCATGGAGGCGTTGAGCAGTTCACGGAAGTGGGTGAGGCCTCCGAACATGATGTCGCGCAGCACGATCAGGCTCCAGCGGTCCCCGAGGAGCTCGACCGTCATGTTGATCGGGCACCCGGACCGGCCCGGCGACACGGGCAGCTTTCCGGCGGGAACTGGTTGCAACATGGGAGCAGCCTAGATAGCTTGCGGACCAGTTGCAGATTGCAACCGGAGAGGGTTTCGATGAAACAGCTGGTCCGCGTCCAGAACTTCTGTGTCTCCCGGGACGGTTACGGCGCCGGGGAGAACCAGACGCTCGACCGCCCGTTCGGCAACGTCGACCCCGGCGTGCTCGTCTCCTGGGCCGGTGCCACCGCCCACTGGCCCAACCGGACCGACCCCGGGGGCACCCTCGGTCTGGACGACTACTTCACCCGCGACTTCTCCCACAACATCGGCGCCGAGATCATGGGGCGCAACAAGTTCGGCCCGCAGCGCGGTCCGTGGGAGAACCACGACTGGGAGGGCTGGTGGGGCGAGGAACCCCCGTTCCACACCCCGGTGTTCGTCCTCACCCACCACGAACGCCCGTCGATCACGCTCGGGGACACCACGTTCCACTTCCTCGACGCGTCCCCCGAGGACGCGCTCGCCCGGGCCTTCGAGGCCGCCGAGGGCAAGGACGTACGCATCGGCGGCGGCGTCGCCACGGTCAGGGAGTTCCTCGACGCCGATCTCATCGACTCGATGCACGTCGCCGTCGCACCGGTCGACCTCGGCGCCGGCGAACAGCTGTGGAAGAGCCCCGACGAACTGACCGGCCGGTTCCATCTGGAGCGGATCCCGAGCCCGAGCAGTGACGTGGTGCACCACCTGCTCTGGCGCAAGTGATCGTCTGCCCGGACGGGCCCTACGCCCGGTCGAGCCGCAGCCGCTCCGCCCGCGGCAGCTTCGCCACCACGAGGTCGTAACTGTCCTCGATCAGTTCACGCAGCTTCGCGTCCGGCAGGCCGGACACCGTCACGGTGTTCCAGTGCCGCTTGTTCATGTGCCACCCCGGCGCCACGGCCTCGTACTCCTCGCGGAGCCGCACCGCGTCGTCGGGGTCGCACTTGAGGTTCACCGTCAGCGGCTTCCCGTCCAGCGCGGTCAGCGCGAACATCCTGCCGAGCACCTTGAAGACGGATGCCTCCGGCCCGAACGGGAACTCCTCCACGCTCGCGTTGAACCCCAGGCAGAACGTCCTCAGCTGCTGCGGTGTCATGCCGTCGCCTCCTCCTCGGGAGCCACCGGCTCCACCAGCACCGTGACGATCTTGTTCCGCCGGCCCGCCGGGGACTCCGCGGTCAGCCGCAGCCGTCGCCCGTCGGGCAGCTCCACCTCCGACGAGGCGCCGGCGATGGGAACCCGCCCCAGCGCCTTCGCGAGCAGCCCGCCCACGGTCTCCACGTCCTCGTCGTCGTACTCGTCGAGCCCGAACAGCTCGCCGAGGTCGCCGATGTCCAGCCGCGCGGTCACCCGGAAGCAGTCGTTCGCCAACGGCTCGACCGGCGGCAGCTCCCGGTCGTACTCGTCGGTGATCTCGCCGACGATCTCCTCCAGGATGTCCTCGATGGTGACGATGCCCGCCGTGCCGCCGTACTCGTCGATGACGACGGCGACGTGGCTGCGGTCCTGCTGCATCTCCCGCAGCAGATCACCGGCGTTCTTCGTGTCGGGCACGAAAGCCGCCGGACGCATCGCCGTGGAGACCAGATCGGCCTCGGAGTCCCGGTTGATGTGCGTCTTGCGGACCAGGTCCTTGAGGTAGACGATCCCGACGATGTCGTCCTCGTTCTCCCCGGTGACGGGGATCCGCGAGAAACCGGACCGCAGCGCCAGGGTCAGCGCCTGCCGGATCGTCTTGTAGCGCTCGATGCAGACGAGGTCGGTGCGCGGCACCATCACCTCGCGCACGAGCGTGTCACCGAGCTCGAAGACGGAGTGCACCATGCGGCGCTCCTCGTCCTCGATCAGCGACTCCTGCTCGGCGAGGTCGACCATCGCCCGCAGCTCGGCCTCGCTGGCGAACGGGCCCTTGCGGAACCCCTTGCCCGGCGTCAGCGCGTTGCCGATGAGGATCAGCAGCTGAGGGATCGGCCCCATGATCCGGGCCAGCGGAAGCAGCACGTACGCCGCCGCGGTGGCCGTGTTCAGCGGGTGCTGGCGGCCGATGGTGCGCGGCGAGACGCCGATGGCGACGTACGAGACGAGGACCATCACGCCCATGGCGACGGCCAGCGCCTCCCAGGTCTCCGGGAGCTCCTTCAGGCAGGCGTACGTGACGAGCACCCCGGCCGCCATCTCGCAGGCGACCCGCACCAGCAGGGCGACGTTGAGATAGCGCGTCGGATCGGCCGCGACCTGTTCCAGCTTGTCGCTGCCGCGCCGCCCCGAGCGGACCGCCTCGGCGGCCCGGAAGCTCGACGTACGCGCGATGCCGGCCTCGGCGCAGGCGGCGAGCCAGCCGACGACGAGCAGCAGGACGACCCCGAAGACGAGCGGCAGGCTCACGAGACGGTGGGGGCGGGGGACGGACCGGTGAGCCCGTGCTCGCCGCGCCAGCCGTCCACGATGGCCGCCTGGAGACCGAACATCTCGGCCTTCTCGTCGGGCTCCTCGTGGTCGTAGCCGAGCAGGTGCAGCACCCCGTGGACGGTGAGGAGCTGGAGCTCCTCGTCCATGGAGTGCTGCGTCTCGGCGTCCTCGCCCTGCTTCTTGGCGACCTCGGGACAGAGCACGATGTCACCGAGGAGCCCCTGCAGGGGCTCCTCCTCGTCCTTGGCCGGCGGACGCAGCTCGTCCATCGGGAAGGACATGACGTCCGTCGGGCCCGGCAGGTCCATCCACTGGATGTGGAGCTGTTCCATGGCGGCGGAGTCCACCACGATCACCGAGAGTTCGGAGAGCGGGTGGATCCTCATCCGCGCGAGCGCGTAGCGGGCGATGTCGAGGATCGCCTGCTCGTCGACCTCGGTTCCGGACTCGTTGTTGACGTCGATCGACATGGTGCGCTGCTACTGCTTCCCGTTGCGGCGGCCCCGGCCCTTGTCGGCCGGACCGTCCTGGTCGCCCTGGTTGTCGTACTTCTCGTACGCGTCGACGATACGGCCGACCAGCTTGTGCCGGACGACATCCTGGGACGTGAGCCGGGAGAAGTGCACGTCGTCGATGCCTTCGAGGATGTCCTGCACCTGACGCAGACCGCTCTTGGTGCCGTTCGGCAGGTCGACCTGGGTGACGTCACCGGTGACGACGATCTTCGAGTCGAAGCCGAGCCGGGTCAGGAACATCTTCATCTGCTCGGCGCTGGTGTTCTGCGCCTCGTCCAGGATGATGAAGGCGTCATTGAGGGTACGACCCCGCATATAGGCCAGCGGTGCCACCTCGATCGTCCCCGCGGCCATCAGCCGCGGGATCGAGTCGGGGTCGAGCATGTCGTGCAGGGCGTCGTAGAGCGGGCGCAGATACGGGTCGATCTTGTCGAAGAGCGTGCCGGGCAGGAAGCCGAGCCGCTCACCGGCCTCGACCGCCGGGCGGGTCAGGATGATCCGGCTGACCTGCTTGGACTGCAGGGCCTGGACCGCCTTGGCCATGGCGAGGTACGTCTTGCCGGTACCGGCGGGGCCGATGCCGAAGACGATCGTGTGCTTGTCGATCGCGTCGACGTACCGCTTCTGGTTGAGCGTCTTGGGGCGGATCGTGCGGCCGCGGCTGGAGAGGATGTTCTGCGTGAGTACCTCGGCCGGGGTCTCGGTGCCGTCCGCCTGGCCGTTCTCGCTGGCCTTGAGCATCGCGATCGAACGTTCCACAGCGTCCTCCGTCATCGGCTGACCGGTGCGGAGCACCAGCACCATCTCGTCGAACAGGCGCTGGATCAGGGCGATGTCCGCCGCGTCACCCGTCGCGCTGATGTCATTGCCCCGGACGTGGATGTCGGCCGCCGGGAACGCCGCTTCGATCACGCGCAGCAGCGAGTCGCCCGCTCCCAGGAGCATCACCATGGGGTGTGCGGCCGGGATGCTGATGTGGGCACGCGCGTGCGGCTGTGTGGGTGTCTGAGTCATGGGCCGGCCCTCGGGCCTGCACATACCTCCCGTTGCAGGGTTCTCGCTGCTCGAAAACCTCAGGTGTACCCAGCCTACGACCCCGTGCTGACAACACCGAGAGGTTTTCGCGGGTGAAAGGAAGACGCGGGGTTACGGACGGAAGCCGATCGTCGGGACGGCCCGGCGCAGCGGCCAGGGGCGGGCGGCTGCCGGGAGCAGGTCCTGGAGGAAGGCGTAGCGCTGGAGCGCGGCCGGGTCCTGGCCGGTGAGGGTGCGGATACGCTGCCACCAGGCGGCGATCTCCGCCCAGCCGGGGGCCGAGAGCGAGCCGCCGAACTCCTGGACCGAGAGGGCCGCGGTGAGGCCGGCGAAGGCGAGGCGGTCGGCGAGCGGCCAGTTGGCGAGGGTGCCGGTGACGAAGCCGGCCACGAAGACGTCGCCCGCACCGGTCGGGTCCAGGGCCTCGACCGCG
This sequence comes from Streptomyces sp. NPDC005775, assembly GCF_042871565.1. Classification (NCBI taxonomy): domain Bacteria; kingdom Bacillati; phylum Actinomycetota; class Actinomycetes; order Kitasatosporales; family Streptomycetaceae; genus Streptomyces; species Streptomyces sp. NPDC005775. Next base: position 302,730 of record NZ_JBIAIU010000004.1, on the reverse strand, counting down.
ATCGCGGGGACCTCGGCGGTGGCTCCGGTGGCCGCGTCGACCGCGTACGCCCCCTCCGCTCCGAGGGTGACGACGGCGAGCGGGACCCGCTCGGCAAGCGCGTGCGCGGCGGCCCGGGGGCAGTCGGTGCGGGTGTAGCGCATGGCCTCCTCGGCGTTGGGGAGGAAGGCCTGGCAGTGCTCCAGGTCGGTCAGGCCGTCGAGGTCCCAGCGGCCGGTCTCGTCCCAGCCGACATCGGCGAAGACCAGGGCGCCCCTGCGGGCCGCCGTGGCGACCCAGGGCTCGCTGCGACCGGGGGCGAGCGAGGCGATGGCGGCCCGGGCCCGCGGCGGACACCGGGGCGTGGCGGTGGCCCCGGTGGGTGCGAACGCGGGCGGGGGCGGGGCCTCGTGGCCGTGCGAGACCATCGTCCGCTCGCCCTCGTACGCCATGGAGACGGTCACCGGGGAGTGCCAGCCGCGGACGGTGTGCGACAGGGACAGGTCGATGCCCTCGCCCTGCTCGAGGGCGTCCCAGCAGTACTCGCCGTAGTGGTCGTCGCCGAACGCCGCCGCGAGCGAGGTGTGGAGGCCGAGGCGGGCGAGCGCGGTGGCCATGTTGGCGACACCGCCGGGGCTGGAGCCCATGCCGCGGGCCCAGGACTCGGTGCCGCGCACCGGGGCGCTGTCCAGGCCGGTGAAGATGATGTCGAGGAAGACCGTGCCGGTGAGGAAGACGTCGCAGTCGGGGTCCTGCGGTGCGCGCAGCCCGTCCAGTGGGTCGATGGCTGGAATCTCGGTGCTCACCCTGCGCTCCCCGGTCGTGGCGGTTCCGGCCAGTGTGCCCGATTCCCGTCCGCCGGTGCGGGGTCCGCGCCGGGCCTGCGACGGGTCTCCGTACACAGAGGCTGACCTGCATAAACATGCGCTGTTACCCGCATAGAAACACGGTAAACGCATAAGTGGCCCAGATCACAGCGTGGCGACTTTCGGTCGACCGGGAGCACTTGATACAAATTGGCCCGCGACCACCGTCGGGAATGCAACCGACGAGTGTGCCGAACCCCCGCGTTTTCAGCGTTTCACGTAGTTCTCGCAGTTCCTCATTCTTCGCATTTCTCGCCTTGCCCCCCCTCTGCCTTCCCGCCTCTTCTGGCATGTCTTCAGGAACGCCCATGTCCTCGCGCCCTGGCGCCGCGTGGCCTCTGGTCGCCGTGTTCACCGCCGGCTACCTCGCCTCCTACCTCCTCCCCACCATCGTGGGACGGCTCTCCGTCTATCTGGGCCTCACCACGGCACAGGCCGGCCTGGTCGGCAGCGCCCTGCTGCTGAGTTCGGCCTCGGCCGGCTTCTGCCTGGCAGGCCGCGTCGAAACGTACGGGCCACGCAGACCGGCGCGGCTCGGGCTGGCGCTGGCCGTGCTGGGGTACGGCTGCGCCGCGCTGGCGGGCTCCGTGCCGCTGGTGATCCTGGGCGCCGTGGTCGGCGGATTCGGTTCCGGTACGGCGACCGCGGTGGCCGCCGCCGGCATCGCCGCCCAGCGTGACCCGCACCGGTCGTCGTCCCTGGGGCTGTTGAGCGTGTCGGCGACCGCCGGCGCCCTGTATCTGACGATCCCGCACCTGGGCGGCGGCCACCGGCTGCCGTTCGCGTCGATCGCGCTGGTCGCGCTGCTCGTCTGGCCGGCCACGTCCCGGCTCGGCAGTCCGGTCCCGGCCGGTCCTGCCGTCCCGGCTTCGGGACGGCTGCCGCGGCGCCGCTCGGGGCTGGTGCTGGCGGGCGGCATGCTCGTCTGGTCGATGGCGCAGAACGCGCTGTGGGGGGTCAGCAGCCGCATCGGCGTGGACCAGGTCGGCCTCTCCGAGGTCACCATAGGTGCGGTGTTCGCCGCCGCGCTGGGCGCCGGTCTCCTCGGTGTGATGGGCGCCGGGGTGCTCGGGGCCCGCCTCGGGCGGGCGGTGCCGATCGGCCTGGGCACCGTGATCATCGCGGCGAGCATCGTGCTCAGCTCGTCGGCCGGGAGCCTCGGCTCGTTCGCGACCGGCGAGATCCTGTGGAACACCGTCTACCCGGTGGTCCTGTCGTACCTGATCGGCCTCGCCGCGTCCCTGGACGTGCGCGGGCGCTGGGCGGTCCTGGCGGGCTCGGCCTCGTCGGTCGGCGTGGCCTGCGGTCCGGTGCTCGGCAGTGTGCTGTCCGAGGGGGCCGGTTTCCCGGTGATGGGGCTGGTGCTGGGCGCCGTGACGCTGCTGGTCGCGGTCCCGGTGACGGGGGTGGCCCTGCACACCGGTGGCCGTCCGCTGGTGCCGGGTTCGGTGCGCCGCAGGGGCGGCGCTCCGGCGGCCCTGCTCGCGGTCACCACCGGTGCGGTGCCGGGCGCGGTGCCGAAGCTGGGCGCGCCCGAGCAGGCCGTCACGGAGATCAGCCTGCCCGCGCTGCGCCGCCGGCGCCTGGTCAGGAGTGCGTTCCGGACGGCCGGCCCCTCGGGCGGCGGTCAGTCGAACGCGTACGCCTCGACCTCGGACAGGTAACGGGCCCTGCGCTCCTCGTCGTGGTCGAGGAAGGCCGCCTCGAAGGAGTTGCGGGCCAGGGTGCGCAGCTGCTCGCGCTCCAGCCCGAGCGCCTCGTGTACGGCGTGGAAGGTGTCCCCGACGTACCCGCCGAAGTAGGCGGGATCGTCGGAGTTCACCGTGCAGAGCAGTCCGGCGTCCATCATGGCTCGCAGAGGGTGCTCCTCCAGCGTGTCGATGGCGCGCAGCCGTACGTTGGACAGCGGGCACAGGGTGAGCGGCACCCGGTCGGCGACCAGCCGCTTCACCAGGTCCGGGTCCTCCATGCAGCGCAGTCCGTGGTCGATGCGCTCCACGCCCAGTACGTCGAGCGCCTCGGTGATGTACGCGGGCGGCCCCTCCTCGCCCGCGTGGGCGACCTTGCGCAGTCCGAGCGCGTCGGCCGCCGCGTACACCTCGCGGAACTTGGCGGGCGGGTGGCCGACCTCGGCGGAGTCGAGGCCGACGGCGCTGATCCGGTGCAGATGCGGCTTGGCGGCCTCCAGCGTCTCCAGCGCGGACTCGGCGGACTCGTCGCGCAGGAAGCACATGATCAGCTGGGTGGAGATGCCGTGCTTCTCCTCGCTGCGCTCCAGCGCCCGGCCGAGTCCCTCGATGACGGCGGCGATGGGGACACCGCGGGCGATGTGGGCCTGCGGATCGAAGAAGATCTCCGCGTGGCGCACGCCCTGGGCGGCGGCGCGGGTGAGGTAGGCGTCGGCGAGTTCGGCGAAGTCGTCCTCGGTCCGCAGGACCGCCATCAGCGCGTAGTACAGGTTGAGGAAGCTCTGCAGGTCGTCGAAGAGGTAGGCGGTGCGCAGTTCCTCGGTGTCCGCGTAGGGCAGCGGCACGCCGTTGCGAGCGGCGAGCGCGAAGGCCAGTTCGGGTTCGAGGGTTCCTTCGATGTGGAGGTGGAGTTCGGCTTTGGGGAGGTGCACGGGTTTCTCACTTACGCAGGGGGTGCTGCTGTCAGGTCGTCAAGGGTGACGGCTCGGTACCGGGATCCGCGTCAGGTCCTGGGCAACGGTCAGTTCGCCCTCGAACCCCGCCGCCCGGGCCTGGATCCCGAAGGCTTCCGGGTCCGGGTAGCGCTGGGAGAAGTGCGTGAGCACGAGGTGCCGTACGCCCGCGTCCCGCGCGGCCCGGGCCGCCTGCCCGGCGGTCAGATGGCCGTGGTCGGTGGCCAGCCGTTCGTCCTCGTCGAGGAAGGTCGACTCGATGACCAGCATGTCGCAGCCCTCGGCGAGCGCGTGCACGCCGTCGCACAGTCTCGTGTCCATGATGAACGCGAACCGCTGCCCGCGCCTGCGCTCGGAGACGTCGTCGAGGGTGACCCCGCCGAGGGAGCCCTCGCGCTGGAGCCGGCCGACGTCCGGCCCGGCGATGCCGTGCTCGGCGAGCTTCGCGGGCAGCATGCGCCGCCCGTCGGGCTCGACCAGGCGGTAGCCGTACGACTCGACGGGGTGCGACAGCTTGTGGCTGCTGAGGGTGTACGTGTCCGTGGTGGCCAGCGGCCCGTCGGCGGCGACCGGGGCCTCGGTCAGCTCGACGGACTCGCGGTAGGCGGTGGCGTACCGGAGCCGTTCGAAGAAATGCTGTCCGCTCGCCGGGTAGTGCGCGGTGACGGGGTGCGGAACCCGGTCGAGGTTGATCCGCTGGATCACCCCGGCGAGGCCCAGCGAGTGGTCGCCGTGGAAGTGCGTGACGCAGATCCGGTCGATGTCGTGCGCGGCGACACCGGCCCGCAGCATCTGGCGCTGGGTGCCCTCGCCGGGATCGAAGAGGATGCCCTCGCCGTCCCAGCGGAGCAGGTAGCCGTTGTGGTTGCGGTGGCGGGTCGGGACCTGGCTGGCGGTGCCGAGGACGACGAGTTCACGTGACGACACGGGGTGCTGATTCCTCGTTCCGGACAGGACCTATCCGGGGGGCCACTGGAGGCCGCGGCCGCCCATGACGTGGGCGTGCGCGTGGAAGACGGTCTGCCCGGCTCCGGCGCCGGTGTTGAACACGACCCGGTACCCGGTCCCGTCGACCTTCTCGTCCGCGGCGACGTTCCCGGCCTCGCGGAGCATGTCGGCGAGGACCTGCGGCTCGGCGGCGGCGAGGGAGGCGGCGTCGGGGTGGTGGACGCGGGGGATGACCAGGACGTGGGTGGGGGCCTGGGGGTTGATGTCGCGGAAGGCGACGGTGGTGTCGGTCTCCCGGACGATGGTGGCCGGGATCTCACCCGAGACGATCTTGCAGAACAGGCAGTCGGCCTGCGGTTCTCCTGCCATGGGGTGCGCTCCTCTGTCTCGGTGATCCGTTGGGGGCAGCCTATCGGGGCACCCGGCCCCTCCGGCGTTCGAGGCGCGGGTCCGGGGTTCAGCGGGGCGCTGCCCCGCTGAACCCCGCTCCTCGATCACCGGAGGGGCCGGCAGGTCACTCCGGCAGCGGCGGCGCCTCCTTGGCCGGGGTTCCGGCCAGCGACTCCAGCGCGATCCGGATCGCCTCGTCCAGCTGCGGATCCCGGCCCGCCGCATGGTCCTGCGGGGTCATGACGACCTCGACGTCGGGGTCGACACCGTGGTTCTCGACGCCCCACCCGTACCCCTCCAGCCAGAAGGCGTACTTGGGCTGGGTGACCAGCGTGCCGTCGACGAGCCGGTACCGGCTGTCGATGCCCACCACGCCGCCCCACGTGCGCACGCCGACCACGGGGCCGATGTCGAGCGCCTTGATCGCCGCGTTCACGATGTCGCCGTCCGAGCCGGAGAACTCGTTCGCGACCGCCACGACGGGTCCGCGGGGCGCGTCGCCCGGATAGCTGGAGGGCCGCATCCCTCGGGGCAGGTCCCAGCCGACGATGCGGCGGGCCAGCTTCTCGACGACCAGCTGCGAGGTGTGACCGCCGCGGTTCTCCCGTACGTCCACCACCAGGCCCTCGCGGGCGACCTCGGTGCGCAGGTCGCGGTGGATCTGGGCCCAGCCCGAGCCGACCATGTCGGGGACGTGGAGGTAGCCCAGGCGCCCGCCCGACCGCTCGTGCACGTACGCGCGCCGGCCGGAGACCCACGCGTGGTAGCGCAGCGCCTCCTCGTCGGCGATCGGCACGACGACGACATGGCGCGGGTCGCCGCCGTCGACCGGCGAGACGGTCAGCTCGACGGGCTTGCCGGCCGAGCCGGTGAGCAGCGGCGCGGGGCCGGTGAGCGGGTCCACGGGGTGTCCGTCGACGGCCAGGACCGTGTCGCCGGGGCGGACGGCGACGCCGGGCGCGGCGAGCGGGGCCCGGGCGGCGGGGTCGGAGGTCTCGGACGGCAGGATGCGGTCGATGCGCCAGCTCCCGTCGTCCGCCCGGGAGAGGTCGGCGCCGAGCAGTCCCTGCCGGGCGGAGTCGTCGCGCCAGCCGCCCGCCGGCGTCACATAGGCGTGCGAGGTGCCGAGTTCGCCCTGGACTTCCCACAGGAGGTCGATGAGGTCGTCGTGGGTGGCGACGCGCTCCAGGACGGGCCGGTAGCGGTCCAGGACGCCGTCCCAGTCGAGGCCGCCCATGTCGGGGCGCCAGAAGTTGTCCCGCATGATGCGGCCGGCCTCGTCGTACATCTGGCGCCATTCGGCGGCCGGGTCGAGGGTGCGGCGGACGCGGGAGAGGTCGACGGTGATGTTGCCGTCGTCGCTGTCGTCGTCGGAGCTCGCGGACACCCGGCTGTCGGACGGGACGGCGCGCAGTTTGCCGTGGCTGTGCAGGACGAGGCGCTTGCCGTCTCCGCTGACCGCGAACCGGTCGACGTCGGAGGCGAGTTCCTCGCAGCGCAGCTTCTCCAGGTCGTACCGCTCCAGGACGGGTTCGGGCCCGTGGGCGTCGGGGGTGGCCGCGCTCGTACCGAGCACCCCGGTCACCGGGTGGCGCAGCCACAGCAGGCCGTCCTTCGCGGCCCGCAGCGAGGAGTAGCTGCCGGCCTCGACGGGCAGCGGCACGATCCGGTCGGCGAGGCCGTCCAGGTCGATGCGGGTGACCGGGAGCGCCGTGGGGTTGTCCTCGCCGTCGCCGGCCTTCTCCTTCTCGGTCGGGCGGCCGTGGAGCTGCGGCCCGAACGGGGAGGGGGTGTGGGCGGCGAGCGTCAGCAGGTGCGGCCGGCAGGCGCCGATGAACGCCATGTCGAACACGTGCGCGTCGTAGATGGGGTCGAAGGCCCGCTCGGAGAGGAAGGCCAGGTGCTTTCCGTCGGCGGTGAAGGCGGGGGCGAAGTCCCGGAACCGCAGCGGGGTCGCCTCGGAGACCGACAGGTCGGCCAGGTGCGCGAGCTTGAGCTGACTCAGCGGCTCGGGGCCGGGGTGCGACCAGGCGAGCCAGGCGGAGTCGGGCGAGAAGACGAGCCCGGAGGCGTCGCCGTGCTCGCTGCGGTCCACCTCGTGGACCTCGCCGCTCTCCCGCTCGACGATCAGGACGCGCCCGTCGTGGGCGGCGACGGCGAACCGGCTGCCGTCCGGTGCCGGGGCGAGGTCGAGGACGCGGCCGATCCGTCCGGCGGCGAGGCGGCGCGGGACGGCTCCTGGGCCGGTCCCGGTGGCGGGGGCGCACTCCAGCGCGTCGTCGCCCTCGGCGTCGGTGACCCAGACGACGTGCTGGTCGCCGTCGGCCTGGAAGGTGTGCGGCAGCCTGGCGCGTACGCCCGGTTCGACGGCGAGCGCGCGGGCCGGGCCCTCGCGGTGGGTGACCCAGTGGACGGCGCCGCGGGAGCCGACGGCGCTGCCGCGGCCGGTGCGGTCGGGGGACGCGGCGCTCAGGTGGCTGCCGGCGTGCACGGGGTGCGGCTGGAGGTCGGCGCGCTGGCCGCCGAGCCGGATGTCGAGGCGGCGGGGGGCGTCGCTCTCCAGGCTGTCCAGGAGCTGGAGTTCACCGGCGGACGCGTAGGTGACGCGCGTGCCGTCGGTGGTGGCGTGCCGGGCGTAGAAGCCTTCGATGCCGGTGTGCCGGCGCAGGTCCGTGCCGTCGGGGAGGGAGGAGTACAGCGCTCCGACGCCTTCGTGGTCGGAGAGGAAGGCGATACGGTCACCGACCCACATCGGGCACTCGATGTTGCCGTCGAGTGCCGCGTGGACGCGTACGAACTCCGCCGGGTCCCCCTCGGCCGCGATCCAGAGCTTGCCGGCCGTGCCGCCCCGGTAGCGCTTCCAGGTGGCGGCCTCGCGCCCCATGGTGGCCGAGAGCAGCAGGACGCGCTCGCCGGGGCCGTACGCGAGTGAGCCCACCGGTCCGTACGGAAGGGTCCGTGCGGGTCCGCCGTCGACCGGGACGGCGCGGGCCCAGGAGCGCCGGAGCGAGACCTGGCCCTGGGTGCTGGTGACCAGCACGTCGCCGTCGGGGGTCCAGCCGCGTACGGCGGTCCGTGCGTCGCCCCAGTGGGTCAGCCGCCGGGAGGGGCCGCCGTCGACGGGGGCGAGGTGCACCTCGGGTGCCCCGTCCCGGGTGGACGTCCAGGCGACGAGGGTGCCGTCGGGAGATATCCGGGGCTGGGTGACGGGACGGTTGTCGGCGCTGACACGCCAGGCTCGACCACCGTCGAGCGGCGCGAGCCAGACATCGTCCTCGGCGGTGAAGGCGATCGAGTCGCCCTGGACATGGGGATACCGGAGGTAGGAAGGCTGTGTCACAACGATCAGCCTAGGCCGCGGCCGTGGCCGGCGGAACGGAGTTGGCCGGAGTCCGCCGTACGGCCGGTGCCCGGCACACGTGAAGGGCTCGTCATCTCGAGGCGGAGCCTCTCACTTGCCCGGCTGTTCGGTCACGGTGACGGTCACCGTCACCGTGGGCCGGGCTCCTCCCCCGCCGTCGCCCTTGCCGTCGTCCCTGCCGCCGTCCGGGGCCGGGGTGGAGGCGGGCGCGTCGCAGTTGCCGAGCAGGCTGGCCCGGAACACGGTCCGGCCGTCGGCCTTCGCGGTCAGGTCACCGCGCACGCACCGGCCGTCGACCGCCTGCCGCACCTCGCCGGCGACCGTGACGTCCCGGCCCTCCTTCGTCCGGCCGCTGCACTCGACGTCGGCGACGCGGCGTGTGGCGGCGGTGGCCGAACCCGCCCGCGCGGACGACGACTTCGCGCCGTCCCCCTCCCCGTCGACGTTCGCCGTGCAGGTGAGCCACCGCACGTGCACGCCTTCGTGTTCCAGGGCGCGGGTGGCGGTGCGGTCGGTGGTCACGGCGATGGACGCGGTGTTCAGTCCGTCCGCCGGTTCGCAGGCGACGAGGCCCGCGACGGCGAAGGCCGCGAGACAGATCGCGGCCGGAAAGCGACGGGTCGCCCGGCGACCCCATGCCCTTGATGTCCCCATACGGGCAGCTTCCCACCACTCCTGACGCAGCGGTAGTCCGCTTGCGGCCACAACCGCACCGCGATAACGGGACTACGACCAGCGGCCCGTGCGCCCCAGCAGCAGCGCTGTCGCCGCGGTGCCGGCCGTCGAGGTGCGCAGGACCGTCGGTCCGAGCCGGCAGGTGCGGGCGCCGGCGGCGGCGAAGACGGCCAGTTCCTCGGGCGAGACGCCTCCTTCGGGGCCCACGACCAGCACGATCTCGCCCTCGTCGGGCAGGGCGACGGTGGCCAGCGGCTCACTGTCGTACCCCCGGTCCTCGTGCAGCACGGCCGCGAAGTCGGCCGTGGCCAGAAGTGCGGCAACCTGTTTCGTCGTGGCCGCGTCCGCCACGTCCGGGAACCGGACCCGGCGCGACTGCTTGCCGGCCTCGCGGGCCGTGTTGCGCCACTTCGCCAGGGACTTGAGGCCGCGCTCGCCCTTCCACTGGGTGATGCAGCGCGCGGCCTGCCACGGCACGATGGTGTCGACACCGGTCTCCGTCATGGTCTCGACGGCGACTTCACCCCGGTCGCCCTTGGGCAGCGCCTGGACGACGGTGATGCGGACGTCGGGGCGGGGTTCCTCGTGGACGGACTCCAGACCGGTGATCACCAGCCGGTCCTTGCCCTCGGCCGCGCTCACGACCCCCTCGGCCCAGCGGCCGCCGCCGTCCGTCAGGACGACGTCCTCACCGGCGCGCAGCCGCTTCACCGAGACGGCGTGCCGCCCCTCGGGGCCGTCCAGGACGAACCCGGGCCCGTCCGGCATCTGTTCGACGACGAAAACGGGTGCCGTCACTGTGTACTCCTCGTGCTCAGTGCCGTCCGTGCGGCGTCCAGTTCCTCGGCGAGCAGCCTGACCAGCCGGCCCGCGGGCAGTTCGCGTGCCAGCCGGTGCCCCTGCCCCGCCCACAGTGCCATGCCCTGCGCGTCCCCCGCCTTGGCCGCCGCCTTGCGCAGCGCGGCCGTCAGATGGTGCACCTGCGGGTAGGCGGCGGGGGCGTACGGCCCGTGCTCGCGCACGAAGCGGTTGACCAGACCGCGGGCCGGCCGGCCGGAGAACGCCCGGGTCAGCGTGGTGCGGACGAACAGCGGGTTGGTCAGGGCCTGTTTGTGCAGCAGATGGGCGCCCGACTCGGGGCAGACCAGGAAGGCGGTGCCGAGCTGGGCGGCGTCGGCGCCCGCCGCCAGCACCGCGGCGATCTGGGAGCCGCGCATCAGGCCGCCCGCGGCGATGACCGGTATCTGCACGGTCTCGCGGACCTGGGCGACCAGACAGAGGAGTCCGGTGCCGCAGCCGTCGGTCTGCGGGTCGTCGCGGAACGTCGACTGGTGGCCGCCCGCCTCGACGCCCTGGGCGCAGACGGCGTCGGCACCCGCCCACTGGGCGGCCTGGGCCTCCTCGGGCGAGGTGACCGTGACGACGGTGTACGTGCCCGCCGCGGCGAACGCGTCGAGGGTGTCGCGGGAGGGGCAGCCGAAGGTGAACGAGACGACCGGGACGGGGTCCTCTAGCAGGATGGCGAGCTTGGCCTCGTAGCCGTCGTCGCCGCAGACGTCGGCGTCGCCGAGCGGGGTCTCGTACCAGGTGGTCTCACCCGCGAGCTGGTGCCGGTACACCTCGATGGCTGCCGGGTCGGCGAGGACCGGCTGCGGCATGAAGAGGTTGACGCCGAAGGGCCGGGCGGTGAGCCCGCGCACCTCTTTGATCTCGTTGTACATGCCGTCCGCCGTCTTGTACCCGGCGGCCAGGAAACCGAGTCCGCCGGCCTCGGCGACGGCCCCGGCGAGCTGTGGCCCGGAGGGTCCACCCGCCATCGGGGCCTGCACGATCGGATACCGGCAGAGATCGGTCAACGCGGATGACATGACCGCATCGTGTCATGTCGCCCCTGTCCCGTGATGCGCACCCCGCTGCCATGTTTGTCCGCAATGCGGTACGGGCCCGGAGACCGGGCCCGTACGCATGCTCAAGCGGATCTAGCGGCCGTTGAACGCGTCCTTCAGCCGCGAGAACAGGCCCTGCTGGCCCGGCTGGAACTGCCCGGTGGGCCGCTCCTCGCCGCGCAGCTTCGACAGCTCGCGCAGAAGCCGTTCCTGCTCCGGGTCCATCTTCGTCGGGGTCAGCACCTCGACGTGCACGATCAGGTCACCGCGCCCGCCACCACGCAGATGCGTGATGCCGCGCCCGTGCAGCGGGACGGACTGGCCGGACTGGGTGCCCGGCCGGATGTCGACCTCCTCCAGTCCGTCGAGCGTCTCCAGCGGCACCTTGGTGCCGAGGGCCGCCGCCGTCATCGGGATGGTGACCGTGCAGTGCAGATCGTCCCCGCGCCGCTGGAACACGGCGTGCGGCAGCTCGTGGATCTCGACGTAGAGATCGCCGGCCGGGCCGCCGCCGGGGCCGACCTCACCCTCGCCCGCGAGCTGGATGCGGGTGCCGTTGTCGACACCTGCGGGGATCTTCACGGTGAGCGTGCGCCGCGAACGGATGCGGCCGTCACCGGCGCACTCCGGGCACGGGGTCGGCACGACCGTACCGAAGCCCTGGCACTGGGGGCAGGGCCGCGAGGTCATGACCTGGCCGAGGAACGACCGGGTGACCTGGGAGACCTCGCCGCGGCCGCGGCACATGTCACAGGTCTGGGCGGAGGTGCCGGGTGCGGCGCCCTCGCCACTGCAGGTCGTACAGACGACGGCCGTGTCGACCTGGATGTCCTTGGTCGTGCCGAAGGCCGACTCGGAGAGGTCGATCTCCAGCCGGATCATGGCGTCCTGGCCGCGGCGCGTGCGCGAACGGGGTCCGCGCTGCGACGACGTGCCGAAGAACGCGTCCATGATGTCGGAGAAGTTGCCGAAGCCGCCCTGTCCGAATCCGCCCGCGCCACCACCGCCTCCGGAGGCGGACAGCGGGTCGCCGCCGAGGTCGTAGACCTGCTTCTTCTGGGCGTCCGACAACACCTCGTAAGCGGCGTTGATCTCCTTGAACCGCTCCTGGGTCTTCGGATCGGGGTTCACATCCGGGTGCAGCTCGCGGGCGAGCCTCCGGAAGGCCTTCTTGATCTCGTCCTGTGAAGCGTCGCGGCGCACGCCGAGTACGGCGTAGTAGTCCGTGGCCACTTACGACTCCGCCAGGATCTGTCCGACGTAACGTGCCACTGCGCGTACCGCTCCCATCGTTCCGGGGTAGTCCATGCGGGTCGGTCCGACCACGCCGAGTTTGGCGACTGCCTCGTCGCCCGAACCGTAGCCGACCGCGACGACGGACGTGGAGTTGAGCCCCTCGTGGGCGTTCTCGTGCCCGATACGTACGGTCATGCCCGAGTCCGTGGCCTCGCCGAGCAGCTTCAGCAGCACGACCTGTTCCTCCAATGCCTCCAGCACCGGCCGGATCATCACAGGGAAGTCGTGCCCGAAGCGGGTGAGGTTGGAGGTGCCGCCGATCATCAGCCGCTCCTCCGTCTCCTCGACGAGGCATTCGAGGAGGATCGAGAGCACGGTGGACACGGTTCCCCGGTCCTCGCTCTCGAAGGCTTCCGGCAGGTCCTGCACCAGCTGCGGGACGTCCGCGAAACGGCGTCCCACGACCCGGCTGTTGAGCCGGGCCCGCAGATCGGCGAGAGAGGTCTCACCGAACGGCGCGGGGCAGTCGACCAGCCGCTGTTCGACCCGGCCGGTGTCCGTGATCAGCACCAGCATCAGCCGGGCGGGGGCCAGGGACAGCAGTTCCACGTGCCGCACCGTCGAGCGGGTCAGCGAGGGGTACTGCACGACGGCGACCTGCCGGGTCAGCTGCGCGAGCAGCCGTACGGTCCGTCCCACGACATCGTCGAGGTCGACCGCGCCGTCGAGGAAATTCTGAATGGCACGGCGCTCCGGCGACGAGAGGGGCTTGACGCCCGCGAGCTTGTCGACGAAGAGCCGGTAACCCTTGTCCGTCGGGATGCGTCCCGCGCTGGTGTGCGGTTGGGCGATGAAGCCCTCGTCCTCCAGCACCGCCATGTCGTTACGGACGGTGGCCGGGGATACCCCCAGCTTGTGCCGCTCCGTGAGCGCCTTGGAGCCGACGGGCTCCTCGGTGCCGACGTAGTCCTGGACGATGGCGCGCAGCACTTCGAGTCTGCGTTCGCTGAGCATCGCGCACACCTCCAGCTGTGTACCTCGGTGGTTCTCGGGCCGTTCCCGGGACTTCCCCTGGCACTCTGTACGTACGAGTGCCAGCAATCCCCCGGCCAGTGTACGGCGACGGGGTGGCCCCCTAGCAAGGGCGACCGGCCACGCTACCGCGAGACTGCGCAGGTCGTTGCCGATAGCGTCGTCGTATGGACGCCTCTTGGGAAGAGCTCGGGTGGGAGCGACTCGGACACGGGGTGGGCCGTCGACGCCTTCCGGTGTGGGACGCCACGGTCGCCCTGGTGGCCGGGACGGACGGAGTGCTGCTCTGTGACACCGGGTCGTCACTCCGTGAAGCGGTCGAAGTGCGCCGCCAGGCGCAGTCCCTGCTCGGTACGAGGGTGACGCATGTCGCACTCAGCCACCCCCACTTCGACCATGTGCTGGGCACGGCAGCCTTCGCCGGGGCACAGGTGTACGGCACGGCCGGCCTGGCGGATCTGCTGCGGGGCGGGGCGGACGAGATGTACGCCGACGCGGTGCGGCAAGGTCTGCCCGAGCACGATGCCGCCGAGGCCGCCGATGTGCTGGTGGCGCCCCGTCATGAGGTGTGCGGCGCATGGACGCTCGACCTGGGCGGCGGGCGTGAGGTGCTGCTCGTGAACGCCGGTCCGGGGCACAGCGGCCACGATCTGGCGGTGCTGGTGCCCGGCGTCTCCGGTTCGCCCGCGATCGTGTTCTGCGGCGACCTGGTCGAGGAGTCCGGGGAGCCGCAGGCGGGCCCGGACGCCTTCCCCGCGCGCTGGCCGGCGGCCCTGGACCGGCTGCTGGCGCTGGGCGGCGAGGACGCGCTGTACGTGCCGGGGCACGGGGCGGTGGTGGACGCGGCGTTCGTACGGGCCCAGCGCGATCAGTTGGCTGCCCGGTTCGGCGTGTCGTAGCCCGCTCGCCGCTTATCGTCGTCCGATGCGCAGCTACCAGCCGGACCTGACCCCGCCGTGGAAGAAAACCGCCCCCGCTCCCGAGGTCCCCGCCGATCCCGATCTGGTCGTGGAGGAGGCCGTCACCGGTTTCTGCGGTGCGGTGATCCGGTGCGAGAAGACGGCCGAGGGTCCGACGGTGACCCTGGAGGACCGCTTCGGCAAGCACCGGGTCTTCCCGATGACGCCGCGCGGCTTCCTGCTGGAGGGCCGGGTCGTCACGCTGGTGCGCCCGTCGGCGGGCGGCCCGGCTGCGGGGCGCGCCGCCCGTACGGCCTCCGGCTCGGTGGCGGTACCCGGGGCGCGGGCCCGGGTGGCCAGGGCCGGGCGGATCTATGTGGAGGGCCGGCACGACGCCGAGCTGGTGGAGCGGGTCTGGGGCGACGACCTGCGCATCGAGGGCGTGGTCGTGGAGTACCTGGAGGGCATCGACGATCTGCCCGCGATCGTGCGGGAGTTCTCGCCGGGTCCGGACGCGCGGCTCGGGGTGCTGGTCGACCATCTCGTACCGGGCTCCAAGGAGTCCCGGATCGCGGCGCGGATCTCGGACGGGAACGTCCTGGTGGTCGGCCACCCGTACATCGACGTGTGGGAGGCCGTGAAGCCGTCCTCCGTCGGGATCTCCGGGTGGCCGGTGGTGCCGCGCGGCCAGGACTGGAAGACGGGTGTGTGCCGGTCGCTGGGGTGGCCGGAGAACACGGGAGCGGCCTGGCAGCACATCCTGTCCCGGGTGCGGTCCTACAAGGACCTGGAGCCGGTCCTGCTGGGCCGGGTGGAGGAGCTGATCGACTTCGTGACGGCGCCCCCCACGTCCAGCGCCTCCGGCGTGTGAGGAGCGGAGCCCCGGTTCGGGGCAGGGGGCGGGGAGGAGGCGCGCCGCACCACCCCTCAGTCCACCAGGTCCCGCACCACCGCGTCCGCCAGCAGCCGCCCGCGCAGGGTCAGCACCGCCCTGCCGTCCGCGTACGGCTCCGGCTCCAGCAGCCCGTCCGCCACCGCCCGCCCGGCCGCCGCGAGCCCGGCCGGGGCGAGCAGCGACAGCGGGCAGCCGTCGACGAGCCGCAGCTCCAGCAGGATGCGCTCGACCCGCCGGTCCTCGGCGGAGAGGATCTCGCGGCCCGCGCCGGGCGAGCGCCCCTCGGCCAGCGCCTGCGCGTACGCCCCCGGGTGCTTCACGTTCCACCAGCGCACGCCGCCGACGTGGCTGTGCGCGCCGGGCCCGGCGCCCCACCAGTCGGCCCCGCGCCAGTACAGCTCGTTGTGCAGGCAGCGGCCCTCGGGGGTCCGGGCCCAGTTCGACACCTCGTACCAGGAGAAGCCGGCGGCGGCCATCGCCTCGTCCGCGATGAGGTAACGGTCGGCGTGCGCGTCGTCGTCCGTCATCGGGATCTCGCCGCGCTTGATGCGGCGGGCCAGCTGGGTGCCCTCCTCGACGATCAGGGCGTACGCCGACACGTGGTCGGGGCCGGCGCCGATCGCCGCGTCGAGGGAGGCGCGCCAGTCGTCGTCGGACTCGCCGGGGGTGCCGTAGATCAGGTCGAGGTTGACGTGCTCGAAGCCGGCCGCCCTTGCCTCGGCGACACAGGCCTCGGGCCGGCCGGGGGTGTGGGTGCGGTCGAGGATCTTCAGGACGTGCTGCCGGGCGCTCTGCATGCCGAAGGAGATCCGGTTGAAGCCGCCTTCGCGCAGCTCGGCCAGGTACGCGGGTCCGACGGACTCGGGGTTGGCCTCGGTGGTGATCTCGGCGTCGTCCGCGAGGCCGAACTCCTCGCGGATCGCGGCCAGCATCCGGACCAGGTCGGCGGCGGCCAGCAGCGTCGGCGTACCGCCCCCGACGAAGACCGTACGGACCTCGCGGGGGTCGTCGCCGAGGACCTTGCGGGCCTGGCGGACCTCGCCGATGAGGTGGGAGGCGTAGTTGTCCCGGGAGGCCAGCGCACCGCCGGAGCCGCGCAGCTCGGTCGCGGTGTAGGTGTTGAAGTCGCAGTAGCCGCAGCGGGTCGCGCAGTACGGCACGTGGAGGTAGAAGCCGAGCGGCCGGTCCGCGGCGCCTTCCAGGGCGTGGCGGGGCAGCGCCCCGTCGTCGGGCACGGGCTCACCATCGGGCAGTACGGAAGGCATACCGTCCATTGTCGCGCGCCGCCCGGCAACCGGACGCCACGCCCGGGGCGCCCCGTCCTGGGCGGCGCTACTCGGCCTGGAGGACCAGCAGCGCCAGGTCGTCGTCCGGCGGGCGCTCGGCGAAGGCGTGCACGGCGTGCTTGATGCGGTCCGCGATCCCTTCCGCACTCAGCCCGGCGCAGCCGGAGAGCGCCTCGGCCAGCCCGTCCCCGTCGTCGAACATCAGCGGCCCCGAGCGCCGCTCGGTCACGCCGTCGGTGACGCACAGGAGGCTGTCGCCGGGGGCCAGGTCGAAGCTCTGGGTCTCGTACACGGCATCGTCCATGACGCCGAGGAGCAGTTGCGGTTCGGCGGCCGGGCGCACCGTGCCGTCGGGGCGCAGGAGCAGCGGCAGCGGGTGTCCGGCGCTGGCCAGGGTGCAGCGGGCGCCGCCGCCGGGCAGCGGCACGAGCTCCCCGTACAGCAGGGAGAGGAACCGGGACTGTCCGCTGTCCGCCGAGTGCTGGCCGCCGGCGGCGGCGACCATGAGCGCGGCGGCTTCGGCGGCCTCCATCGCGTCGTCGAGGAGGAGCCGGTTGAGGCGGACCAGGACCTCGCCGGCCTGGAAGCCCTCGCGGGCCAGCAGCCGGAGCCAGGGGCGGGCGAGTCCGGTGACGACGGCCGCTTCGGGGCCACTGCCCTGGACGTCGCCGAGGACGAAGCACCACCGGTCGCCGGGGCACGGGAAGATGTCGTAGAAGTCACCTCCGACCACGCCGTCGTCGCTGGGTTCGTAGACGAGGGAGCTGGCGACGCCCGGTATGTCGGCGACCTTGCTGGGCAGCAGTCCGCGCTGGAGGATGCGGCTGATGGTGGCCTGCCGGGTGTAGGCGCGGGCCGCGCCGACGGCGAGGCCGACCCGGCGGACGAAGTCCTCGATGAGCGCGGTGACCTCGTCGGGGACGCGCGCGATGCCTTCGCGGCCCAGGAGTACGGCTCCGAGGGTGCGGCCCCCCGAGGTGATCCGGTAGGCGAGCGTGACGCCTTCGAGCCCGTCCGGCTGCCCGCCGACCTCGGCGCTGCCGGGCCACGGCATCGAGACGGGTCCGGTGCCGACCCGTTCGGGGAGCCGGAGCGGGTCACCCTCCAGCAGCGTGCGCAGGGGCTGGATGCGGGTCTCGTCGACGTGCCAGACCTTGGCGAGGCGGGGGACGGCGGCGCGGCCGGCGGTCTCGGGTTCCAGCCAGATCGCGCACCAGTCGGCGAGCCGGGGCACGAGTAACTGTCCGGCGAGGGCGGCCACGATGTCCTCGTCGAGCTGTCCGGCCAGCAGGTCCGATGCCTCGGCGAGGAACGACAGGGCGCCGCGGCCCGCCCAGTCGGCGTCGTCGCGCAGGGCGCGGCGGGCGGTGGGGGCGAGCAGTTCGGCGGCGCGCAGTCCGTGCTGGAAGCCGGGCTCCGGGTGGGCGTCGGGGAAGGGGTTCCAGTCGTCGACGGGGAGCCGGGCCCAGACGGTCTTGAGGCCGGTGCGGTAGGTGATGCCCCAGCGTTCGGCGAGGGTGGCGACGAGCTCCAGGCCGCGCCCGTACTCGGCGGGCTGCCCCGGCGCGTCCGCGTCCCCGGGGCCCTCGGAGCCGTTCTCGGGACGGTCGCTGCGCACGGCGCGGGCCGGGTGGTGGTCGGAGACCTCCAGGACCAGGGCGGAGCTCTCGTCCTCGGTCGCCTCCTCCAGCCGGAAGAGCAGTTCGACGTTGGTCCCGGCATGCACGACGGCGTTGGTGACGAGTTCGCTGACGATGACCGCCGCGTCGTCGGACAGCCGCTCGCTGAAGCCGACGGCCGCGGGCAGCCCGAGCCCGCTCCACTCGGCCAGCGCCGCGGCGACGAACCGCCGGGCCGCGGAGGGCGCGAGCAGATTGCCGGGCAGACTCGTCCGGGCGACGGGCTGTGCGCCCGTGGACGCGCCAGTGGTTCCGGGACGCTGCACGATGTCCCGCTGCAAGGGAATGGACCCCACAGGGCGGCTCCTGACCTGTTCTCGCTCTGCCTGTTCTCCGCCTGGACGGACCCTCTAAGCGCCGCTGACGACACGGACAGAGTGACAGATCGGCCACTCGCATACGCGTCGAGTTACCGAAGTGAGGGCAGAACGACGCCCCGGCCCCCGTGCGCGGTGAGCGCGGGGGCCGGGGCGTCGTTCTGCCGGCTACGCCTCGCGGGAGCCCGCGTACATGTCGTCGATCAGGTACTTGTACGCCCGCTCGACGACCGGCCGCTTCAGCTTGAGACTGGGCGTGACCTCGCCGTGCTCGATGTCGAGGTCGCGCGGGAGCAGCCGGAACTTCTTGATGGTCTGCCAGCGCTGCAGTCCCTCGTTGAGGCGCTTCACGTACCCGTCGATGAGCTCGACGGTCTTCGGGGACGCCATGACGTCCGCGTACGACTTGCCCTCCATGCCGTTCTCGGCGGCCCAGCCGAGAATGGTCGGCTCGTCGAGGGCGATGAGCGCGGTGCAGAAGTTACGGTCCGCCCCGTGCACCAGGATGTTGGAGACGAACGGGCAGACCGCCTTGAACTGGCCCTCGACCTCGGCCGGCGCGATGTACTTGCCGCCGGACGTCTTGATCAGGTCCTTCTTGCGGTCGGTGATCCGCAGGTAGCCGTCCACGGACAGTTCGCCGATGTCGCCGGTGTGGAACCAGCCGTCCGCCTCCAGCACCTCGGCGGTCTTGTCCGGCAGCCCCTGGTAGCCCTGCATCAGTCCGGGGCCGCGCAGGAGGATCTCGCCGTCGTCGGCGATCCGGACCTCGGTGCCGGGGAGCGGCTTGCCGACGGTGCCGGTGCGGTAGGCCTCGCCCGGGTTGACGAAGGAGGCCGCGCTCGACTCGGTGAGGCCGTAGCCCTCCAGGATGTGGATGCCGGCGCCGGCGAAGAAGAAGCCGATCTCGGGGGCGAGCGCGGCGGAGCCGGAGACGCAGGCGCGGAGCCGGCCGCCGAACGCCTCGCGGATCTTGGCGAAGACGAGGGTGTCGGCGACCTTGTGCTTGGCGCCGAGCGCGAAGGGCACGGAGGCGGTGCCGGTGCGCCGGAAGTTGTCCTGGGAGACCTTCGCGTACTCGCGGGCGACCCCGGCGGCCCAGAGGAAGATCTTGTACTTGGCCCCGCCACCGGCACGGGCCTTGGCCGCGACGCCGTTGTAGACCTTCTCGAAGATCCGGGGGACGGCGGCCATGTACGTCGGCTGGACGATCGGCAGGTTCTCGATGATCTTGTCGACCCGGCCGTCGACGGCGGTGACGTGCCCGACCTCGATCTGCCCGGAGGTCAGGACCTTGCCGAAGACGTGCGCGAGCGGCAGCCAGAGGTACTGGACGTCGTCCTTGGTGATCAGGCCGGTGGAGACGGTGGCCTTGGCCATGTACGACCAGTTGTCGTGCGGCAGCCGTACGCCCTTGGGGCGGCCGGTGGTGCCCGAGGTGTAGATGAGGGTGGCGAGCTGATCGGGGGTGATCGCGTCGACCCGCTCGGTGATGGCGGACGGGTTCTTGGCCAGGTGCTCGGCGCCCAGGGCCTCCAGGTCGGCCAGCGAGAGCACCCAGCCCTCCGGGTCACCCTCGGCCGGTCCGGCGCCCTCGGCGTCGATGACGACGACGTGCGCGAGGTTCGGCAGCTCGGCGCGGCGCGCACGGGCCTTGGCCAGCTGCGCGGCGTCCTCGGCGATCAGCACCCGGCTCTCGGAGTCGGCGAGGATGAACGCCGACTCCTCGACGTTCGTCGAGGGGTAGATCGTGGTGGTCGCGGCGCCCGCGCACATGACCCCGAGGTCGACGAGGATCCACTCGACGCGGGTGCTCGCGGCGAGCGCGACGCGCTCCTCCGGCTGCACGCCCAGCGCGATCAGCCCGGCTGCCACGGCATGGACCCGCTCGGCGGCCTGCGCCCAGCTGAGCGACTTCCACTCGTCGGGACCCCGGCCGGAGGCCGCGGGGACGGGGTAGCGGTAGGCCTCCCCGTCCGGGGTGGCCGCCACCCGGTCGATGAAGAGGGTCGCCACGGAGGGCGGACGGTTCTCGATCATGGTCTGTGTGTCGCTCACGACATCCTCCGGGCCTGCGGCAGTGCTTCACGACGGGCTGCTGGTTGGGGTGTGCTCTCCGCTTACGTCTACGTGCTCAATGGTGCTTGTTTAACTGGCGAGTAACTACGAAGCCGTGATCAGAGTAAGGCGCACGCGCGCCCCGCGTAAGAGGCAACAGGACCCCGCTTCATAACGAACGGGCCCCCGCGGCGCAGCCTTCTGCGATGCGGGGGCCCGATGGTCTACCGGTCGGTAGGAGTGGAGGGCGGCGCTCCGTGCCGACCCCGCCCCACACCTCCGTACTACTTCTTGGCCTTGGTCTCCCCGGCGGACTCGTCGGTCGACAGCACGGAGATGAACGCGTCCTGCGGCACCTCCACGTTGCCGACCATCTTCATCCGCTTCTTGCCTTCCTTCTGCTTCTCCAGCAGCTTCCGCTTACGGGAGATGTCACCGCCGTAGCACTTGGCGAGGACGTCCTTGCGGATGGCACGGACGGTCTCACGGGCGATGACCCGGGAGCCGATGGCCGCCTGGATCGGCACCTCGAAGTTCTGCCGCGGGATGAGCTTCTGCAGCTTGGCGACGAGCCGGACGCCGTACGCGTACGCCTTGTCCTTGTGCGTGACCGCGGAGAACGCGTCGACCTTGTCGCCGTGCAGCAGGATGTCGACCTTGACGAGCTCGGCGGACTGCTCGCCGGTGGGCTCGTAGTCGAGCGAGGCGTAGCCGCGCGTCTTGGACTTCAGCTGGTCGAAGAAGTCGAAGACGATCTCGGCGAGCGGCAGGGTGTAGCGGATCTCGACCCGGTCCTCGGAGAGGTAGTCCATGCCGAGGAGCGTGCCGCGGCGCTGCTGGCAGAGCTCCATGATCGCGCCGATGAACTCGCTGGGCGCCAGGACCGTGGCCCGGACGACCGGCTCGTGCACCTTGTCGATCTTGCCCTCGGGAAATTCACTCGGGTTGGTGACGGTGTGCTCGCTGCCGTCCTCCATCTCGACGCGGTAGACCACGTTCGGGGCGGTGGCGATGAGCTCGAGACCGAACTCGCGCTCCAGCCGCTCGCGGACCACGTCGAGGTGGAGCAGGCCGAGGAAGCCGACGCGGAAACCGAAGCCGAGCGCGGCGGAGGTCTCCGGCTCGTACACCAGGGCGGCGTCGTTGAGCTGGAGCTTGTCCAGGGCCTCGCGCAGGTCCGGGTAGTCCGAACCGTCCAGCGGGTACAGACCCGAGAACACCATCGGCTTGGGGTCCTTGTAGCCGCCCAGCGCCTCGGTCGCCCCCTTGTTCAGGGAGGTGATCGTGTCACCGACCTTGGACTGCCGGACGTCCTTCACACCGGTGATGATGTAGCCGACCTCACCGACGCCGATGCCGTCGGACGGGGTCATCTCCGGGGAGGAGACGCCGATCTCCAGCAGTTCGTGGGTGGCTCCGGTCGACATCATCCGGATGCGCTCGCGCTTGTTCAGCTGGCCGTCGACGACCCGGACGTACGTGACGACGCCGCGGTACGCGTCGTAGACCGAGTCGAAGATCATCGCGCGGGCCGGGGCGTCCGCCTTGCCGACGGGCGCGGGGACGTCCCTGACCACCCGGTCGAGCAGCGCGTCCACGCCGACGCCGGTCTTCGCAGAGACCTTGAGGACGTCCTCGGGCTGGCAGCCGATGAGGTTGGCCAGCTCCTCGGAGAACTTCTCGGGCTGGGCGGCCGGCAGGTCGATCTTGTTGAGGACCGGGACGATGGTGAGGTCGTTCTCCATCGCCAGGTAGAGGTTGGCCAGCGTCTGGGCCTCGATGCCCTGCGCGGCGTCGACCAGCAGGACCGTGCCCTCACAGGCGGCGAGCGACCGGGAGACCTCGTAGGTGAAGTCGACGTGCCCCGGGGTGTCGATCATGTTGAGGACGTGGGTGCTGCCCTGGCCCTCACCGGTCGTGGGCGCCCAGGGCAGTCGCACCGCCTGGGACTTGATGGTGATGCCACGCTCGCGCTCGATGTCCATCCGGTCGAGGTACTGAGCGCGCATCTGCCGCACGTCGACCACACCGGTCAGCTGGAGCATCCGGTCGGCAAGGGTCGACTTGCCGTGGTCGATGTGCGCGATGATGCAGAAGTTGCGGATCAGCGCCGGGTCGGTACGGCTCGGCTCGGGCACGTGGAGAGGAGTCGCGGGCACGCAGGGTCCTGATTCTTGAGACGCCGAACGCCGTGTCTCGGGTCGATGTCGGGTCGGTCGGATCTGTACGTAGCCTCCATCGTCCCACGCCTGCGGGGCGAGGACCGGTTTGGGCCGGTCGGAGGGTGGCTGGTACCGTGGACAGCTGTGCCTCGTGGCTCTCGGGCCGCAAGGACACACATCGAAGATCCAACGAACCTGCAAAGGCTCTTTCGTGGCGAACATCAAGTCCCAGATCAAGCGGAACAAGACGAACGAGAAGGCGCGCCTGCGTAACAAGGCCGTCAAGTCCTCGCTCAAGACCGCGATCCGCAAGGCCCGCGAGGCCGTCGTTGCGGGCGACGTCGAGAAGGCCACCGTGGCCGTTCGCGACGCTTCGCGTGCCCTCGACAAGGCTGTCTCGAAGGGTGTCATCCACAAGAACGCCGCCGCCAACAAGAAGTCGGCGCTGGCCACCAAGGTTGCCACCCTCCAGGGCTGAGCATTCTGATGTGATCGCCGGAACGGACCAGGTGGGCCCTCTCTCCCGCCCCTGACCGGCACCCCGCGCCGCACACCGAACCTGCGTTCGCCACGCGGGTGCGGCGCACCAAGCGCACA
The DNA here is from genome assembly GCF_042871565.1 of Streptomyces sp. NPDC005775. Lineage (NCBI taxonomy): Bacteria > Bacillati > Actinomycetota > Actinomycetes > Kitasatosporales > Streptomycetaceae > Streptomyces > Streptomyces sp. NPDC005775. The sequence goes on along the minus strand of NZ_JBIAIU010000004.1, from coordinate 279,823 downwards.
ACGAAGACCCCCGCCATTCCCCTCCCCAGGGGAACGGCGGGGGTCTTCGTCATGCTCGCGCGGAGGGCTGGAGCTGTGGTCTCTCATGGGCTGGGTTTGGCCGGGCGCATCGCGCCCGGCCAAACCCAGCCCGTCCGGCGATTGAGGACGCCCGAACAGCAAGTTCAAGCCCGTCCGGCGATTGAGGACACCACGACCCGCCGCACCCGCCGCCCACCACCCCGCCGGGGCCTACCGCCCCGCCCGCGCGGCCCGCGCCACGGCGACCACGGCCTTCTCCAACGCGTACTCCGGGTCGTCGCCCCCGCCCTTGACCCCCGCGTCCGCGTCCGCGACCGCGCGGAGCGCCACCGCGACCCCGTCCGGCGTCCAACCCCGCATCTGCTGACGCACCCGGTCGATCTTCCAGGGGGGCATGCCCAGCTCCCGGGCGAGATCCGCCGGCCGTCCCCCGCGCGCGGAGGAGAGCTTGCCGATCGCCCGTACGCCTTGGGCCAGCGCGCTGGTGATCAGGACGGGAGCAACCCCGGTCGACAGCGACCAGCGCAGCGCCTCCAGGGCCTCCGCCGCCCGGCCCTCGACCGCCCGGTCGGCGACCGTGAAGCTCGACGCCTCGGCGCGCCCCGTGTAGTAGCGCCCGACGACGGCTTCGTCGATCGTGCCCTCGACGTCCGCGACGAGCTGCGACGCCGCGCTCGCCAGCTCCCGCAGATCGCTGCCGATGGAGTCGACCAGCGCCTGGCACGCCTCGGGCGTGGCGGAGCGTCCCAGCGTCCGGAACTCGCCCCGCACGAAGGAGAGGCGTTCGGCGGGCTTGGTGGTCTTCGGGCACGCGACCTCCCGTGCCCCGGCCTTGCGCGCCGCGTCGAGCAGCGCCTTGCCCTTGGCACCGCCCGCGTGGAGCAGGATGAGAATGATCTCCTCGACCGGATCGTCGAGGTACTTCTTGACGTCCTTGACCGTGTCGGCGGAGAGATCCTGCGCGTTGCGCACGATCACCACCTTGCGCTCGGCGAAGAGCGAAGGGCTCGTCAGCTCGGCCAGCGTGCCCGGCTGGAGCTGGTCGGACGTGAGGTCCCGGACGTCCGTGTCGGCGTCGGAGGCCCGGGCCGCCGCCACCACCTGCTGCACGGCGCGGTCCAGGAGCAGGTCCTCCTGCCCCACGGCGAGCGTGAGGGGAGCGAGCGGGTCGTCGGTGGAATTCCTTCTGGTGGCCATCGCCGTCCAGCATCCCACGGGCTACTGACAGCCCGGCTGCGACCGCCGGTCGGGAGGACGCGACCCGTGGCCGAGAATGGGCGGGTGAGCGATGTGAGACATGTACTGGTGCTGCCCGACCGTGATGCCGCGGAGGAGGCGGGCGGAGAGCTGGCCGACCGGTTCGGCGTCACCGAGGAGCCGCAGCTCGTACGGGACGCGCTGGCCGGGGAGGACGACGCCGAGGACGCGCAGTGGCTGCTGGTCGTGGAGGACCCCGACCGGCGCCTGGACCCGGCGGCGCTCGACGCGTTCGCCGCGGAGTACGAGGGCTGGCTGGAAGCCCCGTAGCGGACTGTGCCCCGGGGCTGCCCCAGGGCTGCGGCTGCGGCGGGCCCCCCGCCCCGGGTCAGCTCTTCGGGACGATCTGGATGTCCATGTCGATCGAGATGCTGGAGCCGACCGCGGCGATGCCACGGGCCAGCATCGTCTGCCAGGTGAGGGTGAAGTCCTCGCGGTGCAGTTCGGTGGTGGCGCGGCAGGCGGCGCGGGTCTCGCCCTCCAGGCCGTTGCCGAGGCCGAGGTACTGGGTGTCCAGCGTCACCGTGCGGCTCACTCCGTGCAGGGTGAGCGCACCGCTGACACCCCATCGGGTGCCGCCCCGGTGGACGAAGCGCTCGCTGTAGAACTCCAGCGTGGGGTAGCGGCCTACGTCGAGGAAGTCGCCCGAGCGCAGGTGGTCGTCGCGCATCTGGACGTTCGTGTCGATCGACGCGGCGTCGATGACCACGTGCATGGCGGAGTCCTCCATGCGGTCGGCGATCCGGACCGCCCCGGCGAAGGTGTTGAACCGGCCGTGAATACGGGCCATCCCGATGTGCCGGGCCGTGAAACCGATCTGGGAGTGCATCGGCTCGATCTCCCACTCGCCGGGGGCGGGCAGCTGCGGGGGCGCGGAGACCTGAAGCGTCACCTCGCCCAGGGCCGCGTGACCGCCCTCGGCGACTGTGGCTGAGCCGTGAAACGGGGTGAACCCCTCGGCCGTGACGGCCAGTCGGTACTCCCCCGCCGGCACCGTGGCGAGGACATTGCCGAACGGGTCCGTCTCCCCGCCGAGCACCTTGCGTCCCGCCGCGTCCGTCACGACGAACTCGGCCTGCCGCACCGCCTCGTCGACCGGGTCGAGCACCCGGCAGCTGAGGACACCCGCGGAGTCCGGTACGGCGAGTCCGGCGAGGGCGTTGCCGCGGGCGGCACCCGTCGCTCCCTTGTTTCCGAGCCAACGGCCGAACATCTTTCGCGCACTCCCGGGGGCGGTTTCACCTCGGGCCGAAGGACTGGACGTCGTTGTCGGAGCAGCGGCCCGCCGACGATCATGCATTCGATCACCCTTGTGGCGTTCGAGGCAAACAGCGCAGCTCGCCAGGGCTTGGGTGGAGGTGTTACCGAAGGTCCGAATTGATTGTTCCGTTTGTGTGTGTCACGCATTCGACGCAGAAACGCCGACCCCGTCCTCGGGGGGAAGGCGGTCGAGGCGCATTCCGAAGTGCTCGTGGTAGGCGGCGAACACCTCCCCGTCGCTCTCCAGCCGCGTCTCGTGGCGCTGCGCGCCCACCGTCGTGAGGAGCCGGTGGCCCTTGAGCGTGATCCGGCCGGTGGTGGTGAAGCGTGAGCAGACCGGCGACCGGGTGAAGCCGGAATCGGGCGAGGTCCGGTGGTACCAGGCACCACCCCGGAAGTCGGCCAGTGCCCGGGGCCGTGGGTCCAGACGGAACTGGGGTGCGCCCTCCCGCAGCACCTCGAGGTCCCCGTAGTCGCCGCCCCCCTCTGCGGGGGCCTGAGCGATGCGGAAGCCGCCGCGCGGGTCCTGCTGGTCCGTACGGTCGTCGAGCGCGAGCGGGTTCTGGGCGTGGTCGCCGAAGCCGACGTCCGCGAGCCACGGCCCGGTGCCGTCGTCCGTCTCCACCCGCAGCGCCATGTGGTCGTACGGGATGCCGAGCCGCCCGCCGTCACCGTGAACCCGCGCCTGGAGCAGCGTGACGCGGAAGCCGAGCGCCCGCAGCAGGACCGCGAAGGCGCCGTTGAGTTCGTAGCAGAAGCCGCCGCGACGGTCGGTGACGATCTTGTCGAGGAGCGCCGCCTCCTCCAGGACGATGTCCTCACCGAGGTGGATCGAGAGGTTCTCGAAGGGGACGGTGGTGAGATGACGCAGTTGCAGATCGCGCAGCGCCACGGCGTCGGGGCGGGCGGGCCGGGCGGCGCCGATGCGCTCCAGGTAGGCGTCGATGGTCTGCGGCAGGTGCGGGTCCATGAGAGCAGTGTGTCGTGGCGCGTGGCACCGCGCCCTGAGCCGATGGTCCTAGGACCGGCGGCGGAGGTGCGATGCGGGGCGCGTTCACTAGCGTGCGGAGCATGACGAATCGGGAGCCGGCGCGCAGCCGCGAACAGCGCAAGCAGGATGTGCTCGATCATCTGGAGAAGGACACGGACGCGTGGGTGTCGACCGCCTCCGCCGACGGCGTCCCGACTCTGGTGCCGCTGTCGTTCGTATGGGACAGGGGAACTCTTCTGATGGCCACCCGCCGCGCCAACCCGACGGCGGTCAACCTGGCCCCGGCCGGGCAGGCCCGGATCGCACTGGGCCCGACCCGGGACGTGGTCCTCATCGAAGCGACGGCGGAACTCATCGAGGGCGCGGACCTTCCCGCGGAATCGGCTGACGCCTTCGCCGCGAAGCTCAACGGCTGGGACCTGCGGGGCCGTTCCGCCTGGGTGTACCTGCGTTTCACGCCGTACGCGGTCAAGGCATGGCGGGAGGTGAACGAACTGGCCGACCGTGAACTGATGGCCGAGGGCCGGTGGCTGGAGTGAGCGCGTCGTGCATTGATGGCCGAAGGCCGGCGGCTGGAGTGAACGCGCCGTGCGTCGATGGCCGAAGGCCGGGGGCTGGAGTGAGCGGGTACGCGCCGTCATGACCGCCCCACCGCCCGCAGACCCGACCCTGCGCCCGTCACCGCGATCGCACCGTCCCTGTCCGTACGGAGCACCACCGCTCCCCCGGACCGGAGCGCCTCGACCGTCCGCGCGGCCGGATGCCCGTACGGGTTGTCCCGGCCCACGCTGACCAGAGCGAACCTCGGGCGGGCGCTGTGCAGCAGCGCGGCGTCCTGATGCGCGGACCCGTGGTGGGCGACCTTGAGCACGTCCACTCGCCGCAGCGCCGGGTGGCTTCGCAACAAGCCCTGCTGGGCCGGAGGTTCGAGGTCGCCGAGAAGCAGCAGCGTCAGTCCTGCGGCCCGTACGAGCAGGGTGACGCTGGCATCGTTCGGATCCTCCGGTACGGGTCCGGCGGCCGGGCCCGTCGCGGTGGCCGGGCCACCCGGCGGCCACAGCACCTGCCAGGCGAGCGTCCCGATATGGCGCCGCTCACCAGGGGCGGTGCGCACCATGGGGATGCCCGCCGCCGCGGCCGTTCTCCTGACGAACGCGGCCTGCTCCGGGGGCTCGTCCAGGCTCGTCGTCTGGATCGCGCCCACCGACCTGCCCCGCAGCACCCCGGGCAGTCCACGCACGTGGTCGGCGTGGAAGTGGGTGAGGAGCAACAGCGGGACGCGGGTGATGCCCAGGTCGCGCAGGCACCGGTCGGCGAGCCGGGGATCGGGTCCGGCGTCCACCAGCACCCCCGTGCCCGGTCCGGCCGCGAGCACCAGGGCATCCCCCTGACCGACGTCGCACATCGCGAACGCCCATCCGGGCGGCGGCCATCCGGTCAGTACCCGGGTCAGTGGTACGGGCCGGAGCACCGCGAGGACGAGCAGCAGCGCGGCGGCCGAGCAGATCCAGGGGTGGCGTCCGATGCGCCGCGCGCACACCACCAGCACCACTGTCAGCGCGGCCAGCAGCAGCGCCCCCGGCCGGCCGTCGGGCCAGTCCACTTCCGCCCCGGGGAGGGCGGCTCCCGTCCGGGCCACGGAGGCGATCCATCCCGCCGGCCACCCCGCCAGCCATGCGAGCGGTCCGGCCACCGGCATGGCCACCGGAGCCAGCGCCAGCGCGGCGAACCCGAGCACCGTGGCAGGTGCCACCGCGAACTCGGCCAGCAGATTGCACGGGATCGCCACGAGACTCACCCGGGAGGCGAGCAGCACCACGACGGGCGAGCACACCGCCTGCGCCGCGGCCGCGGCCGCCAGCGCCTCCGCCAACCGCGGTGGCACCCGCCGCCGTCGCAGCGCTTCGCTCCATCGCGGGGCCAGGGTCAGGAGCGCGCCGGTGGCCAGCACGGACAGCACGAAGCCGTAACTGCGCGCCAGCCACGGGTCGTAGAGCACCAGCAGCAGAACGGCGGCGGCCAGGGCCGGAATCAGTGTTCTGCGCCGTCCGGTGCCGATGGCCAGCAGCGTGATGAGACCGCAGGCCGCGGCCCGCAGCACGCTCGGTTCCGGCCGGCAGACGAGCACGAAGGCGAGGGTGAGCCCGCCGCCGAGCACGGCCGTTCCCCGCAGGGAGATCCCCCATGCGGGAGCCAGCCCGCGGCGTTCGGCGCGCAGGGCTCTGCCGGGCGGTCCGATGAGCAGGACGAGCAGGATCGCCAGGTTGGCGCCCGAGACCGCCATGAGGTGGGTGAGGTCCGTCGCCCGGAACGCCTCGCGCAGTTCGGGTGTGACGCGCGTGGTGTCGCCGACGACCAGCCCGGGCAGCAGCGCCCGGGCATCGGGGCCCAGGTCTTCCGTCGCCGCGCGCAGGCCGGCGCGCAACCCGCCCGCGGTGCGCTGGAGCCGGGTCGGCGAACCGATGACAAGGGGTGAGCCTTCCCCCTCGGCACGCAGCGCGGCGGTGGCACGCTCCCCGCCGTGCAGCGGCGGGGCGAGTCGGCCGCTCACGCGCAGCCGGGTGGACGGAAGCAGTTGCTGCCACCGGGCGGCCCCCGCACCTGGCGTGACGATGACCAGCACCGGTGTGCGCAGCCGGACGGCCGCGCCGCCGGGCCTCGTCAGCCGCACGATCTCGGCGTCCAGGAGCAGGGAGACGGGGGTGCTGTGGTCGCCGCGTACCCGGGGAGCCGTGCGGCGGACGTCCGAGGTCAGAATGATCTCCGCGTCGATGCGCGCGAACTGCCCGGCCAGCCCCGGCACGGGCCCCTGCCGCGCGTCCGCCCGGTGCAGACCGGCGGAGGCCGCCCCCGCCGCCGCGCAGAGCAGCACCGCCGCGGCAGCCGTGGTGTGCAGCCTGACGTGCGGACGCCATCGGCCACCGGCGCCGCTCCCCTCGCGGTGCACACGGGCCGCGCGCACCGTGAGGGCCGCGCGGAGGGGCGGGAAGCCGGGTACGGCCAGGAGGATCATGGCCGCACCGAGGCAGAACACCACGCCCAAGGCCACCCAGCGGCCGGGCGCGTCCAGGGCCGGTGCGGCACCGGCCCAGGCCGCCAGGGCCGGCGGAACCAGCCGCAGATCGACGGGGCCCTCCTGCCGCGGGTCGGCGGACCCCAGGCGACCGCCCGACGCCGTGTGGACGTCCTCGGTGTTCACGGCCGCACCAGCGGCCGGAGATCGGCGAACCGGCGGTCACCGATCCCGTTGACCTCGCGCAGTTCGTCGACGGACCGGAACCCTCCGTGCTGGGCGCGGTAGTCGACGATGTGCTGGGCGAGGACGGGGCCGACGCCGGGCAGGGTGTCGAGCTGGTCCACCGTCGCGGTGTTCAGGCTCACCGGCCCGGCGGGCGCGGTCGGGCCGGGGCCTCCTCCCGTACCGCCGCCTGCCGTGCCGACTGCGGGGACCTGGCCGGGCGGGGCGCCCACGATGATCTGTTCCCCGTCCGTCAGGACCCGGGCCCGGTTGAGGTTGTCGAGGTTCACGCCCGGCCTGGCCCCGCCCGCCACGCGCAGCGCGTCGGCGACCCTGGCTCCGGTCGGCAGCCGGTGGATCCCGGGCCGTCGCACCTTCCCGCTGACGTCCACCACGACCTGCCCGCCCGGCCCGGCGGCGGGCGGGGCCCCGGGCGAGGGCTCCGGCGTACCGGCGCCGCCACCCGTACGCGCGTCCGCGACGTCCGCGTCCGTCTCCGCCACGGGCACGTGCACGGCCTCGTCGACGCGCTCCGGAGCGCGTACGGAGCCGGGGCGCGCGGACCAGAAGTGCGTCGCGGCGAACACCGCTGCCGCGACCAGGACGACGGTGAGCGCGGCCAGGGCCCTCGGCTCCAGGCCGCACCTGAGCTGGAGCCACACCGGAAGCCGCTCCCGCAACGCGGGCAGGACCGCCCCCGTTCCCCGTCGGTCCGCCGCATCCGGTGCCGGAGGCGGTACCGGGCCTCCCGGAGCCGCGACCGATACCGGTCCGCCCGGAGCCGGTACCGGGCCCACAGCGGCCCCCCGCCCCACCGCTGGGGCGGGCGCGTCCGTGACCGACGTCGTGGAACGAGCCGATGGGGCATGCGCCTCCGTGACCACCGCCGCGTAACGAGCCGCTGACACAGGCGCGTCCGTGACCGCCGCCGAGGGCGGAGCCGCCGTCAAGGGGTGAGAGGCCGTGGCCGGACCAACGGCCCCCAAGGCCACCCCCACCACCGGCCGCGCGACGCGCCCCCCGTAGCCGCCCGCCATGAGCGCGTCCGCGCGGGTGCGCGCGGCCGCCGCCGCTGCCGCCGCCGCGACAGTGCGCCCCCTTGCCCGCCCCCGCCGGCCGGGCCCGGTGCCCGCCCCGCTCCGGAGACGGGCGTCCGATGCCGGAACTCGCCCCGGCCCGCTACCGGGTCCGGATGCGCTGCCGTACCCGGTGGAGCGGCCGACGCGGCCGACGCGGTCGGTATGACCGTCGGCACGATGGGTGACGCGTGGTGATCGGGAAGCCATGCCACAAGACGCTAGGCAGGTCCGCGGAATCTCGCTGAGCCCACCCGATTCCGGTGGAAAACCGGCCCGTTGTGCATAACTCCACCACTCCGGGGAGTGACGTCAGCGCGGCGAGACCACCGCTCCCAGCAGCCCGGGTCCGGTGTGCGCGCCGATCACCGCGCCCACCTCACTGACATGGAGATCGACCAGGCCCGGAACCCGGTCGCGCAGCCGCTCGGCGAGCCGCTCCGCCCGCTCCGGGGCCGCGAGGTGGTGCACCGCGATGTCCACCCGCTCGCTGCCCGCCCGATCGGCGACGATCTCCTCCAGCCGGGCGATGGCCTTGGAGGCCGTCCGCACCTTCTCCAGCAGTTCGATCCGGCCGTCGTCCAGCTGGAGGAGCGGTTTCACGGCGAGGGCCGAACCGAGCAGTGCCTGCGCGGCGCCGATCCGGCCGCCCCTGCGCAGGTAGTCCAGGGTGTCGACGTAGAAGTAGGTCGACGTGCCCGCCGCCCGCTTCTCGGCGGCGGACACCGCCTCGTCCTGGCTGCCGCCCGCCTCGGCCGTCTCCGCGGCGGCCAGCGCGCAGAACCCGAGGGCCATGGCGACCATTCCGGTGTCCACCACGCGCACCGGCACCGGGGCGTCCTTCGCGGCGAGGACAGCGGCGTCGTACGTGCCGGAGAACTCCGCCGACAGGTGCAGGGAGACGATGGCGCTCGCACCCGCGTCGGCAGCCGCGCGGTAGGCGGCGGCGAAGACCTCGGGGCTGGGCCGTGACGTCGTCACGGAACGGCGCTTCTGCAGGGCCAGCGCGAGGGAGCGGGCCGAGATCTCGGTGCCCTCCTCCAGCGCCTGGTCGCCTAGTACGACGGTCAGCGGCACTGCGGTGATGCCATGCCGTTCCATCGCCTGGGGCGGCAGGTAGGCCGTGGAATCGGTGACGATCGCGACATGGCGGGACATGAGCGGGAGGTTACCTGCCGGGGAGGGGGCTCGGCAGTCCGACCCCGACCGAATGATCAGTTCCCCTCACTTCGGGCCCCTGTCCCGCCCGCTCTCAGTTCGTGGTCTCCGGCCGTGCGCTCTTCTGCCAGGGATATCCGCTCTGCAGCCGGGGATCCGGGGCTGTGATGGCCGCCTGCGAGGGCCCCTCGCCGCCTGCGGGCTCCGTCCGGGGCCGCTCGTGACCGCCGTCCGCCGGACGTCCCACTGCCGGCTCCTCCGTCGTCCAGTGCCGCAGCGCGCCTGCCTCCACGTCGATCTGCGCGTTCAGCGCCGCCAGATCGTCGTCGGCGAACTGCCGGGCCCGGTCCCTGGCGGCCCAACGCAGGGACTCGGCGGCGCGCGTGATCCGCTCGGTGCGCTTCTTCAGGTCCGGCAGCAGCGAGGCGACCGTCGCCTTGTCCGGCTCGCGCTCCAGCCGCTTCAGGTCCTCGTCCAGCTCGCGGCCGTGCACCCCGAGGCGCTCGAACAGACCCAGCGACTCCGAGAGCGAGGCGTCCTCGGCCACACCCGAACGCAGCGCCTCCTGCGTGGCCCGCATCGAGGTGCGCAGCGAGAGGCGGAGCTGCGCCAGCTCACCGCCGACGCCCAGTTGCCCGTAGCTCTTGGCCCGCAGCGTGGTGTCCTCCACGGTCCGGCGGGCCTGCGTGAGCGTGCGGTCCACACCGCGTTTGGCCGCTCCGACGGCCTTGACGGTCGCGTAGACGCCCAGGGCCATGAAGGCGACGACGAGCAGCCCCAGGATCAGGATGACGGCTTCCATGAGCGCCCCTCGGATGGTGTGACGGCTTACGGCACGGTTTCACCCGCCCCTCCACCGTAAACGGAACGGGCAGGCGGAGGGTTCCATCGGAACCCCCAACCTGCCCGTAGGGGAAAGCCCTCACACCGTCACGGCGACGGCTGTCGCCCGGACCGCCTAGGCCGGAACGATGTTCACCAGCTTCGGCGCCCGCACGATCACCTTCCGGATGCCCGCCCCGCCCAGTGCCGCGACGACGGCCGGGTCCGCCAGGGCCAGGGCCTCCAGCTCCGTGTCCGTGATCGACGGGGAGATCTCCAGGCGCGCCCTGACCTTGCCCTTGACCTGCACGACGCAGGTCACGGTCTCGTCCACGACGTACGCCGGGTCGGCGACCGGGAAGTCCTGGTGCACGACCGACGCGGTGTGACCCAGCCGGCGCCACAGCTCCTCGGCGATGTGCGGCGCCAGCGGCGCCACCAGCAGCACCAGGGCCTCGGCGACGGAGCGCGGCAGCGGGCCGCCGGCCTTGGTCAGGTGGTTGTTCAGCTCGGTGACCTTGGCGATGGCCGTGTTGAAGCGCATCCCGGCCATGTCCCCGCCGACGCCGTCGATCGCCTTGTGCAGCGCGCGCAGCGTGTCCTCGGCGGGCTCGGTGTCGACGACGGTGACCTCGCCGCTCTCCTCGTCGACGATGTTGCGCCACAGACGCTGCAGCAGTCGGTACTGGCCGACGACGGCCCGCGTGTCCCAGGGGCGCGACACGTCCAGGGGGCCCATCGCCATCTCGTACAGACGCAGCGTGTCCGCGCCGTACTCGCCGCAGATCTCGTCGGGCGTCACGGCGTTCTTCAGGGACTTGCCCATCTTGCCCAGGACGCGGGAGACCTTCTCGCCCTCGTAGTAGTACGCCCCGTCACGCTCCTCGACCTCGGCCGCCGGGACCGCGATGCCGCGGCTGTCCCGGTAGACGAACGCCTGGATCATGCCCTGGTTGTACAGCTTGTGGAACGGCTCGGCGGAGGAGACGTGGCCCAGGTCGTGCAGCACCTTGGACCAGAAGCGGGCGTACAGCAGGTGCAGTACGGCGTGCTCCGCGCCGCCGACGTACAGGTCGACACCCCCGGTCGGCTGCCCTTCCCGCGGGCCCATCCAGTACTGCTCGATGGCCGGGTCGACCAGCTTCTCGCTGTTGTTCGGGTCCAGGTAGCGCAGCTCGTACCAGCAGGAGCCCGCCCAGTTGGGCATGGTGTTGGTCTCGCGGCGGTACTTCTTCGGGCCGGCGCCGTCGCCCAGGTCCAGCGTGACGTTGACCCAGTCGGCGTTGCGCGACAGCGGGGTCTCGGGCTGGGTGTCGGCGTCGTCCGGGTCGAAGGTGCGCGGCGAGTAGTCGTCGACCTCCGGCAGCTCCAGCGGCAGCATCGACTCGGGCAGCGGGTGGGCGATGCCCTCCTCGTCGTACACGATCGGGAAGGGCTCGCCCCAGTAGCGCTGGCGGCTGAACAGCCAGTCGCGCAGCCGGAAGTTGATGGTGCCCTCGCCGACACCGTGCTCCTTCAGCCACTCGGTGATCCGGGCCTTCGCGTCGACGACGCCCAGGCCGTCCAGCGAGATCTCGTCGTTCGCGGAGTTGACCAGCTTCGCCTCGTACGAGCCGAAGGCGTCCTCCCACGTCGAGGGGTCCGTGCCGCGGCCGTCCGACGGCTCGACGACGCAGCGCATCGGCAGCTCGAAGGCGCGCGCGAAGGCGAAGTCGCGTCCGTCGTGCGCCGGCACGGCCATGATCGCGCCGGTGCCGTAACCCATCAGGACGTAGTCGGCGATGAAGACGGGGACCTGCTCGCCGCTGACCGGGTTGGTCGCGTACGCGCCGGTGAAGACGCCCGTCTTGTCCTTCGCCTCGGCCTGCCGCTCCACGTCGGACTTGGCGGCGGCCTGCTTGCGGTACGCCGTGACGGCTTCCGCCGGGGTGGCGTGTCCGCCGGTCCAGACCGGGTGGGTGCCGTCCGGCCAGGCGGCGGGGATGATCCGCTCGACCAGCTCGTGCTCCGGCGCCAGCACCATGTACGTGGCGCCGAACAGGGTGTCCTGGCGGGTGGTGAAGACCGTGATGCTGCCGGCTCCGTCGACGGGGAAGTCCACGCGCGCGCCCTCGGAGCGGCCGATCCAGTTGCGCTGCTGCAGCTTGATGGCCTCGGGCCAGTCCAGCCCGTCCAGGTCGTTCAGCAGCCGGTCGGCGTAGGCCGTGATGCGCATGTTCCACTGGCGCAGCTTGGCCTTGAAGACGGGGAAGTTGCCGCGCTCGGAGCGGCCGTCGGCGGTGACCTCCTCGTTGGCCAGGACGGTGCCCAGGCCGGGCGACCAGTTGACGGGCGCGTCGGAGGCGTAGGCCAGCCGGTACTCGCTCAGGACGTCGGCGTGCTCGGCGGCGCTCAGCGCACTCCAGTCACGGCCGTCGGGCGTCGCACGCTCACCGGACTCGAACTGGGCGACCAGTTCCGCGATGGGCCTGGCGCGGTCCGCGTCGGTGTCGTACCAGGAGTTGAAGATCTGCAGGAAGATCCACTGGGTCCACTTGTAGTACTCGGACTCGATCGTGGCGAACGAGCGGCGCTTGTCGTGACCCAGTCCCAGCCGGCGCAGCTGCGCCGTCATGTTCTCGATGTTGGCCTCGGTCGAGATCCGCGGGTGCGTGCCGGTCTGTACGGCGTACTGCTCCGCGGGCAGACCGAAGGCGTCGAAGCCCAGGGTGTGCAGGACGTTGTGGCCGCTCATCCGCTGGTGACGGGCGAAGACGTCGGTGGCGATGTAGCCCAGCGGGTGGCCCACGTGCAGCCCCGCACCCGAGGGGTACGGGAACATGTCCATGATGAACTTCTTCGGCTTGGCGGCCAGCTCCGGGTCGCCCGCCAGGTCACCGGTCGGGTTCGGGGCCTCGTAGGTGCCCTCGGCGTCCCAGAAGTCCTGCCAGCGTGCCTCGATGTCGGCGGCCATCGCTGCCGTATAGCGGTGCGGCGCAGCAACGTCGGCTGCGGAATTCGTCTCGCTCATGATCCTCAAAGCTCCATCGATCGTCATCTGCCGGGCGCCCACGTCTACGGACACGCGTCTACGGAAACGAAAAAGCCCCTCGCACAGGAGGGGACGCCGCGCCGATGCCGACCAGGCATTCTCACCGGTCGGGACTGATCAGCGCGGCTCGCTAAGCAGAAGGCGTACGGCACGCATGGCGTCAGGGTACCGCACAGGCCCGGGGCCTCTCCGGGTGCCGCCGATCCGTGGACACGGCAGGGGGCGAACCCCGCGGCAGAACGTCCGGGAAGCGGGGGTTACTCCGCGTAATGCCCTCTATCGGGGCAACCATCCAAACCTCGTACCGGCCGGTATGGGGCGACTTAGCATGCGGCAACGGGACCGCTTTGCCGAACCATTCGGAGTCGCCCCCCATGAACCCTCATCGCAAGATCCGCTCATCGGCCACCCCGCTGCGGGGGCCGAGCCGTCACGTACAGGGCGGGCTGACCGTCGCTGTGCTGGTTCTCCTTCCGCTGCTCGCCGTGGCGGGCAGCGACGGTCTGCGCGCCACGCTCGACTTCACGACCGGTGTCCTCTCGCTGGTCTCGCTCACCGCCGCGGTGGGCTGGGGCCTGCTCGCGACCGACCGGCTGTTCCTCTCCTCACGCCAGCGGCTGGTCGGCCAGGCCGTCCACCGCACCGCCGCGGCCGCCTCGCTGGGTTTCCTGCTGCTCCACGTCACGGTGAAGGTCTCGCTGGGGCATGTGGCGCTGCTCGGCGCCCTCATACCTTTCGGCCTCGGATTCAGTGGTACGGCGGGGCTCATCGGCTTCGGCGCGCTGGCCGGGCTGCTGATGGTGGTGGCCGCCGCGACGGGCGCGCTGCGCAGCGCCTTCGCCTCCCCCGGCAAGGTCGCCGGGCGCTGGCGTGCGCTGCACGCGCTGTCCTACCCGGCCTGGTGCGCCGCGCTGGTGCACGGCCTGTACGCGGGCCGGCCGCCCGCGGTCTGGGTCGTCGTGATGTACGGCCTGAGCCTGGTCGCCGTGGCGGCCGCGCTGTGCCTGCGCACGCTGCCCCCGCCGGTGAAGCGGCGGATCGCCGGACTGATCACCGCTCTGGTCAAGCCGGACGCCCTTCCCGCCGAACCGGATCAGGTGACGCGCGAGGCTCCGCTGCCCGGTGCCGACACCACGGCCCTGCCGACGGCGTACGGAACGGAGGCGGCGTACGGAGCCGGCACCACGGCCCTGTCCGGGGCCTACGGAGCGGACGCCGACGGCGCCGGCCGGGGCGGACTCGGCAGCCAGGTGCGGGGCACCCCGCTGCCGGCGTCCTTCGCGCATCCACGGACCACGCTCCCGGCCCCCGCCCCTCCGCTGTACGAGGCCCCGCCCCGCAGCTCCGACCGCCTCGCCGATCCGCTCCCGCGCACGCCCGGCGGCCTCACCGGCCCGGGGCCGGGGATCGCCGCCGGGTACCGCGCGGTCTCGCCGACCGCCGGAGCCGCCGCGGGGAGGGAGCCGTCCGGGCGCTGGCCGGCCCCGTCGCCCTCTCCGCCCACCCAGGCGCTGCGCCCGCCGCCCGGACCCGTGGGCCCGCCGCACCCCCCGTACACGGCGTACGAGCCCCCCGCACCGTCCTTCGAACCCGTGCCGACGCCCGCCACCCCCTACGTCCCCGCCCAGGAACCTCCGTACGCCGCCGGAGCAGCGACCGCACCGCTGCCCGCCGTCGGCGACACCGCACCGCTCCCGGGGCCGTTCTACCCGCCCCCGGCCGGAGAACCCTGGACCGCACCCGCAGGAGACCGACCGTGAACATCCCCCTCCCCGACGTCCCCGAAGTCCGCGTCGTCGGCCTCCCCCAACTGACCAGCGGCTTCGACCTGGTGGAGCGGCTGGACCTCGGCATGCACCTGAAGGTGCACGGGCCGCTGGAGCCGATGACCGGCGAACGCCTGGCGGAACTCGCCGAGGCCATCTCGCTGAACGGCCGCGGCGGCGCCGGCTTCCCCTTCGGCAGGAAACTGCGGGCCGTCGCCAAGGCATCGATCCGGCGGGGCGTGCGACCGGTCGTCGTGATCAACGGCAGCGAGGGCGAGCCGGCCTGCCGCAAGGACACGGTGCTGCTCAACCGCGCTCCGCACCTCATCCTGGACGGCGCCCTGCTGGCCGCCGAAGCACTCGGTGCGCGGACGCTGATCGTCGCCGTCACCCGTAACTCCACGGAGATCTCGGTACGCTCCGCACTCGCCGAACGAGGGCTGTCCGACCGGCGCGGGCAGCCATTGCGCGCCCGGGTGGTGCGCACGCCCGAGCGCATGGTCTCGGGGGAGGCATCCGCGGTCATCCGGGCCGCGTCCGGTGGCCCCGCCCTGCCGCCGGGGCGCCGCGAACGGGCCGCCGAGTCGGGGGTAGGCGGCGCGCCCACCCTGCTGTCGAACGCGGAGACGTACGCCCAACTCGCCGTCGCCGCCCGCACGGGCGCCCGCCGCTACGGGCACACCGGCCTTCCCGACGAGCCGGGGACCGTGCTCCTCACCCTCTCCGGCGCGGTCGCGCGTCCGATGGTCATCGAGGTGCCCACGGGGGTGCCCCTGCGGTACGTACTCCAGCTGGCCGGCGCGCCCCCGTTGCCTCAGGGCGTGCTGACGGGCGGCTATCACGGCAATTGGATCACCGCGAACGCCCTGCACGACGCCGTCGTCTCCCGGGAGTCGCTGGCCGCGGCGGGCGGTGCGCTGGGAGCGGGCGCGATCCTGCCGATCGGGCCGGAGACCTGTCCGCTCGGCGAGTCCCTGCGCGTGGCGAACTGGCTGGCCGCCGAGACCGCGGGCCAGTGCGGTCCGTGCAAGCTCGGGCTGCCGGCCGCCGCGGGCGGGCTCTCCGACGTACTGAACGGGGGCGGGCCGGCCGCGCTGGAGGCGCTGCGCGAGGTGACCCTGGCGGTGAAGGGGCGGGGCGCGTGCAAGCACCCGGACGGTTCGGCGCGCTTCCTGTCCTCCACGCTCTCCGCGTTCACCGACGACCTGGCCGCGCACGTACTGGACGGCGGCTGCGGCCGGGAGACGCTCGGGGTCCTTCCCCTTCCCGCTCCTGGTTACCAGGATGCGGAGGAGTCCATTCCGAGCGGCGAGAAACTGGCCGTGGACTGGACGCTCTGCCGGGGCCACGGCCTGTGCGCCGACATCGTCCCGGAGCTGATCAGACTGGGCCCCGACGGATACCCGGCGCTCGCGGACGCCGCGGTTCCGATGCATCTGCGAGGACGCGCGCAGCGTGCCGTACGGCGTTGTCCCGCCCTGGCGCTCCGGATCGAACAACCGGCTCCCGAGCGGCCCGCGCTGCCTCCGGGCACCGGGCGGAAGGCCCTGGGCAGCGGCCGGAGTTGACGGGACAAAAAAGACTGGCGGGCCATCCGATTCGGATGGCCCGCCAGTCGATCTTCACTGTGGAGCTAAGGAGAATTGAACTCCTGACCTCCTGCATGCCATGCAGGCGCTCTACCAACTGAGCTATAGCCCCGCGTTCTGCCGCCCGGTCTCCCCTGGCGACATCGAGAACATTACCGGTCACCCCGGCCGTCCACCAAATCGTTTGCCGTCAGCCGCTCCCCGGCTCCACTTCGGCGCCTCCCGGCCGATCGCCGGGCGGGTCAGGCCGTGGCGAAGGAGTAGAAGCGCTTCAGCGTGCAGTGCTCCTCCAGCAGCCGTCCGTAGATCGGCTCCCCTTCCAGCTCCCGGTAGGTCTCGATGGGGTCGCCCTTTATGACGAGGGCCCGCGCGCATTCCTCGCACCAGTACTGGTAGTCCACGTTGACCGGGTCCATGTCCCTGACGATGGGCGTACCGCTGCCGCACCAGTCGCATTTCCGCCTGTGCGCGCCCATGGATCAGCTCCGGCTGCGGCCGCGGGCCGTGCACAGGGGGAGGATTCCGGTGTGACCACCGGGCGTTCGGGCCACCGGGGGACGACTCGGGTCAGGTCCTGGGGGCAGCTCCGGGATCTCGTGGCGGCTCGCAGGCATCGCTCACTCCTCCCCGTTCGGTCCGTCTCCCCTCCGGCGGTCCGATTCTGCCATGGCCCCGCAAGGGGGGCAGCCCGCCGGGAATCCTTCGGTGACCGGGCGGGGGCAACAAGCAAGGATCCCGCCCCCTGGGAGGGGACGGGATCCTGATTGTGGAGCTAAGGAGAATTGAACTCCTGACCTCCTGCATGCCATGCAGGCGCTCTACCAACTGAGCTATAGCCCCGCTGTTCGCTGTGTTTCCCTGCGTTTCCGCGCTGCGAACAAGAAGAACTTTAGCCTGTGACCAGCCGGAAAGTGAAATCCGGCCGATGCTTCCCGCAGACGCCCTGTGGGCACCGTGCGGGAACCAGGTCAGGCGTCGTCGCCGAGCACCGGTTCGGGCAGCGTGCCCGCGTTGTGCTCCAGCAGACGCCAGCCGCGGGCGCCCTCGCCCAGCACCGACCAGCAGCAGTTGGTGAGTCCGCCGAGCCCTTCCCAGTGATGCGCTTCCAGGCCCAGCAGCCGGCCGATGGTGGTCCGGATGGTGCCACCGTGGCTGACGACGACGAGCGTGCCGTCGTCCGGCAGCTTGTCGGCGTGCGCGAGCACGACGGGGGCCGCCCGGTCGGCGACCTCGGTCTCCAGCTCACCGCCGCCGCGCCGCACGGGCTCGCCGCGCTTCCAGGCCGCGTACTGCTCGCCGTACAGTCCCACGATCTCCTCGTGGGTGAGGCCCTGCCAGGCGCCGGCGTAGGTCTCGCGCAGGCCCGGGTCGTACGCGACACCGAGCCCGGTGACTGCGACGAGCTCGCCCGCCGTGGCCGCGGCGCGCCGCAGATCGGATGCGACGATCGCGTCCGGCTTCAGCCCGGCGAGCAGCCGGGCGGCCCGCCGGGCCTGCCCGACGCCCTCCTCGGTGAGCTCGATGTCCGTGGAGCCCTGGAACCTGCGCTCCAGGTTCCACGCCGTCTGGCCGTGTCGCCAGAGGACGATCCTGCGGCCCCTGCCGCTTCCGCTGCCGTTCAGCTCTGCTCACCTTCCGTGCTGCCGGTGAGCTGTGCGTGCTCCTCGGCCTTGCCGCGGGTCTTCACCGCGTCCTCGGGAAGAGGGATCTCGGGGCAGTCCTTCCACAGGCGCTCGAGCGCGTAGAAGACGCGCTCCTCGCTGTGCTGGACGTGGATGACGATGTCGACGTAGTCGAGGAGGATCCAGCGTGCGTCGCGGTCGCCCTCACGGCGGACCGGCTTGGCGCCGAGCTTCTCCTGAAGCTGCTCCTCGATCTCGTCGACGATCGACTTGACCTGGCGGTCGTTGGGGGCCGAGGCCAGCAGGAAGGCGTCCGTGATCGACAGCACGTCGCTGACGTCGTACGCGATGATGTCGTGCGCGAGCCGGTCGGCGGCCGCCTGAGCGGCGGCGTTGATGAGCTCGATGGAGCGGTCCGTGGCGGTCACATGCAGGCTTTCGTAGGCGGTCAGATCAACCTCTAGGGTCTCACGGACCGCCGACAGCCCACGCAGTCATCCTCCGAGGACCGTTCAGGAGTCGTCCGGCGCCGCCCGGAGCAGCGGTGGAACCGCCCGCCCCGGCCCACAGACAGGCCCGGAAGCCGCCCCCGGACGGCCCGGGAACGACGGCGGGGCGGCCCCGGAACCGTCCGGAGCCGCCCCTGACCGGACCGGACGAACCCTGGGCCCGTGGACCCGTGGGACGGTCGGCCGCACCGCGGGCTACTTGATCTTGTAGTCCTGGCCGATGACGACCGACACGTCCGCGTTGCCGGCCGGCTTGCCCTGCTTCGTCGCGCTCGCGGGCAGCCCGAGGGTCGAGGCGACCTCGGTCGCCTTCTTCTTGTCCGCAGCGTCCTCGTAGACGACCTCGGAGGAGGCCACCGCGTCGGACTTCCCCGCATTGACGACGGTGTAGCCGCCGTTGACCAGCTCGATCCGGGCGGACTCCGTACCGCGGTCGCTGCCCGTGGCGTCCTTGACGCCGACCCGCACCGCCGCCTCCGCCGCCGGGGCCTTGACCGAGCCGCCCAGGATGTCCTTGACGACGCTCTCGGTGGCGGCGTCGGTGAGGGTGCCGTCGTCCTGGACCGGCAGCAGCGCCGTCTTGTAGTCGCCTATCTTGGCGTGCTCGGCAAGCTTCGCCAGGGAGGCGCCGAGGTCCTGCTCGGGCAGTGACGGGTCGAGGATCTGCGCCAGCGTCTGGATGGTGACCGTGGCGGCCTTCGGATCGTCGGAGATCTTCCGCAGCACTCCGCGCATGACCTGCCCGAACCGCATCAGCTGCTTGGCCTCGGCCTCCCCAGGCCCCCGGTACGTGGCGTAGGCGACGGCCATCGGCCCGCCGAGGGTCTGCGCCTTGCCCTCCTTCACCAGGGGCGGGTTCCCCTTCTTGGCGTCGGGAACAGCGGTGTCGGTGTCGACCTCGATGTTGCCGACCAGGTCGACGAGGTTCTCCAGATACGGGGTGTCCAGCCGCCAGGTGCCGCTGATCTCGGTGCCGAGCAGGGTGTCGATGGACTCACGGGTTCCGGAGGTGCCGTCGTCGTCGACCGACTTGCCGAGCGTGGTGGTGGCACCGTCCTCGTCGGAGACGGCCAGCGAGTTGGGCAGCAGAACCGTCGTGCCCTGCTTGGTGGTCACGTTGTCGACGAGCAGGGCCGTGGACGTACCGCCGCCCTTGGTGTTGTGGAGGTGGACCACGATGACGTCCCGCCGCTGCGGACCGGTCGCCGTGGTGGTCTCCTTCTCCGACGCGGAGAAGCCGGGAAGCTTGTCCGCGGACCACAGGTAACCCACGCCACCGACCACGACGAGGGCGGCGACGACGATCAGCGCGACCATCCGGTTGTGACCGCGCCGGCGAGCCTCCTCGCGGCGCTCGCTGCGGCTCTCGGTGAACTTCAGCCAGTCGATGACGTCTTCGGAGTCCTCGTCGGGCTCCTCGATGAAGGAGAACTGCTCCGTGCGGTAGTCACGGTCCCCCCGGCGCGGCCCCGGGACGCCCGCCTCCGGCTCCGCGGCCGGCTGCGTTTCGGGAGTCCGCCGAGTTTCGGGGGCCCGCTGCGCGGCCGGGGCTTCGGGCGCCGGGGCCTGCTGCGGGATGCTCCACTGCTGCGAGGTGTCGACCGCGGCGGGCTGCTGGCCCGTGTCATAGCCGTAGCCGCCGTCGTAGCCGTAACCCTGCTGCGGGTGTTGCTGCTGTGGGTGCTGCTGGGTGGCGTACGGGTCGTACTGCTGCGGGGGCACGGCGGGCTGTTGCTGTTGCTGCTGGGCGTACGGGTCGTAGCCGTATCCCTGCCCGGACTGCGGCGCCTGCTGCTGCGGCTGCTGGGCCTGGTGCGGCGGCTGCGGCTGCTGCTGCGCGTACGGGTCGTACTGCTGCTCGTACTGCTGCTGTCCCGGCTGCTGCTGTCCGGGCTGCTGGTACACCGGCTGACCGTACTCGTCGTAGCCGATGATCTGCGGCTGCTGGTAGT
This sequence comes from Streptomyces sp. NPDC005775, assembly GCF_042871565.1. Lineage (NCBI taxonomy): Bacteria > Bacillati > Actinomycetota > Actinomycetes > Kitasatosporales > Streptomycetaceae > Streptomyces > Streptomyces sp. NPDC005775. The sequence goes on along the minus strand of NZ_JBIAIU010000004.1, from coordinate 259,531 downwards.
ACGGGTCGTACGGGTTCTGACGGTCGTTCACCGGTGCCCCTCTCCGTGGCTCATTCGCCGCGGTACAGCTGGCGCTTGTCGATGTAGCGGACCACGCCGTCCGGCACCAGGTACCAGACCGGATCCCCCTGGGCGACCCTCTCGCGGCAGTCCGTGGAGGAGATCGCCAGCGCGGGGACCTCCACGAGGGAGACGCCCCCCTCCGGCAGCCCGGCGTCCGTGAGCACGTGCCCCGGCCTCGTCACACCGATGAAGTGGGAGAGCGAGAAGAGTTCCTCGGCATCCCGCCAGGTGAGGATCTGGGAGAGGGCGTCGGCACCCGTGATGAAGAAGAGGTCCGCGTCACCGTGGACCGCGCGCAGGTCCCGCAGGGTGTCGATCGTGTACGTCGGCCCCTTGCGGTCGACGTCGCTCCGGCTGACCGAGAACTGCGGGTTGGACGCCGTCGCGATGACGGTCATCAGATAGCGGTCCTCGGCCGGGGACACCTGCTTCTGGCTCTTCTGCCACGGCTGCCCGGTGGGGACGAAGATCACCTCGTCGAGGTGGAACAGGGCGGCCACTTCACTGGCCGCCACCAGGTGTCCATGATGGATCGGGTCAAACGTCCCGCCCATCACGCCGAGGCGGCGCTTTCCGCGGCCGGTAGGCACTTCCTGCTCTCCCATGCGTGCAGAGCCTACTGGCACAGCTGTACGCCTCGGCCTCAGCGGTCGCGGTTGAAGCGCGTGGTGATCCACAGAAGGAGGAGAAGCGCGACAAACGCACCGCCACCGGTGAGGAGCGGGCTGAGACTTTCGTGGTTTCCACCGTGCTCGCCCTCGGCGGCGACGGTGACCAGCTGGTGTGCGGTGCTCGTGAGGCTCATCTTCGGCAGGACCTATCGATCGGGAGTCGGAGGGAAGACGTCGCTGACATCGTATGCGGGGGCCCCGGGCACGCCCACGCCGACTCAGTCGTTGTTGTCGTCGTTGCGGTATCCGCGGAGCAGGAACCAGGCCATCAGGGCCGCTCCGACGAGCGAGGCGATCAGCACGATGCGGATCGTGTTGCCGGGCCCCTGGTCCTCGGACGCGGCAGCGAGCAGAGCAACGGTGTGCGGCATGTCGGGCGTCTCCTCAGTTATCCACAGCCCCCCGCACACCGTAGCCCCAGCACCTACGCTGGGATTTGTCAGGGGGCGAGCGACGTCTCGTACGAACAGGGGGCCCATTCATGACCGACGGCAGCCACGAGAGCCATGGCCAGGTGCCGAGCAGGCAGCGCAGGCGTTTCCCGGGAATCTCCTCCCGGGCGTACGAACACCCGGCGGACCGCTCGGCCCTGGTGGCCCTGCGCAAGCTGAGCGGTTTTGACACTGTCTTCAAGGCGCTGAGCGGACTGCTGCCGGAGCGCAGTCTGCGACTGCTCTTCCTGTCCGACTCCGTCCGGGTGAGCGACGCGCAGTTCAGCCACCTCAACGACATGCTGCGGGACGCTTGTTACATCCTGGACCTGGAGAAGGTCCCTCCGATGTACGTCAGCCAGAATCCCCAGCCCAACGCCATGTGCATCGGCCTGGACGAGCCGATCATCGTGGTGACGACGGGCCTGGTGGAGCTGCTCGACGAGGAGGAGATGCGGGCCGTCGTCGGACACGAGGTGGGGCACGCCCTCTCCGGCCATGCCGTGTACCGCACGATCCTGCTCTTCCTCACCAATCTCGCGCTCAAGGTGGCGTGGATCCCTCTCGGCAATGTCGCGATCATGGCGATCGTCACCGCGCTGCGCGAGTGGTTCCGCAAGTCCGAGCTGTCCGCCGACCGGGCCGGACTGCTGGTCGGCCAGGATCTTCGGGCCTCGATGCGCGGACTGATGAAGATCGCCGGCGGCAACCACCTCCACGAGATGAACGTGGACGCCTTCCTCGCCCAGGCCGACGAGTACGAGAAGGCCGGCGACCTGCGCGATTCCGTCCTCAAGATCCTCAACGTGCTCCCCCGCTCGCACCCGTTCACCACCGTGCGCGCGGCCGAGCTGAAGAAGTGGTCCGAAACCCGCGACTACCAGCGGATCATGGACGGCCACTACCCGCGGCGCGACGAGGACAAGGACACCTCGGTCACGGACGCCTTCAAGGAATCCGCCTCCCACTACGCCGATTCGGTGCGCAGCAGCAAGGACCCGCTGATGAAGCTGGTCGGCGACATAGCGGGGGGCGCCGGGGACCTGGGCGGCAAGCTCCGGGACAAGTTCACCGGAGCGGGCGGCAGCGGCGCCAAGGGGGCCGGGACGGCCACGGGTGACGCTACGGACGGCTCGGAGCAGTCCCCGGGGCCCGAGGACCCTGAGGGGCCGTCTGCTCCCGGGACGGCGGGGAGCTGACCTCCAGCGTCCCGCACAGCGCCGCGGCGGGGAGGCCCGTCGCGTACGGGTCGGTGCCCGCCGGGCCGCGGTCGACCGCTCGTCCGCCCGCGAGCAGTGGCCGCAGGGCACCGGTGGTGTCGGCCGAGCAGGACTGCGGTCCGGCCTGGACGTAGCTGGTCTGCACCTCCAGCCGGTGCAGCCGCAGATCGTCCCGGTCGAACCGGAAGCGCATCTCCCGCCGTACGGTGAACAGCGAGGCTCCGTCCGCCTGTTGGGGCCCGGAGACGGTCGGGCGGAGCGCATAGGCGAAGGTGTGGTCCGACAGCACCTCCAGGGTGTCGGCCCCCACCTCGGCGTACCGCAGGGTGCCCCGGACCCGGATCTCCGGGTCGAGGGTGACCCGGGCCGGGTCGAATCGCACCAGCCAGCCGGTCACCGCGTGCTGCCCGTCGTCGCGCGGGGCCCTCACGCTCCGCTCGAACTGCTCCATCTGGTCCGGGTCGAGCAGGGACTCCACGGGGCGCACCGCGTTCCCGCCGAGGACGTCGAGGTCGAGCGAGGAGGCCACCAGGTAGTCCTTGACCGTGGCCAGCGCCGTGTACACCTGGTTCTCGGAGAAGCTGTCCGTCCGCCGGCTGACCGGGAGGCTGATGCCGGCGGCCCCCTCGGGGAACGAGGCGGCGGGGCTGCCCGCGAAAAGACCGGCCGGGGTGCCGGCGGGCACGGTTCCGCGCGGCGCCAGCGGGACGACGGTCATCCGCAGCGGCTCGGCCCGGCGGGTGACGGGGTTCTGGTAGGGGTGGCGGAAGCCCATGAAGACGGCGGCGCCGAAGGCCAGGGCGATCAGGACGACCAGGGCGAGTGCGGCCCGTGAGCCGTTGCGGACGGCTCGGCCCGGCAGGCTCCGGACGGCGCGGGCGTGCTCTCCCATGCGCTCCTGGGCGGAGAATTCCTGGAGCCGGGCAGCCCGGACGAAGGACTCGTCGAAGACGAGTGAGCGGTACTCGTCCTCGCTGCCGCCGCTCGCCCCGTTCTCCGACGGGCCTTCGGGTGGATCTCCGCGGTCTGCCATGACTTCTCCCGACTTCACGTCACCGACCGACTCCACGCCACCGGCCGGGGCCGAAACGGTGCGCCCCTTCCGGCCGGAAGGCTCCGGACAGGGTCTGCCCGCCATACGTGGGCATGGCCGGACAAGTGAGAAGCCCCCTCTTCGAACGGGTGAGGGGTCATATCTTCAGAGTAGGTCGATTACAGCGGAGGTAAACGCGGTGACGGGCGGGAACTGCCCCGGGATTCCCCCGGTCGGGTGGATCCGGGCCGGGGAAACGGCAGCGGCCCGCCCGGCCACCCCGGGGCATCGTCGGCGGCCCGTAACGGGCACGTCGGGGCGGCGGCGCACCGGCAACCGGTGCGCCCGGTACGCCCGGGAACAGGCGGCCGGGACACGGTCGGGACGGCGCTTCGGCGGGATCAGGGAGTGCGGGGAACGGCGGAAACCATCGGGCGGGAGTAGCCGTCCGCGGCGGACGGGGCCGAGGTCGGCCCCGGCGCACTGTCCACCCCGCTCGTGGCCGGGGGCGGGACCTGGTCCTGGCGGTCGCCGGAGGTGTTGCGGAAGACGGCGCTGAAGGCGAGCGCGATCATGCCGACCCCCATCAGCAGCGCGAGCAGCCAGGCCACCGGCCGGTGCCAGCGGGCCGATCCCCGATAGGGCCGCAGAGCGCCGCCGTGGCGCCCGTACGGGCCGCTGGCGCGGTCGTCGTCGTCCGGCCCGTCGTCGTAGCCACTCCCGTGGCCGTACGCGCCGCCCGGCCCGTACCCGTCGTCGTAGGGGTCGTCGTCCAGCGGCCCACCGCCGCCCCTGAACCGGAAGGCATCCGCCTCGGCGCGCGCCTCGGCAGCGGCCAACAGCCGCTCGACAGCGGTCGGTTCGTGGAATTCGGCTGCCCGCACGAAGTCCTCGTCGAACACCACGGAGGCGAAGTCCTCGTCCGCGCCCCCGCGGTCGTCGTCGGGCTCCCAGCCGTTCGGGAACGGCCTGCCCCCCACGTCGTCCGGCACGGCTTCAGCCTAGACCCGTGGGGTGGTTTTGGGCAGGGAGACGGCACATTCGCCGCGTCACACCGTCACCTGACGTGGCCGTCGCCGGTCACGATGTACTTCGTCGACGTCAGCTCCGGCAGCCCCATGGGCCCCCTGGCGTGCAGCTTCTGCGTGGAGATGCCGATCTCGGCGCCGAAGCCGAACTGGCCGCCGTCCGTGAAGCGCGTCGAGGCGTTCACGGCCACCGTCGCCGAATCCACCAACTGGGTGAAACGCCGTGCCGCCGCCTGCGACGTCGTCACGATCGCCTCGGTGTGACCGGACGACCAGAGCCGGATGTGTGCCACGGCCGCGTCCAGCGACTCCACGACGGCCGCCGCGATGTCGTACGAGAGGTACTCGGTCTCCCAGTCGTCCGGCGTCGCCGCCACCGCGGTGACCTTGGAGTTCTCCGCATACTCCAGCACCCGTTCGTCACCGTGCACGGTCACGCCGGCCTCCGCGAGGGCCTCCAGGGCGCGCGGCAGGAACGCGTCGGCGATGTCCCGGTGGACCAGCAGCGTCTCCGCGGAGTTGCAGACACTCGGGCGCTGCGCCTTGGAGTTGACCAGGATGGCGACAGCCATGTCGAGGTCGGTCTGCGCGTCGACGTACACATGACAGTTGCCGGTGCCGGTCTCGATCACCGGGACGGTGGACTCCTCGACGACGGTGCGGATCAGTGACGCGCCGCCGCGCGGGATGAGCACGTCGACCAGGCCGCGCGCCCGCATGAGCTCGCGGACGGAGTCACGGTTCTCGCCGGGCACCAACTGCACCGCGTCGGCCGGCAGACCCGAGCCGCCGACCGCGTCACGCAGCACCCGGACGAGTGCGCTGTTGGAGGCGTGGGCGGAGGACGAACCGCGCAGCAGCACGGCGTTGCCCGACTTGAGGCAGAGCGCCGCGGCGTCCACCGTCACATTGGGCCGCGCCTCGTAGATGATGCCGACCACGCCGAGGGGCACCCGGACCTGGCGCAGATCGATGCCGTTGGGCAGCGTCGAACCGCGCACCACCTCGCCGACCGGGTCGGGCAGCGCCGCCACGTCCCGCACGTCGGCCGCGATGGCGCGGATCCGCTCGGGGGTGAGGGTCAGCCGGTCGACGACCGACTCGCTGGTCCCGGCCTCGCGGGCGCGCGCCACGTCCTCGGCGTTGGCCGCGAGGATGTCGCTGGTCCGCACTTCGAGCGCGTCCGCGATCGCCAGCAGCGCGTCGTCCTTCGCCGCACGCGGAAGTGGCGCGATATCGGCGGCCGCGGAGCGGGCCCGGTAGGCGGCCTGGGCGACCGGGGACATGTTGTCGTACGGCGAAAGGGTGGTCATGCCCGCAGAATAATGCGCACGCTGCGGGCATCCGTCACGTATCCCGTGATGCGAGACGGCCGTCCGAGGGATGGCGGCCTCCCTCTGCCGGCCGGTCTCAGTACGGATGCACGCCGACCGGGGCGGCCGGGGGCGGCCCGTAGCCCTCGGCGATGCGCTGGTGGTACGTCTCGCGGTCGATGACCTCCAGGCCGACGATCTCCCAGGGCGGCAGCCCCGCACTGGAACGGTGCTCGCCCCACAGCCGCAGCGCCACCGCCGCCGCGTCGTGCAGGTCGCGGGCCTCTTCCCAGTAGCGGATCTCCGCGTGGTCGTTGGCGTAACGGCTGGTCAGCAGGAAGGGGTGGTCGTGGGCCAGCTGTTCGAGGCCTCGTCTGACCTCCTTCAGCGGGATCTCGGAGCCGGAGACGCAGAGCGTGATGTGCCACAGCTTCGACTGCGTGCGCTCCTGGCCGGCCACCGTCGGTTCCGGCCCGGTGGTCCGTTCGTCCCTCCGGTCCGTGGTCCTGCTTCCGTCGAAGCCGGTCCCTGCTCCGACGCTGGTCAGGGCGCGGCCACCCGTTCCTCGGGGCGGCGCCCCCGGGCGCGCTCGTCTCACCGGCGGCCTCCTGTGAATGTGTTGCTGTGCCGTAACCCGCAGTGTCCCTGCTACAAAGTGGACCAGTCCGCGGCCCGGCTTGGGGCGGTTTTCGTGAAGGTCTCTGCCCGGAGGCTGGACTTTCAGCCGTTTCAGGGGTCGGTCAGGTGCCGAGAACGACAAGATCGTCCCTGTGTACGACCTCCCGCTCGTACGCGGGACCGAGTTCGCGGGCGAGGTCGCGGGTGGAGCGGCCGAGGAGCTGCGGGATCTCCTTGGCGTCGAAGTTGACGAGCCCGCGGGCCACCGGCCGGCCCCGCAGGTCGCGCAGTTCCACCGGGTCGCCGGCGCTGAACTCGCCCTCGACCGCGGCGATCCCGGCCGGCAGCAGCGAGCTGTGGCGCTCCACGACCGCCTGCACGGCGCCGTCGTCCAGGGTCAGCGCACCCTGCGGGGTGGAGGCGTGGGCGAGCCACAGCAGCCGGTCCGCCGAGCGGCGTCCGGTGCGGTGGAAATAGGTGCCCGTGTCGCGGCCGGCCAGCGCGTCGGCCGCGTGGCTCGCCGAGGTCAGGACGACGGGGACACCGGCCGCGGTGGCGATCCGGGCGGCCTCGACCTTGGTGACCATGCCGCCGGTCCCGACACCCGCCTTGCCGGCGCTGCCGATGCTGACCCCGGCCAGATCGGCGGGGCCGGTGATCTCCGCGATGCGGGTGGTGCCGGGGATGCTCGGGTCGCCGTCGTAGAGGCCGTCCACGTCCGAGAGGAGGATCAGCAGATCGGCGCGGACCAGGTGGGCGACGAGCGCGGCGAGCCGGTCGTTGTCGCCGAAACGGATCTCGTCCGTGGCCACGGTGTCGTTCTCGTTGACGATCGGCAGCGCGCCCATGTCCAGGAGCTGGTCCAGGGTGCGGTAGGCGTTGCGGTAGTGGGCGCGGCGGCTGGTGTCGTTGCTGGTGAGCAGGACCTGGCCGACGCGGACGCCGTAGCGGGCGAAGGAGGCGGTGTAGCGGGCGACGAGGAGCCCCTGGCCGACGCTGGCGGCGGCCTGCTGCCTGGCGAGGTCCTTGGGCCTGCGGTGCAGTCCGAGCGGGGCGAGTCCGGCCGCGATGGCGCCGCTGGAGACGAGGACGACCTCCCGCTCACCGCCGCTGCGCACCTTGGCGAGCACGTCGACGAGTGCGTCGACCCGGTCGGCGTCGAGGCCCCCGGAGGCCGTGGTGAGGGAGGAGGAACCGACCTTGACCACGATCCTGCGGGCCTCCGTGACGCCCTGCCTGGCCCCTGACACGTGTAGCCCCCATGGTTCGCCTCGCTGGACCCCGCAATCTACGCGAGCACGGGAATCGGCGCCTTCGCGTTCCGCACCGTGGACCCTGTTTCGTCCGTATCCGTACCGTTCCGTATCCCTTTCCTGCCGCGACTCGTTGCAGGAGACGTCGGCTCCACCGCCGGAACGTTCGGCGAATCCAGGAACAGGACGTGATCGCATGCGCCAGCTCTCCCTCCCCGGGTCCTGGGTGCACGAGCCCGAGGTCATCCCCGACTCCCGCGGCAGCTTCCACGAGTGGTTCAGGGCCCCGGACCTCGCAGAGGCCGCGGGACATGCGCTGGGGCTCGCGCAGGCCAACTTCTCCACGTCCCGCCGGGGCACGCTGCGCGGGATCCACTTCGCCGACGTGCCGCCGGGCCAGGCGAAGTACGTGAAGTGCGTGCGCGGCGCCGTGCTCGACGTGATCGTGGACGTCCGGGCGGGCTCGCCCACGTACGGGCGGTGGGAGGCGGTCCGTCTCGACGACACCGCTCACCGGGCGGTCTACATCGCCGAGGGGCTCGGCCACGCCTTCATGGCACTGACCGATGACGCGGGCGTCCTCTATCTCTGTTCCGAGGGCTATGCGCCCGGACGCGAGCACGGCATCGATCCGCTCGACGCGGAGCTGGGCATCGAGTGGCCTGCGGACATCGCGCCGCTGCTGTCCGGGAAGGACGCCGGGGCGCCTTCGCTGGCCGAGGCGGAGCGGCAGGGGCTGCTTCCGTCGTACGCCGCGTGCGAGGCGTACTACGCGCGGCTGCGGGCGGGTGAACCCGCGCTCAGTTCGGCCGGCCGCTGAGCAGGGGGCGTTCCGCGGCGAGCAGGGCCGGGAAGGCCTCCTCCAGTGCGGCGCGCCAGTCCCGGATCGGTTCGATCCCGGCCGCCCGGAACCGGTCGTGCGCGAGCACGCCGAACGCGGGCCGCGGGGCCGGGCGGGGATACGCGGCACTGGTGGTGGGCCGGACCCGGGCGGGGTCCGCGCCGAGCAGCCGGAAGATCTCCCGGGCGAAGCCGCACCACGTCGTCCCGCCGGCGCTGGTGCCGTGGTAGACGCCCGCCGGGGCGGTGCCGTCCAGGGCGGCCTGCCCGAGCCGCACGAGCCGGCCGGCCAGATCGACGGTCCAGGTGGGCTGGCCGCGCTGGTCGTCCACCACGTCGAGGGTGTCCTTGACGCCCTCCAGCCTGATCATCGTGCGGACGAAGTTGGCGCCGCCCGCGCCGTAGAGCCAGGCGGTGCGCACGACGTAGCCGGTGTCGGGGAGGGTCTCCAGCACGGCGCGTTCGCCGGCCAGTTTGGTGCGGCCGTACGCGCTGCGCGGGGCGGTGGGAGCGTCCTCGGCGTACGGCAGAGCGGCGTCCCCGGCGAACACGTAGTCGGTGGAGACGTGGAGCAGGACGGCGCCGTGCTCGCGGCAGGCGGCGGCGAGCACCGCGGGGCCGGTGCCGTTGATCCGCAGGGCGGCGTCCTCCTGGCTCTCGGCGTCGTCGACGGCGGTCCAGGCCGCGCAGTTGACCACGACGGCGGGGCGGTGGGCGACGAACGCCGCGCGGACGCGGCCGGGGTCGGTGATGTCCAGGACCGTGCGGTCCGCGGGGACGGCGGTGACGCTTTCGTGGGCGAGGGCGGCCGTGAGGTCCTGCCCGAGCATTCCGGCGGCTCCGGTGACCAGCCAGACCGCGCTCACAGGGCGGCCCTCTCCTTGAGCGGCTCCCACCAGGAGCGGTTCTCGCGGTACCACCGCACTGTTTCGGCGAGCCCGGTGCGGAAGTCCTTGCGGGGCTCGTAACCGAGCTCCTCACGGATCCGGGTGCAGTCGACGGAGTAGCGCCGGTCGTGACCCTTGCGGTCCTCGACGTGGACGACGTCGGTGTCCCAGTCGGCACCGCAGGCCTCCAGGAGCAGTCCGGTGAGCTCCTTATTGGAGAGTTCGGTGCCGCCGCCGATGTTGTAGACCCGGCCCGCGCGGCCCTTGGTGCGGACGAGTTCGATGGCCTGGACGTGGTCGTCGATGTGCAGCCAGTCGCGGACGTGGGCGCCGTCGCCGTACAGCGGGACCGGCCGGCCCTCCAGCAGATGGGTGACGAAGAGGGGGATGACCTTCTCGGGGAAGTGGTGGTGCCCGTAGTTGTTGGAGCAGCGGGTCACCCGCACGTCGAGTCCGTGGGTGCGGTGGTAGGAGAGCGCGATGAGGTCGCTCGACGCCTTGGACGCGGAGTACGGGGAGTTGGGCGCGAGTGGTTCGTTCTCGGTCCAGGAGCCCTCGTCGATTGACCCGTAGACCTCGTCGGTGGAGATGTGGACGAAGGTCCGGACGCCCGACAGGTGCGCGGCGTGGACGAGGGTGTGGGTGCCCAGGACGTTGGTACGGACGAACTCGGCGCCGCCGTCGATGGAGCGGTCCACATGCGATTCGGCGGCGAAGTGCACCACCTGGTCGTGCCCGGCCATGAGGCCGCCGACCAGTTCCGTGTCGCAGATGTCGCCCTGCACGAACGAGAACCCCGGGTGGTCGCGCACCTCGTCGAGGTTGGCCGGGCTGCCCGCGTAGGTGAGCTTGTCGAGCACGGTGACGACGAGGTCACCGGGGCCGTCCGGGCCCAGCAGGGTGCGGACGTAATGGGATCCGATGAAGCCGGCACCGCCGGTCACCAGGAGACGGGTCGTCATGAGGAGATCTGCACCTTGCTGTGGTCGCCGAGGACGAGTCGGTGGGCGGACGGGCTCCGGGGCGCGGGAGTCACCTCGACCTCGTGGCCGATGAGGGAGGCCTCGACGCGGCGGACGCCGTCGATCGAGGCGCCGCGCAGGACGATGGAGTACTCGATCTCGCTGTCCTCGATCCGGCAGTCGTGGGCGACCGAGGTGAACGGTCCGACGTAGGCGTCACTGATCACCGAGCGGGCGCCGATGATGGCGGGGCCGACGATCCGGCTGCGGGTGACCCGGGCGCCCGGCTCGATCCGGACCCGGCCGATGATCTCGCTCTCGTCGTCGACGTGGGCGCCCTGGGTGCACGGCTCGACGGTCTCCAGCACGGTGCGGTTGACCTCCAGCATGTCGGTGACGTTGCCGGTGTCCTTCCAGTAGCCGCGGATCGTGGTGGAGCGGACGTCGCGCTCCTGGTCGATCAGCCACTGGATGGCGTGGGTGATCTCCAGTTCGCCGCGCCAGGACGGGCGGATGGAGCGGACGGCCTCGTGGATGACCCGGGTGAAGAGGTAGACGCCGACGAGCGCCAGGTCGCTCTTGGGCTCCTTCGGCTTCTCCTCCAGGGCCACGACCCTGCCGTCCCCGTCGAGCTCGGCGACGCCGAACGAGGTCGGGTCGGGCACCCGCGTCAGGAGGATCTGGGCGTCGGGACGGTCCGCGCAGAACCCTTCGACCAGGCCCGCGATCCCGCCGACGATGAAGTTGTCGCCGAGGTACATGACGAAGTCGTCGTCGCCCAGGAAGCGCTGGGCGATCAGGACGGCGTGGGCGAGGCCGAGCGGCTCGGACTGCGGGATGTAGGTGACGTCGATGCCGAACCGGGAGCCGTCGCCGACCGCTGCGCGGATCTCCTCCTCGGTGTCGCCCACGATGATGCCGACCTCGGTGATGCCGGCTTCCGCGATGGCTTCGAGCCCGTAGAACAGCACCGGTTTGTTCGCCACCGGTACCAGCTGTTTGGCCGAGGTATGAGTAATGGGACGAAGCCGGGTGCCTGCCCCACCGGAAAGTACGAGAGCCTTCACAGTTCTGCCCCCACGATGAGTCGGCGTTCCTGTCGCAGCTGCGACCTACCGGGTGACCTTAGTCAGATCCCGCCACTCATCCGCGGCGAAACAGCACCGCCGACCCGCTTACCGACTCATCCGGAGGAAAAGCGGCGGCCCCCCGTAACCATTCGACTTCGGTTTCGCCTCGAACCGTCCTCAGGAAACCGCCGCACATGCGCACGATGTCGAACTCGATATCGAATTGCACGAATGCGCACGCCCGGGCCGCGACCCGGGCGTGCGCGAGGCCCCTACGGGTGCCGCAGGCGCCAGCCCTGCCAGGCGGACTCGATCATCTCGTCCACGCCGTACCGGGCCGACCAGCCCAGCTCCGCGCGGATCCGGTCGGCGCCCGCGACCACGCGCGCCGGGTCGCCGGGGCGGCGGGCGGTCACCTCGGGGGCGACGTCCCCGCAGTCGGTCACCTTGAGGATGCGGTCGACCATCTCGCGTACCGAGCTTCCCTCGCCGCGGCCGATGTTCAGCGTGAGGTCCGTGCCGGGCCCGGCCTCCTCCAGCCGGCGTGCGGCCGCGAGGTGGGCGGAGGCGATGTCCTCCACATGGATGTAGTCGCGGACGCAGGTGCCGTCGGGCGTCGCGTAGTCGTCGCCGAAGATCCGCGGACCCTCGCCGGCCTCCAGGCGCTCGAAGACCATCGGGATGAGGTTGAACACCCCGGCGTCGGCGAGCTCCGGCGAGGCCGCACCGGCGACGTTGAAGTACCGCAGGGAGGCGCAGCGCAGTCCGTGGGCCCGGGCGGAGGCGTGGATCAGCCATTCGCCGACGAGCTTGGTCTCCCCGTACGGGCTCATCGGCGCGCAGGGGGTGTCCTCCGTGACGAGGTCCACGTCGGGCATGCCGTAGACGGCGGCCGACGAGGAGAACACCAGCCGGTCGACTCCGGCCGCGACCATGCTCTCCAGCAGCACTTCCAGACCGGTCACGTTCTCCCGGTAGTAGTGGAGGGGGCGCTCGACGGACTCGCCGACCTGCTTCTTGCCTGCGACATGCACCACACCTGTCACGGTGTGGTCACGGATCGCCGCGTCCAGGGCCTTCCGGTCCAGCACGCTGCCGGTGACCAGCGGCACCCCGTCGGGCACACTCGCGGCGTTCCCCGTGGAGAGGTCGTCGTACACGACCACCCGCAGACCGCCGGCGAGCATCGCCCGCACGACGTGCGCACCTATGTATCCGGCCCCGCCCGTAACCATCCAGGTCATTCTGTGCGTCTCACTCTCTGTGCAAGGTCCTGCCGTCCGGTCCTGCGGACGGGTCCACCCTACGTCCACGGAAAATCGAATCAGACAAAGAGGTATCAACCGTATTATCGTGCGATATGAAGCTGCGTACGGATGACACCCGGCGAACAGCACGGGCCAAGCCGGGCGGCCCCGGATGAAGCCGGGGCAAACACAAGGCCACAGTGGGCGGATGTCAATCAATTACGCTGTTCAGGTGCTCAGGCGCTCCCCCATGATTCCGCGGTGCGAATCGGTGCCTGCGCACGGACCCTGCGAACAGCTCTCTGGACTGGTGAAGGATGCCTCGACTGACACTCATCGTGCCTGCGTACAACGTGCAGGGGTATGTTCGGGAGTGCCTCGACTCCGTACTGCAGCAGGACTTCACCGACTTCGAGGTCGTCGCCGTGGACGACTGTTCGCCGGACGGCTCGGGCGCCATCCTCGACGAGTACGCGGAGCGCGACCCCCGGGTGCGGGTCCTCCACCTGAGCGAGAACGTGGGGCTGGGCCACGCCCGTAACGCCGGGGTCGCGCAGGCGACCGGCGACTACCTGGTCTTCCTCGACAGTGACGACACCCTGACGCCCGGCTCGCTGAGCGGCATCGCCGGGCGCCTCGACGCGACCGACGACCCCGACATCCTGATCTACGACTACGCGCGCAGCTACTGGGACGGGCGGCTGCTGCCCAACCAGCGGGCCGCTCTGCTCGGCGCCGGCGAGCCCGCGGTCTTCCCGCTGTCGGAGCGGCCCGGGCTGCTCGACCTGCTGCAGATCGTCTGGAACAAGGCCTACCGCCGCGACTTCGTCGAAGCGCACGGGTTCCGGTTCCCGGCCGGGTACTACGAGGACGCCCCCTGGACGTACACCACCCTGGTCACGGCGGAGAGCATCGCGGTGCTCGACCGCGTCTGCGTGCTCTACCGGCAGCGGCGCGAGGGCGGAAACATACTCCGCACCGTCAGCCGTAAGCATTTCGATGTATTCGACCAGTACGACCGCGTATTCGCCTACCTGGACGAACACCCGGAATTCGATTCCTGGCGCCCCGCGCTCTTCCGTAAAATGGTCGACCACTACCTCACGGTATTGGAGAAGCCGGGCCGCCTTCCCAAGAATGCGCGGTCCGAATTCTTCCACCGGGCAGCCGCCGACTACAGCCGCCGGCTGCCCGAAGGATTCGAGCGGCCGGCCGGTGGCCGCGGTTACAAGTACGCGCTGCTCGGCATGGACTCCTACCCGGCCCTGACCGGTGTCACCCGGGCCAACCGGGTGCGCAACCGGGCGCGGGTGCGCAACACCCAGCGCGTCAACCGGGCCAAGCGCGCCGCGATGCGCCTGATCTACCAGTCCCAGCTGCGGCTGCCGGTGGACGAGAACCTCGCGGTCTTCTCCGCCTACTGGAGCCGGGGCTACGCGTGCAATCCCGCGGCCATCGACGCCGAGCTGGCCCGGCTGGCGCCGCACATCCGCCGGGTCTGGGCGGTGCGCGCGGAGCACGTGAGCCGGGTGCCCAAGGGCGTCGAGGTGGCCGTCGTCGGCTCCCGCGAGTACTGGACGGCACTGGCCCGGGGCAAGTACTTCATCAACAACGTGAACTTCGCGGACTCGCTGATCAAGCGCGAGGGCCAGATCCACCTGCAGACCCATCACGGCACCCCGCTGAAGACGATGGGGCTCGACCAGGCCAAGTACCCGGCCTCCACGAGCATGTCCATGGAGGACCTGCTCCGGCGCTGCGACCGCTGGGACTACAGCATCTCGTCCAACCGCCACTCCACCACCGTGTGGGAGCGGGTCTATCCGTGCTCCTACACCTCACTGGAGACCGGCTACCCGCGCAACGACGTGCTGATCAACTCCGGCGCCCGTGAGGTCGCCCGGGCCCGCCACGAACTCGGCGCGGCGGACGGCTCCAAGGTCTTCCTGTACATGCCGACCCACCGTGAGTACCAGAAGGAATTCACCCCGCGGATCGACCTGGCGAAGCTGGCCGAGGAACTGGGCCCGGACGTCACCCTGCTGGTACGCGGCCACTACTTCTACAAGCCCACCGGCCGGCTCGCCGAACTCCAGGCCAAGGGCCGCGTCATCGACGTCTCCGCACACGAGTGCGTGGAGCAGCTCTACCTCGCGGCCGACGCCCTGATCACCGACTACTCGTCGGCGATGTTCGACTACGCCAACCTCGACCGGCCGATCGTGATCTTCGCCGACGACTGGGACACGTACAAGGTGGTCCGGGGCAGCTACTTCGACCTCATGGCCGAGCCCCCCGGCGCCGTCGCCACCAGCCAGGCGCAGCTCACCGAGATCCTCCGGTCCGACGCATGGCGCAGCGAGGAGGCCGCGGCCTTCCGCAGGGCGTTCCGTGAGCGCTTCTGCGACTTCGACGACGGCCATGCGGCCGAGCGCGTCGTGCGTTCCGTCTTCCTCGCCGAGGAGAACGTCCTTCCTGTCGTTCCGCTTGCCGCACGCAAGCCGGCACCATCCCCTGCCCAGGCGCTCGAACTGGTCGAGCGGGTCTGACCCGAAAGGAATGCCGAAAAACATGACCCCCCGGCTCAGTGTCATCGTGCCCGTGTACAACGTCGAGGCGTACCTCGAAGCCTGCCTCGACTCGGTGGAGGCTCAGACCTTCACCGAGCTCGAAGTCGTCATGGTCGACGACGGCTCGACCGACGGCTCGGCGGCCATAGCCGCCGCCTACGCCGAGCGCGACCCGCGCTTCCGGCTGGTGACCAAGGAGAACGGCGGCCTCGGCTCGGCCCGTAACGCGGGTCTGGCCAACATGTCGCCGGAGAGCGAGTACTTCGCCTTCCTCGACAGCGACGACGTCATCCCGCCGGACGGCTACCGCATGATGGTCGCCAGCCTCGACGACACCGGCTCCGACTTCGCCACCGGCAACGTGTTCCACGTCAAGGGCGAACGCTCCTGGCAGGTGCCGCTCCTGAAGATGCTGGCCGGCGAGGCCCGCAAGCGCACGCACATCTCCGAGTACCCGAAGCTCGTCGCGGACCGCATCTCGTGCAACAAGGTCTGGCGGCGCACCTTCTGGGAGAAGAACGGCTTCACCTTCCCCGAGGGCGTGCTCTACGAGGACAGCGCCGTGGTGCTGCGCGCCCACTACCTGGCCGACGCCATCGACCTGATCGGCGAGCCCGTCTACTACTGGCGGCTGCGCGAGGGCGAGGCCGCACCGTCGATCACCCAGCGCCGCACGGACCCGCAGGGCGTTCGCGACCGGGTCGCCGCCTGTGAGACCGTGGCCCAGTTCCTCGCCGACCGCCCCGGCCCCAAGTGGGCGCAGTTCAAGCGGGAGTACGACGCCCGTGTGCTCCGGGACGACCTGCGCATCTTCCTCAACGTCGTGCCGGACGGCGACGCGGAGTACCACGAGGCCTTCCTCATCGCCGCCAACCGCTACCTCGACCAGGTCGACGCGCACGTCCTGGACGAGCTTCCCGCCGTACTGCGCGTGCAGTACGCGCTGGTGCGCCGCGGCGCCATCTCCGAGCTGATCGACCTCCTCGCCGACCAGCGACGCCGTGAGCCGGTCGAGGTCAGCGGCTTCCTGCGCAAGTACGCCGGGTTCAAGGCCCTGGACCGCAGCGGTGTCACGCTCTCCCGCAAGACCCTGCGCATCGACAAGGACCTGGAGCTCAGGACTCCGCTGGTCGGTGTGGAGTGGCAGCAGGGCAAGCTCCTGCTGAGCGGCGACGCCTGGATAGACAAGATCGACATCCCGAACCGGCGCAGCACCGCCAAGTTCATCCAGATCAAGAAGGGCGGCTCGCGCCGCCGTCTGATCTTCCCGGCGAAGAACGTGTTCCGTCCGGGCCGGACGTCCGACACCTGGCAGAAGCGCTACAACTACGACTGGTGCGGCTGGGAGTTCTCGTTCGACCCCGCCAAGCTCCGCCGCAACGGGCAGTGGGAGGAGGGCATCTGGCACATCGGCGTGATCGTCACAAGTTCCGGTCTGCTGCGCCGGCGGGGCATCCAGTCGAACGGCGGCAGCGCCGCCAACTTCCCGCCCTACCAGTGGCTCGACAAAGACTTCCGGATGCTTCCGAGCGTCGAGGGCGCCGCGCTCAAGCTGCGCGTCGAGCGGGTCAACGCGCTGGTGACCGGAAGGGAACTGGACGGCGACCGGATCGTGGTCCGGGGGGAGATCCGGACGGCGCTGGCGAGCGACGAGTCCGTCACCCTCCAGGTCTCCAACCAGTCCAGCGGTGAGGTCCGGCGCTACCCGGTCACCGTCGAGCCCGAGCAGAACGGCGTCCGCGCGTTCCGCGTCGAGGTGCCGCTCGCCGAGGTGGCACTGGTCACCGCAGAGAGCACCGAGGGTCATGCCCAGCCCCGGGTCCGCAGCTGGTCCACCGCCCTGATGGTCGCCGGCCCCGACGAGACCGCGGAACCGCGCCGGCTGAGCCCTGTCGTCCAGGAGGGCATCTCGGACGCGCGCTTCCCGCTGCCCGCGAGCATGGGCCGGCAGTCGGGTCGTCACGAGCTGGCGGTCATCGCCGGTCACAACGGCTACCTCAAGTTCCGCGGCCAGACCGAGCGTGCCGTGATGACCCAGGTGTCCGAGCGGGACGGCAAGCTCGTCCTGTCCGGTCACGCCCCCCTGCACCTGGTCGGCTCCGAGCTGCTGCTGAAGGCGAAGGGCCGATTCGACGAGCGGCTGGTCCCGATCAGCTGGACCGCCGACGGCTCGTACGAGACGGCTTTCGACCCGTCGACGCTGGGTGGTGGCGTCCAGGGCACCCTCCCGCTCAAGGCGGGCCGGTGGAACTTCTACCTCCGCCAGGCCGACGGTCCGGACGTCGAGTTCGTCATCGACCGGCTCGCCTCGGACCAGTTCCCGCTGCACACCACGCTGAAGGGCCGCCGGTACTGGCTCGAGGCCCGCTGGCACGACTTCCCGCAGCTCAACTGCCGTTCGGAGCTGGCCGATGTGGAGCGCGGGCCGTTCCGCCAGGCCCAGCTTCGCCGTGATGTGTACGAGGCCAAGTGCCTGGAGCCGCTGCGTGACCAGGTGTTCTACCTGAGCTACAACGGCAAGCAGTACTCGGACAGCCCGCGTGCCATGCACGAGGAGCTGGTGCGCCGGGGTGCCGATCTCAAGCACCTGTGGGCGGTCCGCGACGGTCAGGTGGAGCTGCCGCCGACGGCCGAGAAGGTCCGGATGTGGGGCACCGAGTGGTTCGACGCACTGGCCTCCAGCAAGTACATCGTGACCAACGCGCACCTTCCCGAGTGGGTCGTCCGGCGTCCCGGGCAGGTCATCGTCCAGACCTGGCACGGCACGATGCTGAAGAAGATCGGCCATGACATCGACACGCTCCACTTCGACAAGGAGTACCAGAAGCGTCTGGAACTCGAAGCGAAGAACTGGAGCATGCTCGTCTCCTCCAACCGCTTCAGCACACCGATCCTGAAGCGGGCCTTCTCGTACGACGGCGAGATCCTGGAGGCCGGTTACCCGCGCAACGACTACCTGTACTCCGACGAGCGGGTCAAGCTCGCCGACGAGATCAAGAAGCGGATCGGACTGCCCGAGGGCAAGAAGGTCGTTCTGTACGCACCCACGTGGCGCGACGACCAGTCGCACCGGGCCGGTCAGTACTCGTTCGACCTGCGGCTCGACCTGGAGGACGCCCGCCGCCGCCTCGGCGACGACCACGTTCTGCTGATCCGGCGCCACTCCAACGTCGTCGACCAGGTGCCGGGCGCCGGTAACGGCTTCGTCTGGGACGTCTCCGAGTACCCGGACATCGCCGATCTGTACCTGGCGTCGGACATCATGATCACCGACTACTCGTCCGTGATGTTCGACTACGCCCACCTCAAGCGGCCGATGCTCTTCTTCACGTACGACCTGGAGCACTACCGCGACACGCTGCGCGGGTTCTACTTCGACTTCGAGAAGGACTCGCCCGGCCCGCTGGTCCGTACGTCCTCCGAGCTGATCGACTCGATCCGCGACATCGACGCGGTGTGGCCCGAGTACGGCGAGCGCTTCGACCGCTTCCACCACCTGTTCTGCGATCTGGACGACGGACAGGCCTCGAAGCGCGTCGTGGACCGCATGATCGAGCAGGCGACGGAACTCACCGGAGAGAACTAGCCGCATACGCCGAAGGGGCGGGCCCGGAGAGCTGCTCTCCGGGCCCGCCCCTTCGGCGTATGCGCCGCCCTACGGCTCGATGTCCACCGTCTTGAAGGCGAGCTGCGACAGAGCCGTGTAGTACGGCCGGATCTCGATCTTCGAGACCGGGCGCGGCGCCGGCTTGCCACCGTTCAGCGTTCGGGTCACCCGGCGCCCCACCTTCGCCAGGAGCGTCCTACTGGGCTCGGGCAGGATCCGGATCACCGGCCGCGGGAAGGTGAACACCCCTATGGGCGCCAGGACGTCGGTGGCGAGCTTGCCGACCTGGACGCGGTCCGCGCCCGCGGCCGGGCGCACCCACACGTCCCAGATCTGCTCGGGCCCCTCGTGCTCGGCCACCAGCGCGGCGCAGTCGACCGGGGCGGTGACCCGGTGGCCTTCGAGGGCCACTGCCGGGAACGACAGCACCCGGTCCTTGTCCTTGCGGTGCACGGCCTCCAGTACCGCTCCCGGGCCGAGGGTCACGCCCCAAGCAGCGGCTTCCACGTCGATGGTCCCGGTGTCGACCGCGAGCGCCTCGACCTCCACATGGGCGTTCCGCACCACGCTGCGGATCCGCAGACGGTCCATCTCACCCCGGTGCGGGAGCAGCAGTTCCAGCGCCGGAGCGCCGTTTTCCCGGGGCAGCGAGACATTGAGCAGATCGCGTACGTCGCAGCCGTAGCCGTCCACCGTGAGCGGGACCTCGTTGCCGTCCGGGGTGCACACGGACAGTTCCCAGGTTCCCTCGGGCAGCCCGTCGTGCCAGGGCACCACCGTGCTGCCGTCGGGCGCGATCACGAACCGCTCCTCGGCCGGGTTGCGCCCGACCCGGCGGCAGGCGATCTCGGCGCCGTGGGCCTCCGCGGGCAACGTACCGACCTCGATGCGGACCGAGCCCTGTGGGTCCACCTGTGCCGTGGCGGTCTTGGGCAGCGCCCGGCGGGCGGACGCGTCGTGCAGGATCGCCTCGAAGCGCGCACAGCTGGCCGGTTCGTGGAAGCGCTCGGCGTTGCGCACCGCCGCCTCGCCCATACGCTTGCGGCGCTCGTCGTCCTCGACGAGTTCGAGGATGGCGTCTGCCATCGCGCCGGTGTCGCCGCGCGGGACGATGAGCCCGTCCTCGCCGTGGGTGATGATGTTGCGCGGGCCGTGGTCGGCGTCGGTGCTGACGACGGGGAGGCCCGCCGCCATCGCCTCGACGATCACATTACCGAACGCCTCCCGCTTGGAGGGGAGCACGAAGATCGAGCCCTTGCTGAACTCCGGCGCGACCGGGGCTGCCGGTCCCATCAGCGTCACGGTGTTGTGCAGGCCGAGCCTCTCGATCTGCTTGCGCAGATTGGCCTTCTCGGTGCCTCCCCCGTAGATCCGCAGCCGCCAGTCGGGGCGCTTGGCGACCACCGTGGCGAAGGCGTCGACGACCGCCGCGAAGTTCTTGTTCTCCTTGAGGAGGCCCGCCGCGATGATGACCTTGTTGGTGCTCTTGGACTGCACGGGAGCGGCGGGAACACAGTTCGGCATGACGGCCAGGCGGTTGCGCACCCCGGGAACCTGCTTGCCGATGCTCACCACCTCTTCCGGCGTGAGCGCGGTGAGCGCGTCCAGCGAGTGGTACGCCTTGAACAGCCGGCCCTGGTAGTACTTCGCGTAGATCGAGGGCATCGAGTGCTCCTGCGTGACCCGCAGGTAGTCGCCCTCGGCGTACGACAGCATGATCGTGTTCCGCGGGCTGGAGCTCACCACGACGTCGGAGTCCGTGGTCGCGAGGAATTCGAGCAGCCGCAGCTCTGCCAGTCGACTGACGACCGGCTTCTTCTCGGCCGGGTCGACCGGGTAGACCTTGGGGAAGACCTCGATCAGCGGATCGTCCAGATCCGATGTCGGCGAGTGCTTGCGCAGATCGGTCAGAGCACGCACGGAGACCCGCGGGTCGAGCGGGAAATATGACTCGTCCCGTACCTTGCGGAGCGCGATGATCTCTACCTCGTGCCGGGCGGCGAGCGCACCCGCCAGATTCTGCGTCGCGCTGACCACTCCGCCCATGTGGCAGAGGTCGCGCACCAGAAATGAAATCTTCACTTGCGTCTTTCGGCTGGGCCGCTACGCGCGGCGATCCCCGGGCGGCCTCGCGTGACGTGCTCCACGCTGCCACTGCCCCCTGGACTGTGCGAGGGCAAGCCCTGTCCCCGCACAAGAGAGACGGACAGGAGAGGCACAGGGTTGTGCACGGAGTGAAATTTTATCGAACTCGTTAATCTAGCGTACCGGGCACGGTGATCGCACCCGGCATCAGTTCACATGCACACACGCACGCGATGAAGGGCCCGGAGCAGCAGGACCCTGCCCCGGCAGCGGAGAAGGGGCGTGTCCCCGTACCGGGCCTCCCGGTACGGGGACACGCCCCTCACACACCCGCTCTACGCGAACGGATCGAACTCCTGGTACTCCTTGCTGACGTCGTCGCGCTCGTCCTCGCGGTCACGACGACGCTGAGCCGCCGGACGCGGCTCCTCCAGACGGTGGTCCTCACCGCGGCGGCCGAGCATCTCCGCACCGGCCGTCACCGTCGGCTCCCAGTCGAAGACCACGGCGTTGTCCTCGGCGCCGATGGCCACACCGTCACCGGCCGTGGCCCCGGCCTTGCGCAGCGCGTCCTCGACCCCGAGCCGGTTCAGCCGGTCCGCGAGGTAGCCGACGGCCTCGTCGTTGTTGAAGTCGGTCTGGCGCACCCAGCGCTCCGGCTTCTCGCCGCGCACCCGGTAGATGCCGTCGTCCTCCAGCTTCACGGTGAAGCCGGCGTCGTCCACGGCCTTGGGCCGGATGACGATACGGGTCGCCTCCTCCACCGGCTTGGCGGCACGCGCCTCGGCGATGACGCCGGCCAGCGCGAAGGAGAGCTCCTTGAGGCCGGTACGGGCGACCGCCGACGCCTCGAAGACGCGGTAGCCGCGGGCTTCCAGCTCCGGGCGGATCATGTCCGCGAGGTCCTGGCCGTCCGGGATGTCGATCTTGTTCAGGACGACGATGCGGGGCCGGTCGTCCAGACCCCCGTAGAGCCCCAGCTCTTCCTCGATCATGTCGAGGTCGGAGACCGGGTCACGGTCGGACTCCAGCGTCGCCGTGTCCAGTACGTGTACGAGGACCGAGCAGCGCTCGACGTGCCGCAGGAACTCCAGGCCGAGGCCCTTGCCCTGGCTGGCGCCCGGGATCAGGCCCGGGACGTCGGCGATGGTGTAGACGGTGCTGCCCGCGGTGACCACGCCCAGGTTCGGCACGAGGGTCGTGAACGGGTAGTCGGCGATCTTCGGCTTGGCGGCCGACAGGACCGAGATCAGCGAGGACTTGCCCGCGCTCGGGTAGCCGACGAGCGCGACATCGGCGACGGTCTTCAGCTCCAGGACGATGTCCCGGGCCTCACCGGGCTCGCCGAGCAGCGCGAAGCCGGGGGCCTTGCGCCGGGCCGAGGCCAGCGCGCCGTTGCCGAGGCCGCCGCGGCCGCCCTGGCCTGCGACGAACATGGTGCCCTGACCGACGAGGTCGGCCAGGACGTTGCCCGCGCCGTCGAGGACGACAGTGCCGTCCGGCACGGGCAGGACCAGGTCCTGGCCCTCCTTGCCGGTGCGGTTGTCGCCCGCGCCGGGCTGGCCGTTGGTGGCCTTGCGGTGGGGGTGGTGGTGGTAGTCGAGGAGCGTGGTGACCGCCTGATCGACGATCAGGGTCACGTCGCCGCCACGGCCGCCGTTACCGCCGTCCGGGCCGCCGAGCGGCTTGAACTTCTCACGGTGAACGGAGGCACAGCCGTGGCCTCCGTTACCCGCGGCGACATGCAGTTCGACGCGGTCCACGAAGGTGGTCATGGGTGGAACCTCCAGTTACATACGTGCAGAAATGTCTCGCTCGTGCGCCCCTGTAGGAGCAACACGCGAAAGGCGGACCCACTTCCCGTAACAGGAAGTGAGGTCCGCCTCCACGTCATACCGCTCGACGAGCGCCGAAAATCAGCCGGCGATCGGAACGATGTTCACGACCTTGCGGCCGCGGTGCGTGCCGAACTCGACCGCACCGGCGGCGAGGGCGAACAGCGTGTCGTCGCCGCCACGGCCGACGCCCGTGCCCGGGTGGAAGTGGGTGCCGCGCTGGCGGACCAGGATCTCACCGGCGTTGACGGCCTGACCGCCGAAGCGCTTCACGCCGAGCCGCTGAGCATTGGAATCGCGCCCGTTCCGGGTGGACGATGCGCCCTTCTTGTGTGCCATGTCTCCTCAGTCCCTTACTTCGCAGCCGCGGGGATACCGGTGACCTTGATCGCCGTGTACTGCTGGCGGTGACCCTGGCGACGGCGGTAGCCGGTCTTGTTCTTGTAGCGAAGGATGTCGATCTTCGCGCCCTTGTGGTGGTCCACAATCTCGGCCTGGACCTTGATGCCGTCAAGCACCCACGGGTCGCTGGTCACGGCGTCGCCGTCGACAACGAGCAGGGTAGAGAGCTCTACCGTGTCGCCAACCTTGGCGGTGGGAATCTTGTCAACCTCAACGATGTCGCCGACAGCAACCTTGTGCTGGCGACCACCGCTGCGCACGATGGCGTACACGCGGATCTCACTCTCACTCGAAGACGGAAACCCCTGATGCCAGCCGCTCACACGGGTCCGGAGACCCGTGACGATCCGGATTGGACGAGCGGCCTCTCCCGTACGAGCGGGAGGTCAGTGCTCAGAGGTGTGGCGAACAAACGCCGACGGTCAAGATTACGGGGCCCTGGACAGCCGGGTCAAACCGGCCCCCGTTCCCCCGCCCCGGTTTCAGGCCCCGGTGGCCCTGACGTAGTCGGCGTAGGCGTCCCTGATCCGGTCCGTGGACAGGTTCAGGTGTTCCAGGATCGTGTAGCGGCCCGGCCTGGTCCGGGGGGCGAACTCGACCACCTGGACGAACTCTTCCGCGCTGAACCCGATGTCCTCCGCGGTGACCGGCAGACCGTGGCGCCGCAGCGCCTCGGTCATCCGTACGGACTCCCGGTGCGCGCCGCGCAGGTGCATCGCGAACGCCGCGCCCAGACCGCACTGCTCCCCGTGGCTCGCCGCGCGCTTGGGGAAGAGCAGGTCGAAGGCGTGGTTGATCTCGTGGCACGCACCGGAGGCGGGACGGCTGTCCCCCGCCACCGACATCGAGATGCCGGTCAGCACCAGCCCCTCGGCGAGCACCTGGAGGAAGCTGTCGTCCCCCAGGGCCCCGGGGTGGCGCAGCACCGCCTCCCCGGCCTGCCGGGCCATCGCGGCGGCCAAGCCGTCGATGTCCTCGCCGTTGACCCGGTGGGCCAGCTCCCAGTCCGCCACGGCGGAGATGTTCGAGAGCGCGTCACCGATCCCGGACCGCACGAAGCGGACCGGGGCCTCACGGATGACGTCGAGGTCGATCACGACGGCGATCGGGTTCGGGACACCGTACGAGCCGCGGCCCGCGTCGTTGTCCAGCGTGGCCACCGGCGAGCACAGACCGTCGTGCGACAGGTTCGTCGCCACGGCGACCAGCGGCAGCCCGACGCGCGCGGCGGCGAACTTCGCACAGTCGATGATCTTGCCGCCACCGAGACCGACGACGGCGTCGTACCGGCCGGACTTCATGGCCTCGGCGAGCTTGACGGCATCGTCCAGCGTGCCGCCGCCCACCTCGAACCAGGAAGCACCCGGCAGGCTGTCCGAGAGCCGCTCCCGCAGCGCCCGGCCGGAACCCCCGCTGATCGCGACGGCCAGTTTGCCCGAGCCGGAGATCCGCTGATCGGCGAGGACGCCCGCCAGGTCGGCCAGAGCGCCGGCCCGGATGTCGACGACGACCGGTGCGGGGATCAGCCGGGTCAGTACTGGCACGCGATGGTCCTCCCCTTGGCCAGGTCCTCGTGGTTGTCGATCTCGACCCACTTGATGTCGCCGATCGGCTCCACGTCGATCTTGAAGCCCCGGTTGACGAGCTCCTGGTAGCCGTCCTCGTAGTAGAGGTCCGGGTCGCGCAGATACGTCGTCTTCAGCGCGTCGGCCAGCTCCTCGGCAGCGTCGCCCTCGATGAGCGTGACACCGATGTACTCGCCGGTGGCCTCGGAGGGGTCCATCAGCTTCGTGATCCGCTGAACGCCCTTCTCCGGGTCGACGACGACCTTCATCTCCTCGTCGGCCAGCTGCTTCACCGTGTCGAGGGCGAGGATGATCTTCTTGCCCTCTCCGCGGGCGGCGAGCAGCGTCTTCTCGACGGAGACGGGGTGCACGGTGTCGCCGTTGGCGAGGATCACGCCGTCCTTGAGGGCGTCACGGCCGCACCAGAGGGAGTAGGCGTTGTTCCACTCCTCGGCCTTGTCGTTGTCGATCAGCGTGAGGGTGACGCCGTACTTCGCCTCAAGGGCGGCCTTGCGCTCGTACAGGGCCTCCTTGCGGTAGCCCACGATGATCGCGACGTCGGTCAGACCGACCTCGGCGAAGTTGCCGAGCGTCAGGTCGACGACGGTCAGGCTCTCCTCGTTCCCCTCGGGACCGACCGGCACCAGGGCCTTGGGAAGCGTGTCGGTGTAGGGGCGCAGACGACGGCCTGCGCCGGCCGCCAGAATCATGCCGATCATGAGGTTCTCCTTGGTCCGTGGTGCGGATGTCCCGGGTGGGCTGGGGGGTCTTGGGGTGGGTGCGGGGCGGGCGCTCAGAGCTCGGTGGCCACGAACTCGCGCAGCCAGGTCCGGAAGTCCGGGCCCAGGTCCTCGCGCTCGCAGGCGAGCCGGACGATGGCCCGCAGGTAGGCGCCGCGGTCGCCGGTGTCGTAGCGGCGGCCGCGGAAGACGACGCCGTGCACCGGACCGCCGATCTTCTCGTCGGCGGCCAGTTGCTGCAGCGCGTCGGTCAGCTGGATCTCGCCGCCCCGGCCCGGTTCGGTCTCCCGGAGCACCCCGAAGACGGCCGGGTCCAGGACGTACCGTCCGATGACCGCGAGACTGCTGGGGGCGTCGCCGGCGTCCGGCTTCTCGACCAGTCCGGTGACCCGGACGACGTCGTCCTCGGGCGTGGACTCCACCGCGGCGCATCCGTACAGGTGGATCTGGTCGGGCGCGACCTCCATCAGCGCGACGACGCTGCCGCCCTCGCGCTCCTGGATCTCGGCCATGCGGGCCAGCAACGGGTCGCGCGGGTCGATCAGGTCGTCGCCGAGCAGGACCGCGAACGGCTCGTCGCCCACATGCGGTTCGGCGCACAGGACCGCGTGGCCGAGGCCCCTCGGGTCGCCCTGGCGGACGTAGTGCATGGTCGCCAGTTCGCTGGACTCCTGGACCCGGACCAGCCGTTCGTCGTCGCCCTTGCGGGTGAGCGCCGACTCCAGCTCGTAGTTCCGGTCGAAGTGGTCCTCCAGGGCGCGCTTGTTGCGCCCGGTGATCATCAGCACGTCGTTCAGTCCCGCGGCGGCGGCCTCCTCCACGACGTACTGGATGGCCGGCTTGTCGACGACCGGCAGCATCTCCTTGGGAGTCGCCTTCGTCGCCGGCAGGAACCGGGTTCCGAGCCCGGCGGCAGGTATGACTGCCTTCTGGATCTTGTGCATGTACGGAGCGCTTTCGTGTCAGGGTGCGGGGCCGGCCGGGCGCAGGAACGCAGCCGGCCGGCCCCGGGGAGGGACCGGCCCGACTGCGTCGCGCGCGGTGCGAGGTGGGTCAGACCTCGTCGGCCGACGCCGTGACGGTGGTCGACGACTGCTCGGCCGCCACCGTCTTCTTCGCCGCCGCCTTCTTGGCCGTCGTCTTCTTCGCGACGGTCTTCTTGGCCGCCGTCTTCTTGACGGCCGCCTTCTTGGCCGTGACCTTCTTCGCGGTCTTGCGGGCCGCCTTCTTGGCCGGTGCCGTTTCGGCCTCGGTCTCGGACTCGCCCGTGGCGGACTCCGGCTCGGCGGCCGTCACCACGACGACCTCGGCGTCCTCGGCGCCTGCGGGGGAACCCGCGGGCGCGGTGGCCTTGCGGGTCGCCCGGCGCCGGGCACGCGGCGGTGCGGCAGGCTCCTCGGCGGGAGCCTCGACGGGCGGCGCCTCGACGACCGGGTCCTCCGCGGCGACCGGGTCGGCGTCGGACACCGGCTCCTCGGCGACGGCGGCGGACTCGGCGGCCGGGGTGGGCTCGACGACCGGGACAGGCTCGGCGGCCGGGGCCGGCGAACCCGCCGGGGCGGTCGCCTTCCGGGTCGCCCGACGGCGCGTACGGCCCTGCGGGGCCTCGGCCTGAGCCTCGGCGACCGGGGTCTCGGCAACCGGCTCGGGCTCCACCACGGGCTCCGGCGCCACGACCGGCTCGGCCACCGGGGCCGGGGCGGACGCGGACCTCGGGGCACCGGCCGGGGCCGTCGCCTTACGGGTGGCCCGGCGACGGCCACGGCCACGCCCGGCTGCCGCCTCGGCCTCGGCCGGGCTGCTGTACAGCTCCTCGTCCGGGACGAACTCCGGCTCGGGGAGCGCCAGCGGGGCGGCGACCTCCGCGGCCACCTCGGCCTCGGTCTCGGCCTCGTGGTCCTGCTCGTGCTCGTGACCGTGCTCGTGCTCGTGGTCCTGGCCGGAACCGCCGCGGCGCTTCTTCGACCGCTTGCCGCCACCACCACCGACCGAGGTGGGCTGCTCCATGTGCACGATCACGCCGCGCCCGTTGCAGTGGACGCAGGTCTCGGAGAAGGACTCCAGCAGACCCTGACCGACCCGCTTGCGGGTCATCTGGACCAGGCCCAGCGAGGTGACCTCGGCGACCTGGTGCTTCGTACGGTCGCGTCCCAGGCACTCCAGCAGACGCCGCAGCACCAGGTCCCGGTTGGACTCCAGCACCATGTCGATGAAGTCGACGACGACGATGCCACCGAGGTCGCGCAGCCGCAGCTGACGCACGATCTCCTCGGCCGCCTCCAGGTTGTTCTTGGTGACCGTCTCCTCGAGGTTGCCGCCCTGACCGGTGAACTTGCCGGTGTTGACGTCGACGACGACCATCGCCTCGGTCTTGTCGATCACCAGCGAGCCGCCGCTCGGCAGGTAGACCTTGCGGTCCAGCGCCTTCATGAGCTGCTCGTCGATCCGGTACGTCGCGAAGATGTCGACCTCGGAGGTCCACCGCGACAGCCGGTCCGTCAGGTCGGGCGCCACGTGCGAGACGTAACCGTAGATCGTCTCCCACGCGTCGTCACCGCTCACGATGACCTTGGAGAAGTCCTCGTTGAAGATGTCGCGCACGACCCGGACCGTCATGTCCGGCTCGCCGTAGAGCAGCGTCGGCGCGTTGGAGCTGCCGCTGCTCTTCGACTTCTTCTGGATGTCCTCCCACTGCTGCTGCAGCCGCTCGACGTCGCGGCGCAGCTCGTCCTCGCTCGCGCCCTCCGCGGCGGTACGGACGATGACGCCCGCGTCCTCGGGGACGATCTTCTTGAGGATGGTCTTGAGCCGGGCGCGCTCGGTGTCGGGCAGCTTGCGGCTGATCCCCGTCATCGAGCCCTCGGGCACGTAGACCAGGTAGCGGCCGGGCAGCGAGACCTGGCTGGTCAGGCGGGCACCCTTGTGGCCGATCGGGTCCTTCGTCACCTGGACGAGGACGGACTGGCCGGACTTGAGCGCGGTCTCGATGCGGCGCGGCCCGTGGGCCATGCCGAGCGCCTCGAAGTTGACCTCGCCTGCGTACAGGACGGCGTTGCGGCCCTTGCCGATGTCGACGAAGGCGGCCTCCATGGACGGCAGGACGTTCTGGACCTTGCCCAGGTAGACGTTGCCGACGTAGCTGCTGGCCTGCTCCTTGTTGACGTAGTGCTCGACGAGCACGTCGTCCTCGAGGACGCCGATCTGGGTGCGCTCGCCGTTCTGGCGGACGACCATCACGCGCTCGACTGCCTCGCGACGGGCGAGGAACTCCGCCTCGGTGATGATCGGCACCCGGCGGCGGCCCTGCTCGCGGCCCTCGCGGCGGCGCTGCTTCTTGGCCTCCATACGGGTCGAGCCCTTGATGGACTGGACCTCGTCGAAGCCGGTGCCGGGCTCACGCTCGGCTTCCTTCTTACGCGGTTCGCGGACCTTGACGACCGTGCGCTCCGGGTCGTCCGTGCCGTTCTCGGCGTCGGACGAGGAGTCACCGCTGCGACGACGACGGCGACGGCGCCGACGGCTGCTGCTGGATCCGGAAGCGGAGTCGTGGTCGTCCTCGTCGTCGCCCTCGTCCTCGGACTCCTGAGCACGCTCGGGCTCGTCGTCGGAACGCTCGGCGGCATCGTCCGCGTGCTGCTCGGCGGCGTCGTCCTCGGCGGAATCGCCACGACGGCGGCGACGGCCACCGCGACGGCGACGGCGCGACGGGCGGTCGCCGTACTCGTCGGTCTCCTCCCCGTCCTGCTCGGCGTCACTCTCGTTCGAGGGCTCGTCCTCGTCCTCGGCCTGCTCCTGAACCGGGGCGGCGGCCGGTGCGGCGACGGACTCGACCTCAGCGGCCTCACCGCGACGGCGGCGACGACGGCGCGAACCACCCTGCGGCGCGGACTCGGCGGGGGCGGCCGTCTCGGCGGGGGCGGCCTGCTCCTCCACCGTCACGGTCGCGTCCTCGGGCTCCTCCTCGATCGAGGCGGAAGGCTGCGCCGCGGCGGCGGCCGCGGCCGTCTCCGGGGTCTGGAACATCGGCTCGGCGAAGACCGGCGCCTGGAACACGGCGACGGCGGGGCGCGTCGCCCCGCGGCTCTTGCGGGCGGGCTCCTCGACCTTGCCCGTGAACTCGGGGCGGCCCGCGGCGGCGGTGGCCCGGCGGCGCTGACGCCCGCGCGGGGCGGCCTCCTCGACCTCGACGGTCTCGGCGGCCAGCTCCTCCACCGCTGCCTCGGGCAGGCTCTCACCCGTCTGGGCCTCGGCGGCCTCCGTCACCTGCGGGGAACCCGCGGGGGAGGTCGCCTTGCGGGACGCACGACGACGGCCACGCGGGGCCTCGGCCGGCGCGGCCTCTTCCTCGGCTGCGGCCGGGGCCTCTTCCTCGGCCGGCGCCGCGACCGGCTCGGCGGCGGCTTCGGTCCTGGCGGCCTGCGGCGCACCGGCGGGGGCGGAGGCCCTGCGCCGGGTACGGCCACGCGGCGCCTCGGTGACGACGGGCTCGGCCGCGGTGGGCTCGACGGCCTCGGCCGCGACGGCCTCCTCGACGATCTCGGCCACCTCGGCGGCCTGCGGGGCACCGGCGGGCGCGGTCGCCTTACGGGAGGCACGACGACGCGCACGCGGCGCCTCGACCGGCTCCACGGGCTCCTCCTCGACCGGCGCGGCGGTCACGACCGGCTCCACGGCCTCGGCGGCCTGCGGCGCACCGGCGGGGGCGGTTGCCTTACGGGAGGCACGACGACGCGCACGCGGCGCCTCGACCGGCTCCACGGGCTCCTCCTCGACCGGCGCCGCGACCGCTACGACCGGCTCCACGACCTCCACGGTCTCGGCGGCCTGCGGCGCACCGGCGGGGGCGGTCGCCTTGCGGACGGCGCGGCGGCGCGCCCGGACGGGCGGCGCGGCCTCGGTGGTGTTCTCGGTGCTGGCTTCCGACTCTCCGGCGTCAACGGCCGGTATGGCCGAAGCCTCGGCTCCGGCCTGTGCGCCCGAGGTGGGCGGGCCGGCCGGGCGGGATGCCGCGCGGCGCCTGCGGCGCGGCGGCAGCTTGTCCCCGGGGGTGTTGTTGTCTTCTGCGTTCCCGGCCGTGCCGGGTTCGGTGGGCTGAGGCATGCGGGCGGTTCTCCCGTCGGGCCCCCGGGCGCCGCGCCTGATTCCGGTCCGGCACGGTCCGCCTGGTGTACGCGGTACCGCCGTCCGGGGCGCGGGCGCCGCACGGGGGCTGAATGTCTGGCTCGCCGGTTCCCTACGCGGTGTGCGTACGGCCTGGCGAAAGTCTTATGGGTCAGCGCGCGGCCCGGCCCAGGTGGCTCCCGAGTCCGAGGGCTGCGCTACAACGACCGCCTTACGCGGAACCTGCACCTTCAGGCGTCGTCGCGACGGCGGTCCCGGTGGCCGTGGGTAGAACGGCCGGGGCTGCCTCGCGGTCAGGCGCGAGCGGGTCGGTCACCGTGCCGGACTCCTCGTCGAAGAGCCCCTGCGCCAGCCTGGTCACCGCTGCGGGGACCGGCGGCGCCAGGTCGGCCACAACGCGGAGACCGGACAGGACGTCGTCAGGCCGAACGGCAGGTGTCACGTGCCGAACAACCAGCCGCAGTATCGCACAGGCCGTGTCCCCGGGCCTATCAGGCTGATGATCAAGGGCCTGCAGGTCGACGACGGCGGACCGTGCGTCGAAGCTCCGCATGCCGTTCTTCGTACGGCGCTCGACCTCGACGGTCTCGGCCGCGTTGAAGGCGGCGACCGCCTTCTCGGCGTCCTCCACGGCGACCCCGTTCAGCCGCATCTCCCAGATGGAGGCGGTGAGCCGGTCGGCGAGGCCCGAGGTGCGGGCCTCGACGGCGTCGGTGATGTCGAGGCCGTCCGGCAGCGAGTCGTTGAGCAGCTCCCGCAGGGTGCCCGGGTCTCGGGCCTCGGTGAGAGCGATCTCGAGGAACTCGGCCTCGCTGCCCGTGCCGGTGGGTGCGGCGTTGGCGTACGACACCTTGGGGTGCGGGGTGAAGCCCGCCGAGTAGGCCATGGGCACCTCGGAGCGGCGCAGCGCCCGCTCGAAGGCACGCTGGAAGTCTCGATGGCTGGTGAACCGGAGGCGGCCGCGCTTGGTGTAGCGCAGTCGGATGCGCTGCACTGCCGGTGCGG
The DNA here is from genome assembly GCF_042871565.1 of Streptomyces sp. NPDC005775. Lineage (NCBI taxonomy): Bacteria > Bacillati > Actinomycetota > Actinomycetes > Kitasatosporales > Streptomycetaceae > Streptomyces > Streptomyces sp. NPDC005775. The sequence continues at coordinate 227,965 of NZ_JBIAIU010000004.1, read as the reverse complement.
GCGGCGGGCCTTCGGGCTGTCGCTTGCCCAGTGGTTCTTCTCCTCGGTGCGGAGCGGACGCGGTGGAACGCCGCCCTCGAAGTACGGGTGGCCCGGGGGTGCCCGGTCCGGCTCACCCCTGCTGGACGGATTGCTCCTTCAGCAGGGAGATCTCTGGTTCGGGCGCCGCGCTGGGCACGATCGTTGTACTACCCAGAGTACGCGCAGACAGGCTTCCCGGTTCCCGGGGCTCGGATTCCCGTGGCCCGCCGACCAGTGCTCGCCACGCGTCACGCCTGGCCCGCCGTACGGTCTCGCGTGCCGTGCGCAGCGTCTCCCGGGCCGTCCGGCCCACCGCCAGGGCGGCCCGCCCGGCCGGTGCGAGCACGGCGTCGCGCAGGAAGTGCCCCACCGGGGTGCACACCGCACGGTAGGCCCAGGCCGCCGGCGCCCCGACGAGGTGCCACGCCAGCCGGGCCAGGGCCCGGCCGACGGCCCGCGAGACGAACCCGGCGACACGCCAGCCGACAGCGAACGCGGCGGCGATCTCCCGGCCGACGGGGGTCAGGATCCGCCGGTACACCCAGACCACCGGAAGGACGAGCAGCACCGTGACCAGCCACCGGACGCCGGCCCACAGCCCCCGGCAGCCGGCCCCGACGCCGCGGACCAGCAGATCGAGGAGCCGGGCGATGCCGTGACCCATCGGGGTGAGCAGTACCCGGTACGTCCACCCGAGCGGCAGCACGATCAGGTGCTCCACCAGCCAGGCGACGGCCTGCCCCAGTGGCTTGAGGACGTACCGCCACAGCAGGACCACCGGCATGACGAGGACGGCGGTCAGCAGCCACTCCACGGCAGCGGCGATCCCGCGTGCGGCCGGGAGCAGCAGCGCCCGCCCGAGCCACCGCAGTCCGTGCCCGAGCGGGGTGAGCACTCGCTCGTACATCCACGTGACCGGTACCACGAGCCCGTAGCGCACCCCGGGCACCACCACGTACCGCCACAGCGCGACCCACGGCCACACGAACACCGCCACGGCCACCCACCGCAGCCCGTGCCCGAGCGGGGTCAGTACCCACGCGTACAGCCAGCGGGCCGGGATCGCGACCAGCACCTCGAACAGCCACGCCAGCGCCCGCCCCAGCGGGCGCAGCAGAATCCGGTCGGCGGCACGGGCGCCCACGACGAGGGCGTCCCAGACCATACGCACCGGCAGGACGAGGACGAGGACGACGATCCTCACCGGAATCCTGACGAGCGTGGTGAGGCAGCCGTCGCCGCTCTCGTACCGCGCGGGTGCCTGGTGCTTTCCGTATTCCATGCACCTCATGACGCAAAGGTCCGGCCGGGAGTTTCCCGCGGCCGGACCTTCGTCACCAAGCTGTCACCCGTCAGGAGCCGGGCGGTGTCGGTTCACTGACGGTTTCTCACTTCACGACCGTCAGCGGCAGGAGCTTCTTGCCCGTCGGGCCGATCTGAATGCTCGTGTCCATCTGAGGACACACTCCGCAATCGAAGCACGGCGTCCAGCGGCAGTCCTCGACCTCGGTCTCGTCGAGCGAGTCCTGCCAGTCCTCCCAGAGCCATTCCTTGTCGAGGCCGGAGTCCAAGTGGTCCCAGGGCAGGACCTCCTCGTACGTCCGCTCGCGGGTGGTGTACCAGTCGACGTCGACGCCGAAGTCGGGCAGCGTCTTCTCCGCGCTCTTCATCCACAGGTCGTAGCTGAAGTACTCGCGCCAGCCGTCGAAGCGGCCGCCCGCCTCGTAGACGGCGCGGATGACGGAGCCGACGCGGCGGTCGCCGCGGGAGAGCAGGCCCTCGACGATGCCGGGCTTGCCGTCGTGGTAGCGGAAGCCGATCGAGCGGCCGTACTTCTTGTCGCCGCGGATCTTGTCGCGGAGCTTGGTCAGCCGGGCGTCCGTCTCGTCGGCGCTGAGCTGCGGGGCCCACTGGAAGGGGGTGTGCGGCTTGGGGACGAAGCCGCCGATCGAGACGGTGCAGCGGATGTCGTTCTGCCCGGAGACCTCGCGGCCCTTGGCGATCACCTTGACCGCCATGTCACCGATCTGCAGGACGTCCTCATCGGTCTCGGTGGGCAGGCCGCACATGAAGTACAGCTTCACCTGACGCCAGCCGTTGCCGTACGCGGTGGAGACCGTACGGATCAGGTCCTCCTCCGAGACCATCTTGTTGATGACCTTGCGCAGGCGCTCGGAGCCGCCCTCGGGGGCGAAGGTGAGACCGGAGCGGCGGCCGTTGCGTGTCAGCTCGTTGGCCAGGTCCACGTTGAACGCGTCGACGCGGGTGGAGGGCAGCGAGAGGCCGATCTTGTCCTCGGTGTAGCGGTCCGCGAGGCCCTTGGCGATCTCACCGATCTCGGTGTGGTCCGCGGAGGAGAGCGAGAGCAGGCCCACTTCCTCGAAGCCCGTCGCCTTGAGGCCCTTCTCCACCATGTCGCCGATGCCGGTGATGCTTCGCTCCCGTACGGGGCGCGTGATCATGCCGGCCTGGCAGAAACGGCAGCCGCGGGTGCAGCCGCGGAAGATCTCCACGGACATCCGCTCGTGGACGGTCTCGGCGAGCGGGACGAGGGGCTGCTTGGGGTAGGGCCACTCGTCGAGGTCCATGACGGTGTGCTTGGACACGCGCCACGGCACGCCCGACTTGTTCGGGACGACGCGGCCGATGCGGCCGTCCGGGAGGTACTCGACGTCGTAGAAGCCGGGGACGTAGACGCCTCCGGTCTTCGCGAGGCGGAAGAGCACCTCCTCGCGGCCGCCGGGGCGGCCCTCGGCCTTCCAGACGCGGATGATCTCGGTGATCTCCAGGACCGCCTGCTCGCCGTCGCCGATGACCGCGCAGTCGATGAACTCCGCGATCGGCTCGGGGTTGAACGCGGCGTGGCCGCCCGCGAGGACGATCGGGTCGTCGAGGCCGCGGTCCTTGGCGGAGAGGGGGATGCCGGCCAGGTCCAGGGCGGTGAGCATGTTGGTGTAGCCGAGCTCGGTGGAGAAGCTCAGCCCGAAGACGTCGAACGCCTTGACCGGGCGGTGGCCGTCCACGGTGAACTGCGGCACCTCGTGCTCGCGCATCAGCGCTTCGAGGTCCGGCCAGACGCTGTACGTGCGCTCCGCGAGGACGCCCTGGCGCTCGTTGAGTACCTCGTACAGGATCATGACGCCCTGGTTGGGGAGCCCGACCTCGTACGCGTCCGGGTACATGAGGGCCCAGCGGACGTCGCATTCGTCCCACGGTTTGACGGTGGAGTTCAGCTCACCGCCGACGTACTGGATGGGCTTCTGCACATGCGGGAGCAGAGCTTCGAGCTGTGGGAAGACCGAATCGACAGACATCGCGAACTTTCGAGAGCTGGCAGGGGTGACCATCCAGCGTACCGCGCTGCTCAGCTTCCGGACGCCGCCCGGATCTCCGCCCGGGAAGCCCGGGCCCAGGCCTGCGGCAGCTCACGCTCGCGCGCCGCGGCCTTAGCCTCCTCCTGTCCGTGCAGCAGCCCCCAGGTGAACGAGGACTCCCCCGCCGCGTGGGCCTGGACGGCGAGGGTGCGCAGGGCGTCGCGGGCGACGACGCTGTCCTGGTGGTCGCCCAGGAGGCTCTGGACGGCCTTGAGTCGCTTGACGGCCTTCCTGGCCGGTTTCCCGAGGGCGGGGCGGGCAGCCTCCGCCGCGTACCGTGCGCGTTTCGCCGCCTTGCGGGCGTCGTGGAGAGCGGCGTCGCGGCCGGGGCCCGGCGGGAGCTCCAGGGCGTGCGCGACCCGCGCGGTGAGGCGCTTGTGGTCCTTGTGCGCGGCGCGGGCGAGCGCCTTGCCGGGCGGGCCGGCGGCAGCGGGCAGCAGGGGCGGGTCGGCGAGGAGCGCGTGCAGCGTGCCCAGCAGGGCGAGGTAGCGGGTGCCGTCGAGGACCGCGAGGGTACGGCGGCGGGTGCCGATGCGGCGGGCCGTGGACCAGATCCGCAGTCGGGCGCGGACGGGGCCGAGGGCAAGGGTGCGGGGCAGGGCTTCGAGCCGGGTGCGCAGGCGGGCGTCGAGGACCTCCTGGTCGCGGTCGACGCCGAGTTCCGCCGCGAGCCACTTCAGCTCCGCGCCGACGGGGTCGGTGACCGTCCGGTCGAGGACCTTGCGGTGCGTGCGGAGGGCGCTGCGGAGTCTGCGGGTGGCGACGCGCATCCGGTGGACGGCGTCGGGCAGGCCGCGGCGGACGGCCGGGTCCTGGGCGACGATCTCGGTGATCTGGTGGCGTACGTAGGCGAGGACGTGGTCGCCCGCGGTGTGCGGCGGCGTGGGGGACTCGGGCCGCTCCTTCTTCTTCGGCGTGGTCTCCGCCAGGGCGCGGGAGAGTTTGGAGGGGGCCGTGGAGGGCCGTATCCCGGCCTTGCGCAGCCGCTTCTCGACGGCGTCGAGGAAGGCGGGGTCGCCGTCGTCGGCGAGTTCGACCTCGATCTCGGTCCACGCGGTGGTGCCGCTGCCGCCGTGCAGCCGCTCGGCCCGGACCTCGTCGACGCTGAGTTCGGCCAGGGGCGCGCCGTCCGCCCCGGTGAGCAGGTGGATGTCGCGGGCGGAGCGGAGCCGGACCACGGGGACGACGGGGGTGTCCCGGGCCCGGGAGCGGATCAGCGCGGCGAGGGCGGGGGGCAGGGTGTCGGAGAGCGGGGCGCCGATTTCGTCCCGGATACCGGAGGAGACCGGGAACTTGAGGTGCCAGCCGGCGTCGTCGCCGCCGGTCCGGCGGCGCAGGGTGAGGGAGTCGGCGGCGAGCCGGAGGTCCTCGGTGTCGTAGTAGACGGCGTCGAGTTCCATGACGCCCCGGTGGTCGACGGCCGCCACGCCGGCCACCCGGCCGAGGTCGGGCAGCCGGGTGGCGCCGGTGGCTTCGTACTTCCGCTCGATCTCGCGCTTCGAGTCCGCCATGCATCGAATCTAGACGGGATGGCCGCGGATGGGCAGTGGGCCCGCGACGGCTCAGGCCGTTATCGGCCGCTGCACCCGGATCGACTGGAGCAGCCCGATGGCCACCCAGACGGCGAACATCGACGAGCCTCCGTAGGAGACGAACGGCAGGGGCAGTCCGGCGACCGGCATGATGCCGAGCGTCATGCCGATGTTCTCGAAGGCCTGGAAGGCGAACCAGGCGATGATTCCGGCGGCGACGATGGTGCCGTAGAGCTCGGTGGTCTCGCGGGCGATGCGGCAGGCGCGCCACAGGACGATGCCGAGGAGGACGAGGATCAGTCCGGCGCCGAGGAAGCCGAGTTCCTCGCCGGCGACGGTGAAGACGAAGTCGGTCTGCTGCTCGGGGACGAACTGGCCGGTGGTCTGGGTGCCCTGGAAGAGGCCGGTGCCGGAGAGGCCGCCGGAGCCGATCGCGATCCGGGCCTGGTTGGTGTTGTAGCCGACGCCGGCCGGGTCGAGGGCGGGGTTGGCGAAGGCGGCGAACCGGGCGATCTGGTAGTCGTCGAGGAGCCCGAGCTGCCAGATGGCGACGGCTCCGGCGACGCCCGCTCCGAGGATGCCGAAGACCCAGCGGTTCGACGCCCCCGAGGCCAGCAGCACGCCGAGCACGATGACGACCATGACCATCACGGAGCCGAGGTCCGGCATTCCCATGACGACGGCCATGGGGAGCGCGGCCAGGCCGAGTGCCTTGGCGACGGTCCGGTGGTCGGGGTGGAGTTGGTCACCCGCGTCGACGCGGGCGGCGAGCAGCATCGCCATGCCGAGGATGATCGTGATCTTGGTGAACTCGGAGGGCTGCAGGGAGAAGCCGCCGGGCAGGAGGATCCAGGCGTGGGCGCCGTTGACGGTGGCGCCCAGCGGGGTGAGGACCGCCATCACGAGGAGCACGGACAGGCCGTACAGGATCGGCACCGCGCCGCGCAGGGTCCGGTGGCCGAGCCAGATCGTCCCGATCATCAGGGCGAAGCCGATGCCGGTGTTGAGGGCGTGGCGGAAGAGGAAGTAGTACGGGTCGCCGTGGGTGAGCGAGTCGCGTCCCCGGGTCGCCGACCAGACGAGCAGCGAGCCGATGAAGGAGAGCGCGATCGCGGAGCCGAGCAGCGGCCAGTCGAGGCGGCGCGCCACGGAGTCGCGGGCGGTGATCCTGCCCCAGGCCCCGCGGTCGGGCGCGTACCGCTGGACGGAGAAGCCTGCCATCAGTCACGCCTCCCCAGTACCGCGGCGAGCGTCTGCTCGGTGGGCGGCTTCTGCGACTCGGGGTTGTACGGCAGAACCGTCGGGGCGTCGATGGTGCCGTCCGTCTGGATCTTCGGCAGGGACTTCTGCGGCGTGGGCAGCAACGCCTTCTTGAGGTCCTGCTTGCCGGTGGCGTCGAGGCCGTAGAGCGCGTTGTAGATGTTGCGGACGGCGGGCCCGGATGCTCCGGAACCCGTACCGCCCTGGGAGATCGTCATGACGATCGAGTAGTCCTTGGTGTACGTGGCGAACCAGGAGGTCGTCTGCTTGCCGTAGACCTCGGCCGTGCCCGTCTTGGCGTGCATCGGGATCTTGTCCTGCGGCCAGCCGCCGAATCGCCAGGCGGCGGAGCCGCGGGTCGCGACACCCGCGAGGGCTTGGTCTATTTCGTTGCGCGTCTTCTTGGTGAAGGGGAGCTTGCCGTGCGACGTCGGCTCGATCGCCTGGACGGTCCGTCCGTCGCCGCTGACGATCGCCTTGCCGACGGTGGGGTCGTAGAGGGTGCCTCCGTTGGAGATGGCCGCGTAGATGGTGGCCATCTGGATCGGGGTGACGAGGGTGTCGCCCTGGCCGATCGAGTAGTTGACGGAGTCACCGGCGCGCATCTTGTCGCCTTCGAGGCAGTTCTCGTAGGCGATCTTCTCGACGTACGTGCCGTCCTTCTTGCCCTGCTTGCACCAGGCGTCGTGGTTGGCCTTGGCGAAGTTCTTCTTCCACTCGCGGTCCGGGACGCGGCCGCTGACCTCGTTGGGGAGGTCGATGCCGGTCTCCTTGCCGAGGCCGAACTGGTGGGCGGTCTTGTAGAACCAGTCGTTCGGGTTCTTCTTGGGGTTGTTCCCGCCGTCCTTCTGCCACTCCTTGTGCGCGAGGCCGTAGTACACGGTGTCGCAGGAGACTTCGAGGGCGCGGCCGATGGAGATGCTGCCGTAGCCCTGGGACTCGAAGTTCTTGAAGGTCTGGCCACCGATGGAGTACGAGCTGGGGCAGGGGTAGTTGCCGTCGAAGGGGTAGCCGGCGTTGACGGCGGCGGTGGAGGAGATGACCTTGAAGATGGAGCCGGGGGCGGCCTGGCCCTGGATGGCCCGGTTCAGCAGCGGGAAGTTGGAGTTCTTGCCCGTCAGCTTGGCGTAGTCCTTGCCGGAGATGCCGCCGACCCAGGCGTTGGGGTCGTAGTTGGGCAGGGAGGCCATGGAGACGACCCGGCCGGTCTTGGCCTCCATGACGACGACGGCGCCGGAGTCGGCCTTGTAGTTCTCGCCGGTGTTCTTGTCGAACTCGGTCCGGGCCGTCTTCATGGCCTGGTTGAGCTCGTACTCGGCGACGGCCTGGACGCGGGCGTCGATGGAGGTGACGACGCTCGCGCCGGCCTCCGCCTCGTCGTTCTTGGCCTCGCCGATGACGCGGCCGAGGTTGTCGACCTCGTAGCGGGTGACGCCCGCCTTGCCGCGCAGCTCCTTGTCGTACGTGCGCTCCAGGCCGGAGCGGCCGACCATGTCGGAGCGCAGGTAGGGCGATTCGGTGTCCTGGGCCTTGGTGATCTCGTCGTCGGTGACGGGTGAGAGGTAGCCGAGGACCTGGGCGGTGTTGGCCTTGCCGGGGGCGGCGTAGCGGCGGACGGCGGTGGGCTCGGCGGTGATGCCGGGGAAGTCCTCGGCGCGTTCGCGGATCTGGAGGGCCTGCTGGGTGGTGGCCTCGTCGGTGACCGGGATCGGCTGGTAGGGCGAGCCGTTCCAGCAGGGCTGCGGGGTCTTCGCGTCGCAGAGCCGGACCTTGTCGATGACGTCCTTGGGCTTCAGGTCGAGGACGCCGGCGAGCCGGGTCAGTACGCCCTTGCCGTCGTCGTCCATCTTCAGCAGCTCGGTGCGGCTGGCGGAGACGACGAGGCGGGTCTCGTTGTCGGCCAGCGGTACGCCGCGGGCGTCGAGAATGGAGCCGCGGGCGGCGGGCTGGACGACCTGCTGGACGTGGTTGTTCTTCGCCTCGTCGGAGTACTCCTGGCCGTTGCGGATCTGGAGGTACCAGAGGCGGCCGCCGAGGGTGAGCAGCAGGGAGAAGACGAGCACCTGGATGACGATGAGGCGGATCTGGACCCGCTGGGTCCGGCCCGTCTCGGGGATGTTGGTCACGGGGCGCCCCCGGTGGTGGTCGGGCTGGGGGTGGGGTTGCCCCCGGAGGAATGCGGCCTCACAGTCGCTTGACTCCCTTGATCCGTCCGGCGCGTGCGGCCCGGTTGCGGGCGGCCTTGACGCGCAGTCCGCCGCGCTGGCTGCCGATCCGCAGTCCGGTGCCCGCGGCGAGCCAGCCGGCCGCCGCGTCGCCGCGGCCGGAGGAGGACTCGGTCAGCGGGTCGTTCACCGTGCGTCTGGCGATGGCCATGATCAGCGGCACGGTGAACGGTGCGAGGAGCAGGTCGTAGACGGCCGCGGTGAACAGAAGGCTGCCGAGGCCCACGTGGCGGGCGGCCGTGTCGCCGACGAGAGCGCCGACGCCCGCGTAGAGCAGGGTCGATCCGATCGCGGCCGCGACGACCACGGCCATCGGGAGGAAGGCGGACTTGAGCTGTCCGTTCTCGGGCCTGGCCAGTCCGGCGAGGTAGCCGATGACGCAGAGCACCAGGGCGTAGCGTCCGGCGGCGTGGTCGGCCGGGGGTGCCAGGTCGGCGAGGAGGCCCGCGCCGAAGCCGATGAGGGCCCCGCTGACGTGCCCGTAGACGAAGGCCAGTCCGAGGACGACCATGAGCAGCAGATCGGGTACGGCGCCGGGGAGCTGGAGCCGGGCGAGTACGGACACCTGGACGACGAGGGCGACCACGACCAGAACGATGGAGAGCAGAGTCCGGTTGACGTGCATGGGGATCAGCTCTACCTCTGTTCGTTTACCGCGTTGCCGGCGTTCGGTGTCGCGTTCCCGCTGGGGTCGGGGCTCGGGTTGCCGCTGGGGGTCGCGCTCTGGTGGATGTTGCCCACGACTTTGCCGTTGGTGTCGACGACGTCGCCGTTGGGCGAGATGGTGACGGTGACGGTCGGGGTGGGCTTCGGCTTGGCCGCCTTGACGGGCTTCTTCGGCAGGACCGCGTCGCGCGGGTCCTCGCGGGGTGCCTGGACGACGATGCCGACGATGTCGAGCTTGGTGAAGCCGACGTACGGGCGGACGTAGACCGTACGGGTCAGGTCGCCGCCGGACGGGTCGACCCGGACGACCTCGCCGACCGGGACGCCGGGCACGAAGGGCTTGTCCTTGCTGGAGCCGAACGTGACGAGGCGGTCGCCCTTCTTGACCTTGGCCTTGCCGTTCAGGAACTGGACGGACAGCGGGCGCGAGCCCTGGCCGGTGGCGAAACCGAGTTCGTCGGTGGACTCCATCCGGGTGCCGACGGTGAAGTCGGGGTCGTTGGCCAGGAGCACCGTGGCGGTGTCCGGGCCGACGGTGGTGACGCGTCCGACAAGTCCGTCACCGTTGAGGACGGTCATGTCGCGCTTGAGGCCGTCCTTGGAGCCGGCGTCGATGGTGACCGTCCAGGAGAAGCCCTGGGCCGCTCCTATGGCGATGACTTCGGCGGCCTTGATGCCGTACTGGCCGGCGTCCGACTTCTTGAGCATCTTGTCGAGCTCGCGGACCCGGCTGCGGTTGCGGTCGTCGCTGCCCAGCTTCACCTTGAGCGCGGCGTTCTCCTGCTCCAGCGCGGTGATCTTGTCGTGGCGGGTGCCGGAGGCGCGTACGGCCCCTATGGCGTTGCCCACCGGGTCGACCGCTGACGCCACGCCGTTCTCCACCGGTCCGAAGACGGTGGCGGCGGCCTGCCGGGCGCCGTCCACCGGTGACGCCTCGCCGCCGCGGATGTCCACCGTGATCAGTGCGAATGCGATGGCGATCAGCAGCACCAGGAGCAGCCGGCTCTCTCGTGTGTCCCTCACGTGCGGCGGCCGTGCCTTCCTCGTAGGAATGTTCGTGCCTGTATATCAACGATCCTCCGTGCGGAGCGGCAGCGTCCGCACGGAGGGCCGATGGGGTTTCTACCGTCGGGGCTGGGCGTCCAGCACCTGCTGGAGCGCCTCGAACTCCTCGACGCACTTGCCGGATCCGAGCGCGACGGAGTCCAGCGGGTCCTCGGCGATGTGGATCGGCATGCCCGTCTCGTGGCGCAGCCGCTCGTCCAGTCCGCGCAGCAGCGCGCCGCCGCCGGTCAGGACGATGCCGCGGTCCATGACGTCGCCGGACAGCTCCGGCGGGCACTTGTCCAGCGTCGTCTTGACCGCGTCGACGATCGCGTTGACCGGCTCCTCGATCGCCTTGCGGACCTCGGTGGCGGAGATGACCACGGTCTTGGGCAGGCCCGAGACGAGGTCGCGGCCGCGGATCTCGGTGTGCTCGTCCTTCTCCAGCTCGAAGGCCGAACCGATGGTGATCTTGATCTGCTCGGCGGTGCGCTCACCGAGGAGGAGCGAGTACTCCTTCTTGATGTGCTGGATGATCGCGTTGTCCAGTTCGTCACCGGCGACCCGGATCGACTGGGCGGTGACGATTCCGCCGAGCGAGATGACCGCGACCTCGGTGGTGCCGCCACCGATGTCGACGACCATGTTGCCGGTGGCCTCGTGGACCGGCAGGCCGGAGCCGATGGCCGCCGCCATGGGCTCCTCGATGATGTGCACCTGGCGCGCGCCGGCCTGCGTCGACGCCTCGATGACGGCGCGTCGCTCGACCCCGGTGATGCCGGAGGGCACACAGACGACGACCCGCGGGCGGGCCAGGTAGCGGCGCTTGTGGATCTTCAGGATGAAGTAGCGGAGCATCCGCTCCGTGATCTCGAAGTCGGCGATCACGCCGTCCTTCAGGGGCCGTACGGCAACGATGTTGCCCGGTGTACGGCCGATCATCTTCTTGGCCTCGGAACCGACCGCCAGGATGCCGCCGGTGTTGGTGTTGATGGCCACGACGGACGGCTCGTTCAAAACGATGCCGCGCCCCCTGACGTACACCAGCGTGTTGGCAGTCCCGAGGTCGATAGCCATGTCACGGCCGATGAACGACATTGAGTTCCCCTTGTTCCCCATGAGGATGCGTCGGGCCTTCCCAAGCGAAAGCGATGGCTTGTTTTGGTAGGCGAGATGAGCGCTGCGGGCGTGGAAGCTTCCATCGTAGTGCCGGACACGCCGACACAGCGCGAGGGTCCTTCGCCATGCTGAGCAGAACGGGTGGCCGTTCCACTCATGGTGACGTTACGTCGGGGGGATGCGTTCCCGCGAGCGGGGACCCTATGCCGAAGGGCGACCGAATTACTTCGGTCGCCCCAGGTCATGAGCGCTGTTCGGCTGATCCGAGGTCAGGAAAGTCCCGGAAAGAACAGCTTCATTTCCCGCTCCGCGGACTCCTCGGAGTCCGAGGCGTGGATGAGGTTCTCCCGGGTGATGGTGCCGAAGTCGCCACGAATCGATCCGGGCGCGGCGGCGATCGGGTCGGTGGGGCCGGCCAGGGCGCGTACGCCCTCGATGACCCGCTCGCCCTCGGCCACCAGGGCGACGATCGGACCGGACTGCATGAACTCGACGAGCGGCTCGTAGAACGGGCGGCCGACGTGTTCGGCGTAGTGCTGCTCCAGCGTGGCGCGGTCGAGGGTACGGAGCTCCAGCGCCGTGATCTTCCAGCCGGCCTTGCGCTCGATGCGGCCGACGACTTCGCCGACCAGACCGCGACGGACGGCGTCGGGCTTGAGAAGAACGAGGGTGCGCTGGGTCATGTGCGGCTCCTTGCAGGCATGCGGGTGCGGTGAGGCGAGGTTACAGGGGTGCGGTGACGGGCCGGCGGCCGGGTTTGACCGCTCGATCGCGGACGGCCCGGCAGCCTCTCAGCTGCCGGCCGCGGCCTGTGCCGCTTCCTGCGCGGCCCACCGGGCCTTCACCTCGTCGATCTTGCGGCCGTAGTGCACGGAGGCCCACCACAGGCCGCCGAAGACCACGCCGAGGACGAACATCATCGGGACGACGAAGCCGCTGGCGACCAGCGCGATCTGGAGCGCCCAGCCGAGCTGTATGCCGCCCGGACGGGTGAGCATCCCGCAGAGCAGCACGGAGAGCAGCATGCCGATGCCACAGACCGTCCAGACCGTCGCGGACGTCAGGTCGTCGGACTTCATGGCGACGAGTCCGGCGAACCCGATCACGAAGAACTCACCGATCAGCGTCGACGCGCAGAGCGTACGCACGGGTCAGCCCCTTCCCAGAAGCAGCCGGGCCTCGCCGACCGTGATCACGGATCCGGTCACCAGCACCCCGGCGCCCGCGTACTCGTCCTCTTCCTCGGCGAGGGTGATCGCCGCCTCCAGCGCGTCGTCGAGCCGGGGTTCGACCTGCACCCGGTCGTTGCCGAAGACCTCGACGGCGACCGCCGCGAGCTCGTCGGCGTCCATCGCGCGTGCGCTGGAGTTCTGCGTGACGACGACCTCGGCGAAGATCGGCTCGAAGGCCTCCAGGAGGCCCCGCACGTCCTTGTCGGCGCTGGCGCCGACCACACCGATGAGCCGGGAGAAGCCGAACGCCTCGGAGAGCCCCTCGGCGCTCGCCAGGGCGCCCGCCGGGTTGTGCGCGGCGTCCAGGACGACGGTGGGGCTGGATCGGACCACTTCGAGGCGGCCCGGCGAGATCACCGAGGCGAAGGCCTTGCGGACGATGTCGGCGTCGAGCGATCCGGTCTGCTCGGCGCCGATGCCGAAGAACGCCTCGACCGCACAGAGCGCCACCACGGCGTTCCGCGCCTGGTGGGCGCCGTACAGCGGAAGGAAGACGTCTGTGTACTCGCCGCCGAGGCCGCGCAGGGTCAGCAGCTGGCCGCCGACCGCGATCTCGCGCGAGGCGACGCCGAACTCCATGCCCTCGCGGGCCACGGTGGCGTCGACCTCGACGGCCTTCTTCAGCATCACCTGAGCGGCGTCGACGGGCTGCTGGGAGAGGATGACCGTCGCGCCCTGCTTGATGATCCCGGCCTTCTCCCCCGCGATCTCGCCCCGCGTGGAGCCCAGCCGGTCGGTGTGGTCCAGCGAGATGGGGGTGACGACGGCGACCGTGGAGTCGATCACGTTGGTCGCGTCCCAGGTGCCGCCCATGCCGACCTCGACGACGGCGACATCGACCGGCGCGTCGGCGAAGGCCGCGTACGCCATGCCGGTGAGCACCTCGAAGAAGGAGAGGCGGTAGGGCTGCTGCGCGTCGACCATCTCGACGTACGGCTTGATGTCCTCGTAGGTCTCGACGAACCGCTCGGGGTCCATCGGGGAGCCGTCCAGGCTGATCCGCTCGGTGATCGACTGGACGTGCGGCGAGGTGTAGCGGCCGGTGCGCAGGTCGAACGCACCGAGCAGGGCCTCGATCATGCGGGCCGTGCTCGTCTTGCCGTTGGTTCCCGTGATGTGGATGGAGGGGTAGGCGCGCTGCGGCTCGCCGAGCACGTCCATCAGCGCGGCGATGCGCGTCACGGACGGCTCCAGCTTGGTCTCGCCCCAGCGCCCGGCGAGCTCCTGCTCCACCGCGCGCAGCGCCTTGTCCACCTCCGGGTCGGCGGGGCGGGTGGGGACTTCGTCGCCCGTCGGCGGTCCGGAGGCGGCGCGCAGCGTACGGCTGCCGGCCTCGATCACCGCCAGGTCGGGGTCGCGCTGGGTCGCTTCGTCGACGATCTCCGCGAAGGTCTCGTCGGAGTCGGACGCGTCGTGCCGGTCGGAAGGGCGGGGCTCACTCACGGGGCCAGTCTACGGACCGGCACGGACATCGCGCGCAGCGCCCGGCGACGGGGACACGGGGAGGCCCCCGTCCCCCTGGTGAAAGGGGTACGGGGGCCTCCCCGGGTTCCGGTCTCAGCCCTGCGGCAGGGCCTCGAGCTGACCGGCGATCCGCTCGATGTCGGCCTCGGCCTTGGCGAGCCTGCCGCGGATCTTGTCGACCACGTTGTCCGGGGCCTTGGCCAGGAACGCCTCGTTGCCGAGCTTGCCCGTGGCCTGCGCCTTCTCCTTCCGCGCCGCCTCCAGGTCCTTCGTGAGGCGCTTACGCTCGGCGTCGATGTCGATCGTGCCGGACAGGTCGAGGGCGACGGTGGCGCCCGCGACCGGCAGCGACGCGGTGGCGTGGAAGCCGTCCTGGGCGGGCTGCAGACGCAGCAGCTGGCGGATGGCCGCCTCGTGCGGGGCGAGCGCGGTCCCGGTCAGGGTGAGCTCGGCCGGAACCTTCTGGCCGGGCTGCAGGCCCTGGTCGGAGCGGAAGCGGCGGACCTCGGTGACGACCTGCTGGACGAGCTCGATCTCCTTCTCGGCCGCGTCGTCACGGAAGCCGCTGTCCTTCGGCCAGTCGGCGATGACGACGGACTCACGGCCGGTGAGCGCGGTCCAGAGGGTCTCGGTGACGAACGGGACGACCGGGTGCAGCAGGCGCAGCATCACGTCGAGGACCTCGCCGAGGACCCGGCCCGAGACCTCGGCCGGACGGCCGCCGCCGAAGAACGTGGTCTTGGACAGCTCGACGTACCAGTCGAAGACCTCGTCCCAGGCGAAGTGCCGGAGCGCCTCGCTGAGCTTGGAGAACTGGTAGTCGTCGTAGTACGCGTCGACTTCGGCGACCGTCTTGTTGAGGCGGGACAGGATCCAGCGGTCGGTCACCGACATCTCGTCGGCGGACGGCAGTTCGCCCTCGATCGTCGCGCCGTTCATCAGCGCGAAGCGGGTGGCGTTCCAGATCTTGTTGGAGAACTTGGCGGAACCCTGGACCCACTCCTCGCCGATCGGGACGTCGGTGCCGGGGTTGGCGCCGCGCGCGAGGGTGAAACGGAGCGCGTCGGAGCCGTACTTGTCCATCCAGTCCAGCGGGTTGACCACGTTGCCGTAGGACTTCGACATCTTCTTGCCGTGCTCGTCGCGGACCATGCCGTGCAGGACGATCGTCCCGAACGGCGGGACGCCGTCGTTGACGTACAGGCCGAACATCATCATCCGGGCGACCCAGAAGAAGAGGAGGTCGTAGCCGGTGACCATGACGGCGTTCGGGTAGAACTTCTCGAGGCTGCCGGTCCGTTCGGGCCAGCCCAGCGTGGAGAACGGCCACAGGCCGGAGGAGAACCAGGTGTCCAGGACATCGCTGTCCTGGGTCCAGCCCTCGCCGGTGGGCGCCTCGTCGTCCGGTCCGACGCAGACGACCTCGCCGTTCGGGCCGTACCAGACGGGGATGCGGTGGCCCCACCAGAGCTGGCGCGAGATGCACCAGTCGTGGAGGTTGTCGACCCAGTCGAAGTACCGCTTCTCCATCTCCTGCGGGTGGATCTTGACCTTGCCGTCGCGGACGGCGTCACCGGCCGCCTTGGCGAGCGATTCGACCTTGACCCACCACTGGAGGGACAGGCGCGGCTCGATGGTCGTCCTGCAGCGCGAGCAGTGCCCGACGGAGTGGACGTACGGGCGCTTCTCGGCGACGATCCGGCCGTCGGCGCGCAGGGCGGCGACGATGGCGGAGCGGGCCTCCAGGCGGTCCAGGCCCTGGAAGGGGCCGGGGGCGGTGATGACGGCGCGCTCGTCGAGGACCGAGAGGAACGGCAGGTCGTGGCGCTTGCCGATCTCGAAGTCGTTCGGGTCGTGCGCCGGGGTCACCTTGACGGCGCCGGTACCGAACTCGGGGTCGACGTGGTGGTCGGCGACGACCGGGATCGTACGGTCGGTCAGCGGCAGCTTGATCTGCTTGCCGACCAGGTGCTTGTAACGCTCGTCGTCGGGGTGGACGGCGACGGCGGTGTCACCGAGCATCGTCTCGGCGCGGGTGGTGGCGACGACGATGGTCTCGTCACCCTCGCCGTACCGCATGGAGACGAGCTCGCCGTCGTCCTCCTGGTAGTCGACCTCGATGTCGGAGATCGCCGTGAGACAGCGCGGGCACCAGTTGATGATGCGCTCGGCGCGGTAGATCAGCTCGTCGTCGTACATCCGCTTGAAGACGGTCTGGACGGCCTCGGACAGGCCCTCGTCCATGGTGAAGCGCTCGCGGGACCAGGCGACGCCCTCGCCGAGACGGCGCATCTGGCCGGAGATCTGGCCGCCGGACTCGTTCTTCCACTTCCAGACGCGCTCGACGAAGGCCTCACGGCCCAGGTCGTGGCGGGACTTGCCCTCCTTGGCGAGCTCCCGCTCGACGACGTTCTGGGTGGCGATGCCGGCGTGGTCCAGACCGGGTTGGTACAGCGCCTCGAACCCCTGCATCCGCTTGCGGCGGACGAGCGCGTCGATCAGCGTGTGCTCGAAGGCGTGCCCCAGGTGCAAGGACCCGGTGACGTTCGGCGGCGGGATGACGACGGAGTACGACGGCTTGCCGCTGTGCTCGTCGGCCTCGAAGTAACCGCGTTCTACCCAGCGCTCATACAGCTTCCCCTCCACCTCGGCCGGCGTGTACTGGGTCGGCAGTTCGGGGTTGCTGGCTGGCTGCTGCGCTGCGTTCTCGGTCACGTCGGACAGTTTAGGGCCGTCACAGGCCTGCACTGAAACCGGTTTGTTCAGTAACGGTGTGCCTCCCGGTGCCCCACGCCCGCAGGCCGTCCGTCAGGATGTTGGGAACGCATAAGCACGCATGGGCATGACGAACAGGGGACACCGCAGATGAGCTACAACCAGCCGGGCCCGTACGGTGACCAGCCGCCGCAGGGCCAGCCCGGTCCGTACGGCCAGCAGCCGGGCCCCTACGGCGGCCAGCCGCAGGGCCAGCCGCAGGGCCAGCCCGGCTACGGCTACCCGCAGCAGGCCCCCCAGGGCGTACCGCCCCAGCAGCAGCCCCCGCAGCCGGGCTACGGCTACCCGCAGGCCCAGCAGCCCGGCCCGTACGGCCAGCAGCCCCCCACTCCCCCGTACGGCGGCCAGCCGGCCTACGGCCAGCAGCCGGGCTTCCCGCCGGCCCAGCCGCCGAAGAAGAAGACGGGCCTGATCGTGGGTGCCGTCATCGTGGCGCTGGCGGTCATCGGCGGCGGCGTGTACTTCCTGACGTCGGGCGGCGGCGGCAGCTCCGTCGCGGACGACGGCAAGACCTACAAGCTGACGGCACCCGCGACGGTGCTCGATGGCAAGTACACGAAGTCAGCCGATCAGGGCGACAACTCCGAGATGTCGTCCAGCGACGTCGCGGAGGCCGAGAAATGGGGAGTGAAGAACCCCAAGGACGTCACCGGAAGCTACAAGACCGGTGACGGGCTCACTCAAAAGATGCTGCAGTTCAACGGGGTCTACGGAGACATCGCCGACCCCGAGAAGGTCGTCGACGCCATGTTCGCCAATGCCAAGGAAGAGGCGGGCAAGGACAAGGAGGACGGCGGCGAGTTCGTCGGCAGCCCGAAGACCTTCACCCCGGCCGGATTCGAGAACGGCGTCCTGAAGTGCCAGGAGGTCAAGTCCGAGGCAGGCAGCGGGGCCAGCGCCAAGTCGTTCACCATGCCTGTCTGCATCTGGGGTGACCACAGCACGCTCAGCCTCGTCCTGGACATGGACATGGCCTCTCTGATGACCGGCAAGGGCGGTGTGACGCTGGAAGAGGCAGCCAATACGGCGGCCAAGCTCCGCAACGACGTCCGCGTCGAGGTCAAGTAGCAGCCGGGCCACAGCAACAGGGGCGCCCCGTCGGCCGAACCGGTGGGGCGCCCCTTCACGTACGTATGAAACGAACCGCGGCTACGCAGACTTCTCCTGTCGCCCGTCGTCGTGCTTGCCGATCCATGTGCGAGTCGCGCAGGAAAGTGTTGAATTGCCGGGCAAGCCGTCACGGTCAGCGTATGGCAATTCATCCCGACTCCCCCTGCCGCACGACCCCCCACGCCCGCATTTCACCACAGGATGGACCTTCGTTAGAGAATGACGACAGGCGGGGCGGCAGCGACCGAATAGCCTCGCTTAGCTACGATCAGTTCCTATGCCTAGCAAGCTGGCAAGCTTCATTAACATGAGAGTTAGTGCTTATCAGTGCATCAAGTTGAATGAGGCACCATGGAGTTGTCACAAAGGTGTCATTACTACAGGCGGCCTTCACCTTCGCACCCACGACATAGCCCTTGCTCGCCAGGTATCTCTCACACTGCCACGCAGTAGCACTCGCAGTCTGAGCCGTCGCCAGCGGGATTAGCACGGCCGCTGCAGTTACCCCCACCGCCGTGAGCGTACGCTGCATCTTCGGAAACTTCACGATGACCTCCCATGGAAGATAAAAGCATAACAAATAAATAGGATCATTATTTGGGGTCAACGGGAGGGAGTCGCGGCTAAATTTGTCTCGATACCGTCCCTCATCATCGATAAATGGCGCGAAATGCAATCCCCACCGGCCCGCCCAGAACGCACTCCTAGTGCGTCAAGTCGCCCCTCGGGTAGCAGGCTACCCACCCCGGCCCGCTCGCCTTGCCCCCAGCAAGAGGGACACCGCCCGTCGCGCCGAATCAAATACAAAGAGCATCCGGATGTTGGACGAGGCTCACGCATATTGCGACACAGGCTGTCTTCGGTGGTGACCCCACCTCTTGGCGCCGTAACGCAGAACCGACCTGAAGGCGGTCCCGAGCCGACGTGATGGCTACTATCCGGACCCTCCTTGGTTAATACATGAATCCAGTCCAGGACATCTGCGAATAATTTGATTTCGCACGGACCGTCCACAACGAGAAATATGTGTCCCGGCTAGTGTTCGAGGTACGCGAAGGGGCGCCCCGCCGACTGAACCGGCGGGGCGCCCCTTCGCGTACGGAGGAACCGCGGCTACGCGGACTTCTCGTGCCGCCCCTCGTCGCCCTTGCCGATCGTCCGCGGCTCGCGCGGGACCAGCGTCGGGTTGACGTTGTTGCGGACCACGTCCGCCGTGATGACGACCCGGGCCACGTCCTTGCGGGACGGGACCTCGTACATCACCGACTGGAGGACCTCCTCCATGATCGCGCGCAGGCCGCGCGCGCCGGTCTGGCGCAGGATCGCCTGGTCCGCGATGGCCTCCAGCGCCTCGCGCTCGAAGTCCAGCTCCACACCGTCGAGTTCGAACAGCCGCTGGTACTGCTTCACCAGGGCGTTGCGCGGCTCGATGAGGATCTGGAGCAGCGCCTCGCGGTCCAGGTTGTGGACCGAGGTGAGGACCGGGAGGCGGCCGATGAACTCGGGGATCATCCCGAACTTCACCAGGTCCTCCGGCATGACCTCCTGGAACTGGTCGCTCGCCTGGATCTCCCGCTTGGAGCGGATCGTGGCGCCGAAGCCGATGCCCTTGGCGCCGGCCCGGGACTCGATGATCTTCTCAAGGCCGGAGAAGGCGCCGCCCACGATGAACAGCACGTTCGTCGTGTCGATCTGGATGAACTCCTGGTGGGGGTGCTTCCGGCCGCCCTGCGGCGGTACGGAGGCGGTGGTGCCCTCCAGGATCTTCAGCAGGGCCTGCTGGACGCCCTCGCCGGAGACATCGCGGGTGATCGACGGGTTCTCGCTCTTGCGGGCGACCTTGTCGATCTCGTCGATGTAGATGATCCCGGTCTCGGCCTTCTTGACGTCGTAGTCCGCGGCCTGGATCAGCTTCAGCAGGATGTTCTCGACGTCCTCGCCGACGTAGCCGGCCTCCGTCAGCGCCGTCGCGTCGGCGATGGCGAACGGCACGTTGAGCATGCGGGCCAGTGTCTGCGCGAGGAGTGTCTTGCCCGAGCCCGTGGGGCCGAGCAGCAGGATGTTGGACTTCGCGAGTTCGATCGCGTCGTCGCGGTTCGAACCGCCGCCGTTCTCTCCGGCCTGGACCCGCTTGTAGTGGTTGTACACAGCGACCGAGAGGGCCTTCTTCGCGGGCTCCTGCCCGACGACGTACCCCTCGAGGAACTCGTAGATCTCGCGAGGCTTGGGGAGTTCCTCCCACCGCACCTCGGAGGTCTCCGCGAGCTCCTCCTCGATGATCTCGTTGCAGAGATCGATGCACTCATCGCAGATGTACACACCGGGTCCCGCGATGAGCTTCTTCACCTGCTTCTGGCTCTTTCCGCAGAACGAGCACTTGAGCAGGTCGCCGCCATCACCGATGCGTGCCACGAGGTGCTTCCCCTTCGCCTGGGAGACGCCTGGTTCAGCGGCTCCTGGTGCCTCTATCCGACGGTACCTTGCCTGGGCCCCCGTTCGGGCCCCCCTTGGCACGGTTCACACGGCCGGGGCCGGGTGACCCTGCCGTACCAAGGGGTAAAGGCCGACGTCAGGCGGCCGCTCCGGCCGCGCTTTTGCGGGTCGCGACGATCTGGTCGACCAGGCCGTAGGCCAGGGCGTCATCGGCGGTCAGGATCTTGTCGCGCTCGATGTCGTCACGGATCTTCTCGATCGGCGTGGTGGAGTGCTTGGCCAGCAACTCCTCCAGCTGGGCCCGCATCCGCAGGATCTCGTTGGCCGCGATCTCCAGGTCGGAGAGCTGCTCACGGCCGGTCTGCGAGGACGGCTGGTGGATCAGGACGCGCGCGTTGGGCAGCGCCAGGCGCTTGCCCGGCGTTCCCGCGGCGAGCAGCACGGCCGCGGCGGAGGCCGCCTGGCCCATGCAGACCGTCTGGATGTCCGGCTTGACGAACTGCATCGTGTCGTAGATCGCGGTGAGCGCCGTGAACGAGCCGCCGGGGCTGTTGATGTAGATCGAGATGTCCCGGTCCGGGTCCATCGACTCCAGGCACAGCAGCTGCGCCATGACGTCGTTGGCGGAGGCGTCGTCGATCTGCACACCGAGGAAGATCACGCGCTCCTCGAAGAGCTTCGCGTACGGGTCGTACTCACGCACGCCCTGCGAGGTGCGCTCCACGAAGCGGGGGACGATGTAGCGGTTGTCCACCTGCGGGCCGGTGTAGAGGCCGTTAGCGGACGCGCCGGGGAAGTTGTTCATGTGGGTGTTCACCATCCTGGTGGCGTTCTGTGGCTGGGTGTCTCGGCGTACGAGAGAAAAGCGGTGCGGCGCGGCGCGATCCGGTACTGGCCGGATCAGGCGCCGGTGCCGCCGCCGCCCGGAACGCCCGATGCGACGGTGATGATCTCGTCGATGAGGCCGTACTCCTTGGCCTCTTCCGCGGTGTACCAGCGGTCGCGGTCGCCGTCGCGGATGATCGTCTCCACGGTCTGGCCGGAGTGGCGGGCGGTGATCTCCGCCATCCGCTGCTTGGTGCGCAGCAGGTACTGGGCCTGGATCTTGATGTCCGAGGCCGTACCGCCGATGCCGGCCGAGCCCTGGTGCATGAGGATGTCGGTGTTCGGGAGCGCGAAGCGCTTGCCGGCGGCGCCGCCGGTGAGCAGGAACTGGCCCATCGAGGCCGCCATGCCCATACCGATGGTGACGACGTCGTTCGGGATGTACTGCATGGTGTCGTAGACCGCCATGCCGGCCGTCACCGAGCCACCGGGGCTGTTGATGTAGAGGTAGATGTCCTTGTCCGGCTCCGCGGCAAGGAGAAGCAGCTGTGCGGTGATCTTGTTGGCGATGTCATCGTCGACCTGCTGACCGAGGAAGATGATGCGCTCGCCGAGCAGTCGGCTGTAGACCTGGTCACCGAGGCCTCCACCGAGGGACGGCTCTCCGGCGGCGTAGGGCATCAGATTCGTCACGTATCCACCTGCTCGTCTCTGACGGCTCCGGCCGTCTCAGCGTCTTCGTACCGGGTGGGCCGGGACTCCCCGACCCTTCCTCTTCATGGACCCTAACGCGCAGGTGGGACAACGCCATCCCGCTTCCGCAACTGTTCGCTGGGAGCGCAAGCTCCGCAGTCCGCACACGGGTTGTGGGGGGCCTGCGCCGATACGACGACGGGCTCCGGACGCGGTGGCGTCCGGAGCCCGTCGTGCGGGTTCAGCGCGAGGCTCAGGCCTCGGTCTTCTCCTCGGCGGCGGCCTCCGTGGTGCCCTCGGCACCCTCGGTGGTCTCCTCCGTCACGTCTTCGTCGTCCTCCAGCTCGACGACCTCACCGTTGGTGTCGACGACCTTGGCGGCCTCGACGACGACGGCGAGCGCCTTGCCGCGGGCGACCTCGCCGACGAGCATCGGCACCTGGCCGCCTTCGACGACGGCCTGGGCGAACTGGTCCGGGCTCATGCCGGAGGACTGCGCGCGCCGCATGAGGTGCTCGGTGAGCTCCTCCTGGTTGACGTTCAGCTTCTCCTTGTTGACGAGCTCGTCCAGGATGAACTGGGTCTTGATGCCCTTGACGGCCTGCTCGGACGTCTCGGCCTCGAACTCCTCGAGGGTCTTGCCCTGGATCTCCAGGTACTTCTCGAGGTCGAGACCCATCTGGCCGAGCTGGTGGTGCTCGAGGTTGTGCTTGCGGGTCTGGACCTCGTCCGCGAGCAGCTTCTCGGGGATCGGGACCTCGGCGAGCTTCAGCAGCTCCTCGAGGACGCGCTCCTGGGCCTGGGTGGCCTGCTCGTACTGCTTGGTCTCCTCGAGGCGCTTGCGGCTGTCCGCCTTCAGCTCGTCCAGCGTGTCGAACTCGCTGGACATCTGGGCGAACTCGTCGTCCAGCTCGGGGAGCTCACGGGCGGCGACGGCGGTGACCTTGACGGTGACCTCGGCGTCCTTGCCCTCGGCGGAGCCGCCCTTCAGCTGGGAGGTGAAGGTGGCCTCGCCACCCGCCTCCAGGCCGGTGACGGCGTCGTCGATGCCTTCGAGGAGCTCGCCGGAACCGATGGTGTACGAGACACCCTCGGCCACGCCGTCCTCGAGGACCTCGCCCTCGACCTTGGCCTGCAGGTCGATCGTCACGACGTCGCCCTCGGCGGCGGCACGCTCGACCGGGTTGGTCGAGGCGAAGCGCTCGCGCAGCTGCTCCACGGCCTTGTCGACGTCCTCGTCGCTGACCTCAAGCGCGTCGACGGTGACCTCGATGCCGGAGTAGTCCGGGATCTCGATCTCGGGGCGTACGTCAACCTCGGCGGTGAAGGACAGCAGCTCGCCGTCCTTCAGCTCCGTGATGTCGACCTCCGGCTGGCCGAGGACGTTGAGCTCACCCTCGTTGACGGCCTCGGTGTAGAACTTCGGGAGGGCGTCGTTGACGGCCTCCTCCAGCACTGCGCCACGGCCGAACCGCTGGTCGATGACCCGGTTGGGGATCTTGCCCTTGCGGAACCCCTTCACCGTGACCTGCTGGTTGATCTTCTTGTACGCCGCGTCGAGGCTGTCCTTGAGCTCCTCGAAGGGCACCTCGATGCTGAGCCGAACCCGGGTCGGGTTCAGGGTCTCCACGGCGCTCTTCACGGTTCGGTCTCCTTGGTGGCTGACTTCTTGGGGTTCTGCTCCACCGCACAGGAGGCGGCTTCGCGGACCGAGCCCGGTACATCAGACACACGGGCACGCATTTTGCATAGTAACGGCAAGGGGGAGAACTCCCACAATGCGATCTTGCCGGTGGTCGGGGTGGCCGGATTCGAACCGACGACCTTCCGCTCCCAAAGCGGACGCGCTACCAAGCTGCGCCACACCCCGTCGGTGCGACACGTAGGGTACATGCAGACGGGCGGTGCACCGGACGCTTTACGCGGGCCTCGCCGGACTCGACGCCGTTCGCCGCGATCGGGTGTGCGGGCAGCGCCCGCGACCCGCTACGATGCTTCTCGTGCCGCGGTCCCCGTGACCTGCGGTGCGCTGCATGCGGGCGTAGCTCAATGGTAGAGCCCTAGTCTTCCAAACTAGCTACGCGGGTTCGATTCCCGTCGCCCGCTCCATGCTTCGGGCCCGGCCCGGCGGTTCCCCTCGGGGATGTCCGCCGGACCGGGCCCTTCGCGTTTCCCGGGGCGCGGCCTGCGGGGCGGCGTGTCGCCGCCCCGCAGCCGCGGGCCTCAGAAACTGATCTGGTTGATGCTCTGCGCTATCGAGTCCATGAATCTCTGGATCGACGGCGCCATGCCGGTCGACGCCAGGAAGAAGCCGAAGAGCACCGCGACGAGCGCGGGTCCGGCCTTGATGGAGCCGCCTCGGATCAGGACCACCAGGATGATCGCCAAAAGAAGCACCACAGACAGCGAAATGGCCACGACTGCTCACACCCTCGGTCGGTCCGCCTTGCCGGCCCGGAGGCGTGCGGCCGCGCACTCCTCCGTTGTGCCCATCGTGCCACCAACTCGCCCGTGGTCGCTGCCAGGTGACGAATCAACCTGTCGATATCACGCCATCTTGCGCCCCCTGCGCCCCCTGTGCGCCGGGGACTTGACGGAGCCGGGCCGGTCGCCGGTCACGCGATCGTGGGGCGGCGCCGGCACGTCCACCAGCGGTCATCCCCTGCGCGAAGCAATTGCGACGGCGATCGTTTCGGCATCCACACAGTTTATCCACAGGGATTACCGACACCCGGGCGAGGCGTAATTCACTTTCCTCAACTGCCCACCGATATGCACCATTTAAGCGGGATTAACGCGGGCATAGTGGACAGGTTTCATTGGTTTGGCATTTCATCGGACGGGAACACCCGATATCCGACAGCGGTTTTACGAATGCCAATAGAGACGTCTAGGGTGCCTGAGATGTCCCACGCTCCGAACGCATTTCAGAGGGCCACGCTCCCACCGGCGACCCGGGAGTCGGAGCCCAGACCCCAAGCACCGGAGACGGCGGGGGGCGGACTCGCGGCGGCCCAGGAGCGGCCACCGCGGGCGGCTCCCACGAAGAGGCGTGACGCCTACTTCGACAACGCCAAGTACCTGGCCATCGTGCTGGTCGCGGTGGCCCACTCATGGGTGCCGGTCATGGACGGGAGCAGGGCCGCCCGCGCGCTGTACATGGTGACGTACACCTTCCACATGCCGGCCTTCATCATCATCTCCGGCTATTTCTCCCGCTCGTTCGACATGAGTCCGGCCAAGGTCAAACGGCTGGTGACGGGCGTCGCGGTGCCGTACGTGGTCTTCGAGACGGCGTACTCGCTGTTCCGGCGGTACGCGGACCAACCCGGCGCGCCGATCAGCCTGACCGAGCCCTGGTACCTCACCTGGTTCCTGGCCGCCCTGTTCGTCTGGCGGCTCACCACACCGCTGTGGCGCAATCTGCAGCATCCGCTGGCGGTCTCGCTCGTCATCGCCTGCCTCGCCTCGCTCGCCCCCGGCATCGGCAACGACCTCGACCTGCCCCGCGTGTTCCAGTTCCTGCCGTTCTTCGTGCTCGGCCTCCAACTCAAGCCAGAGCACTTCCAGTTGGTCCGCCGCCGCGAGGTGCGGAGGCTGGCCCTGCCACTGTTCGCGGTCGCGGTCCTCTTCGCCTACTGGGCCGCGCCCCGGATGGAGCTGGGCTGGTTCCTGCGCGACTCGGCCGCCCAGGACATGGGCGCACCCTGGTGGGCGGGCGCGGTGATGACGCTCGCGCTCTTCGGCTGCGCGACGCTGCTCACAGCCGCCTTCCTGTCCTTGGTCCCCCGGCGCCACACGTGGTTCACGGTGCTCGGGGCCGGGACGATCTGCGGCTACCTGCTGCACGGGTTCATGGTGAAGGGCGCCACGTACTCCGGCCTCTTCGACCGGAACGAGTGGCTGATCTCGCCGATCGGCCTGGTGCTGGTCACCGTCGTCGCCTCGGCCGGGGTGACGCTGCTGTGCACGCCGCCGGTGCAACGCGCCCTGCGGTGCGTGACCGAGCCGGACATGAACTGGGCCTTCCGGCGGGACTCCGGAAAGCTCTGAGAACGGGGCGACGCCGCCGCACACCCGCACCGGACACGTCGGAGCCCGGCCCGCTCACGGGCAGGGCTCCGACGTGTTGGCTCAATCCCGTTGCTCGACGGGCGATTGCGGGGTGGTGAGCCCGAGCAGGCCCCGTACCAGCGCATACTTCTCGCTCAGCCGGGTACGGGTGGCCGGGTCCAGGACCGCGAGGCGGGCCGGGTCGGCGTTGTGTGCGAGGTCGGCCTCCTTGATCAGCCGGGCGCCGGGCGTGTCCAGGATGCGCCGGGCGTACGCCGGCAGCTCCTCGCCGTCCCGCTTGGTGACGGCGAGCACCATGTCCTTGACCTGCGGCGGCAGGGCGGCATCGGCCAGCCACCGCTCCGACAGGGCGTCGTCCTCGACCGCGTCGTGCAGCCAGGCGGCGGCGATCTGCTCGTCGCTCCCGCCCCGGGCCCGCACCCCCTCGGCGACGGCCGCGAGGTGCTCGCCGTACGGCCTGCCCGCCTTGTCCCGCTGCGCGGCATGGGCCCGGCGGGCGACGGCCTCGACTTCGGCCAGGGTCAGCTGTGTTCGTGGTGCGGTCATGACCCGACCCTAGGGCGCGCCCCTCCCCTTCGTCGCGAGTCGGCCGGGGAGTCAGAGTTGCAGTGTCAATCGTTCGGTAAACTAATTACTGACGATTTCTTGACACTCTCTTGACCCGACGAAGGATCAAGCTCATCGGACACGCAGACACGCTCATCGCCATGGGCGGCGCCTTCCTCGCCGCCGCAGTCCTCGCCCGCGTCGGCAGCCGCATCGGACTGCCGACCATCCCGCTGTTCATCCTGGCCGGCATCCTGCTCGGCCCCCACACCCCCGGCATCGTTCTCGTCGCCGACCCGCACGACCTGGAGATGCTCTCCGCACTCGGTCTGGTGCTGCTGCTCTTCTACCTCGGCCTGGAATTCCACCTCGACGACCTCAAAGCGGGCGGCCGCAAGATGGCCCTCGCGGGCGGTGCCTACCTCGCCCTGAACGTCGGCGCAGGACTCGGCTTCGGCTTCGCGCTCGGCTGGGGCACCTCGGAGGCCCTGGTCCTCGCCGGGGTGCTCGGCATCTCGTCGTCGGCGATCGTCACCAAGGTCCTGGTGGACCTCGGCCGCATCGGCAATCCGGAGACCAAGCCGATCCTCGGCATCATCGTCGTCGAGGACGTGTTCCTCGCCCTGTACCTGGCGGCCCTCCAGCCCATTCTCTCGGGCGCCGACAGCCTCGCCGCGGCCGCGGTCGACGGTGGCAAGGCCTTCGGCTTCCTGCTGCTCCTCGCGCTGGCCGCCCGGTTCGGCACCAAGGTCATCGGCAAGCTCATCAACACCCGGGACGACGAACTGCTCGTCATCTCCTTCCTCGGCGCCGCTGTCCTGGTGGCCGGCATCTCGGAGTGGTTCGGGGTCGCGGACGCCATCGGCGCCTTCATGGTGGGCCTGATGCTCGGCAGCACCACCTCGGGGGAACGCATCCTCAAGCTGGTCCACCCGCTGCGCGACGCCTTCGGAGCGATCTTCTTCTTCGCGTTCGGCCTCTCCATCAACCCCGGCGATCTGCCGACCGTGCTGTGGCCGGTGCTGGCCGCCGTCGCGGTGACCCTCGCCATGAACGTCGTCGCGGGACTCGCCGCCGCAAAGGTGTACGCGTTCGGCCCGCAGGCCACGGCGAACATCTCCACGACCCTGGTGGCACGCGGTGAGTTCGCCCTGATCCTCGCCACGATGGCGGCGGGCGCGGGGCTCGACGAGCGGCTCTCCCCGTTCATCGCGGGCTATGTGCTCGTACTCGCGGTCCTGGCCCCCCTGGCCGCGGGCCGCTCACACTGGCTGGCCCGGTTCCTGCCCCGCGGGCGCGAGACGATTCCGCTCCCGATCCGGTGACGGGCATACCTGTGTTGACGTACGTCCGGTTCGAACCGGTTGTGCACGGTTCAGGATCTGCGTGACAGCAGCAGCAGTGCCCGGTCGTCGTTGACGTCCTTGGCGCAGGCCTCGATGAGATGCCAGGCCGCGCCCTCGAAGCCCGTGGTGACATAGCGGTCGGCCTCGCCCGTCAGCCGGTCGATGCCTTCCGCGATGTCCCGGTCCGAGGCCTCCACGAGCCCGTCGGTGAACAGCATCAGGACGTCGCCGGGCGCCAGATGCCCCTTGACGGCGTCGAACTCCGCCCCGTCGTACACACCGAGCAGCGGGCCCTCCGCCGCCTTCTCCTCCCACTGGCCGCTGCCGGCGTGGAGCTGGAGGGCGGGTGGATGGCCGGCCGAGAGGAGTTCGTAGTCACCCGAATCCAGGTCCAGCACCAGATGGATCGAGGTCGCGAATCCCTCGTCCCAGTCCTGCCGCAGAAGGTATCCGTTGGCCGCCGGCAGGAAGCCGTGCGGCGGCAGCGATCCGAGGAGCCCGCCGAAGGCGCCGGAGAGCAGCAGAGCCCGGGAGCCGGCGTCCATGCCCTTGCCGGAGACATCGGTGAGCACGGCCTCCAGCGTGCGGCCGCCGTTGGTGCGGGCCGCGACGACGAAGTCCCCGGAGAACGACTGGCCGCCGGCCGGGCGCAGCGACATCTCGCGGTGCCAGCCCTGCGGGAGGCGGGGCAGCGCGCTCTGGACCCGGATGCGTTCGCGCAGGTCGAAGAGCATGGTGCCGCCGCGCCGCCACGGCACGCCGACCCTGGCCCGGAACTGGGCGAGGATCAGGCCGAGGAACCCGCAGGCGGCGACCGTGAGCACGGTGCCGGGGGTGACCCGGCCCGGGCCGTCCTCGTACGGACCGAGCCAGAGGGCCTCCACGATCAGGGCCGCGGCGGCGGTGGCGTACAGACCGAGCAGGCTGGCGGGCCTCAGCAGCAGGCCGCCCGCGACGATCGGCAGGACGAGCACGGTCGGCGAGCACCACACCGGGTTGAGCAGGGTGCCGCAGGTGATCGCCGGAATGGTCAGCAGCAGCGCGGCCAGAGCGATCCAGTCCGAGCCGTCCCCCCGGAAGTAGTCGACCCCCGATTTGCGCAGCGTGGTGCGTACCCGGTGCGCCGATTTCCTCAATCGGGCCGGGTACGTCTCTGCTCCTGCGCGTCGGGCCATTGCGGGGACCTTATCCACCCTGCGGCCTCCGGTGCAGGGGGACCCCTGTGACCATTCGTTCGAAAACGGCTCGCCCGGCTCCGGGAAGCCCTGGTAGGCATGGCGTATGACTACAGAGCTCCGTGTATTGCGGCCGGCCGAATGGAACGAGTGGTTCGAGGCTCTGGAGCTCGCGTTCGGCGGGGACCCGGAGTCTCCCCTGCAGCGGGAGCTGGAGCAGGAGCTGACCGAGTGCGAGCGGTCGATCGGGGTCTGGGACGGCGACGACGTCGTCGCGACGGCGGGGGCGTTCAGCTTCCGGGTGGCCGTGCCCGGTGGGGCGCTGGTGCCGGCGGCCGGGGTCACGATGGTGAGCGTCGCGTCCACGCACCGCAGGCGCGGTCTACTGACGTCCATGATGCGCCGCCAGCTCGACGACGTGCGGGCGCTGGGTGAGCCGATCGCCGTGCTGACCGCGTCGGAACCCGCGATCTACGGCCGGTTCGGGTACGGGGCGGCGACCCGCCAGATGTCCCTGGCGATCGACACGGACCGGGTGCGGCTGGCCGTGCCGGAGGGCACGGACGGGGTCCGGCTGCGGTACGCGAAGAAGGACGAGGCGGTCGCGGCGTGCGAGAGCGTGTACGCGCGGCTGGTGGCGGGGCGTCCCGGCACCCCGGCCCACGGCCCCGGCTGGGAGCGCAAGCCGCTGGTCGATCCGGTGAGTGCGCGCCGGGGCGGCTCGGTGCTGCAGTGCCTGCTGGCGGAGCGGGACGGCGAGATCGTCGGCTACACGAACTACCACCTCAAGCCGGAATGGGACACGGCGGGGCCCAAGGGGCGCGTCCTGGTGAGTGATCTGGCGGCGCTGGACCCGGCGGCGTACGCGGCGCTGTGGTGGTTCCTGTTCGGGATCGACCTGACGTCGACGGTCGAGGCGCGGAACCGGCCGGTGGACGACGCGGTGCTGCACCTGGTGTCGGATGTGCGGCGGTGCGACATCCGGCAGCGTGACTCGCTCCATGTGCGGCTGGTGGACGTCGGCGCGGCGCTGGAGGCGCGGGCCTACCGGGGGCCGCTGGACGTGGTGTTCGAGGTCGAGGACGCGTTCTGCCCCTGGAACGCCGGGCGTTGGAGGCTCACTGCCGACGCGAAGGGCGGCGCGTCGTGCAAGCGGACCCAGGACGCGGCGGATCTGGCGCTTTCGGTACGGGAGTTGGGCTCCGCGTATCTGGGTGGTGAGGCGTTGAGCTCGCTGGCGCTGGCCGGCCGGGTGCGGGAGCTGCGGCCCGGAGCGGTGGCGGAGGCGTCGTCGGCGTTCCTGTCCGACGTGGCGCCGTGGCTGCCGCGCGGGTTCTAGACGGGGAGGGCTACGTCCGGCGACGGGCCTTGTCCTCAATCGCCGGGCGGGCTGGATGTGCCGGGCGGGCTGGATGTGCCGGACGGCCTTGCCGCGTCAGCGGGACTGGCAGCCCGGGCACCAGAACAGGTTGCGGGCCGCCAGGTCCGCCGTGCGGATCTCCGTACCGCAGATGTGGCAGGCCTGGCGGGCGCGGCGGTAGACGTACACCTCGCCGCCGTGGTCGTCCACACGCGGCGGGCGGCCCATCGCCCCGGGCAGGTGCTCGGGGCGCACGGTGTCGATGCGGTTGTTCCGTACGCCCTCGCGCATCAGCGCGCCCAGGTCCGTCCAGATCGCGTCCCACTCGCGGCGGGTGAGGTCCCTGCCCGCCCGGTAGGGGTCGATGCCGTGCCGGAACAGCACCTCCGCGCGGTACACGTTGCCCACGCCCGCGACGACCTTCTGGTCCATCAGCAGGGCGGCCACGGTGATCCGGCTGCGGGAGATCCGCTGCCAGGCCCGCTCCCCGTCGTCGGCGGGGCGCAGCGGGTCGGGGCCGAGGCGGTCGTGTATCGCCCGCTTCTCGGCGTCGGTGATCAGGGCGCAGGTGGTGGGGCCGCGCAGGTCCGCGTGGTGTGCGTCGTTCAGGAGGCGCAGGCGGACCGTGTCGGTGGGCGGCGGGGCCGGGACCGTACCGAATCCGAGCTTGCCGAAGAGGCCGAGGTGGATGTGGACCCAGCCGGTGTCCTCGAAGCCGAGGAAGAGGTGTTTGCCGTGGGCGTCCGCGCCGTCCAGTACCCGGCCGTCGAGCAGGGCGGCGCTGTCGGAGAACTTTCCCTGCGGGCTGCTCACCCGTGCGGGCCGTCCGGCGAAGCGGTCCCGGTGGTCGTCCGCGAGGCGGTGGATGGTGTGTCCCTCGGGCACGGCTGCGGTTCTCCTCGGTGCGGCGCGGGCGGACATGGCTGTGCCGCCGGGGGCACCGGCGGCACGGTTCAGGACAGGGGCGGTCAGCCCTGCTGCGGGTGGTGGGCCGGGATCGGGGGGAGCTCGCCGGTGTTCTCGTACGCCGTGAGCATCTCGATGCGGCGGGTGTGCCGCTCCTCGCCCGAGTACGGGGTGGAGAGGAAGATCTCGACGAACTTGGTGGACTCCTCGGCGGTGTGCATCCGGCCGCCGATGGAGATCACGTTGGCGTTGTTGTGCTCGCGGCCCAGCGCGGCGGTCTGCTCGCTCCAGGCGAGTGCGGCGCGGACGCCCTTGACCTTGTTCGCGGCCATCTGCTCACCGTTGCCGGAGCCGCCGATCACGATGCCGAGGCTGTCCGGGTCCGCGGCCGTCTTCTCTGCGGCACGCAGGCAGAACGGCGGGTAGTCGTCCTGGGCGTCGTAGATGTGGGGACCGCAGTCGACGACTTCGTGGCCCTGTGCCTTGAGCCACTCGACGAGGTGGTTCTTGAGTTCGTAACCGGCATGGTCGGATCCGAGGTACACGCGCATGGGAGGAGTGTGGCACGAGCTACGCCGGGTAACCGACGACGGGGTGCGGTGTGGCCCCGATGTGCGGGCCCGGTGTGTGCGATGCCACTGAGGCAACGATCCGGTCAAGGAACCGGAGGGAAGGGTTCCGCTTTCGGGGTGCGCCGGGCTTCAATGCATCGCTTGCCGCTCCGCCACCGCGGTGCGGCGGGCCACGCAACCGAGTGATCCGGAAACGTAAGGATTCGATCCATGACGTCGCAGACGACTCTGGCAGGGCCGGGCCACGAGCCCGACGGGCCGGACCGTTCGGACCGGACGGAGTCCGGGGACGGACTCCAGGCCGGCCTCAAGAACCGTCACCTCTCGATGATCGCGATCGGCGGTGTGATCGGCGCGGGCCTGTTCGTGGGCTCCGGGGCCGGCATCGCCGCCGCCGGACCGGCCATCCTGCTGTCGTACGCCCTGGTCGGCCTGATGGTCGTCTTCGTGATGCGGATGCTCGGCGAGATGGCGGCCGCCCGCCCCGCCTCGGGCTCCTTCTCCACCTACGCCGACCAGGCGCTGGGCCGCTGGGCCGGGTTCTCGATCGGCTGGCTGTACTGGTTCTTCTGGGTCGTGGTGCTCGCCGTCGAGGCGACGGCGGGTGCCAAGATCCTGGAGAACTGGGTGCCGGGCGTGCCCCAGTGGGGCTGGGCACTGATCGTGATGCTGGTCCTGACCGCGACGAACCTGGTGTCCGTCGGTTCGTACGGCGAGTTCGAGTTCTGGTTCGCCGGCATCAAGGTCGTCGCGATCGGCGCCTTCGTGATCGTCGGCCTGCTCGCAGTCTTCGGTGTGCTGCCCGGATCGGACCACGCCGGATCCGGACTGGCCCACCTCACCGACACCGGCGGCTTCTTCCCCGAGGGCCCGGGCGCCATCCTCACCGGGGTGCTGATGGTCGTCTTCTCCTTCATGGGCAGCGAGATCGTGACCCTGGCGGCCGGCGAGTCGGAGAACCCGCAGCGCGCCGTCCAGAAGGCCACCAACAGCGTCATCTGGCGGATCGCCGTCTTCTACCTGGGCTCGATCTTCATCGTGCTGACGCTCCTGCCGTGGAACGACCCGTCGATCCTGGAGAAGGGCAGTTACGTCGCGGCGCTCGACGTCATCGGCATCCCCCACGCCGGCCAGGTGATGGACGTCATCGTGCTGACGGCCGTGCTCTCCTGCCTCAACTCCGGCCTCTACACGGCCTCCCGGATGGCGTTCTCGCTCGGCGGCCGCGGGGACGCCCCCAAGGCGTTCGCCCGGACCAACAAGCGGGGCGTGCCGCAGGCGGCGATCCTCTCGTCCGTCGTCTTCGGCTTCGTCGCCGTCTTCTTCAACTACCAGTGGCCCGACACCGTCTTCGCGTTCCTCCTGAACTCGTCCGGCGCGGTCGCCCTCTTCGTCTGGCTGGTCATCTGCTTCACGCAGCTGCGGATGCGCGGCATCATCCTGCGCGAGTCGCCCGAGAAGCTGGTCGTACGGATGTGGCTCTTCCCGTACCTGACCTGGGCGACCATCGCGATGATCTCTTTCGTGCTGGTCTACATGCTGACCGACGACGCCGGGCGCGAGCAGGTGCTGCTCTCGCTGCTGGTCGCGGTGCTGGTGGTGGCCGTCTCGCTGGTGCGTGAGGCGCGTAGGCGCCGGAGCGGAGCGCCGGCCGTGACCGTCGAGAAGTGATCATCCATACCTGACGGTCGTTGTCAGGTATACCGGGGAGGCTCTCCGTCGCAAGCGCGCGAGCAAGCGCGTCGAGCGAGCGACTGGAGAGCCTCCGCCATGACTGCCGTTCCCACCGGTTACCAGACCGGATTCGCGATCCGCCCGGACCTCGTCGTCGAGGCCGCCGACGCCGAGGACGTACGCACCGCGGTGGCCCGGGCCGCCCGGGACGGGCTGCGGGTGGGCGTCCACGCCACGGGCCACGGGCTGGCCGGGCCCGTCGAGGGCGGCGTCCTGATCAGCACCCGCCGAATGGACTCGGTCGTGGTCGACCCGGTCGCCCGCACCGCCCGGATCGGCGCGGGCGTCACCTGGGGCCAGGTGATCGAGGCCGCCGCCCCGCACGGACTCGCCCCGCTGAACGGCTCCTCCCCCGGGGTCGGCGCCGTCTCGTACACGCTCGGCGGCGGGCTGGGCGTGCTGGCCCGGGAGTTCGGGTACGCCGCCGACCTGGTCCGCTCGTTCGACGTGGTGACCGGGGACGGTGTGCCGCGCCAGGTCACCGCCGGGGACGAGCCCGAGTTGTTCTGGGGGCTGCGCGGCGGCGGGCACCGGCTGGGCGTGGTCACCGCGATGGAGACCGGTCTGGTCCCGGTGGCCCGGCTGTACGGCGGGTCGGTCGCCTTCGACGGGGACGGGGAGGCCGGTGCGCAGGTGCTCCGGCGCTACCTGGAGTGGACCCGGACCGTGCCCGTATCGCTGACCTCCTCGGTCGGCGCACTCGTGTACCCGGACATCCCGCAGGTGCCGCGGGAGCTGCGCGGCCGGTACGTGGTCTCGGTACGGGTCGCGTACACCGGCCCGGCGGCCGAGGGTGAACGCCTCGTCGCGCCGCTGCGGGCGATCGGCCCGGTACTGGCGGACTCGCTGCGGGAGATGCCGTACACCGACAGCCACACCATCCACAGCGATCCGCCGTTCCCGCACGCCTACTACGGGGACGGGCTGATGCTGAGCGGGATCGATCCCGGGCGGGCCGCCCGGGTGCTGGAACTGACCGGGCGGAAGGCGCCCATGATGACCGTGGTGCAGCTCAACCACCTGGGCGGCGCCCTGGCCACCGCACCGGAGCCGGACAGCGCGGTGCCCCACCGGGGGGCCGGCTTCCTGCTGCGGCTGCTGTCGCCGCTCGACGGTACGGACGTGGCGTCGGTCCGGGCGCTGTACGAGGAGGTGGCGGCGGTCCTGGGACCGCTGGTCGTCGGCCGTTCGCTGAACTTCTCCTTCGGCGGCGGGGACCGCACCGGGGGCTTCCACGATCCGGGGACGCACAAGAGGCTCGCCGGTCTGGTGTCGCGATACGACCCGGCGAGCCTCTTCGGAGGGAGCTACGGCATCAGCCGCGACGGCCGATGAGCTTCCAGGACGCGGGCAGCGCGCCCATGGCGAGCACGGCCTTCAGCGCGTCGCCGAGCAGGAACGGCGTCAGGCCGGCCGCGATCGCGGCGCTCGCCGACATGCCGGTGGACAGCGCCAGGTAGGGCACGCCGACCGCGTAGATGATCGCCGAGCCGAGCACCATCGTGCCCGCGGTGCGCAGCACGGAGCGGTCGCCGCCGCGGCGGGCCAGGCCGCCGACCACGGTGGCGGCGAGCAGCATGCCGAGCACGTAGCCGAAGGACGCGCCGCCCGCGCCGGAGCTGCCGGCCGAGAACCACGGCATGCCGGCCATGCCGACGAGCGCGTACACGGCGAGCGCGAGGAAGCCGCGGCGGGCGCCGAGCGCGGTGCCGACCAGGAGCGCGGCGAAGGTCTGACCGGTGACCGGGACCGGGGAGCCGGGGACCGGGACGGCGATCTGCGCCGCTATGCCGGTCAGCGCGGCACCGCCGAGTACCAGGGCGGTGTCCACGGCGTAGCGGTGCCGGACGGCGGGCAGCAGGTCGGCGAGGACCGCTCCGGTGCGGACGGGGGCGGCGGCAGCAGTGCTCATCGGGACTCCGCGGGGTGAGGGCAGGTGGGGACAGACTGGGGCTGACGTTAGCCGACGGAGTACGGCCGGATCACCATCAGTGGCCCACAAAGGGACGGTTGAGGGATTGGTGGGGTTCGCACAAACGAGGGCACGCAATCTCGCCGGGGCGTGATGCTCGTCACGGAGGTGGGGGCGGATACCGCGGCCACCGATCGGGAAGCCTTTCGACGTGGGGACTGTGAATTCCCTCTAAAACGACGGTCCGTGACGGAGCGGGACCCCGCGCGGCCGGGTGTGCGCGGTGTGTGAGCCTGGTGCCCGTATAGCGGACGGCCGTTCCCCGTGAGCGGGGCACGTGTTCAGACTGGAGACTCGTCCCCCGTCTCACCGACCGAACAGAGCTCGTCCATGCCTCGGACCTCCGCGCCTCCCCCCACAGGCTCTCCGGCCGTCGCCTCCGACAGCGGAAGCGAATCGGCCCTCACCCAAGGACTCAAGCAGCGCCACCTGTCGATGATCGCCCTCGGCGGTGTCATCGGCGCCGGTCTGTTCGTCGGCTCCGGCGCGGGCATCGCCGCCGCGGGGCCGTCGATCGTCATCGCCTACGCGGTCTCCGGACTGCTGGTCATGCTGGTGATGCGCATGCTCGGCGAGATGTCGGCGGCCAACCCGGCCTCCGGTTCGTTCTCCGTGCACGCCGAGCGGGCGATCGGACCGTGGGCGGGCTTCACGGCGGGCTGGGCGTTCTGGGTGCTGCTCTGCGTCGCCGTGGGCCTGGAGGGCATCGGCGCCGCGCAGATCATCAGCGGCTGGCTGCCCGGCACTCCGGAGTGGGCCTGGGTGGCGCTGTTCATGGTGGTGTTCCTGGGGACGAACCTGGCCTCGGTGACGAAGTTCGGCGAGTTCGAGTTCTGGTTCGCGGCGCTCAAGGTCGCCGCGATCACGTTGTTCCTGGTGCTGGGCGTCCTGGCGATCCTCGGCGTGCTCCCGGGCACGGACGCCCCGGGCACGGCCAACCTCAGCGGCGAGGGCGGCTTCATGCCGAACGGCTCCGAGGGCCTGGTCATCGGGCTGCTCGCCTCCGTCTTCGCGTACGGCGGCCTGGAGACGGTCACGATCGCCGCGGCGGAGTCCGAGAACCCGGTGCGGGGGGTCGCGAAGGCCGTGCGGACGGCGATGTGGCGGATCGCGCTGTTCTACGTCGGCTCGATGGCGGTCATCGTCACGCTGGTGCCGTGGGACGACGCGGAGGTGGTGGAGGTGGGCCCGTTCTACGCGGCCCTGGACCACCTCGGCATCAGCGGTGCGGCGGAGATCATGAACGTGGTCATCCTGGTGGCGCTGCTCTCGGCGATGAACGCCAACATCTACGGCGCCTCGCGCATGGCCTGCTCGCTGGTCGCGCGCGGCCAGGGCCCGAAGCGGCTCGGCCGGGTCACCTCGGGCGTGCCGCGCACGGCGGTCCTGGTCTCGTCGGTGTTCGGCTTCCTGTGCGTGCTGCTCAGCTACTGGCGCCCGGACGACGTGTTCCCGTGGCTGCTCAACATGATCGGCGCGGTGATCCTGGTCGTGTGGATCTTCATCGCGGTCTCCCAGCTGATCCTGCGCACCCGGCTGGAGCGCGAGGCGCCCGGGAAGCTGGTGGTGCGGATGTGGCTGTTCCCGGGCCTGACGGTGGTGGCGCTCCTGGCCATGGCCGGCATCTTCCTCCTGATGCTCCGCCAGCCCGACACCCGTGACCAGCTGCTGGCCACGGGCGCGCTGACGGTGGTCCTGATCGTGATCGGCGTCGTACGGCAGCGGCGCGCCGCGCCGGCACCGAGCGAGTAACCCCCGGTACGCGAAGACGCCGGGCGGGCCCGAGGGATCGGGCCCGCCCGGCGTTTTCGTGCGCGCCGGGAGTCTGCGCGCGGCGTTGATCCTCGGTGGTCCTACGCCGAATGGCCGATCACACCCCGCCCCTTCCTGCTGTTAGCCTGCTCTTGCATATATGTTGCAATAACAACTGTTCAGCAGCTGGAGGGTTCGACCATGGCCACGTACACGCTCCCGGAACTCCCGTACGACTACGCGGCGCTCGAACCGGTCATCAATCCGCAGATCATCGAGCTCCACCACGACAAGCACCACGCGGCGTACGTGAAGGGCGCGAACGACACCCTGGAGCAGCTGGCGGAGGCACGGGACAAGGAGGCCTGGGGAGCGGTCAACGGGCTCCAGAAGAGCCTCGCGTTCCACCTCTCCGGCCACATCCTGCACTCGATCTACTGGCACAACATGACCGGCGACGGCGGCGGCGAGCCCCTCGCCGCGGACGGTGTGGGTGACCTCGCGGACGCGATCACCGACTCGTTCGGCTCCTTCGCGGGCTTCAAGTCCCAGCTGACGAAGGCCGCGGCCACCACGCAGGGCTCCGGCTGGGGCGTCCTCGCGTACGAGCCGGTCAGCGGCAAGCTGATCGTCGAGCAGGTCTACGACCACCAGGGCAACGTGGGCCAGGGCTCGGTCCCCGTCCTGGTCTTCGACGCCTGGGAGCACGCCTTCTACCTCCAGTACAAGAACCAGAAGGTCGACTTCATCGAGGCGATGTGGCGCGTCGTCAACTGGCAGGACGTCGCCAAGCGTTACGCGGCCGCCAAGGAGCGGGCGGACGTGCTGCTGCTCGCGCCCTGACCGCCGGGCCGGAAGACACGGCGCGCCGAGAACGTCCTGCCTCGTGATCGTCTTCTCAACCGTCGCCGGGCAGGCGGATGAAGGAAGGCCCCCCGCGAGGACATGACTCGCGGGGGGCCTTCTGTATAACGGGGCGGCCCGGCATCGGGCCTCCGAGGGACGGCATGGGGATACGCACGAGCCGGCCGCTCCCATCGAGCCGGGCCTCCGCGTGGACGGGTGCCAACGCCCCCGCCTCCTCCGGTCGTTGTCATACCCCTGCCGCATGCTTCGTTCCATGGACACCAAGGACTTCTGGAAGCTCATCGACGACGCGCGCACCCTGGTCGTCGACCCCGCCGACGCCGAGGCCGTGGCCGAGCGGGTGGCGGCGCTGCTCGCCGAGCGGCCGGCGGACGACATCCTCGCCGCGCAGCAGCTGTTGTGGGACCTGATGGCGGCTTCCTACCGGGCCCCGCTCTGGGCCGCGGCGTACACGATCAACGGCGGCTGTTCGGACGACGGTTTCGACTACTTCCGGGGCTGGCTGATAGCGCAGGGCCGCGATGTGTTCGAGCGGGTGGTGGCCGATCCGGACGCGCTGGCCGGCCTGCCGGTGGTCAGGGCCGCGGCGGCCGAGGGCGCCGATCTGGAGTGCGAGGGGGTGCTCGCGGTCGCGTGGGACGCGTACCGGGAGGCGACGGGCGAGCAGCTGCCCCAGGGCGCGTTCACCATCGACTACCCCGACCTGGACCCGGAGTGGGACTTCGACTTCGACGACGCGGAGCGGGTCGCGCTGCGGCTGCCCGAGCTGGACGCGCTGTACGGATGAGGCGCTGGGGCGCGGGGCCGGCGTGCCCCGCACCCCTCCTCGGGGTCAGTCGAAGACCGGGCCCTGGGTGCGGGTCCGCTTGATCTCGTAGAAGCCCGGGATCGACGCGACCAGCAGCGTGCCGTCCCACAGCTTCGCCGCGTCCTCGCCCTTGGGGGCGGGGGTGACGACCGGGCCGAAGAAGGCGATCTGCTCGCCGTCCGCGCCGGGCACCGCGATCACCGGGGTGCCGACGTCCTGGCCGACCTTGTCGATGCCCTCCTGGTGGGAGGCGCGCAGCTCGGTGTCGTACGCGTCGGAGTCGGCGTACTCCGCGAGCTCGACGGGCAGGCCGACGTCCTTCAGCGCGCCCTCGACCGCCTCGCGGGTGGGGCCCTCGCCCTGGTTGTGGAAGCGGGTGCCGAGCGCGGTGTACAGCGGGCCGACGATGTCGTCGCCGTGCTTCTGCTGGGCGGCGATCACCACGCGGACGGGGCCCCAGGCCTTGTTCTCCAGCATGTCGCGGTACTCGTCGGGGAGCTCGTCCAGCCGGTTCTCGTTGAGCACGGCCAGGCTCATCACGTGCCAGCGGACCTCGACGTCGCGGACCTTCTCCACCTCCAGCATCCAGCGGGAGGTCATCCAGGCCCACGGGCAGAGCGGGTCGAACCAGAAGTCGGCGGGGGTCTTGCCGGTCACCGTGCTGTTGTCAGACATCTCTCTCCTCATGAGGACCGATCGCATCCTGTGCCCGAGAACACCGCCGGGCGCGTCAGCCATTCCCGCATGCCTGGCCGGAAGGCGGCATGGGAGGATCAAAGTATTCGAACGTGACACAAAGGAGTGCTCGTGCCCGGTGAAAACCTGTCCCGCGACGAGGCCCATGAGCGGGCCGAGCTGCTGAGCGTCGACGGTTACGACGTCGCCCTCGACGTGCGGTCCGCGATCGGCGGGCCCGACGGAGAAGGTGAGCAGGGCGCCGGTCCGCGGACCTTCCGCTCAGTGACGACGATCCGGTTCCGCTCGGCGCGCGCCGGTGCGACGACCTTCGCCGACCTGATCGCCCCGTCCGTGAACGCGGTGACGCTGGACGGCACGGCGCTGGACCCGGCCACCGTCTTCGACGGGGTGCGCGTGATGCTGGCGGACCTGCCGGCGGGCGAGCACGTCCTGGTGGTCGACGCGCAGTGCGCGTACAGCAGGACCGGTGAGGGCATGCACCGCTTCGTCGACCCGGAGGACGGCGAGGTCTACCTCTACACCCAGTACGAGCCGGCGGACTCGCGGCGCGTCTTCGCCAACTTCGAGCAGCCCGACCTCAAGGCCCCCTTCCGCTTCCGGGTGACGGCCCCCGAGGAGTGGACGGTCTGGAGCAACGGGGCCGAGGAGTCCCGCGAGGGCGGGGTGTGGCGGTTCGCCGAGACGAAGCCGATCTCGACGTACATCACCGCGGTCGTCGCCGGTCCGTACCACTACGTGACCGACTCCTACAGCCGTACGCTCGATGACGGCACGACGCTGGACATCCCGCTCGGCGCGATGTGCCGCAAGGGGCTCGCCCGGCACTTCGACGCCGACGACGTCTTCCTGATCACCAAGCAGGGCCTGGACTTCTTCCACGACAACTTCGACTACCCGTACCCGTTCGGCAAGTACGACCAGGCCTTCGTGCCCGAGTACAACCTCGGCGCGATGGAGAACCCGGGCTGTGTCACGTTCCGCGAGGAGTACATCTACCGCGGGAAGGTGACGCAGGCGGCGTACGAGCGCCGGGCCAACGTCATCCTGCACGAGATGGCCCACATGTGGTTCGGCGACCTCGTCACCATGCAGTGGTGGGACGACCTGTGGCTCAAGGAGTCCTTCGCCGACTTCATGGGCGTCTTCGCGATGGTGGAGGCCACCCGGTTCGACAACGGCTGGATCACCTTCGCCAACAACCGCAAGGCGTGGGCCTACCGTGCCGATCAGCTGCCCTCCACGCACCCGGTCACGGCCGACATCCGTGACCTGGAGGACGCCAAGCTCAACTTCGACGGCATCACCTATGCCAAGGGCGCCTCGGTCCTGAAGCAGTTGGTGGCGTACGTGGGGCGGGAGGCGTTCCTGGAGGGCGCACGGCGCTACTTCAAGAAGCACGCGTACGGCAACACGCGGCTGGGCGACCTGCTGTCGGTGCTGGCCGAGACGTCCGGCCGGGACATGACCTCCTGGTCGCGCTCCTGGCTGCAGACCGCCGGCGTCAACACGCTGACCCCGGTGGCGACCTACGACGCCTCGGACCGGATCACGGAACTGGCGGTCCTCCAGGAGGCGGCCGAGTCCCACCCGGAGCTGCGGCCGCACCGGGTCGCGGTCGGTCTGTACCGGCGCACGCCCGACGGTGACCTGGTGCGGTACGCCCGGGCCGAGGCGGACGTGGCGGGCCCGCGCACCGTGATCACGGAGCTGGCCGGGGCCGAGCGGCCCGAGCTGATCCTCGTCAACGACGACGACCTGACGTACTGCAAGGTCCGCTTCGACGAGGTGTCGCTGGCCACGCTCCGGGCGCACCTGGGCGACATCACGGACCCGCTCGCGCGCGCCCTGTGCTGGTCCGCACTGTGGAGCCTCACCCGGGACGGACTGATGCCGGCCCGTGACTTCGTCTCGCTGGTCCTGGACTTCTCCGGCCGGGAGACCGACATCGGCGTCCTGCAGATGCTGCACGCCTGGACCGGGACGGCCCTGGTGCACTACGCGGCCCCGTCGTGGCGCGAGGAGGGCGGCCGGGCGCTGGCCGAGGGCGCGCTGCGCGAGCTGCGGCTCGCGGCTCCGGGCAGTGAGCCCCAGCTGGCGTGGGCCCGCTTCTTCGCCGGGGTGGCCTCCTCCGACACGGACTTCCAGCTGCTGACCGGGCTGCTCGACGGCACGGCCCGGATCGACGGGCTCGACGTCGACCAGGAGCTCCGGTGGGCGTTCCTGTCGCCGCTGGCCTCGCACGGCGTGGCCGACGAGGCGGCCATCGGCGCCGAGCTGGCCCGTGACGACACGGCGTCCGGCAAGCGGCACCAGGTGCGGTGTCTGGCCTCGCGGCCCTCGGCCGCGGTCAAGGCGCAGGCGTGGGCGGGCGTCGTGGAGTCGGACGCGCTGTCCAACGCGCTGGTGGAGGCCACGATCCTGGGCTTCTCGCAGTCCTCGCAGCGGGAGTTGCTGGCGCCGTACGCGGCCAAGTACTTCGAGGCGATCGAGCGGGTGTGGGCCGAGCGGTCCATCCAGATCGGGATGGCCGTGGTGAGGGGCCTGTTCCCCGATCTCCAGGACGATCCCGCGACCCTGAAGGCGACGGACGCGTGGCTGACGGAGCACGCGGACGCGGCGCCGGCGCTGCGACGGCTCGTGCTGGAGGCGCGGGACGACCTTGCGCGGGCGTTGCGGGCCCAGGCGTGTGACGGCCCGGCGGTCTGAGGGCTGTCCCGCGTGAGCCCTCGCCCGGGGTACCGCTCACACCGGTGAGGGTTCCGTCGTCGAACGCAGGAGGGGCCGGGTTCGCGGGGCGTGCGCGTGCGGCGCGCGGGGGCGCCGGTGCGCCCCCGCCGACCGGCTCATAATCCCTGGCGGGTCGGCCCTTTTCGGCACTCGAACGGCCGTGCTTCAGGACGGCGTTGTCCTGGAATGTCGACGGGCCTGTAACAGGGGTTAAGGTCCCGGCCGCCGACGGGATACACCGGAGCATGAACCCGAACACCCCGCTCTCCCCCTGCCACCTCCGCCTCCCCTCCGATGTCCGGCAACGCGTCGTTTCCGCCGCCCAGTTGAAGGCCCGTGGGGTCTCCCCCGCACAGGCCGCCGCGCAGTGCGGGACCGGCGGTCCGTGGCAGCAGCCGCTGCCCGGCGTCTTCGTGCTGCACCCGGGGCCGATCGGAGGCCGGGAGCGGTGGCGGTCGGCCCTGCTGTACGCGGGACGGCCACCGGCCTCCGGGCGGCGGGCCGTGCCGGCGCAGGCCGGTGGCGGCACCGACCCCGGGTACGGCGAGGCGATGATCACCGGGCTGGCCGCGCTCTCGCTGTACGGCTTCGCCGCCGCGCCCCCCACCGTCGCCACGGATCGCGGGCGCGTCGACGTACTGGTGCCCCGCGTCCGCCGGCTGCGGTCGGTCCGGTACGTCCGTCTGGTGCGCAGTTCCGATCTGCCGGCCCCGGAGCAACTGGACGGACTGCCGGTGGCGCCGGTGGCCCGTGCCCTCGCGGACGCCGTGGCGGGGCTGCGGGACGCCCATGCGGTACGCCGGCTGCTCACCGAGGCGGTCCGCGGCGGCCACTGCGAACCCGCGGTCGTGGTCGGTGAGCTGAACCGCGCCAAGGTGCTCGACCGCCCCCAGGTGGTGAACGCCGTGGACTCACTGCTCGCCGAGGGCCGGGCGCTCGCGGAGGAGCGGCTGTACGACATGGTGCGCGCGCACGGGCTTCCGGAGCCGCTGTGGAACGTGGACCTGCGCCTGCCCGGCG
The DNA here is from genome assembly GCF_042871565.1 of Streptomyces sp. NPDC005775. Taxonomy (NCBI): domain Bacteria; kingdom Bacillati; phylum Actinomycetota; class Actinomycetes; order Kitasatosporales; family Streptomycetaceae; genus Streptomyces; species Streptomyces sp. NPDC005775. Next base: position 184,634 of record NZ_JBIAIU010000004.1, on the reverse strand, counting down.
GCCCGCACCTGGGCGCGGTCGACGCCTACTGGCCCGAGGAGGCGGTCGCCGTGGAGCTGGACACCAGGGCCCCGCGCCACAGCCGGCTCGACGGCGGCCACCGCCAGGAGGAGCACGAGGCCGAGTGGTCCGCGTACGCCGCCCGGCGCGAGCACCTGGAGCGGCTCGGCGTCACCGTCGTCCACCTCACTCCGGGGAAGCTGCGGGACTCACGGGAGCAGCAGGCGACCGTGGTCCGCACGGCGCTGATGGCGGCGGCCGACCGCGAACCGGCCGCGTACGTGATGATCCTGCCCCGGTGAGGGGCCTGTGCCCGTCACGTATCGGCCGTTTCGTCCCGTGTGACGCTTCGGCCCCACTGGCGGAATTCCGCCATGTACACAACTCGCCCCTCGCAACTCTCCACAAACCCCTGTCATTTACGAAAGGGTGAGCGGTCATCCGGTACCGATTTCCGGACTCTCTCTTTCACATACAGGGATGCTGATGACCTCCGAATCCCCCAGCTCCATACCCGGGGCGAGACGCGTGGCCCGCGTCGCGGCCGCCGCCGGACTGGTGGCCGCACTGGCCGCCACCGGTGCCGCCCCCGTCTTCGCGGCCGACGACCCGGCCACCGCCCCCGTCAAGGCCGCCGCCGGCAACGCCTCGGCGGACAAGCTCGGCACGGCCGACGCCGATGTTCTCGCCAAGGCCAAGGCCAAGGGCGAGAAGAACATCACGATGATGGTCGCCACCGCCCCCGGTGCGACCGAGCAGGTCACCGAGCAACTGGACGCCGTCAAGGGCTCCGTGCTGGGGCGTGCGTACGACAAGCTCGGCTACGTACGGGTCACCGTGCCCACCGCGGCCGCCGAGTCCACCATCAAGGCGGCCTCGAAGCTGACCTCCGTCCAGGGCATCGATCTCAAGCAGGAGATCGTGCTGGACGACCCGACGCCCGCGGCCGACCGGGCGACCGGCGCCAAGGCGTCGGTGAAGTCGACGGGCACCTACCCGGCGCCCGGGAAGAAGACCCCGGCGAAGAACCCGTACAACCCGTCCTTCGAGACGGGTGCGGTCGACTTCGTCAAGCAGCACCCGAAGGCCGACGGGCGCGGCGTGACCATCGGCATCCTCGACTCGGGTGTCGACCTCGGCCACCCCGCGCTGCAGAAGACCACCACCGGTGAGCGCAAGATCACCGACTGGGTGACGGCCACCGACCCGGTCAGCGACGGCGACGGCACCTGGCTGCGGATGACCGCCTCGGTGACCGGCCCGGTCTTCACGATCGGCGGCCGCACCTACTCGGCACCGGCCGGCCAGTACAAGATCCAGCTCTTCTCCGAGGCCGCCACCAAGGGCGGCGACATGGCGGGCGACCTCAACCGCGACGGTGACACCACCGACGTGTGGGCCGTCCTGTACGACCCGGTCACCGGCACCACCCGGGTGGACCTGAACAACAACGCGGACTTCTCCGACGACGCCGTCCTCCTGCCCTACAAGGACAAGCACCAGGTCTCCTACTTCGGTACGGACGACCCGCGGACCGACGTCGTCGAACGCATCCCGTTCGTCGTGGAGACCCGCAAGAACGTCGTGTACAACGCGGCGGGCAACACGTCCGACTACGTCAACATCGGCGTCATCGAGTCCGAGCACGGCACGCACGTCGCGGGCATCACCTCCGCGAACGGCCTGTTCGGCGGCCAGATGGACGGGGCCGCGCCCGGCGCGAAGATCGTCTCCTCGCGCGCCTGCACCTGGTCCGGCGGCTGCACCAACATCGCGCTCACCGAGGGCATGATCGACCTCGTCGTGAACCGCGGTGTCGACGTCGTCAACATGTCGATCGGCGGACTGCCGCCGCTCAACGACGGAAACAACGCCCGCGCGGAGCTCTACAAGCGCCTCGTCGACATCTACGGCGTCCAGCTGGTCATCTCGGCCGGCAACGACGGTCCGGGCGTCAACACCATCGGTGACCCCGGCCTCGCCGACCACGTCATCTCGGTCGGCGCGTCCATCTCCAAGGAGACCTGGGCCGCGAACTACGGCTCCGGCGTCACCAAGAAGTACGACATGCTCCCCTTCTCCTCGCGCGGTCCGCGTGAGGACGGCGGCTTCACGCCGACCCTGACGGCACCCGGCGCGTCGATCAACTCGACGCAGACCTGGCTGCCCGGCGGCCCGGTCAAGGAGGCGGGCTACTCCCTCCCGGCCGGCTACTCCATGCTCCAGGGCACGTCGATGGCCTCCCCGCAGGCCGCCGGCGCGACCGCGCTGCTGCTGTCCGCCGCGAAGCAGAAGCACATCGAGCTGCCCCCGGCCGATCTGCGCACCGCACTGACCAGCACCGCCACCCAGATCAAGGGAGTGCCCGCGCACGCCCAGGGTGCCGGTCTGATCAACATCGTCGGCGCCTGGAAGCAGATCCAGAAGCAGGGCGCCCCGGCGCACGAGTACGCGGTCAAGGCGCCGGTCGACACCGCGATCGACTACGCGCTGAAGACGCCCGGCTTCGGGACCGGCCTGTACGACCGCGAGGGCGGCCTCAAGACCGGCCAGAAGAAGTCGTACGACGTCACCGTCACCCGCACCACGGGCCCGGACAAGGACGTCAGGCACAAGCTGTCCTGGAAGTACAACGACGGCACCTTCAAGCTGACCGGCCCGAGCACCGTCTCGCTGCCGCTCGGCAAGCCGGTGACGGTCAAGGTCCAGGCGAAGCCGGGCAGCGCGGGCGTGCACAGCGCGATCCTGCAGGTCGACGACGCGAAGACCTCCGGCGTGGACCAGCAGATCCTCGCCACGGTCGTCGTCTCGAAGGAGCTCGTGAAGCCGGGTTACGCCTACACGGCGTCCGGCTCGGTGCAGCGCAACGGCACCACCTCGTACTTCGTGACCGTGCCGGAGGGGTCCAAGACCCTCGAGGTCGCCATGAGCGCCCTGCGCTCGGGCAGCCAGACCCGCTTCATCTCCATCCACCCGTACGGGGTCGCGGTGGAGGACAGCGGGACGCCGTTCTGCTACCCGAACTACGACAACCCGGCCAACACCTGCCGCCCCGACGTGCGCTCGTACGCCGACCCGCAGGCCGGTGTCTGGGAGATCGAGGTCGAGGCCCGGCGTACGTCGCCGCTGCTCGACAACCCGTACAAGCTGGATGTCTCGCTGCTCGGCGCGACCTTCGACCCGGCGGTGCAGACCATCGCCGAGGCGAAGATCGGCACCCCGGCCGCGGTGGACTGGACGGTCACCAACAACGCCGGTGACCTGACGGGCCGGCTCAAGGGCGGCTCGCTGGGCTCGGCCGACGTCGAGCGTCCGTCGATCTCCACGGGCGGCGAGTACGTCAAGGAGGTGACCATCGGTGCGGGCGTCGAGAAGCTGGACGTCGCCATCGGCGGCACCTCGGACGCGAACGCCGACCTCGACCTGTACGTCTACAAGGGCACGGCCGAGGTGGGCGCCTCCACCACGGCCGGTTCCGAGGAGGCCGTCAGTCTGGTGAAGCCCGCCGCGGGCACGTACACGGTCGTCATCCAGGGCTACGACGTCCCGGCCGGCACCACCGAGTACGACTACCGCGACGTGTACTACTCGCCGTCGCTCGGCGCGATCAACGTCGACGAGTCGAAGGCCGTCAACCTGGCCTCCGGCGCGTCGGCCCAGGTCGGTGCCGAGGTCGCGGTCGCCGGGGCGGCCCCCGAGGGCCGGCAGTTCTTCGGCGAGGTCCAGCTGGTGAACGCACGCGGCACCGCCGCGGGCACCGGCAGCGTCGTGATCGAGAAGGTCACGCCGTAACCGCGTCGCCGTAGGCATGTGATCCGTACGACAGTGGGGCGGGCGCCGAGCGGGCGCCCGCCCCACCGCGCTGTCCGGCTCTCCCAGCCCTCAGTCCGCAGGCCGGACAATGGATTGGACAAGGAAGCCGTGGACAGACGCATCATGGAGCGGCAACCGTGCCCGTTCGTACGTTTGAAGGAGTCCCCGTGAAGGTCGGAATCGTCGGCGCCACCGGTCAGGTCGGCACAGTCATGCGCAGCATCCTGGCCGAGCGGAAGTTCCCCGTCGCCGAACTGCGGCTCTTCGCCTCCGCACGCTCCGCGGGCTCCACGATCGCCTACGAGGGCACCGACATCACCGTCGAGGACGCCTCCACGGCCGACTACACGGGCCTGGACATCGTGCTGTTCTCGGCCGGTGGCGCGACGTCGAAGGCGCTCGCCGAGAAGGTGGCCTCGCAGGGCGCCGTCGTGATCGACAACTCCTCCGCCTGGCGCAAGGACCCCGAGGTCCCGCTGGTCGTCTCCGAGGTCAACGCGCACGCGATCGCGAACCGCCCCAAGGGCATCATCGCCAACCCGAACTGCACCACGATGGCCGCCATGCCCGTGCTGCGCCCGCTGCACGACGAGGCCGGTCTCCGGACGCTGACCGTCGCCACGTACCAGGCGGTGTCCGGCTCCGGAGTGGCCGGCGTCGCCGAGCTGCACGGCCAGGCCTCCAAGGTCGTCGCCGACGCCGACAAGCTGACCCACGACGGCGGCGCCGTCGACTTCCCCGAGCCGGGCGTCTACAAGCGCCCCATCGCCTTCAACGTGCTGCCGCTGGCCGGTGCCATCGTGGACGACGGTTCCTTCGAGACGGACGAGGAGCAGAAGCTCCGCAACGAGTCCCGCAAGATCCTGGAGATCCCGGAGCTGAAGGTGTCCGGCACCTGCGTCCGCGTCCCGGTCTTCTCCGGTCACTCGCTCCAGATCAACGCCCGTTTCGCCCGTCCGATCAGCGTGGAGCGCGCGTACGAGCTCCTGAAGGACGCCCCCGGCGTCGAGCTCTCGGAGATCCCGACCCCGCTCCAGGCGGCCGGGCAGGACGCGTCCTTCGTCGGGCGCATCCGGGCCGACGAGACCGTGGAGCACGGTCTGGCGCTGTTCGTCTCCAACGACAACCTGCGCAAGGGCGCCGCGCTGAACGCGGTGCAGATCGCGGAGCTGGTCGCCTCGGAGCTCGCGGGCTGACCCTGTTCAGCCCCGCCGGCGAGTGAGGAGCGGGGCCCGGGGCGGAGCCCCGGGTCAGGCTCGGCGTACCTCGAAGTGCCAGCACCCGTACTCCACGGCGCGCACGTGCACCAGCGCCACCTCCGGATCGGCGAAGGCCTCCGTGAAGGCCTCGTCGTAGCCCCGCTCCTCGTCCGCCGGGATCTCCATCAGCCGGCCGCCGACGATGTGCCCGTCCGCGTCGTACCGCCGCACGGTGCGCAACGCGCCCGCCCGTGAGAACGGGTAGCCGGGCCGGTCGGCCGCCGGCCCCTCGCACTCCCGCGCGTGGATGAACACCGGCCCCTGCTCGTCGTACGCCCCCGGCCGGGCCCACGTGGCCGCCGCCCAGCGCCGCAGCGGCGCGTACGACACGAGGGCGATCTCCTCCCCCACCTCGTTGCCCCGCAGGCAGCAGCGCAGCGGGCTGCCCGCGTCCGTGGCGGTGTACGCGACGCACGGGCGCCCCGCGTCGTCGGTGTCCCGGAGTTCCTTGAGCGCGGCCGGGTCGATCGCGCGTGCCTCGTAACTGGTCATATGACGAGAATGGCCCGCGCCGCCGCCGCGGTCCGGCGGAAAATGGACATCGCCCTGGGCACGGGTGACGTGGAAGGATGACCGGAAACATCGCATATCAAGGAGATGACCGCGTGCCTGGCACGAATCTGACCCGCGAAGAGGCACAGGAGCGGGCGCGCCTGCTGACCGTGGACGCGTACGAGATCGATCTCGACCTCTCCGGAGCGCAGGAGGGCGGGACCTACCGGTCCGTCACCACCGTGCGCTTCGACTCCGCCGAAGCCGGTGCGGAGACCTTCATCGACCTGGTCGCCCCGGCGGTGCACGAGGTCGAGCTGAACGGCAGGGCCCTGGACGTCGCGGCCGTGTTCCGTGACTCCCGGATCACGCTGGCGCACCTGGTGGCGGGTTCCAACGAGCTGAAGGTCGTCGCCGACTGCTCGTACACGAACACGGGTGAGGGCCTGCACCGCTTCGTCGACCCGGTCGACGAGCAGGCCTACCTGTACACCCAGTTCGAGGTTCCGGACGCGCGCCGCGTCTTCGCGAGCTTCGAGCAGCCGGACCTGAAGGCGACCTTCCGGTTCACCGTGAAGGCCCCCTCCGGCTGGACCGTGATCTCCAACTCGCCGACGCCGGAGCCCAAGGACGACGTGTGGTCGTTCGAGCCGACGCCGCGCATCTCCACGTACATCACCGCCCTGATCGCCGGTCCGTACCACTCGGTGCACAGCAGCTACGAGAAGGACGGCCAGTCCGTCCCCCTCGGCATCTACTGCCGCCCCTCGCTCGCCGAGTACCTCGACGCGGACGCGATCTTCGACGTGACCCGGCTGGGCTTCGACTGGTTCCAGGAGAAGTTCGACTACGCGTACCCCTTCGCCAAGTACGACCAGCTCTTCGTCCCGGAGTTCAACGCGGGCGCGATGGAGAACGCGGGCGCGGTCACCATCCGTGACCAGTACGTCTTCCGCTCCAAGGTGACGGACGCGGCGTACGAGACGCGGGCCGAGACGATCCTGCACGAGCTCGCCCACATGTGGTTCGGCGACCTCGTCACCATGGAGTGGTGGAACGACCTGTGGCTGAACGAGTCGTTCGCCACCTACACGTCGATCGCCTGTCTGGCGTACGCCGACGGATCACAGTGGCCGCACTCCTGGACCACGTTCGCCAACTCCATGAAGACGTGGGCGTACCGCCAGGACCAGCTGCCCTCGACCCACCCGATCATGGCGGACATCCGTGACCTGGACGACGTCCTGGTCAACTTCGACGGCATCACCTACGCCAAGGGCGCCTCGGTCCTGAAGCAGCTGGTGGCGTACGTCGGCGTGGACGCGTTCTTCCAGGGCGTGCAGGCGTACTTCAAGGCGCACGCGTTCGGCAACACGCGCCTGTCGGACCTGCTGGGCGCGCTGGAGAAGACCTCCGGGCGCGACCTGAAGACCTGGTCGAAGGCGTGGCTGGAGACCGCGGGCATCAACATCCTGCGCCCGGAGATCGAGACGGACGGAGACGGTCACGTCACCTCGTTCACCGTCCTCCAGGAGGCGCCGGCGCTGCCGGCGGGCGCGAAGGGCGAGCCGACGCTGCGGCCGCACCGGATCGCCATCGGCTTCTACGACCTCGACGCGGCCGGCAAGCTGGTGCGTACGGACCGGATCGAGCTGGACGTCGACGGCGAGCGCACCACCGTGCCGTTCCCGGCCGGCACCGCGCGTCCCGCCGTCGTCCTCCTCAACGACGACGACCTCTCGTACGCGAAGGTCCGCCTCGACGAGGAGTCGCTGCGGGTCGTCACGGAGCACCTGGGCGACTTCACCGAGTCGCTGCCGCGCGCCCTGTCCTGGGCGTCCGCCTGGGACATGACCCGCGACGGCGAGCTGGCCACGCGCGACTACCTCTCGCTCGTCCTGTCCGGGGTGGGCAAGGAGACGGACATCGGTGTCGTCCAGTCGCTGCACCGTCAGGTGAAGCTGGCGCTGGACCTGTACGCGGCGCCGGAGTGGCGCGAGGCGGGTCTGACCCAGTGGACCGAGGCGACGCTCGCGCACCTGCGCGCGGCGGAGCCGGGCAGCGACCACCAGCTGGCCTGGGCCCGCGCGTTCGCGGCCACGGCCCGCAACCCGCAGCAGCTCGATCTGCTGCAGGCGCTGCTCGACGGCACCGAGGCGATCGAGGGCCTGGCCGTCGACACCGAGCTGCGCTGGGCCTTCGTCGAGCGGCTGGCCGCCACCGGTCTGCTCGACGACGAGGAGATCGACGCCGAGTACGCGCGCGACCGGACCGCGGCGGGTGAGCGCCACGCGGCGGCCGCCCGTGCGGCACGGCCCTCCGCGGAGGCGAAGGCGGAGGCGTGGGCCTCGGTCGTCGAGTCCGACAAGTTGCCGAACTCCCTCCAGGAGGCGGTCATCGACGGGTTCGTCCAGACGGATCAGCGTGAGCTGCTGGCCCCGTACGCCGAGAAGTTCTTCGCCTCGGTGAAGGACGTCTGGGAGTCGCGGAGCCACGAGATGGCCCAGCAGGTCGCCATCGGCCTCTACCCGGCGCTCCACGTCTCGCAGGAGACCCTGGACGCCACGGACGCCTGGCTGGCCTCGGCCGAGCCGGGTGCCGCACTGCGCCGGCTGATGTCGGAGTCGCGCTCGGGTGTGGAGCGGGCACTGACGGCCCGGGCCGCGGACGCCGCGGCGGCGACCGCGTAGGCGTGATCCGAGGGCGGGGGCGGGCGTCCTGGACACCCGCCCCCGCCGTGCGTTGGACCGAAGAGGCCCCGGTGAAGGCGATGTGACCCTGTGGTGTAGGTTCCGGGCACGCCATGGGGGTACCTGGCGTTGCGCGGCAGCAAGCGCTGTCGCCGTCATTCGGGGGGATGTTGCATGCGAAGAATCCTGGCCGTTTCGGGTGCGGTGGCGCTTCTTGCCACCGGCGCCCTCGCGGGGGCCGTGCCCGCCGCTGCGGCCGACTATTTCGCCTTCGAGATGGGGCGCGACTGGACGCTCATGCCCGGCGAGGGCCGGGCCGAGATCGGTCCGACCGGGTGGTACGACGAGGCCGACGGAACCATGGTCTACGCCCTGAGCAAGAAGCAGTTGAACGACCCGGCCTGGGCCGCCGGGGGTGTGCCCGCGGGGCTGGAGGTCTCGCTCGACCCGGACTGCAGGAAGGCGAGCACCGTCGGCGTCTATCTCTGTGACGCCCACGGCAGTGTCTCCTATCCGGAGGTTTCGGCGACGGCCACGGCCACACACGGCACCACGGCCTATGTGGGGCTGGCGTACGCGCCGGACGGCAGCAACGTCGACAAGGCGGTCAAGGAGGCCCAGACCGCGGCGACGTTCTCCGAGGACGGTCTGCACGCCGCCCGCACCATCACCGTCAAGTCGGCCGAGCACGTCGCGCAGAACACGCTCACGTTGAACACACCGGCGCTGAAGGCGGGCGACTCGGTCACCCAGTCGATCACCGTGCACGCGGTGGACGCGGGGCATCTCTCGATCACGTTCGACCCGTCGGAGGGCCAGCGCGGCTGGGAGGAGTCCGAGGCCGACATCACGATCGACTCGGTCTCGCGAGGCGACAACACGACCTGTGACCACACACTGGGATCGGTGGCGTACGGCGGAGAGGTCCGCTGCGATGTCACGCCGGGCGATGTCACGGTCGAGTACACGCTGACCGCCGGCGCGAAGGTGGCGGCGTGGAAGGTCGCCGCCTCCGCGGTGTACGAGGTCTACAACTGGGGCACCCACAACCCCGAGACGTCGAGCCAGTTCGCGATCGACAGCCCGTACCCGGTCAGGCCGCACCACCTGCTCCTGGCCCGTGGCAAGGACGGGCTGCTCCGCTCCCACTACGGGACCGGTAGCGCCTCGCAGCCCTTCCGGGACTTCGAGGAGGTCGTCGGCCGCGGCTGGAACATCTACAACCAGCTCACCAAGCTCGCCCCGGTCACCGTGCAGGCGGGCGGCGGCGGCCTGGTGGGCCGCGACACGTCCGGTGTGCTGTGGCACTACCGCACGACCGGCGACTGGAACACCCTGGCGGGGCGGACCAAGGTCGGTGGCGGCTGGAACGCCTACAACAAGCTGGCGGGTGTCACGGACGTGACGGCCGACGGCAAGGCTGACCTGCTGGCCCGCGACGTGTCGGGCGTGCTGTGGCTCTACAAGGGCACCGGCACCAACACGGCCCCGTTCGCCGCGCGGACGAAGGTCGGCGCCGGCTGGAGCGTCTACAACGAGCTCACCGGCGCGGGTGACGTGACGGGCGACGGCAGGGCGGATCTGCTGGCCCGCGACTCCTCGGGTGTGCTCTGGCTGTACAAGGGCACGGGCAAGGCCGCGACGCCGTTCGCTGCCAGGACCAGGGTCGGCGGTGGCTGGAGTGCGTACCGCTCGATGTCCTCCCCCGGCGACCTGACTGACGACGGCAGGGCCGACCTGGTCGTCCAGGACAAGTCCGGCGTGCTGTGGCTGTACCGGGCGACGGGCAGCACGACGGCTCCGTACGCGGCGCGCGTCAAGGTCACCGGCGCGGGCGAGACGTCGACGATCAGCGGGTACAACACCCTGCTCTGACGGGCTCGCGGGAACACCGAGCGCCCGGACCGGCATCGCCGGTCCGGGCGCTCTCGCGTGACCGGACGCCTGGTGAAGCCGCCCGGCGACGGGGCACGAGGCGCAGCCGTTCGCCGGGCGGTGGTTCCGGAGGGCCTACGAACCCGACTCCTCGTACCGGCGGGCCAGTTCGGCCGTGCCGGACTCCGTCAGCGAGCCGTGCAGGCGCATCCTGGCCACCCCGCCGTCGGGGAAGGCGTCGAGGCGGACGTGGGTCACCACGGCCTGGGCGCGGAGCGGGAATCGGTGCAGGGTGTCGGGCTGGAGCCTCGTGCGCGGGATGATCTCGAACCACTCGCCCGTCTCGCCGTTGCGGCCCTGGAGGGCGATCCAGCCGGCCGCGTTGCCCTTGAGGTAGGCCGTGTCGATCTCGACCGCGCGGACCGCGCCCTGGGCGGGCAGCCGGAAGCGGACCCAGTCGTTGGTGTCGCGGACGCGGCGGCGGCGGTTCTCCCAGCCGTCGTCCATCTTGCGGGAGGTGCCGGGCAGGATGATCTGGGTCGGCGAGGAGTAGAAGCGGTCCGAGGCGTCCTCGTAACTGCCGCCGTTCAGGACCGAGATGAGATCGAAGGTGCCGAGCGTGGCGAGCCAGGACGGGTCGGGGAGCACCTCGCCGTGCACCCGGAGTCGGGCGATGCCGCCGTCGGGGTGCTGGCACAGGCGCAGGTGCGTGTAGCGGCGCCCGCCGGTGATCTCGAAGCCGTTGGCGGCGTGGCCGCGTACGGCGGTCGGCGGGACGATCTCCTCCCACTTCACGTCGTCGGCGAGGAGCTCGGCGGGGCCGGGCGAACCCGCGACGGAGGCCGCCTGGACCGAGACGCGCTGCGGGTAGTTGCCGCGGAAGTGCGCGGTGTCGACGACGATGCCGCGGATGACGCCGGGGGCGCCGAGGCGGATCAGGGCCCAGTCGTGCTCGTCCGGGGCGGGGAAAGGGTGGGCGGCGTCCGCGCCGCGCCGGCGGCGGGTCTCCCAGCCGTCCATGATCTTGCCCTTGTGGCCGAAGTGCTCGGGATCGAAGACGGCGCGCTCCCGGACCAGGAGGTTCTCGCGCTGGGCGAAGAACTCGTCGTTGGCGGCGATCACGCCCGCGCCGAGACGGCGGTCGGCGAGGTCGACGAGTTCGGTGAAGGGGAGCTCGGTGGTGCGGTAGTCGGCGTACGGGTCGCCACCGCCGTAGGGGGCCGCGTCGTTGGCGTGGGGATCCTCGTGGTGGTTCTCATTCTGTTCGAAGGTCATGCGTTCACTGTCGTACGACGGAAGCCATTAGGTCCATCGAAAGTTTCCGCATGAAACGTTAAGGCAAGCTGAACGGTTTGGCCGCCTCGCGCAACGCCGCGAGCACCCGGGCCACCGCCGGACCGTCCTTCGCCCCCTGCCGGACCGCGGCCACGACATGGCGGCGCGGCCGGTCCGCTTCGAGGACGCGCAGCACCACCCCGTCCCGGCCCTGCCGCTCCGCCGACGCCATGCGCGGGATCAGCGCGACCCCCATGTCCGCCTCGACCATGGCGAGGATCGCGGTCCAGCCGGAGGCGCTGTGCGCCTGTTCCGGGACGAAGCCCGCGGCCTCGCACGCGGCCGTGGTGATCTCGGACCAGGGACCCGAGCCGCCGAAGATCCACGGCTCGGCGGACAGGTCCGCCAGCCGCAGCCCTGGTGCTCCGGCGAGCCGGTGGCCGGCCGGAAGGGCCACGTCCAGCGGGTCCGCGAGCAGGGGCAGCACGGCGAACCTGGGGTCGCGGGCGGTCGGGGCGTGGGCGGCCAGCGAGAGCGCCAGGTCCACCTCGCCGGCGACGAGGAGTTCGTACGCCTGCGCCGCCTCGGCCTCCCGGACCCGTACGTCGGGCCCCGGGCGGTCCTGGCCACGCAGCGTCTGTACGGCGGGCACGACCAGGGCCGGCACGGCGGTGGCGAACGCCGCGATCCGCACCTCGCCCGCCTCGCCGTGCAGATAGCCGGTCAGTTCCGCGTCGGCCCGCTCCAGTTGGGCGAAGACCGCCTCGGCGTGGCGGAGTACGAGGTGGGCGGCGTCGGTCAGGCGGACGCGTCGGCCCTTCGCCTCCAGCAGCGGTACGCCGAGCTGCCTGGAGAGGTTGGAGAGCTGCTGGGAGACGGCCGACGGGGTCATCAGCAGCGCCTCGGCGGCCGCGGTGACGGTGCCCCGGTCGCGCAGGGTGCGCAGGATGCGGAGCTTCTTGACGTCCCACTCGATCATGGCCGCAACCTACCGGGACGCCCGGGGCCGTGTCCGGGTCCGGACATGCGAATGCGCCGCGCGGTACGTAGGTACCGGCGGCGCACCCGGGATGACCGGGGTGTCCCGAGAGGGACTAGGCCTGCTTCTTGGACTTGTCGAGGACCATGACCAGGCCCGCGATGACCGCGAACAGGACGATGGGCGCCACGACGAACAGACCGATCGTGTCGATCACGCTCAGGCCGGGACCCGGGTCGTCACCGTCGTCGCGGGTGAGCGCGAGCGCGGGGGACGACATCAGCAGCATCATCAGCGTCGTTCCGGCAGCGACGGCGCCGGCGCGCATAGCGTTCTTCTTGTCCACGGTGCAAACGTAGCGAACGCCTACGAGGGCCGCGCGCCCGGGGGTGCCGTACGGGTCCTCGGCGGCTCCGGACGTGGCCGCAGGACATCCATCAGCCGGTGCAGCCGCGGTGAGGCGGCGAGTTCCTCCAGGGTGACCGGGTGGCCCTCGGCGTCGGCGATGGGCAGCCGCCAGTTGGGGTACTCGTCCCAGGTGCCCGGCAGGTTCTGCGGGCGGCGGTCGCCGATGGTGTCCGGGAGCCAGACCCCCGCCATGCGGGCGGGGGTGCGCAGCAGGAAGCGGTGGACGGCGCGGACGGCGGCCTCCTCGTCGCCGCCGCCCTCGGGGAGCATGCCGAGGCGCGAGAGGAGGCCGAGCCACTCCGCTGTGTCGGTGCCGTCCTCGGTGCGTTCCTCCTCCAGCGAGCGGGTGAGCAGGCCGAGGCGGTGGCGCAGCGACACATGGTCGCCGGTGAGCCGGGCGGCGGTGGACGGCAGGTCGTGGGTGGTGGCGGTGGCCAGGCAGTCCTCGCGCCACTGTTCGGGGGCGAGCGGGCGGCCGGTGCCCTCCCAGTCGCGCTCGAACCAGAGCACGGAGGTGCCGAGGACGCCGCGGCGGGCGAGCGCCTCGCGGACGCCCGGTTCCACGGTGCCGAGGTCCTCCCCTATGACGACGGTGCCGGCGCGGTGGGCCTCCAGGACGAGGACGGCGAGCATCGCCTCCGCGTCGTGACTGACGTAGGTGCCTTCGGTGGGCGGGCGCCCCTCGGGCACCCACCAGAGCCGGAAGAGGCCCATGACGTGATCGATGCGCAGGGCCCCGGCGTGGGCGAGGAGCCCCCGCAGCAGCCCTCGGTACGGGGCGTAGCCGGACGCGGCGAGCGCGTCGGGTCTCCAGGGCGGCAGCCCCCAGTCCTGGCCGCGGGCGTTGAAGGCGTCCGGGGGCGCTCCGACGGACATGCCGTGCGCGAAGGCGTCCTGCTGGGCCCAGGTGTCGGCGCCGCCGGGGTGCACGCCCACGGCGAGGTCGTGGACGATGCCGACGGCCATCCCCGCGTCCTTCGCGGCGCGCTGGGCGGCGGCGAGCTGAGCGTCGGTCAGCCAGGCGAGACGGCAGTGGAAGTCGACCCTGTCCAGCAGTTCGGCGCGGGCGCGGGCGGTCTCCTTGGAGCGGGGGTCGCGCAGCCCGGCCGGCCAGGTGTGCCAGTCGGAGCCGTGCACCTCGGCGAGGGCGCACCACAGCGCGTGGTCCTCCAGGGCCTGCCCCTGCTCGGCGAGGAAGTCGCAGTAGGCGGCGCGGCGGCCGGGGGTGAGGGGTACGCCGACGAGGATGCCGAGGGCCTGCCGCTTGAGCGCCCAGACGGCGTCCCGGTCGATCAGGGCGCCCTTGCTCAGCACCGCCTCGCTGAGCTCTCCGGCCCGGCGGCGCAGTTCGGCGAGGGCGGCGGGGTCGGGGGCGTGCCCGTACTCCGGGACGGACTCGATGCGCAGGTGCACGGGGTCGGGGAACCGCCGCGAGGACGGGCGGTAGGGCGAGGGGTCGGTGGGGTCGCCCAGGACCGCGGCGTGCAGCGGGTTGACCTGGACGAAGCCGGCTCCGAGGCAGCGCCCGGACCAGGAGGCGAGGTCGGCGAGGTCCCCGAGGTCCCCCATGCCCCAGGAGCGGGCGGAGAGCAGGGAGTAGAGCTGGACGAGGAAGCCGTGGCTGCGCTCGGGCGGCTGCGGGACCCGGGCGGGGGCGACCACGAGCGTGCAGGTCTCGGCGGGCGCGCCCGGTGGCCGGACGGTCAGCCGGTGCACGCCCAGCGGCGGCTCGGCCCACCAGCGGGGCGCGGCGGGGGCCTCGGGAGGCGCGGGGGCGGCCGCGGGGGCGGCGGGGGCCTGCCTCGCTGTCGCAGTCACCGTGGGTGCCGTTGCCGTAGTCGCCATCGGTGGCGGTGCCGTTGCCGTTGCCGTTGCCGTTGAGGGCGTCGCTGTCGTTGCCGCCATCACTTTCGCGGGGCCCTCGACGCTGAGGACGGCTCGCACAGGATCCTGGCCGGAAACGGCCGGAATCGTACCCCCGGCGGGCACGCGCATCGGGGCCGGCGGGGCCGCGGTGTGCTCCTCCGGCCGGACGGTCAGTTCCGTGCCGGGCGGCAACGCGGTCAGGGCCGGCGGCGGCGGCTCCCCGCTCCACACCACCAGCGTGGCCGGGAGCAGCCGTGAGGCGGCCGCGGACTCGGCGGCGGCAAGCGCCTCCCGTACCGCTTCCGGCGTGGCGGCGTCGACACCGAGGGCGGCGAGCACCGCGACGACCGTGCCGTCGGGGACGGGCACCGTGACGTCGGCGGACGGGGAGAAGGAGGTGGCGACGCCGTGCAGTGCGGCGAGCCGGGACAAACCCATTCAGACTCCTGGGGACACCATGCCCCGAGCGCTGCCGGAAGAAGCCGGCTCGCTGGTCAGCGGGGCGAGGACGGCGAGCGGGGGTTCGCTGGTCAGAGGTGTGGCATCGGCGAGCGGGGGCTCGCTGGTCAGGGGTATGGCGTCGGCCAGCGGCGCCTCGCTCGTGAGCGGGCCGGGCGTGCTGAGGGTGGCCGGGGACGCGCTGATGAACGGGGCGGGACCCGGTACCTGTTTGGACAGGGCGGAGAGCAGAAGCTGCGCTGCGGCGGGCATGGTGGCCTCCTGGCCGTGGGGAACAGGACACAGCAGACCTACCCAGCGGACGCGGCCGCAGACGTAGGCGTTATGACAACGAGTTCAACGTGCTTCGGGTCACAATCCGTTCCCCTGGGGCCGGTTATCCGTAAGACGTCCGCCGATTTCGGCCATTCGGCGTCGTCTTTCGCGTGTGTGGACGGCCGTCGCGAACGCTCCGCCACGATCGTCATATCGGGCATTCACCCCACAGCTACCATGCACATTGACACCCTCGCGCGCGGGTGGTGGGCTCGGAGCCCACCGGTGGGCGCGAGGGAGGACAGGCATGCGGCTCAGGCGCAGGAAGCACGCGACGGCCGTCGCCGTGGCCGTGCTCGGCGGGCTGCTCTCCGCGGGAGCTCCGGCCGCCGTCGCGGCCCCCTCGGCGCCCGGCACCCCGGCCGTCACCACACCGGACCGCAGCGACGACGCCGCGCCGCCCGCCGTGTGGCCGCGGCCGCAGAGCATCACGGCGTCCGGGTCCCCTGTCCCGCTCGCCGGCGAGGTGACGCTCGTCGCCGACGACCTCGCCGACCCGTACGCGCTCGAGGCGCTCCGCCAGGTGCTGCGCGACGCGGGCGTACGGACCGTCCACGCGTCGCTGCCCGGTGGCGGGCCCGTCATCCGCTTCGGCGGGGAAGGCGCCCTGGACGCGCTGCGTACGCTGCGCGCGCCGGAGCGCGCCGACCTCCCGTCCGGCGGGTACCGGATCGCGGTCGGCCGGGTCGCGGGCCGGGACACCGTCGCCCTGGACGGCCTCGGCGACGACGGTCTGTTCCACGCGGTGCAGACGCTGCGTCAGCTGACCGACGGCGGCCGCATCGCCGGTGTCACCGTCCGGGACTGGCCGGCCGGTGCCGTACGCGGGATGACGGAGGGCTTCTACGGACAGCCCTGGTCCCACGAGGAACGGCTCGCCCAGCTGGACTTCATGGGCCGCACCAAGCAGAACCGCTACCTCTACGCGGCCGGTGACGACCCGTACCGGCAGGCCCGGTGGCGCGATCCGTACCCCGCCGAGCGCCGTACCGAATTCCGCGCGCTGGCCGAACGGGCCGCCGCCCGGCACGTGACGCTCGGCTGGGCCGTGGCTCCGGGCCAGTCCATGTGTATGTCGTCGGAACGTGACGTGAAGGCGCTGACGAAGAAGATCGACGCGATGTGGGCGCTGGGGGTGGGGGTCTTCCAGGTGCAGTTCCAGGACGTCAGCTACAGCGAGTGGCACTGCTCGGCCGACGCCGACACCTTCGGCAGCGGCCCCGAGGCGGCGGCCAGGGCCCAGGCCCGGGTCGTGAGCGAGGTGGCGCGCCATCTCGCGGACCGCCACCCGGGGTCGGAGCCACTGTCGATGATGCCGACGGAGTTCTACCAGGACGGGGCGACGGACTACCGCACGGCGCTCGCCGGGGAGCTCGACGAGCGGGTGCAGGTGGCCTGGACCGGCGTCGGGGTCGTACCGAGGACCATCACCGGTGGCGAACTGGCCGGCGCCCGCACCACGTTCCGCCATCCGCTGGTCACGATGGACAACTACCCGGTCAACGACTACGCGCAGGACCGGATCTTCCTCGGCCCCTACACGGGCCGGGATCCGGCGGTCGCCATCGGTTCGGCGGCCCTCCTGGCCAACGCGATGGAGCAGCCGTCCGCGTCCCGGATCCCGCTGTTCACCGCCGCCGACTTCGCGTGGAACCCGAAGGCATACCAGCCGCAGGAGTCCTGGCAGGCGGCCCTGGACGATCTCGCGGGCGGTGACACCCGCGGCCGGGACGCGTTGCGCGCGTTGGCGGGCAACAGCACGGGTTCCGTGCTGGGTGGCGACGAATCGGCGTATCTGCGGCCCCTGTTGGCCGCGTTCTGGAAGTCCCGTACGGCCGACGGCGCCCCGGCGGGCGACGAGGCGGCACGGCGGCTGCGGGCCGCGTTCACGCTGATGCGCGAGACCCCGCAGCGGCTGAGCGGACTGGCCGACGGGCGACTCGACGACGAAGTGCGTCCTTGGAGCGAGCAGTTGGCCCGCTACGGCCGGGCGGGCGAACTGGCCGTCGATCTCCTCCAGGCGCAGGCGCGCGACGACGGGGCGGCCGCCTGGGAGGCCTCGCTGGCCCTGGAGCCGGCACTGAAGGCCGTGAAGACGGGCGGTGCGACGGTCGGCAAGGGGGTGCTCGGCCCGTTCCTCGACCGGGTGCGCAAGGAGGCCGACGCCTGGGAGGGGTCGGACCGCGACAACGGCACGGTGACCGAGGCCCCGGGTAGCTACACGGTGCGGTTCGGCCGGACGCGCCCACTGGAGGCGGTCACCGCGATGACGGTCCCCGGCGGCGACTCGGCCGCGTCTGGGGCGACGGTCCAGGCCCATGTGCCCGGCGAGGGCTGGCGGAGCCTCGGCGCCCTTTCGGCGCGGGGCTGGACCCAGTCACCGGGCCAGGGTGTGCGGGCGGACGCCGTCCGGATCAGCTGGCCGACCGCCACCCCCGCGGTCACCGGCGCACCGCCCCTGATCATCCCCCCGCTCGCGGGCACCTCCCCCTCCACCGGAACGGCGCCCCGGGTTCGCGCGCTGGTGCCGTGGTTCGGTGACGAGCCGGCCGCCCGGCTCGCCCTCGCACGCGGGGAGACGGACGCCGTGATCGGCGGCGGGCCGCTGCAGATCGGGGCGCGGCTCTCCGCACGCCGCCCGGCCGAGGTGCGCGGCGCGCTCACCGCGAAGGCGCCCAAGGGCATCAAGGTCCGGGTGCCGAAGCGGACGACCGTGCCGCGCGGCTCCCGTACGGAGGTGCCCGTGGAGATCACCGTCGCCGCGGACACGCCCGCGGGTGAGTACCGGGTGCCGTTCTCCTTCGGTACCGAGGAGACCACCCTGACCGTCCGGGCCTTCCCCCGCACGGCCGGCCCGGATCTGCTGCGCACGGCCACCGCGTCCTCGTCCGGCGACGAGACCGCGGACTTCCCGGCCTCCGCCGCCTCGGACGGCGACCCGGAGACCCGCTGGTCCTCACCGGCCGAGGACGGCGCCTGGTGGCAGGCCGAACTGCCGGCCCCGGCCCGGATCGGCCAGGTGGTGCTGGACTGGCAGGACGCGTACGCCTCCCGCTACCGCGTACAGGTCTCCGCGGACGGGCGCACCTGGCGCACGGCCGCCACCGTCAGCAACGGCGGGGGCGGGCACGAAGCGGTCCGGATGGACGCGAAGGACACCCGCTTCATCAGGGTCCAGGGCGACGCGCGGGCGACCGAGTACGGCTACTCGCTCTGGTCGGTCCAGGCGTACGCCGTGGCGGAGTAGCCCGGCCGGCGGACGCCGGTACGACGGCAGAGGCCCGGGTTCTCAGGCTGAGATGCCGTCGATCCGGGCCATCGCGTCGTCCGCGCCGAACGGTTGCAAGTAGGGCAGCCAGCGCGGATCCCGGTGGCCCGTGCCGATGATCCGCCAGGCCAGCCCGGTCGGCGGTGCGGGCTGCTGGTTCAGCCGCCAGCCGAGCTCGGGCAGGTGGCGGTCGGCCTTGACGTGGTTGCAGCGGCGACAGGCCGCCACGACGTTGTCCCAGGCGTGCTGTCCGCCGCGGCTGCGCGGGATGACGTGGTCGACGCTGGTCGCGGCGGCGCCGCAGTACATGCAGCGCCCGCCGTCCCGGGCGAAGAGCGCCCGCCGGGTCAGCGGGACGGGCCCCCGGTAGGGGACGCGCACGAACCGTTTCAGGCGGACGACGCTGGGTGCCGGGACCGCACGGGTGGCACTGTGCATGAAGGCGCCGGACTCCTCGAGGCAGATGGCCTTGTTCTCGAGGACGAGGACGAGCGCGCGGCGGAGCGGTACGACGCCGAGCGGCTCGTACGACGCGTTGAGAACCAGGACATGCGGCACGTGGACGCCTCCTTGTACGCCGGCGGCGCGTGGCTCGCGCCGGGACGATCCGGTCTCAGTCTCCCCTCCTGCCTGGTCATAGCGCCACCACGTGCGGGTAACGGGCCGGAAGGATTTTTCTCCGGCTGCCGTGGCGCCCGTACGACGGCACGCGCCGGAACTGGCCCTTTCGGGGGCCTGCCGCCGCGCTCATGCCCGGTGTGCGATCGGCCACAGGCCGCCCGCCCACCGCCCTGGCCGGGTGGGCCCCTTACCCCTCCCATATCCCCGGGTGAGACGCGTCTCTCCCCTCGATCACGGCAACGGAGCATTCCGGATGCCCCGTTAGTGTGGTTGTTCAGCGCTCGCCCAACTGGAGGTTTCGCCGTGTCCCTGTCCGCCCTGTTGGCCGCAGCACCGTCGCCCGAGCCGGGTGGCTCGCTGGACGAAGCCGCGAAGCAGGCCGGCAACGCCGCGAGCTGGGTCGAGGAGAACTGGTCCACCTGGCTGAACACCGGTCTGCGGATCGTGCTCATCGCCGCCATCGCGATCGCTTTGCGCATCGCCGTCCGCCGGACGCTGACCAAGCTCATCGAGCGCATGAACCGCAGCGCCCAGGCCGTGGAGGGCACCGCGCTCGGCGGCCTGCTGGTCAACGCGGAACGGCGCCGGCAGCGCTCGGAGGCGATCGGCTCCGTACTCCGTTCGGTGGCCTCGTTCCTGATCCTCGGCACGGCCGCCCTGATGATCCTGGGCGCGTTCGAAATCAATCTGGCCCCGCTGCTGGCCTCCGCGGGGGTCGCCGGTGTGGCGCTCGGCTTCGGTGCGCGCAACCTGGTCACCGACTTCCTGTCCGGTGTCTTCATGATCCTTGAGGACCAGTACGGCGTCGGCGACTCGATCGACGCGGGCGTCGCCTCCGGCGAGGTCATCGAGGTCGGCCTGCGGGTCACCAAGCTGCGCGGTGACAACGGCGAGATCTGGTACGTCCGCAACGGCGAGGTGAAGCGGATCGGCAACCTCAGCCAGGGCTGGTCCACCGCCGGCGTCGACGTCCAGGTACGCCCCACGGAGGACCTCGACCGGGTCCGTACGGTGATCACCGAGGCCGCCCAGCTGATGGCCAAGGACGACCCGTGGACCGAGCGCCTGTGGGGCCCGGTGGAGATCCTGGGCCTCGACAGCGTCCTGCTGGACTCGATGACGGTCCGGGTGACGGCGAAGACGATGCCGGGCAAGGCGCTGGGCGTGGAGCGCGAGCTGCGCTGGCGCATCAAGCGCGCCTTCGACGAGGCGGGCATCCGCATGGTCGGCGGCATCCCGGCCCAGCCGGACGAACCCTCGGCCGCCGACCCGACGGCGGGGATGGCCGCCCCGTCGGCGTACGCCTCCGCCACCTCGCCCCAGTCCCTGGCGGCGACCCCGATACCTCCGGTGACGCCGAGCATCACGAAGTAGCGCGCGGCCGCACACCGCACGTATGAGGGGCACCCTGGTCCTCGTGGGGTGCCCCTCATACGCGTGGCGGGCGAAGTGACGTAGGTGTCCCCGATGGTGGTCCCCCCACGCCCGAAGAGTTCACCCACAAGTGGAATCGGGGGCACCGGCACGGTTGCCGGCCGTCGCCACCGCCCCGCCCAGGTAACGCTTTGGCTTCCACCGCGGCGCAGGCCATTGACGCCCCGGTGACGCGCGCCCTACGGTCCTCCCACCGAATAGGAAACTTTCCTAACAGAGGGTTGGTGCAGTGACCATGGCCGGAACCACACCGGGCACCCCCCGCGTTCTGCGCGCCATGAACGACCGCGCCGCCCTCGATCTGCTCCTGGAGCACGGGCCCCTGTCGCGGACCCGGATCGGGAAGCTGACCGGGCTCTCCAAGCCCACCGCCTCCCAGCTGTTGGCCCGGCTGGAGGCGGCCGGGCTGGTCGTCGCGACCGGGACCGCCGCCGGGCGGCCGGGGCCCAACGCGCAGTTGTACGCCGTCAACGCGTCCGCCGCCCATGTCGCGGGGCTCGACGTGAACGCCCAGCGGATCGTCGCCGCCGTCGCCGATGTGACGGGCGCGACCGTCGGGGAGTTCGAGCTGCGGACCCCCGGGCGGCGCGCCGACAGTGTGGTGCGCCAGGTGGCGGACGCGCTGGACGGGGCCGTCAAGGAGGCCGGGCTGACCCGGTCCGATGTGCACCGGGTCGTCATCGGCACACCGGGCGCGTTCGACCCGGGCACGGGCCGGCTGCGGTACGCCTCGCACCTGCCCGGCTGGCACTCCCCCACCCTGCTGGACGAGCTGGCGGCCTTCCTGCCGATGCCGGTGGAGTACGAGAACGACGTGAACCTCGTCGCGGTGGCCGAGCAGCGGCTCGGCGCGGCGCGGGGGCACGAGGACTTCGTGCTGCTGTGGAACGAGGAGGGCCTCGGCGCCGCCCTCGTCATCAACGGCCGGCTGCACCGCGGCTTCACCGGCGGTGCCGGCGAGGTCGGCTTCCTCCCGGTGCCCGGCGCCCCGCTGGTCCGCCAGGTCACCAAGGCGAACGCGGGCGGCTTCCAGGAGTTGGCGGGTGCCCAGGTCCTGGCGAGGCTCGCCCGTGAGCTCGGCATCGACGACGAGGCGGTGCGCGGTCCGGGCACCCATCACGAGATCGCGGCCGAACTGGTGGGCCGGGCGGCCGCGGCCGTGGAGCGGGGCGAGGGCGGGCCGTACGGCCGGCTGCTCGATCTGTTCGCCACCGGTCTGGCCACCGGTCTCGCCTCCATGGTCGCCGTCCTGGACCCCGAGGTCGTCGTGCTGTCCGGTGAACTGATCGCGCGCGGCGGAGAACCGCTGCGCGGCCGGGTGGCGGCCGAGCTCGCCGAACTGGCGGCGTCCCGGCCACGGCTGATCACCGGCCGGGTGACACACCGGCCCGTCCTGCGCGGAGCGCTGGAGAGCGCGCTCGCCACCACCCGCGACGAAGTCTTCGACACCTCGCGCTGATCCCCGCACGCCCACGTACCGCACCGAGCCCCGCGTGCACGTACACGCGACCCCGCACGCCCCCGTGCACCCCCTTTCCCCGTCCCAACCCTTCATCGGGAGACATCGCCATGTCCGGAAACCGCCGGAAGCCGGCCGTCGCACTCGCCGCGACCGCCGCGATAGCCCTGTTCGCCTCCGCCTGTACCGGGCAGAGCAGTTCCGGTGCCAGTGATGACGCGTCCAAGGAGACGACCATCAACTTCTGGCACGGCTGGAGTGCCCCGGGCGAGGTCAAGGGCATTCAGGCCACCATCGACGCCTTCGAGAAGGCACACCCCAACATTCATGTGAAGGTCGTCGGCAACATGACCGACGACAAGATCAACCAGGCGCTCCGCGCGGGTGGTTCCAAGGCGCCGGACGTCGTCTCGTCGTTCACCACGAACAACGTGGGCAAGTTCTGCGAGTCGAAGGCCTTCGTCGACCTCAACCCGTTCCTGAAGAAGGACGGGATCGACGCGGACGCGACCTTCCCGAAGGCGATGAACGAGTACACGCAGTTCGACGGGGTGCGCTGCACGGTGCCGCTGCTGGGTGACGCGTACGGGCTCTACTACAACAAGGACGCCTTCGAGGACGCGGGCATCACGAGCCCTCCGAAGACCTGGTCCGAGTTCGCCGCCGACGCCGAGAAGCTGACGAAGGCCAAGGGCGACTCGTACGAGCAGCTCGGCGTCATGCCGAACTACCACGGCTACGAGTCGACGACCGAGCACTACCTCGGTGGCTGGAATCCGACGTACTTCGACGCGGACGGCAAGTCGAACATCGCCAAGGACCCCGCGTTCGCCGCGATGCTCAGCAACCAGAAGAAGCTGGTCGACTCGCTCGGCGGTTACCGGAAGCTGGAGAAGTTCCGTACGGGATTCGGTGACGAGTGGGGCGCGAAGCACCCGTTCCACACCGGTCAGGTGGCCATGCAGCTGGACGGCGAGTGGCGGCTGGGCATGGCCGAGGACAGCAAGCCGGAGTTCGAGATCGGCGTGGCCCCCATGCCTGTCGCCGACGACGAGGCCGACACGTACGGCAAGGGCTATCTGACCGGCACCATCGCCGGAATCGCCGCCACCTCCGAGAAGCAGAACGCCGCATGGGAGCTGGTGAAGTTCATGACGACCGACACCGACGCGGTGGTGAACTTCGCCAACGCCATCCACAACGTGCCGTCCACGCTGGCAGCGCTGAAGTCGCCGAAGCTGAAGTACGACCCGCGCTTCAAGACCTTCCTGGACATCGCCGCCAACCCGGAGTCCACCACCACCCCGCCCTCGGTGAACGGCGGCGCGTACCTGACGTCCCTGCAGAACCTCGGCTTCGAAGTCGAGAAGGGCACCCAGAAGGACATCGCGGCAGGCCTGGAGAAGACCGCGAAGGAAATCGACGCAGCCATCGCACAGGCGAAGTAGAGCCGACGCGATGAGCACGTACACACTCCGTTCGAAGCGCCGCCGCTCGGCGCTCCGGACAGCGGCCTTCATGTCGCCGTGGCTGATCGGGTTCTGCGTCTTCTTCGCCTACCCGCTGATCTCCACGCTCTACTTCTCCTTCACCAGCTACGACGGCTTCAGCGCCCCGGAGTTCAGCGGGCTGAAGAACTGGTCGTTCGTCTTCAACGACTACCCGCTGTTCTGGCCGGCCCTGCGCAACACGCTCTGGCTGGTCTTGGTCATGGTCACCTGCCGGGTCGTGTTCGGACTCGGCGTCGGCCTGCTGATCACCAAGATCAAGACGGGTGCCGGCGTCTTCCGGACGCTCTTCTACCTGCCCTACCTGGCCCCGCCGGTCGCCGCCACGCTGGGCTTCGTCTTCCTGCTCAACCCGGGTACGGGACCGGTGAACTCGATCCTCGGCGACCTCGGGATGGGGACCCCCGGCTGGTTCACCGACGCCACCTGGTCCAAGCCGGCGCTCACGGCCCTCGCGGTATGGGGGGTGGGCGACCTGATGGTGATCTTCATGGCCGCGCTCCTCGACGTACCGAAGGAGCAGTACGAGGCGGCGGAGCTGGACGGGGCGAACCCGTACCAGCGGTTCCGCTTCGTCACGCTGCCGAACATCTCGCCGATCATCATGTTCGCCGTGGTCACCGGCATCATCCAGACGATGCAGTACTACACCCAGCCACTCGTGGCCGGGAAGGTCGCCTCCGGTGTCATGGGCGGCTCCGGGCAGCAGTTCGAGCCGGGCTATCCCGACAAGTCGACACTGACGCTTCCGCAGCTGGTCTACAACCTCGGTTTCCAGCGCTTCGACTACGGCTCCGCCTGTGTGGTCGCGCTCGTTCTCTTCGTCCTCGCCATGGCGTTCACCGCACTGCTGATGCGGCGCCGCGGCGGACTGATCCAGGCAGGTGAGTGACGTGGCGCAGGTTCTCGACACCCCGAATGCCGCGGGCCCGGTGAGTGACCCCGTCACCCCGGCGGAGCGGATCGCACGACGCAAGTCACTGCTGCACTGGATCGCCGTGCACTCGCTCGGCGTCGCGGCCGCGCTCTTCTTCGTGCTGCCGTTCGTCTTCCTCTTCCTCACCTCGCTGATGAGCGACCAGCAGGCACTGACGCGTGACCTGTGGCCGCACCCCTTCGAGTGGAGCAACTACAAGGACGTGTTCCACACCCCGGGCTTTCTGACCTGGTGGAGGAACACCCTGCTGTACGCGGGTCTGGGCACCGTTCTCACGGTGGTGTCCTCGCTGCCCGTGGCGTACGCGCTCGCCAAGTTCCGCTTCCGCGGCCGGCACCTGTCGCTGATGCTCGTCATCTCGATGATGATGCTGCCGCCGCAGGTCGTCGTCATCCCGATGTACCTGTTCTGGGCCAAGCAGCTGGACATGTCCGGCACGCTCTGGCCACTGATCATCCCGATGGCGTTCGGCGACGCGTTCTCCATCTTCCTGCTGCGGCAGTTCCTGCTGACCATCCCCAACGAGTACCTGGACGCGGCGAAGGTCGACGGCTGCGGCGAGTTCCGCACCCTGCTGCGCGTCGTGATCCCGATGGCCAAGCCGGGTATCGCCGCCGTCGCCCTCTTCCAGTTCTTCTACGCCTGGAACGACTACTTCGGCCCGCAGATCTACGCCTCCGAGAACCCGGCGGCCTGGACCCTGAGTTACGGACTGGAGTCCTTCAAGGGCGCACACCACACCGACTGGAACCTGACCATGGCCGCGACCGTTCTGGTCATGGCCCCTG
Organism: Streptomyces sp. NPDC005775; assembly: GCF_042871565.1. NCBI lineage: Bacteria > Bacillati > Actinomycetota > Actinomycetes > Kitasatosporales > Streptomycetaceae > Streptomyces > Streptomyces sp. NPDC005775. Next base: position 159,188 of record NZ_JBIAIU010000004.1, on the reverse strand, counting down.
TGATCGTCGTCTTCTTCTTCGCACAGAAGGCCTTCGTCGAAGGCGTCACACTCACCGGAGTAAAGGGCTGATTGATGAAGCTCGCAGTAGTGGGTGGCGGGTCCACCTACACACCTGAACTGATCGATGGTTTCGCACGGCTGCGGGACACCCTGCCGGTCGAGGAGCTCGTGCTCGTCGACCCGGCGGCCGACCGGCTCGAACTCGTCGGCGGCCTCGCCCGGCGGATCTTCGCCAAACAGGGCCACCCGGGCAGGATCGTCACCACCTCGGACATCGACGCGGGCGTCGCCGACGCCGACGCGGTCCTGCTCCAGCTGCGCGTGGGCGGCCAGGCCGCCCGCAACCAGGACGAGACCTGGCCGCTGGAGTGCGGCTGCGTCGGCCAGGAGACCACCGGAGCCGGCGGCCTCGCCAAGGCCCTGCGCACCGTCCCCGTCGTCCTCGACATCGCCGAACGCGTCCGGCGCGCCAACCCGGACGCCTGGATCATCGACTTCACCAACCCGGTCGGCATCGTCACCCGGGCACTGCTCCAGGCCGGCCACAAGGCCGTCGGCCTGTGCAACGTGGCGATCGGCCTCCAGCGCAAATTCGCAGCTCTGCTCGACGTGACCCCCGGCGAGGTGCACCTCGACCACGTCGGCCTCAACCACCTCACCTGGGAGCTCGGGGTACGCCTCGGCGGCCCCGCGGGCGAGAACGTACTGCCGCGCCTCATCGCCGAACACGGCGACGCCATCGCGGACGACCTGCACATGCCGCGGGCGGTCGTCGACCGGCTCGGCGTCGTCCCCTCGTACTACCTGCGGTACTTCTACGCACACGACGAGGTCGTACGGGAACTCGCCACCAAGCCGTCCCGGGCGGCCCAGGTCGCCGCGATGGAGAAGGAACTCCTCGCCATGTACGGAGACCCGGCACTGGACGAGAAGCCCGCACTGCTCGCCAGACGCGGCGGCGCCTTCTACTCCGAGGCAGCCGTCGACCTGGCGGCCTCGCTGCTCGGCGGCGGCGGCTCCACGCACCAGGTGGTCAACACGTACAACAACGGCACGCTGCCGTTCCTGCCGGACGACGCGGTCATCGAGGTGCAGGCGAAGGTCGACGGGACGGGCGCGACGCCTCTGGCCGTGCCGGAGCTCGACCCGCTGTACGCCGGTCTGATCGCCAACGTGACGGCGTACGAGGACCTGGCGTTGGAGGCCGCTCTGCGCGGCGGCCGCGACCGGGTGTTCAAGGCACTGCTCGCGCACCCCCTGATCGGCCAGTTCGAGTACGCCGAAGCTCTCACCGACAAGCTTCTCGCGCACAACCGGGAGCACCTCGCGTGGGCATGAACGGTTCGGTCCTCGCGATCGACGCGGGGAACAGCAAGACCGATGTGGCACTAATCGGTGAGGACGGCAGCGTGCTGTCCACGGCCCGCGGCGGCGGCTTCCAGCCGCCGGTGGTCGGTATCGGTACGGCCGTGGACGTGCTCGGCGCGGCGGTGGAACAGGTGCTGGACGCGGCCGGTGCGGACGCCGGGTCCGTCGCCCATGTGTCCGCCTGCCTGGCCAACGCCGATCTGCCGGTCGAGGAGGAACAGTTGACCGAGGCCCTGTACGCCCGGGGCTGGGGCCGCACGGTGGAGGTGCGCAACGACACCTTCGCGATCCTGCGGGCCGGGGCGGACGAGCCGCGCGGGGTGGCCGTGGTGTGTGGTGCGGGGATCAACTGCGTCGGCATGGTGCCGGACGGGCGGACCGCTCGCTTCCCCGCGATCGGCCGGATATCGGGCGACTGGGGCGGCGGTTCGGGGCTCTCCGAGGAGGCGATGTGGTTCGCCTCGCGCGCCGAGGACGGCCGCGGTGAGCCGACGGAGCTGGCCCGTACGCTGCCGGCGCACTTCGGTCTCGCCTCGATGTACGCGCTGATCGAGGCGCTGCACCTGGGCCGGATCGCCCCGGAGCGGCGGCATGAGCTGTCACCGGTGCTGTTCGCGACCGCCGCGGCCGGTGACGCGGTGTCGCGCGGGCTGGTGGACCGGCTGGCCGAGGAGGTCGTGGCGCTGTCCTCGGTCGCGCTGTCCCGCCTCGGACTGCTCGGGGAGGAGACGCCGGTGGTACTGGGCGGCAGCGTGCTGGCCGCCGGGCACCCGCAGTTGGACGACCGGATCACCGAACTCCTCGCCGTACGCGCCCCCAAGGCCGTGGCGCGGGTGATGCGCGAGTCCCCGGTGCTGGGCGCCGGGCTGCTGGGCCTGGACCACACCGGCGCGGCGCCCCGGGTGCACGCAAGGCTGCGGGCGCAGTACGTCTGAGGGTTGGACGCACGGGGGTGTCAGAGGCGTCCCGTAGCCTTCGGGTTACGGGACGCCTTCCGCGTACGGGAACCGATCAGTTGTCCCGAACGTGTTCATGAGGGGGGAGATCGATTCGCTCGGGGGATTGCGCGGTCGATCGTCTTGATCGGCGGCGTCGGTCTTGATCGAATGCTGTGTGACTGCGGCTGATCACGGTGGCTGCTTCATGGACCGGTGCAGGATCCGGGCGTTCGCCATGTGGACGCCGGTCCCTGCGGCCATACTTCTGGCCGGGCGCCCATTCCTCGATCGGCCGGGGGGCGGGCCACCGTCAGTGACCGAGGGGGAGGTCAAGTGACATACCCGCCGAATGTGGGCCCGGCGCCGCACCATGCGCCGGAGCGGCAGCCCGTGCCGGTGGCCGTACCCGCGCCGTCGCCGCCCAGCACCCGGGCGGTCGTGACGGAGCGGCTGCGTGCCGCGGCGACCACCGAGCCGGGTCGGCTCCAGATCATCGGGGCCGTGCTCGCCCTGCTCGTCGTCGCGTTCGGGGCGGTGACGGCGTTCGAGATCAACGACCGCGCGGCGGCGGCGAACGACGTGGTGGAGCACAGCCAGCCGCTCAGCGCTACGGCGGCGAACATCTACCGCTCACTGGCCGATGCCGACGCGGCGGCCGCGAGCGGCTTCCTGGCCGGGCCGCAGGAACCGCGCCCGGTGCACGACCAGTACGTGAAGGACATCGACGACGCCTCCCGGCTGCTGGTGGAGGCCGCCGCCAACACGGACGCCTCGACGAAGTCCGGCCACGAGATCACCACGCTCAACGAGGGACTCCCGCGCTACACCGGCCTGATCGAGCGCGCCCGCGCCGCCAACCGGCAGGGCCTGCCGCTCGGCGGCGCCTATCTCCGGTACGCGAACCAGCAGATGACGAACGAGCTGCTGCCGGCCGCCGAGCGGCTGTACACGGCGGAGACGGACCGGCTCGACCAGGACTACCGGTCCGCACGGACATGGCCGTTCTTCTCCCTCCTCGTCGGCGTCATCGCGCTGGCCGTGCTGTTCTGGGCGCAGCGGCACAACTACCGCAGGACGAACCGGGTGTTCAACCACGGCCTGCTCGCGGCGACCGCGGCGGCGACCGTGGTGCTGCTGTGGCTGGCGGTGGGGCACACGGTGGCCCGGGCCGATCTGGCCGAGGCCAACACGCACGGGCAGCAGTCCCTGGACGTGCTCAACCGGGCGCGCATCGACTCGCTGAAGGCGCGCTCCAGCGAGAACCTCACGGTGGTCGCCCGCGGTGCGGTGCTGACCGCGGACGGCAAGAGCGACAAGTACGAGACCGATTACGGCACGGGCATGAAGGCGCTCGGCGAAGAGCTGGGCAAGGCCGCGAAGCTCGCCGAGGACACCCACGACGCCGAGGGCGGCAAGCCGGTGGCCGATGCCATCGAGGCCGTCACCGAGTGGCAGGGCCGCCACCGGACCGCCCGCAAGACCGACGACGGCGGCGACTACGACACCGCGCTGGAGCAGATCATCGGGTCGGAGAACTCGACGGGTGAGTCCTTCAGCCGCGTGGACGAGGCTCTGCGGACGGCACTCGCCCACGAGCAGCGTGAGTTCACCCGGGCCGCCGAGGACGGGCGCGGGGCCCTGGGCGGGCTGCCGATCGGCGCCGCGGTCCTCGCGGTGCTGGGCGCGGTGGCGGCGATCCTCGGGGTCAACCGCAGGCTCTCGGAGTTCCGGTGACAGGGGGAGCGATGACAGCGAAGGACCCGAGGACGGGCCGCGGAGGCCGGCTGCGCGGCTGGGGCGGGGTGACCGCCATGGCCGCTGCCTGCGCGGTGACGGCGTCGCTGACCCTGCTGCCGCTCTCCCACGCCGGCAAGGACGGCTACGACGCGGAGGGGGCCGGGCCCGGGACGGCCCACGCCGTCCAGGCACGGGCCGACGACTGCGAGAACCCGGAGGCCAGCCTGCTGCCCGGCCTGGCGGAGGGCGACGCGATCAAGCGCATCAAGGACCGCGGCAAGCTGATCGCCGGCGTCGACCAGAACAGCTTCCAGTGGGGCTTCCGCAACCCGGCCTCCGGAAATCTCGAAGGCTTCGACATCGACCTGGTGCGGGCCATCGCCAAGGACATCCTGGGCAGCCCGGACAAGGTGATCTTCCGGGCGATCCCCACCAACCAGCGCATCGCCGCACTGGAGAACGACAAGGTCGACGTCGTCGTGCGGACGATGACGATCAACTGCTCCCGCCTGGACCAGGTGTCTTTCTCCACGGCCTACTTCCAGGCAGGTCAGCAGGTCCTCGCACCGAAGGGGGGCCCGCAGGAGGGGAAGGCGATCACCGGCTTCAACTCCTCGCTGGCCGGCAAGCGGGTCTGCACCGCCGAGGGCTCCACCGCCTACGAGGCACTGCAGAAGGAGTCGTTCGGCTCCGTGTTCAAGGACGAGCACGACGGCAGCGCGGCCGACGAGGACAGGCTCACCGTCCCCAACCAGCTGGACTGCCTGGTGCGGCTCCAGATGGGCGAGGTCGACGCGATCGTCACGGACAACGCCCTCGCGGCCGGCCAGGCCGCCCAGGACCCGGCCGTGGAGCTCAAGGGCGCCCCGTTCACCACCGAGTTCTACGGCGTGGCCACGAAGAAGGGCGCCGCCGACCTGGTGTCCCGGGTCAACAAGGTGCTGGTCGACTACCGCGCCGGTGGTGCGGACAGTCCGTGGATGCAGTCGTACCGGAAGTGGCTGGAGGACGGACTGCCCGGGATATCGGCGCCACCGGCGCCCAAGTACCGGAGCTAGAGCCTGTTCCCGGCCGGCGAGCAACTGATGACCGGCCGGCGGTCGACAGCACTGATCCTGCCGGGCCCCGCCCGGCAGGAAGAGCGGAGAGGTGATCGATGGGCGTCGCGGGCCCCTTCCCCAGCTACGCGGCCCGGCCGCCCGGCCCCGTCATGGACCGGGACGAGGCCGACCGTGCGCTGGCCCGGCTCGGCGCGGAGCACGAGGCGATCGAGACCTCGCTCCTCGCCCTGCAGGACCACGCCGGGCGCCGGCTGCTCGAGGGCGCCGACCTCACGGGTGTCACCAAGGAGCGCTGGAGCGCCACGGAGCAGTCCATCACGCTGTTGTGGTCCTATTTCGACGCGTACGCGGGGGCCCTGAACCGCGCACGTGAGGTGCGGGCCCGGCGCCGTCAGCCCAACCGCGAGGACCTGGTGGCGCTCACCGAGCTGCTGCGCGGCCAGGGGGTGACGGTGGCGCACGCGGCCGCCGCCCACGATCCCTCGATCACCGGCCCGGCCCGGCTCTCGGAGCGCTTCACGCTGGAGGAGCTGGTCCACCGGATGAACGAGCTGTACGCGCGCTCGCTCGACATGGTCGTCGCCTCCGACTCCGTGTGGTCGGCGATGCCCGCCCGGATAGATCTGCTCGCCGCCGAGCTGCGCCGCACCCACTCGCTGGCGCACTCGGTGGGCGTACGGCCCGGGGAGCACCCGGCGGGCGACGACCTGGAGTCGATCGTCCAGGAGCTGGCCACGCTGCGCGTGCAGGTGATCTCGGACCCGCTGGCGTTCTGGCTGCCGGGGCCCGGCAGCTCGGCGCCGGGCGGCGGCCGCCCGGACACGACGCGCTACGACCGGGCGGCACGGGCGCTGGACGACGTGCGGCGGGAGGTCGAGGCGGTGCTCGCGGTCCGGCAGGACGCCGAGCAGCGCCTCGTCCAGCTGCGCGATGTCCTGTCCCGGGCGGACCGGACCCTGGCCGAGGCCAGGGCGGCGCGCGGTGAGGTGCTGGCGAAGATCGCCGCGTCCGAGGTGCCCGCGGTCAACGGGCCGCCGACGGCGCTCCAGGAGCGGCTGGCAGCCGCGTCGGAGTACCGCAGGCATGCCCAGTGGCACCGGCTCTCGCCGCTCCTGGAGTCCCTGGAGCTGCAGGCCGAGGAGGAGTTGCTGCGGGCCCGGGAGCAGTTGACGGCGGTCACGGCACCGTTGGCCGTCCGGGCGGAGCTGCGGGGCCGGCTCGACGCGTACAAGGCGAAGGTGGCCCGGCACGGCCTGGCGGAGGACCCGTTCCTCATCGAGCGGTACGACGCGGCGCGCCGGATGCTGTGGAGCGCGCCGTGTGATCTGCGGGTCGCCGCGCTGGCGGTGCAGCGCTATCAGGACGCGGCACTGGACCTGCTGGCCGGGCGCGGGCCGTCGGGCCCCGAGGACCGGTGGGGGCGACCGTGAGACGACCGGGGACCTCGGGTCACAGGGTGTGCGGGACGGGTAGTGACGGAGCATCGTGGCCGCCGCGGCGGCGGGGCGAACAGGGGGAATGACCATGAGTACGCAGTGCCAGCGCCCCGCGTGCGAGGGCAGTTACGAGGACATGGGCGGCGGTGAGCTGTACTGCGACACCTGCGGTCTGGCGCCGGTCGTCTCGCCGATGGGGTCTCCCCTGTCCGAGCGCGGCCGAGAACCCGGGAATGGCATGGTGAGCTCGCCGCCGACCGGGATCGCGGCCGGCGGCCGGGGCGGCAGGGGCAGCGACAGCGCTTCGGCGCGCAGCAGTTCGCAGGCGTCGTCGAGGGCCTCCTCGCGGTCCTCGTCGCGTTCGTCGACGTCGCGGCGGTCGGTGTCGGGGCGGCTCTCGCGCGCGCTGTCCGGGAGCGCCACGTCGCGTTCGGTCTCGGTGCGTTCCTCCGCAAGGTCGACCGGGTCCTCGGGCCGCAACCGGCTGGGCGCCGGGCTGGTGCTCGTACCGGATGTGCCGCGTCCCGATCCGCGCACCGCCGTGATGGAGAACCCGGAGGTGCCGGAGCGCAAGCGGTTCTGCTCGCGTTCGGACTGCGGGGCGCCGGTGGGCCGGGCGCGGGGCGAGCGGGCGGGGCGTACGGAGGGGTTCTGCACGAAGTGCGGCCACCCGTACTCCTTCGTGCCCAAGCTCCAGGGGGGCGACATCGTCCACGGCCAGTACGAGGTCGCGGGCTGTCTGGCGCACGGCGGGCTCGGCTGGGTCTACCTCGCGGTGGACCGGGCCGTGTCCGACCGGTGGGTGGTGCTCAAGGGCCTGCTCGACACCGGTGACCAGGACGCCATGGCGGCGGCCATCTCCGAGCGCCGCTTCCTCGCCGAGATCGAGCACTCCAACATCGTCCGGATCTACAACTTCGTCGAGCACCTCGACCAGCGGACCGGTTCGCTCGACGGTTACATCGTCATGGAGTACGTGGGGGGCAAGGCGCTCAAGGAGATCGCCAACGAGCGCCGTACCCCGGCCGGGAAGCGGGATCCGCTGCCGGTCGAGCAGGCGTGCGCGTTCGGCATCGAGGCGCTGGAGGCGCTGGGGCACCTGCACAGCCGCAACCTGCTGTACTGCGACTTCAAGGTCGACAACGCGATCCAGACCGAGGACCAGCTGAAGCTGATCGACATGGGCGCGGTGCGCAGGATGGACGACGAGGAGTCGGCCATCTACGGCACGGTGGGGTACCAGGCGCCGGAGGTCGCGGAGGCGGGCCCGTCGGTGGCCTCCGACCTGTACACGGTCGCGCGGACGCTTGCGGTGCTCACCTTCGACTTCCAGGGGTACACGAACGTCTTCGTGGACTCGCTGCCGGACCCGGACAACATCGAGGTGTTCCGTACCTACGAGTCGTTCTACCGGCTGCTGGTGCGGGCGACCGACCCCGATCCGGCGCGGCGGTTCGCGTCCGCCGCGGAGATGGCGGAACAGCTGACGGGTGTGTTGCGGGAGGTGGTGTCCCTGCAGACCGGGCGTCCGCGCCCGGCGCTGTCGACACTGTTCGGCGCGGAGCTGCGGGTCACCGACACGGAGCTGTTCACCCGCCGGACGGGTGAGGTCTCGCGTCTGGGGGCCAGATCGCCGGAGCCCGGCCGGGCCGGGCTCTTCGGGCGGCGGCGGAGCGGCAGAGCGCCCGCGGCGCCTCCTCCGCCCCCGCCGGCCGCGGTGGCGCCCCCCGGCGGTGTCCCGGGCGCCCTGCCCGCCGGTCCGCCCGCCGGATTCGCCGCGGGGGCCGGGCCGTTGCCCTCCACCACCACACACGTCCGCGGCGGCGCCCAGGGCGGCGCGGGGAACGGCACCCCGCTCCCGTACGCGCAGACCCCGGCGGCCATTCCGGCCCCCCGGGCCCCGCTCGCGAACCCGGGAGCCGTGCCGGGGCCGTACAACGCCAACGGCCCCCGGCCGGCCGGGCTCGATGTGCGAGCGACCTCGCTCGCGCTGCCCGTCCCCCGGGTCGACGCGAACGACCCCAACGCGGGTTTCCTCGCCGGGGTGATGGCGTCGGCACCCGCCGAACTGATCGCCGCACTGCAGGCCGTGCCGGCCGCCTCGCTGGAGACCCGGCTGCGGGAGCTGCGGGCCGCCCTGGAGATGAACGACCTCGGCGGCGCGACGCAGACCCTGACCGCGCTGGAGGCGAAGCACCCGGACGACTGGCGGGTGGTCTGGTACCGCGGGCTCACCTCCCTGGTGTCCGGGGACAAGGAGAACGCGGCGCTGTCCTTCGACGCGGTCTACGACGCCTTCCCCGGGGAGCCCGCGCCGAAGCTGGCGCTCGGCATCTGCGCGGAGGTCCTCGGGCAGCTGGACAACGCCGCCGAGTACTACCGGCTGGTGTGGATGACCGACCCGAGCTTCGTGAGCGCGGCGTTCGGCCTGGCCCGGGTGCAGCTCGCGGCCGGGGACCGGGTGGGCGCCGTCAGGACCCTGGAGTCGGTGCCGGAGGCGTCGATCCACTTCACGGCGGCCCGCGTCGCCGCGGTGCGGGCCCGGCTGCGGGAGCGGTCGCCGGACGAGCCCCTGATCACCGATCTGATGGCCGCCTCGGCGCAGATCTCCGGGCTGGCCGGACTGGGTTTGGACGCGGTGCGCCGCGAGCAGTTGTCGACCGAGGTGCTGGGGACGGCGCTGGACTGGGTACTCTCCGGTAGTCCCACGGCTCGCCCCTCGGACCCGCAGTCGGTTCCGTACGCGGGAGCGCAGGGGCCGAAGACGCTGCTCGGCAGTGAGCTGGACGAGCGCGGCCTGCGTTTCGGGCTGGAGCGGTCGTACCGGATGCTCGCCCGGCTCGCGGAGCCCGGTGACGAGAGGATCGAACTGGTGGAGCGGGCCAACCGCTTCCGCCCCCGAACGTGGGTGTGAACATGTCGCAGAAGCCACAGGAGACCGCCTTGTCCAGGTGTCCCAGCTGCGAGGAGCCGCTGGAGCCGGGGGATCTGTTCTGCGGTGCGTGCGGGTACGACCTGTCGGCCGTGCCCGAGCCGCCGCAGGACCGCCCGACGGTCGCCATCGCCACCCCGCCTGCGGAGTCCGCGCCGGGCACCGGCTTCGGGCAGGCCCCGGGCTCTCCCGCAGGCGCGGAGGCGTCGCCACCGCCGCCCGTCGGCGCCGTGCCGGCCACCCGGTCCGACGGGCCCGACGCGTCGGGCGACTTCGAGCTGGCCGCCCCCGCGGCCGCGGGGGCGGCGCCCGACCCCCGTACCTCACCCGACCCGGCTCCGGGCCCGTCGGCCGGTGCCAAGGTGTGTGTGGCCTGCCGGGCCGGCCGGGTCGACGACGACGGGTACTGCGAGAACTGCGGGCACGCCCAGCCCCGCGAGCGGGACCACATGGAGCAGGAGCTCGGTTCGGTCGCCGCCGTCAGCGACCGCGGGCTGCGCCACCACCGCAACGAGGACTCGTTCGCCGTGTCGACCACCGCGTTGCCGGACGGTTCGCCGGCCGTCGTCGCGATCGTCTGCGACGGGGTGTCGTCGGCCAGCCGGCCCGACGAGGCCTCGGCCGCCGCCACCCACGCCGCCAACGAGGCGCTGCTGGAGTCACTGCCGCGCGGTACGCACCCGCAGCAGGCGATGCACGAGGCGATCGTCGCCGCCGCCGAGTCGGTCAACCGGCTGGCGCAGGACCCCGCTCAGGCTCAGGAACCCGATCCGCACCGCCATCAGAACGCCCCGGCCTGCACCCTGGTCGGCGCCATCATGGCGAGCGGTCTCCTGGTCGTCGGCTGGGTCGGCGACAGCCGGGTGTACTGGGTGCCGGAGGACCGCACCAGCCCGCCGGCCCGGCTCACCGAGGACGACTCCTGGGCCGCGCAGATGGTCGCGGCCGGCCTGATGAACGAGGCGGAGGCGTACGCCGACGAGCGTGCCCACGCCATCACGGGCTGGCTCGGGGCGGACGCCTACGAACTGGAGCCGCACACCGCGTCGTTCAAACCGGACCGGTCCGGCATCGTCGTGGTCTGCACGGACGGCTTGTGGAACTACGCGGAGTCCGCGGCCGAAATGGCCGCCGCGGTGCCCGAGGACGCGTACGAACGGCCGCTGCACGGTGCCCAGGTGCTGGTGGGTCACGCGCTCGACGGCGGGGGCCACGACAACGTAACAGTGGCCCTGGTGCCGTTCGCCGTACCACCACAAGGGGCAGGATCCGCCTGAAGCGGCGGATGACTCCCGTTCCGTCCGTCCCCGCACCTCCGATGCCTTTGTCCGCACATCTGTCTTCATCTGACATGTGGAGCCTCAAGGAGCCGATCAGATGGCCAACTTCTCCAAGTCGAACGTGCCGCAGTTCTCCGTCGAGGTGTACCAGAACGAATACCTGCCCGAGGGCGGCCGTGAGGTCAACGGCATCATCACGGTCACCTCGACCGGGGGCGGCACCACCGGCGGCGTTCCGCTGACGGGTGCGGCTCCCTCTCACCTGCCGGGCGGGGCCACCGGAGCGGCGGTGGTGATCATGGTGGACTGCTCGGGCTCCATGGACTACCCGCCGACGAAGATGCGCAACGCCCGCGACGCGACGGCGGCGGCCATCGACACCCTGCGCGACGGCACCTCCTTCGCCGTGGTGGGCGGCACGCACGTGGCCAGGGAGGTCTATCCGGGCAACGGGCGGCTCGCCGTCGCCGACGCGCAGACCAAGGCCCAGGCGAAGGAGGCCCTGCGCCGGCTCAGCGCGGGCGGCGGTACGGCGATCGGGACCTGGCTGCGGCTGGCCGACCGGCTGCTCGGCGCCGCCGACGTGGAGATCCGGCACGGGATCCTGCTGACGGACGGGCGCAACGAGCACGAGGCCCCGGAGGACCTGCGGGCCGCGCTCGACGCGTGCGCGGGCCGGTTCACGTGTGACGCCCGCGGGGTCGGCACCGACTGGGAAGTGAAAGAGGTCACAGCGGTCGCCTCGGCACTGCTCGGTACGGCCGACATCGTCGCCGATCCTTCGGGGCTGGCCGCGGACTTCACGCAGATGATGGAGAACGCGATGGGCAAGGAGGTCGCGGACGTCGCGCTGCGGCTCTGGACCCCGGTCGGCGTGGAGATCAAGTTCGTGAAGCAGGTCGCGCCGACGGTGGCCGAGCTGACCGACCGCCGTACCGAGGCCGGGCCGCGCGCGGGCGACTATCCCACCGGTTCCTGGGGGGACGAGTCCCGCGACTACCACGTGTGCGTGCGGGTGCCGGAGGCCGCCGTCGGGCAGGAGATGCTGGCCGCGCGCGTCTCACTGATCCTCCCCGACCCGGCCGGCGGGGCGCCCCAGACGCTTTCGCAGGGCCTGGTACGGGCGGTGTGGACGGACGACATGGTGGCGTCGACCTCGATCAATCCGCAGGTCGCGCACTACACGGGACAGGCGGAACTGGCACAAGTCATCCAGCAGGGGCTCGATGCACGCAAGTCGGGAGACTTCGACGGCGCGACGGCCAAACTCGGCCGCGCGGTGCAGTTGGCATCGGCGTCCGGGAACGAGGACACTGCGAAACTGCTTTCGAAGGTGGTAGACGTCGTCGACGCGGCGACCGGTACTGTGCGACTGAAGGCGAAGGTCGCGGAAGCGGACGAGATGACACTCGAAACGCGCTCCACGAAGACGGTTCGCGTCAAGAAATAACCACATGTTCGCACTGATGAGCCGCCCGACCGGCCAGGTCCGCCGGGCGGCGACGCAAGAAAAATGACGGCCCCCGGGGCCGGACGAGGAGAGGGGGAAGCGCCGACATGCCGACCTGCCCGAACGGACACCAGTCGGGTTCCGAGGACTGGTGCGAGGTCTGCGGCCACCGCATGGCCGGGCCGGGCGCGCCTGCGGGCGCCGTTCCCCCGCCGCCTCCCCCGCCCCCCGCGCCCGGCTACGGATACCCGCAGGGCCACGGCCCCGACGCGACCCAGCAGGCCGAGCTCTGCCCCCAGTGCCGCACCCCGCGGGAGGCCATGGCGCCGTTCTGCGAGGAGTGCCGCTGGAACTTCCTCACGAACACCGCCACGTCGTACACGCCGCTGGCCCCGCAGCACGGCGCTCCGGGCGGCCCCGTCCCCGGGCTCAACCTGCCGCCGGGCTTCCAGGCCCAGCAGCCGCCCGGCCCCCCGCAGCCGCGTGAGCCGCGCGACCCGTTCGAGTACCAGAGCTCGCGCCCCTCGCAGATGAACCGCTCGGCCGAGCCGCTCTCCACGGGCCCGGGTGCGCAGCCCCCTCACCCGTTCCAGCAGCAGGGACAGCAGCAGGGCCCGCCGCCCCCGCCTCCGTTCCAGCAGGGACAGCAGGGACAGCAGGGACAGCACGGACAGCAGGCCGGTCCGCAGGGCGGCCCGCAAGGTTTCCCGCAGGGGCAGCACGCCCAGCAGCAGCATGCGCCGCAGGGCTCCCCTCCGCCTCCGTTCCAGCAGCAGAACTCACCCCAGGGCCCGCCCCCGCCGCCGTTCCAGCAGCAGAGCGCGGCACCGCCGTTCCAGCAGACGGCTCCCCCGGTCTTCGAGCAGCCCGGACCGCCCGCCCCGCCGCAGCCGCAGGCGCCGCAGACCGGCGGTGACGACTGGTTGCTGTCGCCGCCCTCGCAGGCCCAGGGCCCGCAGACACCGATGCAGCAGCAGTACCCGGGCCAGCAGAACCACGGCCCCGCGCAGGGTCAGGGGCCGGGCCAGAACCAGGGACCGGGCCAGAACCAGGGCCCCGGGCAGGGACCGGGCCAGAACCGGCCCCCGCTGTCCATGAACTGGACCGCGGTCATCGCGCCCGACCGTGAGTACTTCCTGGCGATGATGCAGCGCAGCGGCCCCGAGGCCACCGGGCTCAACCTCCCGGCGTACTCCCCGGAGCAGCAGCTGCCGCTCACCGGCAACCAGATCACCATCGGCCGCCGTCGCCACAGCACCGGCGAGTCCCCCGACATCGACCTGTCCGTACCCCCGGAGGACCCGGGCGTCTCGCACCAGCACGCGGTGCTGGTGCAGCAGCCGGACAGCAGCTGGGCGGTGGTCGACCAGAACTCGACGAACGGCACCACGCTCAACGGCGCCGAGGAGCCGATCCAGCCCTACGTCCCCGTGCCCCTCCAGGACGGCGACCAGGTGCATGTCGGGGCGTGGACGACGATCACGATCCGCCGGGACTGACGCAGTCGCGAACACCACCTACGGCCGGCGAGGGAGCGCTCCTCGCCGGCCGTCGTGCTGCCCGCACGGGCCGGCTTCGGCCGGCGCCCCGTGGCCGGCCGGCGCGTCTGCGACCATGGACGGGTGACTGAGAATCCGCGCGACACGCTGCAGGAGCTGACCTTCTACGAGCTGGTCGGCGGCGAGGACACCTTCCGGCGCCTGGTCCACCGCTTCTACCAGGGCGTGGCCGGGGATCCGCTGCTGCGGCCGATGTACCCGGAGGAGGATCTGGGTCCGGCCGAGGAGCGGTTCACGCTCTTCCTGATGCAGTACTGGGGCGGCCCCCGCACCTACAGCGACGAGCGCGGTCACCCCAGGCTGCGGATGCGGCACGCGCCGTTCAAGGTCGACCGCGCCGCGCACGACGCCTGGCTGAGCCACATGCGGGTGGCCCTGGACGAACTGGGCCTCGCCCCGGAGCACGAACGGCAGCTGTGGGAATACCTCACCTACGCGGCCGCGTCGATGATCAACACCGAGGGCTGAATCCGGCCGGAGAACGCGTGCCCCACCCGGACAGAAAGTGTGCGGAATGCGGTACTCCGTCTTCGGATATCGATCACAATCCCATCAAGGTCTGTCTGTAAGCGGTTTCGGTAGTCGCTGGTGTCTGAAAGCATCCGATACGACGCGCCGGGGGGCGAAGCGTGCGCGGTGACTAGGGGGCCAGGTGACGGGGTTCGTCCTTCTGCGGGTGAGGGCCCATCGGCTCCTCCTCGCCGCGGCGGTGCTGGCCGTCCTCCTCACCACCTCGGTCCTGGCCGCTCTCACCGCCTTCTCCGGTTCCATCGGTGATGCCGCGCTGCGGCACACGCTGACCCACCGGTCCGCGGCGCCCGCCTCCCTCGTCATATCCGCGCAGGTGGAGCGCGACCGGCGGGACGCCGCCGACGCGGCCGCACGCCGGGCCGCCCGCACCACGTTCGACGGACTCCCGGTGACCGTACGGAAACTGGAGTCCTCCGGTCCGTACGCGCTGCCGCGCAGCCTGCAGGACTCCGCCGCCCGTCGCGGCGATCCGGACCTCACGCACTTCGCCACCCTCGACCGCAGCCGGGTCCGGCTCACAGCGGGCCGGATGCCGGTCGCCGGCGCGGGAGGGGCCGGCGCCCCCGTCCAGGTCGCGCTCCCCGTCACGGCCGCCGACACCCTCGGACTGAAGCCCGGAGCCCGGCTCGAGCTCGCCGACCGGCTCGGCGGCAAACCCGTACAGGCCCTGGTCACCGGCCTCTACAGGGCCGCGGACCAGTCCGATCCGTACTGGCAGCTGGACGCGCTCGGGGGGCGCGGCATCCGCAAGGTCGTCTTCACGACGTACGGTCCGCTGCTCACCGATCCGGCCGTGCTCGGCTCCGGCCGGATCAGTACCGGCGAGGTGTCCTGGCTGGCCTCCGCCGACTTCCGGACCGTCACCACGGACCGGATGCCCGCACTGCACGACGCGGCGACCACCGGCCCGAAGGCGCTGCTCGCCGCTCCCGACTTCAAGGACGGGGCCAGTGCGCAGACTTCGCTGCCCACCGTTCTCGACCAGGTCGACCGGGCCCTGCTGGTCTCCCGCTCGACGCTGATGATCGTGGCGGTGCAGCTGGTCCTGCTCGCCGGGTACGCCCTGCTGCTGGTGGCACGACTGCTCAGCAGCGAACGCGGCGGCGAGACCGAACTGCTGCGGGCCCGTGGTGGGTCGCGCGCCCGGATCACCTCGCTCGCGGCGGTCGAGGCGCTGCTGCTCGCGCTGCCGGCCGCAGTCGTCGCCCCGCTGCTCTCCGGACCGCTGACCCGCCTCCTGGCGGACCGCTCCTCGCTCCACCGGATCGGTCTGCGACTCGACGGGGGCGTCACCGGCCAGGTGTGGCTGATCGCGGCCGTCACGGCGCTGGCCTGCGCACTCGCCGTCGTCGCACCGGCGCTCGCCGCCAGTGCCGGGGGCCGGCGCTCCACCCGTTCCGCCGCGCTGCCCGCACCGGTGCGGGCGGGGGCGGACATCGCTCTGCTGGTGATCGCCGCGGTCGCGTACTGGCAACTGGACCGGCAGACCAGGGGTTCGGGCGGTGGCGCGCTCAGCGGCGACCGCGAGGGCGATCTCGGCATCGATCCGCTGCTGGTGGCCGCACCCGCGCTGGCGCTGCTCGCCGGCACCGTGCTGACGCTGCGCCTGCTGCCGCCCGCCGCGAGGCTCGCGGAACGCCGGGCGGCGGGTGGCCGCGGACTGGCGACGGCGCTGGCGGGCTGGCAGTTCAGCCGCCGCCCGCTGCGGGGGGCCGGGCCGGTGCTGCTGCTGGTGCTCGCCGTGGCGATGGGGATGCTGGCGATCGGGCAGAGCGCCTCCTGGAACCGTTCGCAGAGCGACCAGGCGGACTTCAGGTCCGGTGCGTCGGTGCGCATGACGGGGGCTGTCAGCGCGGACCCGGCGAAATCCGGCGCGTACGCGAAGCTGCCGGGCGTACGGGACGCCGCGCCCGCGTTCCGCGCGTCCGTGGACCTCTCCGACGAACGCACCGCCGAGGTGCTCGCGCTGGACACCGCGCACGCCGACGAGCGGATGCTGATGCGCGACGACCTCGGCGACGGCTCCGTGGACCGGCTGTTCGACACGCTCTCCCCGACCGAGGCCGCCCGCCCGGGACTGCTGCTGCCGAAGAACAGCACGCGACTCCGCTTCGACGTGCGGATCTCCGCGGTGACCGCGCCCGGCAAGGTCTCGCCGTCCGGCATGGGCCCCCTGGTCACCGTGGGTCTCGAGGACCGCTACGGCATCCCGTACCAGGTGGTCGTGGGCTCCGTACCCGTCGACGGCAAGGCGCACCCGGTCTCGGTCGACGTGGCCGCCGCCGGTGAACTGGCCGTCACCGGGATCGAGCTGGACGGCAAGCAGCCCGTCGGCCGGGGGGAGGCGCACCGGCTCACGGTGAGTGCCCTGCGGACCGTCGGGCCGGGCGGCGCCGAACGGCCGGTGCCCGTACCGGACGGCTTCCGCTGGCAGGCGACGGTGACCGCCGACGCGTTCGGTGAGGTGCGGCCCGGTGCGCCGGTCTCCCCGACCGCCTCGGCGAACGCCCCGCTGGCCCTCGACTACGCCACGGGAGCGGTCACGGCCGAGGACGCGGTGTGGGCGATCCCGGCCCTCGACGTGCGGGTCACGGCGGTCCGCCCCAAGGCGCCGGCCCTGAACGCCGTGGCCACGGACGCCTATCTGAAGGCGACCGGGGCCAAGCCGGGGCAGGACGTCGACGTCACGCTGGCCGGTGAGACGGTCCGGGTGAAGATCGCGCGGACGGTGCACCGGCTGCCGACCACCGGGCCCGGCTCGGGCTCGTCCTCCACCACGGGGGAATCGCAGCAGGCGCGGGACGGCGGGGCCCTGCTCCTCGACCTCCGCGCCCTCGGCCAGGTCTTCGCCGAACGCCCCAACGCCCGGCTCACCGCCACCGAGTGGTGGCTGGACACCGAACCGGGCCGGGCCGCGGACGTCGCGGCCGCGCTGCGCAAGCAGCCGGACACCGACCCCGTACAGGTCCAGGTGCGCGACGAGGTGGCCGCGGACCTGACCGGTGACCCGCTGGGGGCCGGCCCGCAGTCCGCCCTGCTCGCGGTGGCCGTCATCGCCGCCGCGCTGGCCGCGGTGGGCTTCGCGGTGGCCTCCGTCGGCTCTCAGCGGGAACGTTCCGCCGAGTTCGCCGTGCTGCGGGCACTCGGCGCCCCCCGCCGCCGGCTGGCCCGGATGATCGCCGCCGAACAGGGCGTACTGATCGCGATCGGACTGCTGGTCGGGGCCGCGCTCGGAGCCCTGCTCACCAGGGCGGTCGTGCCGCTGATCGTGCTGACCGGGCAGGCCGCCCAGCCGGTGCCCCGGGTACTGGTGCAATTGCCGCCCGGGCAGGTGGCCGCGCTGCTCGCCGGAGTGGCCGCGCTGCCGCTGCTCATCGTCGCGGTCCTCACACTGCGCCGCGCCGATCCGGCGACATCGCTGCGCACCCAGGGGGACAACTGACATGAGTCCGCGATCGAGGACCCCCCGGACCGCCGCCGCCTGCGCCCCCTGGGTGCGCACCCGGTTGCGCACGGCCCCCGGCGCCGCCTGCGCGTTCGCCCTCCTGGTGGTGGTGACGGCCTTCCTCGCCGCCGCCTTCCCCCGGGCCGTCGACAACTACGAGAACAAGGGGCTGCGCCACGACCTCGGCAACGTGGACGCCACCCGCAGCGTCCTGGAGGTGAGCGGACCCCAGCCGGGACTGGAACTGCCCGTCGCGGCACGCGAGTCGGCCGTGCGCGGGGCCACGCTGGGTTCCGTGCAGCGCAGCATCCTGGCCGGGCTGCCCGACCCGGTGCGGGCCGATGCCTCCCAGTCCGCGTACGGAGTGCGCACCTCGGAGCCGATCCTGGCGGGTGAGCCGTTCTTCCCCCGTCCGTACGGCCTCGACCCGGCGCTGACGTACGTCACCCAGTCCGCGCTGCCCGACCACGCCTCCCTGCGCACGGGGAGGTGGCCGGCCGTCCGCGGCGAGGTCACCCTCGCGACGGACGAGGTCGAGGCAGCCGTCACCGAGGAGACCGCGAAGGCGCTGCACATCAGGGCCGGAGCGACCGTCTCCGTCCCGACCCGCGGCGGTGAGCCACTGACGGTACGGATCACCGGCATCGTCGCCCCGCGGGACCCCGGGGGCTCCTACTGGTCGGCCGAACCGCTGCTCCGCAGCCCGTCCCTGGTCGCCCGGCCCACGAAGGACACGCCGCGCTACTACTGGATCGCCGCGCTGCTGCTCCCGCCGGACGCCGCACCGGCCCTGCTCGCCACCACCGGCCAGCCCGAGCTGTACTGGCGGATCGCCCCCGACGCCTCGCGCCTCACCGCGCTCGACGTGCCGCGGCTGCGGACCGCGGTGGCGTCCCTGGAGGGCGGCCCGGAGCTGCTGAGGATGCGCGGTGTGGCAGGGGACACGGTCACGGCGACGACCGACCTGGACGAGGTGCTGACGGGGTACGACGGGATGCGTGCCGCGATCCAGCCGGTCGTCACGGTCGCCGCCGTCGGCATCGGGGCCGTCGCCGCCGTCATCCTGCTGATGGCGGGCGGTCTGCTGGCCGGCCGCCGCCACGCCGAACTGGCCCTGCTCCGGGCCCGCGGCGGTTCCCTGGCGGGCATCGGGCGCCGGCTGCTGGCCGAGACCGCGGTGACGTCCGTGCCCGCCGGGGCCGTGGGCCTGCTGCTCGCGGTCCTGGCCGTCGGTGAGGCCCGGCTGTGGCCCGCCGTGACCGGCGCCGCGGGGGTCGTCGTCCTCGTCTGCGCGACGCTCCCGCTGCGTACGGCACTGCCGCACCGCACGCCGCGACTGCACGGCGGCCGCGACGACCTGGTCGCCGCCCGCCCGTCCCGGCGGCGTACCGTCGCCGAACTCACCCTGCTGGTACTGGCCGTCGGCGCGGTCACCGCTCTGCGCCGGCGCGGAACGGACGGCGCCGAGGGCACCGACCTGCTGATCAGCGCGGCCCCGGTACTGGTCGGGCTGATCGCCGCCGTGGTCCTCGTCCGGCTCTACCCGCTGCCGCTGCGGCTCGCCCTGCGGTCCGTGGCCCGGCTGCGCGGCGCGGTGGGCTTCCTGTCGCTGGCCCGTGCCGGACGCTCCTCGGCGGCCGGCACCCTGCCCCTGCTCGCGTTGCTGGTGGCGCTGACGACGGCGGCGTTCGGCGGCTCGGTGCTCGCCGGGGTCGCGGACGCCCGGGACGGCGCGGCGGTGCGTTCCGTCGGCGCGGACGCCCGGATCAGCGGCCAGGCCGACTCCGCACCCCTGTCGGACGGTCTGATCCGTGCGGCGGCGAAAGCGGACGGCGTACGGGAGGTGGCGCGCGTCCAGATCGAGTACGGGGTCGCCCTGCCGGCGCCCGAGCACGGATTCGAGGACGCCAAGGGGGCGACCTTGATCGGCGTCGACCCGGTCACCTACGCCCGGCTGACCCGCTCCACCGGCATCGGCACCTTCTCCGCCGACCGGCTGAAGGCCACCGGACCGGCGACGCCGAAGGGCACGATGCCGTCGAAGGACCGGGTGCTGCCGGTCCTCGTCTCGCCGTCCGTGGCCGAGCGGCTCGGTGACCGGCCGCGTGATCTCCAGTCGCTGGCCGGGGACTTCAAGGTCCAGGTGGCGGGCACCGTGGCAGCCACGCCCGCCGTCAACGACGCCTCCTTCATCGTCGTCGACTCCGCCGCGCTCACCCATCGGCAGACCACCGCGCTGCTGCTCACCGGCGACCGGCTCGACGCCGGGGCGCTGCGCGCGGCGGCCGGGCATGGGGACGAGGAGGCCACCGTACGGATGCGCACCGAGGCGCGGGCCGCATACGTCGACACCCCGATGCAGACGGGGGCCGAACGGATCTACCGGGCGGCGATCGCGGCCGGCGCGGGATACGCCCTGCTCGCCGTACTCCTCTCCCTGCTGCAGACCGCTCCCGAACGCACGACGTTGCTGGCCCGGCTGCGCACCATGGGCCTCACCTCCCGGCAGGGCGGGCGGCTCCTCGGCTTCGAGGCGATGCCCCAGGCCCTGCTGGCCGCCGGGGGCGGACTGCTCGTCGGCTGGGCGACCATCGCACTGCTCTCACCGGGCATCGACCTGGTGCGCCTGGCACTCTCGTCCGGCTCCGGCTCCGGCCTGCTGGACACCGCACCGCTGCGGACCGATCCCTGGTCGCTCGTCCTCCCGGCACTGGGCGTGATCGCCCTCACCGCGGTGGTGGCCGGCGTCCAGGCATGGTGGGCCACCCGCCGTGGATCGGTCACCGAACTCAGGGCAGGAGACTCCCGATGACGACGCCGTCGACCGATTCCACGCTGGCGGAGCTCGAACAGCGGGCCACCGCCCGCCGCGACCGGCCCTCCTACGGGCACGACGCCCTGATCGCCTGCGACCGGCTGGTCCGTATCTTCACGACGGACGGTGTGGAGGTGCAGGCCCTCCAGGGCCTCGACCTGCTGGTCACCGAGGGCGAGTTGCTGGCCCTGGTCGGCGCGTCGGGCAGCGGCAAGTCGACGTTGATGAACATCCTGGCGGGTCTTGACGAGCCCACGGCGGGTGCGGCGAAGGTCGCGGGCTGCGATCTCCTCTCCATGGGGCAGAAGGAGCGGCTGCGCTACCGACGGGACGTCGTCGGCTTCGTCTGGCAGCAGACGTCCCGCAACCTCCTCCCCTATCTGACGGCCATCCAGAACGTCACGCTGCCGATGCAGCTGCGCGGCCGCGGCCGCAACCGTGAACGGACCGCGCGCGCGGAGTCGTTGCTGAAGATGCTGGAAGTGGCCGACTGCCGCGACCGGCGCCCGCAGCAGATGTCGGGCGGTCAGCAGCAGCGGGTGGCGATCGCGGTCTCGCTGGCCAACTCGCCCTCGGTGCTGCTCGCCGACGAGCCGACCGGGGAACTGGACTCGGCCACCGGCGAGCAGGTGTTCGCCGCCTTCCGTCGCGCGAACGAGGAGCTCGGCACGACGATCGTGATCGTCACCCACGACCAGGCGGTCGCGAACGAGGTCCGCCGCACGGTGGCGATCCGGGACGGCCGCACCTCGTTCGAGGTGCTGCGCCGCACGGAGGTCGACGCGGCGACGGGCCAGGAGTCTCAAGTGGCGCGCGAGTACGCGATGCTCGACCGGGCGGGCCGGCTGCAACTGCCCGCGGACTACACGGAGGCGCTGGGCATGGAGCACCGCGTGATGCTGGAACTGGAGCAGGACCACATCGGGGTGTGGCCGGACGGCACCGGCCCCGGGCCCACCCAAGGGCGGGACAGCCCTTAGCGGGCGCCGGCCGAGCCGGAGCGCCCGGGCGGGGCCCTTATAGGATCCGCGCATGACGACGTCCGAACGCGAGATCACCGAGCCGGTCGACCTCTGCCTGCCCGACGGCACTCTCGATCCGGCCGCGGTCGGCTGGTCCCGGACGCCTCTGCACCGCGCCAATCTGCGCGGCTGGGGCCGCACCAAGCGCTGGGAGTACTGGTGCGTGACGACACCCACCCATCTGGTGGCGCTGACCGTCAGTGACCTGGACTTCCTCGCGCTGAACACCGTCTACCTGCTCGAGTACGCCCCGGGCGGCCTCGAACTGGAACGGACCGCGATCATCCCCGGCGGCTTCGGCGTCGAGCTCCCCGACAGCATCGCGGGCGCCCCCGGCTCCCGGGACGTGGTGGTCGGACCCGAGCGGCCGTCCGGCGGCAAGGTGCGCGTCGAGATCCGCGACGAGAACGCCGGCACCCGGCTGAGGGCCCGCTGCCTGACGCCGGAGCGGTTGCCGCTGGAGGTCGACCTCCTGGTCGCCCGGCCGCCGGAGCACGAATCGCTCTCGGTCGTGGTGCCGTGGAGCGAACGCCGCTTCCAGTACACGTCCAAGCACACCGCGCTCCCCGCGTCCGGCCGGGTCAGGATCGGCACGGAGTACCTGGAGTTCGACGGGGACGACATCTGGGCGGTCCTGGACCACGGCCGGGGACGCTGGCCGCGCACGGTCGACTGGAACTGGGGCGCCGCGTCGGGACGCACCGGCGGGCACACGGTGGGCCTGCAGTTCGGCGGGCGCTGGACGGCCGGCACCGGCTCCACGGAGAACGCGCTCTGTGTGGACGGCCGGCTCACCAAGATCGGTGAGGAGCTGGACTGGCGGTGGTCCACGACCGACTTCCTCGCGCCCTGGACCATCCGTACGCCGTCGTCCGGCCAGGTCGACCTGACGTTCACCCCGTTCCACAACCGGTCGACGCGCACGGAGACCGGCCTGATCGACAACCGCACCGACCAGTGCTTCGGCCACTACGACGGCCTGATCCGCACGGACGACGGCACGGAGATCCCCGTGGAACGCCTGCTGGGCTGGGCCGAGGACGTCCACATGCGCTGGTGACGCGCTTCCTCCGGCGCTACCCGCCCACGGAGAAGGCGAGCGACCCGAGACCCCCGGCCGCACCCGCCCGCCGCAGGGCGATCGCCCCGTACGGGGTACGCAGCCGCAGCCAGGCGCTCGTGGCCAGCAGGGCCACGGGGAAGTCGGGCGCGGCACGCAGGAATCCGAGGGACTGCGCCGCGTGGACGGCGCGCAGCGCGAGCTCCGTACCGCCGACGGTCCGCGACCAGATGTCCCGTCCGATGAGATCCCGCTCGGCCCGCGTACGCCGTTCCTCGGGCAGTGCCGCGTCCCGCGTACGGAATTCGGCGACGGCCTCGTCCAGCGCCGCGCGCAGCGCGAGCGGCCCCGGCAGCCCCGGCAGTTCCTGCCAGCCGCCGCGCGGAGGCAGCACACCGGTCCAGGGGGGCCCGGTCACCGGTGCGGGGACGGCCCCGGAGCCGGTCGACTCCTCCAGCGATTCGAGGAGCTCACCGGCGGAAACGGTCACGTCGAACTGGTGCGTGTCCGCCAGCCGTACCGCCCGAACGGCCAGGACCTCGAACGACGGCGGCCGGCCGAACACGGCCAGCGCGCCGCCGCCCGCCTGCAGCCGTACCGCTGCGGCACGGTCGTAGTGCAGCAGCCGGCCGAGGAAGGCCGCGAGATCCGCGGCCTCCCTCGTGTCGGCGAACCGCAGCGTCTGTACGGGCGCGGTCATACCGCCGCGGGCTCCTCGGCCAGGTACTCCTGGAGGAAGAGCTTCTCCTCCGCGGAGATCCGCCGGGGCCGCTCCTCGGCCAGGTTGTACGGGACGACGATGGTCGACGCCCGTACGTACACCTGGTCCGGGTCCTTGATCTCGTACGCGATGGTGAGCGAAGCGGCACCTATCTTCGTCACCCACGACTCGACGGTCACCGGCGTGTGCCGGTGCACCAGCGGGCGCACGTAGTCGATCTCGTGCCGGGCCACGACGGAGCCGCCCGCGAAGGACGGCGAGCCGTCCCCCGGCGCCAGCCGGAACATGAAGTCGATGCGCGCCTCCTCCAGGTAGCGGAGGAAGACCACGTTGTTGACGTGCCCGAAGGCGTCCATGTCCGACCAGCGCAGCGGGCAGCTGTAGATGTGACGAGCCAAGACGATCAGCCTCGCGTGAGCTTCTTGTACGTGGCACGGTGCGGGCGGGCGGCGTCCGCACCGAGGCGCTCGACCTTGTTCTTCTCGTACGACTCGAAGTTGCCCTCGAACCAGTACCACTTGGAGTCGCCCTCGTACGCCAGGATGTGCGTGGCGACGCGGTCCAGGAACCAGCGGTCGTGGGAGATGACCACGGCCGCACCGGGGAACTCCAGCAGCGCGTTCTCGAGCGAGGAGAGGGTCTCGACGTCGAGGTCGTTGGTGGGCTCGTCGAGGAGCAGCAGGTTGCCGCCCTCCTTGAGCGTCAGCGCCAGGTTGAGGCGGTTGCGCTCACCACCGGAGAGGACACCGGCCGGCTTCTGCTGGTCCGGGCCCTTGAAGCCGAACGCGGAGACGTACGCCCGCGACGGCATCTCGACCTGGCCGACGTTGATGTAGTCCAGCTCGTCCGAGACGACGGCCCACAGCGTCTTCTTCGGGTCGATGTTGGCGCGGGACTGGTCGACGTAACTGATCTTGACCGTGTCGCCGACCTTGATGGCGCCGCTGTCCGGCGTCTCCAGGCCCTGGATCATCTTGAACAGCGTGGTCTTGCCCGCGCCGTTCGGACCGATGATGCCGACGATGCCGTTGCGCGGCAGCGTGAACGACAGGTCGTCGATGAGGACCTTGTCGCCGAAGGCCTTCGAGAGGTTCTCGACCTCGACGACGATGGAACCGAGCCGCGGGCCCGGCGGAATCTGGATCTCCTCGAAGTCCAGCTTCCGCATCTTGTCCGCCTCGGCCGCCATCTCCTCGTACCGGGCGAGACGGGCCTTGGACTTGGTCTGGCGCCCCTTGGCGTTCGACCGCACCCACTCCAGCTCTTCCTTGAGCCGCTTCTGGCGCTTCTCGTCCTTGCGGCCCTCGACCTTGAGGCGGGTGGCCTTCTTCTCCAGGTACGTGGAGTAGTTGCCCTCGTAGGGGATGGCGCGGCCGCGGTCGAGTTCGAGGATCCACTCGGCGACGTTGTTCAGGAAGTACCGGTCGTGGGTGACGGCGACCACGGCGCCCGCGTACTTCGAGAGGTGCTGCTCCAGCCAGTTCACCGACTCGGCGTCGAGGTGGTTGGTGGGCTCGTCGAGCAGCAGCAGGTCGGGCGCCTCGATGAGGAGCTTGCAGAGCGCGACGCGGCGCTTCTCACCACCGGACAGGTTGGTGACGGCCCAGTCACCGGGCGGGCAGCCCAGCGCGTCCATGGCCTGCTCCAGCTGAGCGTCCAGGTCCCACGCGTTGGCGTGGTCCAGGTCCTCCTGGAGCTTGCCCATCTCGTCCATGAGCGCGTCGGAGTAGTCGGTCGCCATGAGCTCGGCGACCTCGTTGAAGCGCTTGAGCTTGCCCATGATCTCGGCGGCGCCGTCCTGGACGTTCTCCAGAACGGTCTTCGACTCGTCGAGGTGGGGCTCCTGCATGAGGATGCCCACGCTGAACCCGGGCGACAGGAAGGCGTCACCGTTGGACGGCTGCTCCAGGCCCGCCATGATCTTCAGCACCGTGGACTTACCGGCACCGTTTGGACCCACCACACCGATCTTCGCGCCGGGCAGGAAGCTCAGCGTCACGTCGTCAAGGATGACCTTGTCGCCGTGCGCCTTGCGTGTCTTGCGCATCGTGTAGATGTACTCAGCCAAGAGAAACCGTCCGGCAATCGATGAGTGGGCAGATACACCCCATCTTGCCTGACGGCCACCTCTTGACGGAAACCCGTATCGGCTGGTGGCCGTGACCTGGCCGTACGCCGGTCCGTGTGGGTGAGCGCTCTGCCACTGACCGTCGCGCTCGATCACTGCCGCGCCGTCCCCGGGACGCGGGCGGGCCGCCCGTGACCGAGATGCGCCGCGCTCCTAGCTGACCTGCTGCAATGCCCAGAAGTGCGGGTCGATGGGGGCCCGCCTCACCACGATGCGACCGATGACACCGGGATCGTCCACCAGCTTCCCCCAGGAGGCGGAACCGTCGCTGGGGGTGTGCTCGATGTCGGCCCACACCGCGCTGCCGGGTCCGGCGGAGCCGATGTCGACGGTCCACTCGGCGTACTTGCCCGCACAGCCGTTGGCCGACACTCGGTAATTGTCGTTCAAGATCAGGCAGGTGCGGGGGTTCGAGCCCTGCGTGGAGACTTCCATCGTTCCGTTGGGGCGTTGACGTACCTGCCAGTTCGCCGAGGTGTTCGCGTTGTCCGTACAGTCGCCCAATTCCAACGTGCCCCTGTTCCCGGCCGTCTTGGGCCAGATCAGACACTTGCCGTCCTGGAGGGCCGCGAACCGGTAGACCCCGTCGACGAGCGGGGCGGCGTGGGCGGGTTGGGCGAGTACCGCAGTGGCCGCAGCCGCGGCGGCCATGACAGCGATGACGCGTGAACGCATGGATCTGACTCCTCGAACAGCCTCGGCCGCGCCGCTCGCACGGCACGGACCCGGTCGACGCACATTCCGCCGGAGCCGGCGGCGGCACCGATCCTGGAACACCGGCCTGCCCGGCAGCGGCCCGTGGGTGGCCGCTGTCACCCGCCTGGCTGCGACACATCACCCGATGGCGTGGCGGCTCGGCGCTGCGCGGCTCGCCGTTTCGAGGGCGTGGTCCGGCCCCGGCCCGTGGCACCCCGGATATGCCACGGCCCCGGTCGGCCGAAGCCGTACCGGGGCCGTGATCAGGGCGTGGTGACCGTGCGCCCGGTGTTCGTCACTCGCCCGCCGTCCGGTCCTTGCGGCGACGGAGGAGGAAGATCGAGCCGCCGCCGATGACGACCAGGGCGATCGCGATGCCCGCGATCATCGGGGTGGCGTCGGAGCTGCCGGTCTCGGCGAGGTTGCCCTCGGCGCCGGTCGTGCTGCCGCCGGCCGTGGCGGTGATCGTGGTGGGCTGCTCGGCGGTCTGCGTGGTGAGGCCGTCGTTGCCGCCGCCCGTGGTCAGGCAGTCCAGGACGCCCTTGAAGGTGCGGGTGAATCCGCCGGGGCCGGTCACCGTGACGTCGTACGCCTGGTCCTCGGCGACCGGCACGGTCACCGTCTCGGTCCTGCCGGGCTCGACGGTGTGCTCCACCCCGGCCAGGTCGTACGTGAACGCCGCGTCGCCCTTGTTGCTCGTGGTGACGTCGACGCCGCCCCTGGCGCAGTTCTTCTTCGCGGTGACCGCCGGGATCGCGCCCTTGCCGGCCCAGGTCGCGGTGGCGCTCGCGGAGACCGTGGACTCGCTGGAGCCGGCCAGGATCTGGGTCTGGCTCTTGGTGGCACCGGCGAAGGCCCGGCCGACGGGGACGGAGGTGGTGGCCTGCACGGTCAGGGAGGCGGAGCCGTCGGCGGCATCGGCCGGGACGTCGAACCAGAGCTGGGAGCCGTTGGCGGCCGTGGTGACCGCCTTGCCCTTCTTGTCGGTGATCCTGACACCGCTCGCGGCATCGGCGGGCGGGGTCACCGAGACCTGGCCGGCGTTGGTGTGGACGGTGACGGGCCCGACGCGCTCACCGGGGTGACCGGACACCGCGACCGGGTCCAGGGCGAGGGACGCCTTGGGCTCGGCGGTGTCCGTCGCGGACTTCTCCAGCCAGTCGGCGAGCTTCTCCGCCTGGGCGTCGGATGCCGTGACGTCGGCCTGGTCCGAGTAGCGCCAGATGGCGACCTGGGTGCCGGCCGCCGCGGTCTCCACGGTGAGCGGGCCCGTGCCGGCCTCGTCGGCGAGTACCTGGAGGTCGTCGATCTTCGGGTAGGAGTGCTCCAGGATCCAGCGGATCCTGCCGGCGTTCTTGTTCGTGCCGAGCGAGGTCTGGGTCCAGGGAGTCTCCAGGTACTTCGCCTGGTCCTGGGTGGGGTTGTGGATGTCGATGCAGTACGTCTTGAACTTGCCGCCGCCGTCGACCGTCATCTCGAAGAGCCCGGCGGGCAGCTGCTGGTTCTGGCCGTCCGCGTGGAGGACCGCGGTGTCGAACGTCTTCAGTCCGTCGAGGGTCGCGGTGGCGCCGCCCTGGTGCGGGGGAGCCTCGTCGGCGACCGCGCCGCCCGCACCGGTGAGGGCGCCGGCCATGACCAGGCCGGAAGCCACGATCGAGGCAGCCAGCCGGGCCATGCCCCGGTTCCGACGGGGGTTGGCCGTCGTCATGGATGACGAGACGGTCGCTGAAGAAGCAGAAAACACAGAATTCCCCTCCGGGCGAGACCCTCGCGTCCGTTACGCGTGTGGGGAATGTCCCGCCAGCCGACTCAAGTGTCCTGTGAGTACTGAGGAATCCTAAGGACCGAGTGAAGCCCGGTCCCCCGTCATACCGTCCGACAACCATTCCGAATCGGAATCGTTATCCCGGGTAACGTCCTTGACGAGGAGAGGACTCGGGCCGGAATGCGGTCCTCGCCCCCTCCGCCAAGTGTTCCGTCAGGGCGCCGACACCAGTTCCGCGCGAGCCTTCTGACGTGCCGTCCGGCGCTTTGTGACCGGGCGTTCCGCCCGTTCCCCGGCGGCCGGTTCACACGCCGCGTCCCGTGCTTCCGTCCGCTCCGGCGGGTGTTCGCGGTCCGCCGGAGGTTCGCGGTCCGCCGGCCGCTCCCGTACGGCCCACCGGTCCTGGTCGTCGGCCGTACGAGCGCCGGCCCGCACAGTCAGGGCCGGATCACCCCTGACCACGCGCCGGAAGGCCGACGTCCCCCGGGTCAGGTCGTGCCCCACCGCCACCGCCTCGATGTCCACGAAGGTCCTGCGCTGCCCCTCCCGTTCCTCCTCACGCACCTTCAGCCTGCCGTGCACCACCAACGGCTCCCCCACCGCCACGGAACCCGTCAGGTTCGACGCCAGGGTGCGCCAGGCCCACACGGTGTAGAAGCTCGTGTGCCCGTCCGTCCAGGCCTGTTTCTCGCGGTCCCAGCGCCGCGGCGTCACCGCGAACCGGAATCGCGCCATTCCGCCGCTCGCGGTGTCCCGGAACTCCACACCGGTCGCCGCGTTCCCCACCAGTGTCACCAAGGTCTCGTTCATGACTCCGCCTCCCCTTCGGTCCGGATACCGGTGACCGTGCTCCTGCGTGCGGTCACTGATCCCATGCTGAAGGGGAGGCGGAATTCCTGCTGAAGCCTGTGGACTAACGGCCCGTTGTGGAAAACTCCGTCACCGCCACGAACCGCTCGCGCACCTCCCGGTAGCGCACCAGCTCCGCCGACACCGGATCGAGCACCCGGGCCCGCCCGCAGCCGGCCGCCGCCTCGCGCAGCCTTCGCTCGGCCTCCTGGCCGTACCGCCGCGCCGGCCCCCGGGCTGCCGCCGCGCACGACCACTCCACCAACGGGCCGCCGATGATGCCCGCGAGCATCACCAGGACGGGCGTCAGCAGCCCCGGTTGCAGCACTCCGATGATCTGGCCGGCCAGCCACAGTCCGCCGAGGATCTGCAGCAACGTCATGGCCACCTGCGCCAGTACGGCGGCGGGCCACCAGGCCGGCCTCGGCGGCCTCGCGCCCGCGCGCCCGCCGTGCTCCGGCTCCGTAGCGCCACGGGCGCCGGTCCCGGCCGTGGCGCTGCCCGTTTCCGTTTCCCCGTCCTCCGTCCCCGCGGCCCGCCCGGCCAGTTCGTCGAGCGCCTCGGGCAGCCCCTGCGCCCCGTGCACCGCGGCCTCGCGCACCGCCTGCGCCCACGGCCCCGGCAGTCCGGCGGCGGCGTCGTCGGCCACCGTGCGCACCGCTTGTTCGACGCGTTGGCGTGCGGTGAGCTGTTCCTCGGGCGGCGCGGTGAACGCCCCCCGGTCCAGGCCTCCCGGCTGCCGGGTGGATTCGTACCAGCGCCACAGCCGCAGCCACGGCGTCCCGCACGCCCGGCCTGCGTTGCGGCGCCATTCGCGTTCGGCTGCCTGCCCGGCGGCGGCGGCGCCGACGGCTTCCGCCAACCGGTCCGCGAACTCCTCACGGGCCCGCTCCCCCAGTCCCGGCCGCCCCTCGGCGACGTACACCGGGCGGAGCCTGGCCGCCGCCGCGTCCACGTCCGCGGAGAGCCGGCGGGTGGCCGCCGTACGGTCCTGGACGAAGCGGCCCAGCAGTGCACGCAGTTCGCCCACTCCCTCGCCGGTGAGCGCGGACAGGGACAGGACGGTGGCGCCGGGTTCGCCGTGTTCGCCGAGCGCCATGCCGTCCTCGTCGAGGAGGCGGCGCAGATCGTCCAGGACCTGGTCGGCGGCCTCGCCGGGCAGCCGGTCGATCTGGTTGAGGACCACGAAGGTGACCTCCGCGTGTCCGGCGAGTGGCCGCAGGTATCGCTCGTGCAGGGCCGCGTCGGCGTACTTCTCCGGGTCCACCACCCAGATCACCGCGTCGACGAGCGCCAGCACCCGGTCCACCTGGTCGCGGTGCCCCCTCGCCGCCGAGTCGTGGTCGGGCAGATCGACCAGGACGAGTCCCTGGAGCGCCTCGTCGGCCGCCGTGCCGCCGGCCTGCGGCCTGCGCCTGAGCCGTCCGGGGATCGCGAGACGGTCCAGAAGTCCCGCGGCGCCGTCCGTCCAGGAGCAGGCGAGCGGCGCGCCGGTGGTGGGCCTGCGCAGTCCGGTCTCGGAGATCTGGGCGCCCGCGAGGGAGTTGAAGAGGGTCGATTTTCCGCTGCCGCTCGCTCCGGCGATGGCGACGACGGTGTGGCGCGAGGAGAGCCGCTGGCGGGCCGCGGCCTCGTCGAGGACCCGCCCCGCCTCGGCGAGGTCGCTCCGCTCCAGCCGGGCCCTGGAAAGGCCGACGAGTTCGCGCAGCGCGTCCAGGCGGGGGCTGAGGGGGCTTCCGGAGGGCACGTACGCCTCGACCTGCGGCCGTACGTCGTCGTCCTGCACCGCCGCGGGGGTCTCGTCGGCCGTCGTCTCCTCGGTTGCGGCGGCGGCCCGGCGGGCGATGAGTCCGTCGTCCCAGCCCCCGGGCGGCGTGTCCAGGTCCCGCGCGGTGCCCGGCTCCTGGGCCCGGGTCCGTCCCCGGCCCTGTCCCGGACCTTCGTCAGTGACGGCAGTCATCGCTGCCACCTCTCCTTCTGCAGTACGGACAACGCGGCAATCAGTTCGGCCTGCGGCTCGGGGGCCACGTCGAGCGCGTCCAGCGGGGCGAGCCGGCGGTCGCGTTCGCCGCCGAGCACCTGGTCGAGATAGCTGGTGAGCAGCGCACCGCCCTTGTCGCGCAGGCGCAGGGCGCCCTGGGCACCGATGCGTTCGGCCAGTTGCTCGCCGGCGATACGGGCCCTGCGGCCGCCGAGGAGGGCGGCGGCGAGGAGGACGGCGACGGTCTCGGGGTCGGGTGCGGTGTTGCGTTCCAGGAGGCGCACCTCCTCCTCGGCCAGTTCCTCCAGGACCCGGCGCCATCTCCGTACGGCCATGGCGATCCGGCCACGGATGTCCTCGGCCGGGCCCCAGCCGCCGTCCTCCCGGCCCGCCGCCTCGAAGGTGAAGAGTCCGGCCGCGGGCTCGCGCCGCCAGGTGGCGCGGACCGTCTCGTCGGCGGCGGCCACCGCGCACTCCAGGAGTGCGGCGAGGGACTCCACGAGTGCGTCGAGCACCTCCTCCGAGGTGCTGTAGAGCGGGTAGCCGCGCCACCGGGTCCGGGCGTCCCCGGCGAGCGCCCCGCCGTTCTGGAGGCGTCGCCTGACGCGTGCGCCTTCCTTGCGGTAAGCGTCCTCCACCACACCGGTCAGCCGTACGGCGGCCGCGTACTGCGCGGCGACCGCTCCGGCCAGGGCCGGCATCCGGACATCCAGGGAGTCGATCACCCCGGCCGCCGTCCGTCCGACGGCCTGCTGACGGGCCGCCGGGTCCTGCGCGCGGTGGGTGAGCCAGGCGCGCAGTGGGGCGACGGCGGTGGTGGGGAGCAGTCCGCTGCCGCCGCCGGCCGATTCGGGCAGTTCGGGGATGGTGAAGCGCGGCACCTCGCCGAGCCCGGCCTTGGTGAGCAGCGCGCCGTACTGCCGCGACACCTCGGCGATCACCTGGTGCGGTACGCGGTCGAGGACGATGACGAGGGAGGCGTCGTACTCCTTGGCCGTACGCAGCAGGTGCCACGGCACGGCGTCGGCGTAGCGGGAGGCGGTGGTCACCATGACCCAGACGTCCGCGGCGCAGATGAGTTCGGCGGCCAGGACGCGGTTGCGCACGACGAGCGAGTCGATGTCGGGGGCGTCCAGCAGGGCGAGGCCGCGCGGCAGACCGGGGGCGGTCTCGACGCGCAGGGCGGTTCCTTCCTCGGCGGCGCTCCCGTCGAGTCCGTCGAGGTCGTCGCACTGGCCGGGGTCGGCCGACTCCTCGGGCGACAGCCAGACCCGGGTGAGCTGGGGCAGCACCCGGATGTCGGCGAACCAGTGGTGATCGTCCGGATGGCAGACGAGCACCGGTGTGCGGGTGGTCGGGCGCAGCACCCCTGCCTCGCTGACCCGGCGTCCGACGAGGGAGTTGACGAGCGTCGACTTGCCCGCGCCGGTGGATCCGCCGATGACCGCGAGCAGGGGCGCCTCGGGGTCCTTGAGCCGGGGCAGCAGGTAGTCGTCGAGCTGGGCGAGCAGTTCGATCCTGGTCTGCCGGGCGCGTGCGGCTCCTGGGAGCGGGAGTGGAAGACGCACGGCAGCGACACGGTCGCGCAGGGCGGAAAGTGCGTCGATGAGCTGAGGCCGTACGTCCAAGGTCACCACATGCGAAGAATGCCCAATTTTGGCGCCTTTTTGAAGCGTATAGCCACCTCTGCGCGCCGGTTCCCCCGTCCGGCCAGGGGTGACGAAGGGGGCGCAGGCATAACGAGTGCACAACACCCGGGGCGTGAGGCGTCAAAAGCGATGCATGAATCGCACCTACCTGCGATTATCGTCTCGCTTCACCGAACCTCCACATCGTGCCACGCAGGTGAAGCAACCGGGCCGCGTCGGTCGGAGCCCTATCCTTGTCCCGGCAAGGTCACGGACCACCCCGGTCCAGGGCTTCAGGTCATCGCGGCCGACACCCGGCCCCCGTAGCTCAGTGGATAGAGCAGGCGCCTTCTAAGCGCTTGGCCGCAGGTTCGAGTCCTGCCGGGGGCGCACATCGCGCACCACTATGAGGCCCTCCACCCCGGAGGGCCTTTTCGCTGGTCAGACGCACCCTAGAGGGTGGCCCGTAGAGGCCGTGTAAGCGCCGGACCGGCCTCTGGAGGCTGCGAGGGCGGTCCGGCGCTGTCCGGCTGTCACCGGGTTTCTGCGGGTGGCCACGGTGAATGCACGGTGAAGTTCTCCGTGCCCCCGTCAGCCCGCGTCATCCCCGTCAGATGGCCAGCAGGACCGGCACGCTGTTCCCCTCCCATGCCGGGCCCCGCGCCGGCGGAATGCCGTCGTTGAGCGACTTGGTCAACCGCTTGCGTCCCAGGTCGTACACCCGCTTACCCAGGGCTGAGGCATACGCGTCAGGGGTGAGGACCTTCGCCGAACGGCACAGGATCGCTTCACGCACCGCACCCGTGCCGGCCCGCGAGTGGGTCTGCGGGGACAGCCCTTCGGGGCCGTAGCCGCAGCGCGTGCCAGTCGCGTTCCGTATCCAACAGCCAGTCAGTGACGCGTAGCTCGGTGTCCGCACGAGTCACCTCAGGCCCGCCTCCGGCGGGGCCTTTGCACAGGTCGCAGCACGGTGGAGCGGCCGGCGTGGCGAACGCGTACATGCCCGCCCCCGCGGCGGCAGGGCTACGGATGTAGGGGCGTCATAGATGTGCGGGGGAACGTGGCGGTACTGGCCCGGTAACCGTTCCAAGGGAGATTCGATGAAGCGCCCGCTCCGCACGAAGACCGCGGTGTACGTCATGGCCGCAGTGCTGTCCGGGGGCCTCGCCTCCGGCTGCACGGGCAAGACCAGCGAGGAGTCCACCTCGTACACCGTCGACGACCACGTCACCTCGCTCCGGGTCTCGACCTCGGGCGGCCGCATCGCGGTGGTGATCGGCGGGGGCTCCTCGATCAGGGTGACCGAGGAGATCCGGTACGACGACGAGAAGCCGGCGACCAAGCACTCCACGCGGGGCGGCGAGCTGGCGCTGAGCGCGCCCTCCGACTGCGGGGGCGGCTTCGGTGGCGGGACCTGCGAGGTGAACTACCGCGTGGAGGTGCCCAAGGCGCTCGCCGCCCGGCTGGAGAGCGACGGCGGGGACATCGAGGTGGACCGGGCCGTGGCCGGCCGGCTCACCGCGCGCTCCGACGGGGGCAGCGTGAAGGTCGGCTTCGCCGAGGCGCCCGAGGCGGTGGATGTCGCCAGTTCCGGCGGCAACGTCACCATCCGGGTACCGGACAGCGCGTACACGGTGGACGCCGCGACGGACGGCGGCAGCCAGCAGGTGAAGGTGCGGACCGACCCCGGCTCCGCCCACCGCATCCGCGCCCGGTCGGACGGGGGCGGCATCTCCGTACTGCCGAACAGCTGACCGGGGTGGGGGCGGACCCACGGTGGGTGTGCGGGCCCCCCGTGGGCCCGCATACCCACGGTGGGGTCAGGCCTCCAGGAAGTCGTCCACCCGGACTCCGAGTCCCTGCTGTCCGGCCTGCTCCCGTACGAACTCGGCGAGGGCGATGTCGAGCACGCCGAGACCGAACGGGGAGTACACCACGTGCTGCCCCGCGCGACGGCTCAGCGCTGCCTCGCCCCGCAGCAGGGCGCCGATCGGCGCGGCGACGAACTCGCGGTCGCCGGTGCGCTGTTCGGCCAGGTGCAGGGACGTGCGCTCACGGCAGACGTGGTCGGCGTCGTCCACGACGTTCACCGCGTCCAGGATCGCCTCCACCGTCAGGTCACGGAGCGAGATGTGCAGGACGGTGGTGCCGGGCGCGCAGGCGGCGAGGTCCAGGTGCGGCTCGGCCGCCGTGGTGGCGAGTGAGACGAGCGGATGGGTGGCCAGCGCGTCGGCCAGGTCGGTCACCGGGTAGGCCTTCACGCCCGGCACCTGCTCGGCGCAGGTGAGGGCGAAGGCCTCGGCGCGCGCCGGATCGGTGTCGTACAGCGCCGCCTCGCCCAGGCCGGGCAGCGCGGCGGCCAGGAAGCGCAGGATCTCCAGGTTGATCACACCGCAGCCGATCAGGACGACTCCGGCCGGCGGGTCCTGCTCGGTGAGCACCCGGGCGGCCAGCGCGGCACTGGCCGCGGTGCGCTTGGCGGAGATGACGGAGCCTTCGATGAAGGCCGAAGGCTGTCCGTTCTCCAGCGAGTTGAGGGTGATGCTCGCGCTCGCCCGCTCCAGGCCCGCCGCGACGTTGCCCGGGAAGGAGGCGATCCACTTCATCCCGGCCACCGGCGAGTCGCCGCCCCGGTAGGCCGGCAGGCCGATGATCCGGTCCCGCTGGTGCTGCTCCTCCGGGAAGCGCAGGAACGTCGAGTGCGGCACCGCCGTGCTGCCCTCGTCGTGCAGTCGGTACGCCTCGGCAACGAGATCGATGATCTCCAGCTCCCGGCCCGCCAGGGTCTTCGATACGTCGGCTCGCCGAACGATCAGCATCCCGGTTCCTTCCGATAGTCGAGTTCTGTGGCGACCCTGCGGAGTCCCCCTATAGCGCTTCTCTAATAGAACGCGCATAGAACAGTTCATCACCGTGGGGGCCGGGAAAATCGATAGAGACAGCGAAGGGCAGCCGCATGAGCCGTCCCGTACTCAATGGGATTCTTGACACCATCGGGGACACCCCGCTGGTGGAACTGACCAATGTGTTCCCGGGCTTCGGTTCCCGGGTCTTCGCGAAGATGGAGAGGTTCAATCCAGGCGGAAGCATCAAGGACCGGTCCGCTCTCAACATGCTGCTGACGCGCATACGCCAGGGCGAACTGGTCCCCGGGCGCTCGGTGGTCGTCGAGTCGAGTTCCGGGAACCTGGCCATCGGAATAGCGCAGATATGCAAGTACTTCGGAATCGACTTCATCTGTGTCGTCGACGCGAAGACCACGACACAGAACCTGGCACTGCTGTCCGCGTACGGCGCACGCGTCGAGGTCGTCCGGACCCCGGACCCGGTCACCGGGGAGTACCTCGGCGCCCGGCTCGACCTGGTCAGGGAGCTGGTGGCCACGGTCCCGGGCGCTTACTGGCCCAACCAGTACGCCAACCCGCTCAACCCGCAGGCGCACCACCAGACCATGCGCGAGATCGCGGAGGCGCTCAACGGCGAGGTGGACTACCTCTTCTCGCCCGTGAGCACGTTCGGAACCCTCCTCGGCTGCGCCCAGTACATCGATCAGCACGCCCTTCCCACGACGGTGATCGCCGTGGACGCGGTCGGCAGCGCCATCTTCGGACAGCCGCACGCCCGGCGTCTCATTCCCGGGCACGGCGCCTCGGTACGGCCGGCCCTGGTCGACCCGTCCGCGGCCGACGAAGTGGTCCACGTCAGCGACCTCGACTGCCTCGTCGCCTGCCGGCGCATGGTGAACCGGGAGGGAATTCTCGTCGGCGGTTCCTCCGGGGCCGCAGCCGCCGCACTGGAGAAATTCCGTACCCGGATTCCCGACGGGTCGAATTGCGTCCTCGTGTTTCCGGACGGCGGCGACCGTTACCTCGACACCATCTATTCCGATTCCTGGGTCGCGACGAATTTCGGAGAGGTTTCCCATCTCTGGAAGCGCTCCCTGACGACGACCCCGGACCCGAGGCTGACCGCGGCCGCCGCGGGCGCCTGACCCGGTCCGGACGGCACCGACCAGAAAGGGGGTAACGCCCATGAGCGCCGAGGACTTCTCGGATGTCTTCGACGCCGGTGTGACGCACGTGTGGTGGGGGACGGTCACCGAGCCGGTCGGCCCGGATGGCGCCCTCGTGCTGTCCGCGGAGGAACGCACCGCGGCACGCACGATGACCACGGAGGCGGGCGCGTACTACTCGGGCGCCCACCTCGCGGTCCGCCGCATCCTCGCCGGCTACCTCGGGACCGGCCCGGCCGCCCTCCACTTCGGGCGGCTCCGCTGCCCGGAGTGCGCGGACCCCGGTCACGGCGCCCCGTGCATCGTGCGGCCGTCCACCGAACTGAGCTTCAGCCTGTCCCGCTCGGGACCGCACTGGCTGCTCGGCGTCACGGGCGGCGGCCGTCGGATCGGCGTCGACCTGGAACAGGTGCTGGGGTTCGACACGGCGTCGGTGGCGCCGTCCGTGCTGTCCGACCGCGAGCTCGCGCACCTGCGGGAGGAGGACGGGCCGGCGGCGCAGCTGGCCGTCTTCCTCCGCTACTGGACCCGCAAGGAGGCGGTGCTCAAGGCGAGCGGTGTCGGTCTCATGACCGATGTGCGGGCCGTGGACGTGCACGCGCCGCCGGGCAGCGGTCCGCTCCTCGTCCATCACGCGGCCGCCACCGGCCCCGCGGCCTGGGTGGTCGAGGACCTGGCGGTCGGACCCGGCCGGTACGCGGCCGTGGCCCGGGAGGCCTCGGCCGCCGGGCCGGTCCGGCTGATCGGCAGACAACCCCCGGCCGGACATGGCCGTCCGGAACCCCCGGAACCCCTCCAGACTAGGAGTACAACGTGGCCAGCACAGCCGCACGCCACCTCATCTCACTCGATGACCTGACCGATGGTCAGCTGCGATCCGTCGCCGCCCGCGGGGCGGAGTTCTCCTCCGGCCGGGCCGGGCGGGTCCGTCCGCTGGACGGTGCGGTCGCCGGGATCTACTTCCGGAAGACCTCCACCCGCACCCGTACGGCGTTCTCCTCGGGTGCGCTGCGGCTCGGTGCGCAGATCGTCACGTTCAACGGCGGTGATCTGCAGACGAACACCGGAGAGACCAGCGCGGACACCGGGCTGGTGTTCTCCCGGATGCTCGACGTGCTGGTCGCCAGGACGTCCGGGGACCCGGCCGAACTCCGCGCCTGGGCCGCCCAGTCGCGGATGTCGGTCGTCAACGCCATGAGCGCCGACGAGCATCCCACCCAGGGGCTCACCGATCTCACCACCCTGCTGGGGCACTTCGGGCGCATCGACGGGCTGCGGGTGCTGTACGTCGGCGAGGGCAACAACACCGCGGCGGCGCTGGCCCTCGGTCTGACCCGGTTCCCGGGCACCGAACTGGAG
Organism: Streptomyces sp. NPDC005775; assembly: GCF_042871565.1. Classification (NCBI taxonomy): domain Bacteria; kingdom Bacillati; phylum Actinomycetota; class Actinomycetes; order Kitasatosporales; family Streptomycetaceae; genus Streptomyces; species Streptomyces sp. NPDC005775. Next base: position 121,413 of record NZ_JBIAIU010000004.1, on the reverse strand, counting down.
CTGCGCACCCCGCGCGGCTACGGGCTCGCCGGCGACGTGCTGGCCCGCGCGCTGGCGCACGCCGATGCCCACGGATCCCGGATCACCGAGCGGCACGACATGGCCGGCCTCCCGGCCGGGGCGGACGTCATCTACACCACGCGCTGGCAGACCACCGGCACCAGCAAGCCCGATCCCGCATGGCGGGAGCGGTTCGCACCGTTCCAGGTCAACGAGGCTCTGTGGGAGGGCAGTCCGGAGGCCGTCTTCATGCATGACCTGCCCGCCCATCGCGGCGAGGAGGTGACGGCCGAGGTGCTGGACGGAAAGCGGAGCATCGCCTTCGACCAGGCCGAGAACAAGATGCACAGCGCGATGGCGGTCCTGGAGTGGTGCCGGGCCGGCACGGGGGACGACGGGGAGGAGGGGTGAGCCTGCTCGACAAACCCGTCCAGGAGCCCCAGCCGGCGCCCCCGCCGCTGCGCCGCAACCGGGACTTCCTCCTGCTGTGGACCGGCGCGGGCCTCTCGCTGCTGGGTCTGCGGGCCAGTGTGGCCGCGTATCCGATGCTCATGATCTTCTACGAGGGCAGTGCGGCCGGTGCCGGCATGGTGGCGTTCGCCGCCCTGCTCCCGCAGTTGGTGGTGCAGCTGCCCGCCGGGGCCATGATCGACCGGTGGGACCGGCGCCGGCTGCTGATCGTCTGTGACCTCGCCGGGCTGCTCGCGATGGCGGCCGTGGCCGGCTCGCTGGCCGCCGGGCGGCTGTGGCTGCCGCTGGTGATGACGGCGGCCTTCGTCGACGGAACGGCGGGGCTGTTCTACCGGCTGGCCGAACGGGCGGCCGTCAGCCATGTCGTCCACCCCGCGCACCTCTCCTCGGCCCTCGGCCAGAACGAGGCGCGCGGACAGGCGGCCGGGCTGCTCGGTCAGCCGGCGGGCGCCGGGCTGTTCACGTTCGGGCGGTGGACGCCGTTCGCCTTCGCCGCCGTGACCCACGTGGTCGCGCTCTGGACCCTGCTGCTGATCCGCAAGCCGCTCCAGGGTGAACGGGCCGCCCCGGCGGGCTCGTTGCGTGCCGAGATGGCCGAGGGCATCGGGTGGGTGTGGCGGCAGCGCTTCATGCGGGCCGCCGTCGGACTGATCGCCGGAAGCAACCTGATCTTCCAGGTGCTGCCCCTGACCCTCGCGCTCATCGTCAAGGAGAACGGCGGCTCCGCGATGACGTTCGGCCTCATCGGCCTGGTCGCGGGACTCGGCGGAGTGGCGGGCGCGCTGGCCGGGTCCCGGGCGGCGGGACGGGCCCGGCCCTCCGTCGTGCTGGCCGGCTCCCTGAGCGTGTGGGCCGCCCTGATGGCGCCGGTCGCCTTCACCACCGATCCGTACGTGCTGGGGGCGCTGCTCGCCGGGATGAGCTTCGCCGGGGCACTGATGAACGTGGTCGCGGGTGTGCACCAGGTGCGGATCACGCCCGAGCCCATGCAGGGCCGGGTGACCAGCGTCTTCGCGCTGCTCGGCTCCGGCATGGCGTCGGCCGGGGCGCTGGCCGGCGGGGTGCTGCTCACCGCGTTCGGCACGGACAGCGCGGCCCTCGGTGCCGCCGCGGCGATGGGGCTCCTGGCCCTGGTCGCGGTGGTGGCCCCGGCGCTGCGGGACCCGGCCGGACTGCCGGTCCGTTCGCCGCGCAGCGAGGAAGCCGGCGAGGAAGTCCCGGCCCGTATGGCGCGTAGCGAAGAAATATAGGCCCGCCTCAGAGGGTGGGTCCCGAGGGGCGAGTCCCCTGTCGAGAAGGAGAGCACGCATGGAGAACAACGTCTCCTGGAGCCCCGCGGAGATCACCCCGGCCGATACCGGCACGGAGCCGACCGCGCGGGGCCTGGCCGGTCACCTGAACTCCCTGCCGGACCTCGGCGGGCTGCTGGCCCGCGAGAAGGCCCTGGTCTTCAGGGGGTTCGGGGTCGGCCGGGCGGAGCTGGACGAGGTGATGGACCTGCTGCTGCCGAACCGGCTCGCGTACGTCCACGGCAACTCGCCGCGCACCAAGGTCGGTTCCAATGTGTACACCTCGACCGAGTACCCGGCCGAGTTCAGCATCTCGATGCACAACGAGATGAGCTACGCCCATCAGTGGCCGGCCCGGCTGCTGTTCTTCTGCGAGACCGCGCCGCTGACCGGTGGTGCCACTCCCGTGATCGACGGCACCCGCTGGCTCGGATGCCTCGACCCCGAGGTGCGCGACGCCTTCGCCGGTGGAGTCCGCTACAGCCAGAACCTGCATGGCGGGATGGGGCTCGGCAAGAGCTGGCAGGCGACGTTCGAGACCGAGGACCGCGACCGGGTCGAGGCGTTCCTGAGCGAATCGGGCGCCGACTGGAAGTGGCTGCCCGACGGCTCGCTGCGCGTCAGCCAGCTGCGGCCCGCCGTCATCCGGCATCCGGTCACCGGTGACGAGGTCTGGTTCAACCAGGCCGACCAGTGGCACCCCGCATCGCTCGGCGACGACACGGCCGCGGCCCTGGCCGCGATCATGCCGGCCGAGCAGCTCCCGCAGTCCGTCAGCTTCGCCGACGGCTCCCCCATCCCCGACGCGTACGCGATCCAGGTCCGCGACCGGGGCCTCGAGAACGCCGTGGACGTCGACTGGCACACCGGTGACCTGCTGCTCATCGACAACGTGCTGGTGGGCCACGGCCGCCGTCCGTTCACCGGCCCGCGACGGGTCCTCGTCGCGATGTCCGACTGATCACCTCACACATCCAGTCACACATCCAGGAGAGAACCGTGTCCGCTGCGAACACAGAGAACGCCGTGCAGACCGCGCCCGCCTACCGCGTGGTGCTCAACGACGAGGAGCAGTACTCCGTCTGGTGGGCCGACCGCGAGCTGCCCGCCGGCTGGGAGGCCGAGGGCACCGAGGGCAGCCGCGAGGAGTGCCTCGCCCATGTCGGACGGGTCTGGACGGACATGCGCCCGCTGAGCCTGCGCCGGCGCATGGACCCCGTCGCCGGCTGACCCTCGACCTCAACACTGCCGATCACCGACAAGGAGCAACGAAGACATGAATCCCGAGTCGCGTACGGGCGCCTCCCCCAACGAGCCCCTCCTGGCTCATGAACTCGTAGCGAGCCGCGCGGCGGCGACTCCGGATGCTGTCGCCGTCGTCGATGACGCGCAGGAGATCAGCTACGCCGAGCTCGACACCCGCGCCGACCGGCTGGCCCACCAGCTGCGCGGACGGGGTGTCGGGCCGGGGTCCGTCGTGGGCGTCTGCCTGCCCCGCAGCGCGGAACTGGTCAGCACGCTGCTCGCCGTATGGCGGGCGGGCGCGGGCTATCTGCCGCTCGACCCGGCCCAGCCGGCCCTCCGCTCCTCCTGGATGCTCCAGGCCGCCGGGGCCGCCCTCGTCATCACCGATCACGACTCCGCACACGTGGCACAGGGTTCGGGCGCGCAGCCGCTCGTCCTGGCCGAACTGGCGGACGCGGCGGCGGACCTGCCGAGCGGCCCGCCCGTGGCCGACGCCGGTCAGCAGGACGCCGCCTACGTCATCTACACCTCCGGTTCCACCGGGGAGCCCAAGGGCGTGGTCGTCACCCACGCGGGCATCGCCAACCGCATCGCCTGGGCCACCGGGACGCATGGCCTCGGGCCGGCCGACCGGCTGCTGCACAAGACCGCGGTCACCTTCGACGCCCATGTGTGGGAGATCTTCGCGCCCCTCGTCAGCGGAGGCACCGTGGTGCTGGCGCCCGCGGGCGCCGAGCGGGACGCCGCCGCCCTGCTGCGTACCGTCGCCGAGCGACGTGTCACCGTCCTGCAGGTGGTTCCCTCGGTGCTGCGGCTGCTGGCCGACGAGGACGGCTGGCAGGGCTGCGGGTCGCTGCGGCTGCTCTTCTCCGCCGGGGAGCCGCTCCAGGCCGAACTGGCCCAGCGGGTGCTGCGCCGGGCAGCGCGCCGGGAGGGCGACGCCGAGCTGGAGATCTGGAACACCTACGGACCCACCGAGTGCGCGATCGACGTGACCGCCCACCGCTTCGACGCGGCTCAGCTGTCGGGCCCCGTGCCCATCGGCCGGCCCATCGGCGGGATGCGCGCCCTGGTCGTCGACGCGGCCGGCGCGCCGGTCGGGGTCGGCACGCCGGGCGAGCTGTACGCGGGGGGCGTGGGCGTGGCCCGCGGGTACCTCGGCAGCCCCGCGCAGACCGCAGACCGCTTCGTGCCCGACCCGTTCGCCAAGGACGGCTCGCGGCTGTACCGCACCGGTGACAAGGTGCGCTGGCGCAAGGACGGCGTGCTGGAGTACCTGGGTCGCATCGACCACCAGGTGAAGATCAACGGGGTCCGGATCGAGCCGGGTGAGATCGAGAGCGCGCTCAGCGCCCATCCGCGGGTCAGCGGCGCCGTCGTCACCGCGTTCGGCACCGCCCAGGGCGACAAGCGGCTCGCCGGATACGTCACCGCCGACGCCGACGACGTCGTCGCGGGTCTGCGAGCGTTCCTCCAGGAGCGGCTGCCCGACACCCACATACCCGCGGTCTTCATCCGTCTCGACGCCTTCCCGCTGACCGTCAACGGCAAGGCCGACCGCGCCGCGCTGCCCTCCCCCGAGCTTGCCGCCGGCACCGGCCGGCCCGCCTTCCGGGCTCCGTCGACCGAGGCCCAGAAGCTGGTCGCCCAGGCCTGGCAGGAGCTGCTGGGAGCCGACGGGGTCGGCCTCGACGACGACTTCTTCGGCCTCGGCGGAACGTCCCTGCAACTGACGAGACTCGCGAGCCGGCTGCGTACCGCCACCGGCCAGAAGATCCAGCTGCGCGGGCTGTTCACCGCCACGACCGTCGAGGCGCAGGCAGGGCTGGTCACGCCGGACGGCGCGGCGGACGCGGCCGGAGAGCCGGCCGAGGCACCGATGACCGCGGTGCCGCGCGACGGCGGACCGCTGCCGCTCTCCTTCGGCCAGCGCCGGCTGTGGTTCCTGGACCGGATGAACCCGGGGAGCCCCGAGTGGGTCGCCGGCATGTTCCTCAAGGTCCCGGAGGGCACCCACGTCAGCCATGTGCGGCGCGCGCTCAACGCCCTGGTGGAGCGGCACGAGGCGCTGCGGACCCGGTACGCGGTGGTGGACGGCGAGTCCGTCCAGTACATCGCCGAGCCGCACCGGGTCGAACTGCGTCATCTGCACGCCGACCGGGACGAGTTCACGGCCCTCGTCAAGGAGGACTTCAGCCGCGGCTTCGACCTGGAGAACGGCCCGCTGCTGCGCGCCATGCTCGTCCGGCTGCGCCGCGGGGACCACATCGTCACCGTCGCCATGCACCACATCACCACCGACGGCTGGTCGTCGGACATCCTGGAGCGCGAGTTCCACCAGCTCCTGGCGGCCTACCGCGCGGGCGAGCAGACCGCCGTGCTGCCGGTGCGGACGCTCGACTACGCCGACTACGCCGGCTGGCAGCGCGCCCGTCTCACCGACGGGGTGATCGCCAGGGAGCTCGACCACTGGCGCGGGGCCCTGGCCGGTTCCGTCCCGGTGGAACTGCCCACCGACCGGCCGCGCGCGGCCGTGCGCGACGGCCGCGGTTCCGTCGTCCACTTCTCCGTGCCCGCCCCGGTGGTCACGGCCCTCACCGAACTGGGCCGGCAGCACGGCGCGACGCCCTTCACCACCCTGCTGACGGCGTACGCCACGCTGCTCGCCGCCCACAGCGGCCAGTGGGACGTGCCGGTCGGCACCCCGGTCGCGGGGCGTGGCCGGCCCGAGACGGAGAACGTCGTCGGCTTCTTCCTCAACAGCCTGGTGCTGCGCTGCGCGCTGGAGGGGAAACTCACCTTCCGCGAGGCACTGGAGCGGGTCAGGGCGACCGGCCGCGAGGCCTTCGCCCACCAGGACCTGCCGTTCGAACGCCTGGTGGAGGAGCTGGCGCCGGAGCGCGACCTCTCCCGCACCCCGCTCTACCAGGTCGCCTTCGACCTGCACGACGAGTCGTTCAACGGCGCGGTCCAGGAGCAGGAGGACATCGCGACGCTCAAGGAGATGTGGAACGTCGCCCACACCGACCTGACGCTGTACATGCGCCGTCACGAGGACGGCACCCTGTTCGCCAGCTTCGAGTACGCGACCGCGCTCTACGACGAGGCCACGATCGCGGCTCTCGCCGAGCGCTTCCAGCGGCTGCTGGGCTCCTTCGCGGCGGACCCCGGGGTCCGGCTCGACGCGGCCGGCATGCTCTCCGGGGCCGAGTACCGGGAGCTGACCGACGGCTGGGCGAAGGCGCCGGCCGGGCCGGTGACCGCCGCGGTGCACGAGGTGTTCGAGCAGCGGGCCGCGCTCACCCCGGAAGCCGTGGCCGTCGAGGAGGAGGGCCGGCGCGTCTCGTACCGGGAGCTCGACGCACGGGCGAACCGGCTGGCCCACCACCTGGGGTCGCTGGGCGTCGGCCCGGAGAGCCTGGTGGGGGTCCTCCTGGACCGCGGGGCCGAGCTGACGGCCACCCTGCTGGCCGTCTGGAAGGCGGGCGGCGCCTACATCCCGATGGACCCGGCCTGGCCGGCCGAGCGCGTCGCTGGGGTGTGCTCCGATGCCGGGGCGACGGCGGTGGTGACCACCGCCGGGTACGGCGAGCGGTTCGAGGGGTACGACGGCGAGCTGGTGCTCACGGACACGGACGCCGACGAAGCGGCCCTGGCCGCGCTGCCGGTGACGGCCCCCGCCGTCACCGCCGATCCGGACCGGCTGGCCTACGTCATCTACACGTCGGGTTCCACCGGCCGCCCCAAGGGCGTCGCGGTGGAGCACCGCGGTCTCGCCAACCACCTGCGGTGGGCCGTCGACGCACTGGTCTCCCGGGGCACCGGCGGCAGCGCGGTCTTCTCCTCCACCGCCTTCGACCTGACGATGCCCAATGTGTGGGCGCCGTTGCTCGCCGGGCAGCGCGTGGTGATGCTGCCGCAGGACATGGACCTCACCGAGCTCGGTGAGCGGCTCGCCGCCTCGGGGCCGTACAGCTTCCTGAAGCTGACGCCCGGGCATCTCGACATCCTCACCGGGCAGTTGTCCGCCGAGCGGGCGCAAGCGCTGGCCGGGGTGATCGTGGTGGCCGGTGAGGCACTTCCGGGGGCTCTCGCCCGTCACTGGGCGGGGCTGCTCGGCGCCGGCCGGCTCATCAACGAGTACGGGCCGACCGAGGCGTCCGTGGGCACCTGCGTCCACCCCGTGGCCGCCGACGAGCGGGCCGCGGTGGTCCCGATCGGGCGGCCGCTGCCCGGGATGGCGATGTACGTCCTGGACGCGGGGCTGCGGCCCGTGCCGCCCGGCACGGTCGGTGAGCTCTGCGTCGGCGGTACGGGGGTGGCCCGGGGCTACGCGGACCGCCCGGAGGCGACCGCCGAGCGCTTCGTGCCGGACCCGTACGGCCCGGCCGGAGCGCGGCTGTACCGCACCGGGGACCTGGTGCGGTGGCTGCCCGGCGGGGTCGTGGAGTTCCTCGGCCGCGGCGACCACCAGGTCAAGATCCGCGGCTATCGCGTGGAGCCCGGCGAGGCGCAGGCCGTGCTCGCCGGTCACCCCGGCGTGCGGGAGGCGGCCGTCGTCGCCCGCACCGACGAGGCGGGAACGGTCCGACTGGCCGGTTACTACGTGCCGGCCTTCGGCCCGACGGACAGCGGGGAGCTCAGCGCGTACTGCGCCGAGCTGCTCCCCGACTACCTGGTGCCGTCCTCGTTCACCGCGCTGGAGTCCCTCCCCCTGAACGCGAACGGAAAGCTCGACCGGGCGGCCCTGCCGGACCCGCGGGCCGTCGCCGAGGAGAGCGGGCCGGGCGACGCCCCGGAGAGCGCGCTGCAGGAACGTATCTCCGAGATCTGGGCGGAACTGCTCGGCGCCCACGTCGGAGTGCACGACAACTTCTTCCGCTCCGGCGGGAACTCCATCCTCGCCATCCGTCTGATCGCGGCGATGCAGTCCGAGTTCGACATCGCCCTGCCGATCCGGCGGATCTTCGAACACCCCACCGTCGCCGGTCTCGCGGACGCCGTCGAAGCCGACATCCGGGCCGAGATAGAGCAGCTGTCCGACGCCGAACTGCTGGAGGACCAGAGCGCATGACCATTCAGGAAACGACTCCTGTGGACCAGAGAGCCGCGGCTGCCGCCGAACGCCGCGCCGAGCTGCTGCGCAGCCGGCTCGCGGGCCGGCGCTCCGGTGGCCGCCCGAAGTCCGCGTCCCTGTCCCTGCCGCGCGCCGACCGCGACACACCGCTCCCGCTCTCCGCCGGACAGCGCCAGATGTGGTTCCTCAACCGTCTCCAGCCGGACAGCGCCGAGTACCTGGTGCCGATGGTCCTGCGGCTGAGCGGCACCCTGGACCGGGCCGCGCTCGCCGGGGCGTGGCAGACGATGACCGACCGCCACGAGATCCTGCGCACCCGCTACGGGCTGTCGGGCGTCGAGCCGGTCCAGCTGATAGACGCCCCCGCGCCGGTCGCCCTGCCGGTCGTGGACCTGTCCGGTGAGCCGGCCGCCGACCGGGAGCGGCTGGCCGCCGAACTCGTCGAACGCGAGGTCACCACGCCCTTCGACCTCGCCGCCCAATGGCCCGTCCGGGCCCGGCTGGTGAAGCTGGCCGAGGACGAGCACGTCCTGGCCGTGGTCTTCCACCACATCGCGTGCGACGCTTGGTCGATCCGGGTGTTCGCCGGTGAACTGAGCAGTCTCTACGGCGGTACGCCCCTGGCCCCGATGTCCACGCAGTACGCCGACTACGCGTCCTGGCAGCACCAGCAGCTGTCCGGGCCCGCCCTGGAGCGCGGGCTGGCGCACTGGCGGGGACTGCTCTCGGGCGCCCTGCCCACCGAGCTGCCCGCCGACCGGCCGCGGCCCGCGCTCCGGGACACCACCGGCGCCGACGTGCGGTTCACCTTCCCCGCGGAGCTCGCCGCGCGGGTCCACGCGCTGGCCGGAAGCCACCGCACCACCCCTTACGCGGTGCTGCTGACGGCCTTCCAGGTCCTGATCTCCCGCTACACCGGGCAGCCCGACGTCTCCGTGGGCACCGTCGTCTCCGGGCGCACCCGCCCCGAACTCCAGCAGCTCATCGGCTACGGCATCAACACCGTGGTGATGCGCGGGAGCTGGGCGGACGACCCGGGCTTCGGTGAACTGCTCGACCGGACGACGGGCGCGGTGCTCGACGCGTTCGACCACCAGGAGGTGCCGTTCGCGCGGCTGGTGGACGAGCTGCAGCCGGACCGGGACATGTCCCGCACGCCGCTGCACCAGGTCGCCTTCACGATGCACGAGCAGCGCATCGACGCCCTCGCCCTGCCCGGTCTCGCCGTCGAGCAGTACGGGCGGAGCGAGACCGTCGCCAAGTACGACCTGACCCTCCAGATCGAGGAGGGCCCCGACGGCTCGCTGGGCGGGGCGCTCAACTACGCCACGGCCCTCTTCGACCACGCGACCGTGAACCGTATGACGGGCCACCTGCGGCGGCTGCTCGACGAGGTCACCGCACGTCCCGGAGTCCCGGTCTCCCGGCTGCGGATCCTCGACGACGAGGAGTACGCCGCCGTCACCGGCGCACCTGCCGGAACCCGCCCCGCCGCGCCGGCCGAGCGCTGTGTGCATCAGGTCTTCGAGGAGCGGGCCGCCGCGACACCGGACGCCGTCGCCGTCACCGCGGGCGGCCTCTCGCTCACCTACCGGCAGCTCAACGAGCGGGCCAACCAGCTCGCCCACCATCTGCGCGAGCTGGGGGCCGGCCCCGAGCAACTGGTCGGCCTCTGCCTGGAGCGCGGCGCCGAACTCCTTCCCGCCCTGCTCGGCATCCTCAAGTCCGGTGCCGGCTACCTGCCGCTGGACCCGGCCAACCCGGCCGAGCGGCTCGGTTACGTCCTCGAGGACGCGGGCGCCCGGATCGTCGTCGCCACCTCCACGACCGCCGCCGCCCTGAAGGACGTGCACGACGGCGGGCTCGTCGTCCTGGACCGCGACGCGGAACGCATATCGGCCCGCCCCCTCACGGACCCCGAGCCCCTCGCGGGCCCGGACTCCACCGTGTACGTCATCTACACCTCCGGCTCCACCGGCCGGCCCAAGGGTGTGGTGCTGGAGCACGGCAACGTGACGCGTCTGCTGTCCACGGCCCATGAGCACTACGACTTCACCGCCGAAGACGTCTGGACGATGTTCCACTCGTACGCCTTCGACGTCTCCGTCTTCGAGATGTGGGGCGCGCTGCTCCACGGCGGCAGGCTGGTGGTCGTGGACCAGGACACCGCCCGGTCGCCGTCCGACTTCCTGGACCTCCTGGTCTCGGAGCGGGTGACGGTCCTCTCCCAGACCCCGACCGCCTTCCGCTCGCTGGTGACGGCGGCCGGCTCGGGCGATCCGAGGATCGACGAACTCGCCCTGCGCGCGGTCGTCTTCGCCGGCGAGAAGCTCGAAGTACCCGAACTGCGCCCCTGGACGGACCGGGTCGGTCCCGACGGGCCCGCTCTCGTCAACATGTACGGCATCACCGAGACGACCGTGCACACCACCTACTACCGGATCGGGGAGAAGGACTTTGATCCGCTCTCGGGCAATCGGGTGGGCCATCCGCTCAGCGATCTATCGGTGTACCTGCTGGACGCCTCGGGAAACCCGGCGCCCATCGGCGTCCCGGGTGAGATACACGTCGGCGGTCCGGGAGTCGCGCGCGGCTACCTGGGCCGGCCGGAGCTGACGGCCGAACGCTTCGTGCCCGACCCCTTCGGACCGCCCGGCGCGCGGCTCTACCGCAGCGGCGACGCGGCCCGGCGGCTGGCGGACGGCAGCCTGGAGTTCGTCGGCCGGATCGACGGGCAGGTCAAGATACGTGGCTACCGCGTGGAACCGGGCGAGATCGCCCACGCGCTGCTGGAGCACCCGGGCGTCGGCGAGGCCGTCGTCCGGGTCCGCGAGGACAGTCCGGGCGAGAAGCAGCTCGTCGGTTACCTCGTCGCACAGGGCCCGGGCGGGCTGCCGGAGGCCGGTGCGCTGCGGGCCCTGCTGCGCCGCACCCTGCCCGAGTACATGCTGCCCGCCGCGTTCGTGGCGCTCGACCGCATCCCGCTGACCGTCAACGGCAAGCTCGACCACCGGGCGCTGCCCGCCCCGGACCAGCAGACGCTGCGCGGCACGGCCGCGTACACCGCCCCTCGTACGCCCGTGGAGGAGCGTGTCGCCGCGGTCTGGGCCGACGTCATCGGCGTGGACCGGGTGGGGGTGGAGGACTCCTTCTTCGACCTCGGCGGCGACTCGATCCGGGCGATCGCCCTGGTCGGCGCGTTGCGCGCGGCGGGCTACGACGTGGCGGTCCGCGACGTCTTCGACTTCCGTACGGTCGCCCTGCTCTGCGAGTCCCTCACCGGCCGCCCGGCCCTGGCCGCAGGCAACGAGACCGTCCAGCCGTTCGCGCTGATCACCCCGGAGGACCGGGCGGCCCTGCCGGCCGGTGTCACGGACGCGTACCCGCTGTCGCAGATGCAGCTCGGCATGGTCGTCGAGATGCTCGCCGACACCACCCGCAACCTCTACCACAACGTCTCGACGTTCAGAATCCGCGACGACCGCCCCTTCGACGCCGAGGCGTTCGCCGAGGCCGGGCGGATCGTCACCGCGCGCCACGAGGTGCTGCGCACGTCGATCGACCCGACCGGCTACACGCAGCCCATGCAGCTCGTGCACGCCGAGGCCGTCATGCCGCTCGGCCACCAGGACCTCCGAGGGCTGGGTCCGGCCGAGGTCGACACCGCGTTGCGTGCCTTCACCGCCGCCGAGCGGGCCGACATCTTCGATCTGTCCGTCCCCTCCCTGATGCGTTTCTTCGCGCACCTGACGGACTCCGACGACGGCTGGTGGATCTCGGTGACCGAGTGCCACCCGATCCTGGAGGGCTGGGGGCACCACTCCCTGCTGATGGAACTGGTGGAGTGCTATCAGGCGGTGCGCGACGGCCGGGAACCGGAGCCCTACGACGCTCCGGCCGTCCGCTTCGCCGACTTCATCGCCGGTGAGGTGCGCGCCCTGGACTCCGAGGAGGACCGCGGCTACTGGCGGTCGGTCGTCGAGGAGCACGCCGCGCTGCGACTCCCGCAGGGATGGGGCGACAGCCCCGAGCTGCCCCGGGAGACCGTCCAGGCGGGCATCGTCTGGACCGACCTGGAGGACGGGCTGCGGGCCCTGGCCAGGCGCGCCAGGACGTCGATGAAGAGCGTCATGGTGGCGGCCCACCTGACGGTGATGAGCCGGCTCACCGGTGAGTCCGCCTTCCACACCGGGCTGGTGTGCGACGCCCGGCCCGAACTGGCGGGCGCCGACCGGGTGCTCGGCATGTACCTCAACACGCTGCCGTTCGCCCACGACCGCTCCGCGCGTACCTGGTCGGAGCTGGTGCGTCAGGTCTTCGCCCGTGAGGTCGAGCTGTGGTCCCACCGCCGCTACCCGATGGCCGCGATCCAGCGCGAGTGGGGCGGCACGCGCCGGCTGCTCGACGTGTACTTCAACTACCAGGACTTCCGGCAGGTCGACGCCGGTCTGGTGGACCACGAGGGCGGGATCGACGACAGCCCGTCGGAGTTCCCGCTGACCGTCTCCTCGCGGGTCGGCCACATCATCGTGACCGCCGACTCGCACGCCGTGAACCGGGCCAACGCCGACCGCCTGGTGGCGATGTACCGCACCGTGCTGGAGGGCATGGCCGCCGACCCGGACGGGGACGCCACCGGTGACCTGCTCGCCGACGACGAGCGTGCCCGGCTGCTGACGGACTGGAACGCCACCTCGGTGGAGCGTGCCGCGACCCCCGTGCAGGCCCTCTTCGAGGCGCGAGCGGCCGCCACCCCGGACGCGGTCGCCCTCGTCCACGACGGCGGCCGGTTCACGTACGCCTGGCTGAAGGAGCGCTCCGACCGGTACGCGGCCCGGCTGCACACGCTCGGCGCGGGCCCCGAGTCGGTCGTCGGACTGTTGCTCGACCGTACGCCGGAGCTGGTCGCCGCGATGCTCGGCGCCTGGGGAACCGGCGCCTCGTACGTGCCGCTCGACCCGGCCTTCCCGGCCGACCGCGTCGGCTACGTCCTGTCCGACGCGGGCGCGGACGTGGTGGTGACCGACTCCGCCCTGGCCGGCTCGCTGGACGGGGTGTACGAGGGCGAGCTCCTGGTCCACGACCTGCCGTGGCCCGCCGCGGAGTCCCAGAAGCCGGTCGCGGCCCGCTCCGGCAACCTCGCGTACACGATCTACACCTCGGGCTCGACCGGCCGTCCCAAGGGTGTCGGGATCGGGCACGCGGCGCTGGCCAACCTGCTGCTCGCCCTGGCCCCGGAGCTCGGCTCCGGCGAGACCTCCACCTGGCTCTCCCTCACCTCCGTCTCCTTCGACATCTCCGGCCTGGAACTCTTCCTGCCGCTGGTCACCGGCGGCCGGCTGGTGCTGACCGACAGCCTGCGGACCAAGGACGGGGCGGCGGTGTCCCGGCTCGTGGAGGACCACGGCATCACACACGTCCAGGCCACGCCGTCCGGCTGGAACCTGCTGCTCCGCTCCGGCTTCGGCGCGGCGCCCGTCACCGCGCTCACGGGCGGCGAGGCGCTGCCCGCCGAGCTGGCCGGTGAGCTGCGCTCCCGGGTCGGCCGTCTGGTGAACGTCTACGGGCCGACCGAGACGACCATCTGGTCCACGAGCTGGGAGGTCCCCGAGGAGCCCGGCCAGGTCTCGATCGGCCGGCCGATCGCCAACAACACGGTCTACGTCCTGGACGAGCTGATGCGCCCCGTCCCGGTCTCGGTCCCCGGCGAGCTCTACATCGGGGGCACCGGGCTGGCCCGCGGCTACCGCAACCTGCCGGAGCGCACCGCCGCCTCCTTCGTCCCCGACCCCTTCTCCGCGGTGCCGGGAGCCAGGCTCTACCGCACCGGCGACATCGTCCGGTTCCGCCCCGACGGCACCCTGCTGTACACCGGGCGGGCCGACAACCAGGTCAAGATCCGCGGAGTGCGGATCGAACCGGGCGAGATCGAGTCGGTCCTGAGCGGGCTCCCCGCGGTCGCCCACACCGCCGTGACCGTCCGCGAGGACACACCGGGCGACAAGCGGCTCGTCGCGTACGTCGTGCCGGCCGCCGGCCAGACCGTGGAGCCGGGCGAACTGCGCAGGCAGCTGGCCTCGTCGCTCCCCGAGGCGCTCCTGCCCTCTGCGTTCGTCCTGCTGGACGAACTCCCGCTGAACGCGGCGGGCAAGATCGACCGGCGCTCCCTGCCCGCACCCGCGCAGGACGCCCTGGCCTCGGCCGCCTACGTGGCGCCCGGCACTCCGGACGAGGAGCGCCTCTCCGCGCTCTGGGCCCAGGTGCTGGGCGTGGACCGGGCGGGGGTCGAGGACTCCTTCTTCGACCTCGGCGGGGACTCGCTGCGCGCCATCAACCTGGTCGGCACCCTGCGCGCCGCCGGGTACGACGTCGCCGTCCGGGACGTCTTCGCGCACCGTACGGTCGCCGGTCTGGCGCGTGCGGTCGAGGGACGCCCCGTGCTGAGCGAGTCGATCACCGGCGTGGCGCCGTTCGCCCTGCTCGACGCCGACGACCGGGAACTGCTGCCGGCCGGGCTCCTGGACGCCTACCCGGCCTCACAGCTCCAGCTCGGCATGCTGGTCGAGATGCTCGCGGACACCGGTGGCAGCACGTACCACCAGTGCGTCTCCACCCGGGTCCGCGACGACCACCCGTTCTCCCCGTCCGCCCTGCGCGCGGCCGTCGCCCGGGTCACGGCCCGCCACGACGTGCTGCGGACCTCCTTCGACCTGGTCGGGCACTCGGTGCCCATGCAGTTGGTGCACGAGAGCGTCGACGTCCCGGTGCGCGTGCACGACCTGCGCGGTCTGGACGCGGCGGCGCAGGAGCGCACGATGGCCGAGTTCCTCGCGGCCGAGCGGGCCGACCCCTTCGATCCGGCCGCGGCGCCCCTGCTGCGGGTGGCGGTCCACCTGGAGAGCGATGCCGCCTGGCGGGTCACCTTCAGCCAGCCGCACGCCATCACCCAGGGCTGGGGGCAGTTCGCGCTGCTCACCGAACTGGTCGACTGCTACCGCGAGATCCTGGACGGTACCGGGGACGCGGAGCCGTACCAGGCGCCGCCGGTGCGGTACGCCGACTTCGTGGCGGGAGAACTGGAATCCCTGGGAGCCGGCACGGACCGTGCGTACTGGCGGGGCGTCACCGGTGCGTACGCTCCGCTGGAACTGCCCGCCGGATGGGGGGAGGCGGGTGAGCGCCGCACCCATGTGGTGCCGGTCGTCCTCACCGATCTGGAGGAGCGGCTGCGGGCGTTCGCCTCGCGCAGCCGGGTCTCGCTGAAGAGCGTGCTGCTCGCGGCGCATCTGAAGGTGATGAGCCTGCTCACCCGGGAGGAGACCTTCCACACCGGCCTGGTCGCCGACGCGCGTCCCGAGGTGCTGGGCGCCGACCGGGTGCTGGGCATGTACCTCAACACGCTGCCGTTCGCGTACGACCGTTCGGCGGGCAGCTGGCACGAGCTGGTCCAGCAGGTCTTCGACCGCGAGGTCGCGCTGTGGCCGCACCGCCGCTATCCGATGTCCGCGATCCAGCGGGACGCGCCCGGTGCCCGCCGGCAGATGGACGTGCTGTTCAACTACCACGACCTGAGGATCTTCAACAGCGACCGGATCGACGCCGGTTCGAGCATCGGGCAGACCACCACCGAGTTCGCGCTGAGCGTCGCCACCGGCGGCGAGGGCCTCAATCTCACGGCCGACTCGCGGGTGCTGAGCCGGGCGAACACCGAGCGGCTCGCCGGAATGTACCGGGCGGTGCTCGTCTCCATGGCCGCCTCGCCCGACGGCGACCCGCGGGCGGTCCTCCTCGACGCGGGCGACCTGGAGCGGCTGGACGCCTGGACCGACACCCGGCGCGAGCCGGAGTGGGTGGCGGTCGAGCAGGAGGTGGACCGGTTCGCGGCGACGCACCCGGACCGGGCCGCGATCACGGCGGACGGGGTGGAACTCGACTACGCCGAGGTCGCCGCGCACACCAGCCGGCTCGCCCACCACCTACGGGCGCTCGGCGTCGGCCCCGACACCGTCGTCGCCGTGCACGCACGCCGCTCCCCCGCCACGGTGCTGGCGGTGCTGGCGGTCCTCAAGGCGGGCGGCGCCTACCTGCCGCTCGACCCGGACCATCCGGCCGAGCGCCTGGCGTACATGGTGCGGGACGCGGGCGCGGTCGTCCTCCTGGCCGAACAGACCCTGCCGGGGCTCCCGGTGACCGGGGTGACGACGGTGGCGCTGGACCGGCCCGAGGCGTGGGCCGGCTGCCCGGCCGACGCTCCGGTGCCGCTCGCGGAGCCGGACCACCTGGCGTACGTCATCTACACCTCGGGCTCCACCGGGCTCCCCAAGGGGGTGCACGTCACCCGTCGGGGCATGGCCAACCACCTGCTGGCCAAGGTCGAGGACCTCTCGATGACCGGGGCCGACTCCGTGGTGCAGAACGCGTCGATGGCCTTCGACATCTCGGTCTGGCAGATGCTGTCGGCCTTCGTGGTCGGCGGGCGGGTCCGGGTCGTCGGCCCGGACCACGCGGTCGACCCCGAGGCGCTCTTCGGGCGGACGGCCCGGGAGCGGATCAGCGTCCTGGAGGTCGTGCCGTCCCTCCTGCGGGCGTCGCTGGACGCCTGCGACGCGGGAACGCTGGAGCTGGAGCTGCCGGATCTGCGGTGGATGGTGGTGACGGGTGAGGCGCTGCCGCCGGACCTGTGCCGTCGCTGGTTCGCCCGCTTCCCGTCGATCCCGATGGTCAACGCGTACGGCCCCACCGAGTGTTCGGACGACATCACGCACGCGGTGATCCGTGCCGGCGACCGGGTGGGCGAGGCCCGGGTCACCATCGGGCGGCCGGTACGCAACACCCGGCTGTACGTGCTGGACGCCGACATGGCGCCGGTGCCGGTGGGGGTGCCCGGCGAGCTGTACGCGGGCGGCCTCGGGGTCTCCCGCGGCTACGGCGGCCGGCCCGCCCTCACGGCCGAACGCTTCGTCCCGGACCCGTTCGGTCCGCCCGGCGGGCGGCTCTACCGCACCGGCGACGTGGCCTCCTGGAACGAGGACGGCGGCATCGAGTTCCTCGGCCGGGTCGACCACCAGGTGAAGCTCCACGGGGTACGGATCGAGCTCGGCGAGATCGAGTCGGCGCTGACCGCGCTCGACGCGGTCACGGACGCGGCGGTCGCGGTGAAGCAGGGCCCGCTCGGCCACGAGCACCTCGTCGGCTACGTGGTGACCGCCGACGGGGCGGCGCCCGACTCGGCCGCGCTGCGCGAGGCACTCTCCCGCGCGCTGCCGGAGACGATGATCCCGTCGGCCTACGTCCAGTTGCCCGCCCTGCCGTTGACATCCAACGGCAAGGTGGACCGCAAGGCGCTGCCCGATCCGGACCGGTGGGCCGGCCAGGACGACCGCCCGTACACGGCTCCGCGTACGGCCACCGAGCGGACGATCGCGGCCATCTGGTCGAAGGCGCTCGGCATCGAGCCGATCGGCCGCGAGGACAGCTTCTTCCGGCTGGGCGGCGACTCGATCCTGGTGATCCAGGTGATCGCGGCCGGACGCCGGGCCGGGCTGCCGATCTCTCTGTTCCTGCTCTACCGGCACGAGACGCTCGCCGCACTCGCGGCGGCCGTCGACGCCGAGCGGGTGCCCGAGCCGGCCGCCCGGACCTCGGGCGCCGTCGACGTCGCGGCCGTGCGGGCCGCGCTCGCCGGGAGCGGGGTGCCCGGCGCGAGCCTGGCGGTGATCGAGGGGGGCGAGCTGGTCTCCCTGGAAGGCATCGGAGTCCTGAGCGCCGGCTCCCGCGAGCCCGTCACGCCCGACACCCTGTTCCAGGCGGGCTCCTGGGGCAAGCACGTCACCGCCTTCGCGGTCATGCGACTCGTGGACCGGGGTGTGATCGACCTGGACGCGGACGCGAACGCGTACCTGCGCTCCTGGAGGCTGTCGGACGGCCGGGAACCCGTCACCGTACGGCAGTTGCTGAGCCATCTCGCCGGGCTCGCGGAGACTCCGCGGCGCGGGGTGCGGCGCGGTGACGGGGTGCCGGACCTGCTCGGCCTGCTGCGCGGGAGCGCGGTGCGCGAGACGGCGCCGGGTGAGCGGTTCCACAAGTCCAACGCCCACTACTCCGTGGTGGAGCAGTTGCTGACCGACGTCACGGGGGAGAGCTTCGAGGCGCTGATGCGCCGGCTGGTGCTCGACCCGCTGTCGATGGACGGCACCAGCTTCGACCAGTCCTTCCCCGAGCGGGCGGGGCGCCCGGTGGCCCTGGGTCACGACGAGGAGGGTCACACGCTGGACGGCGGCTGGCTCGTCCATCCGGAGCAGGCCGCGGCCGGGCTGTGGAGCACGGCCGCCGACATGGCGAAGCTCGAACTGGAGGTGCGGCGCAGCCGGCTGGGCCGTCCGCTGGCCCTGCTGACCCAGCACGCCGCACAGCAGCTGCTGACGCCCCACAGCGACAGCTTCTACGGCCTCGGGACCATCGTCGACGCCGGTGAGGCGGAGGTGGAATACGGGCACGGCGGTTCGCCCGGTGGCTATCAGGCCGTCTCCATGGCGCAGCTGCACCGCGGCACCGGCGTGGTCGTGCTGACCAACGGCGAGTTCAACGCCGCCGTCCTCAAGGCGGTGGGAGCCGAGCGTTAGGTCCTGTCCGCAAGGCGTCTTATCGAAGATATATAGCCCCCGGCCGGAGAGTGATCCGGCCGGGGGTTCTTCGTGTTCCCGGCCGCCGAATGACCGGCTCGTCCCGGCGGATCGCCAGTGGATCACCAGCAGAGAAGGAAGTGGCCGATGACCGCAGACACGCTCGCGTTCGTACTGGAGCGCGAGGCCGGCAGCCCCGGCATCATCGAACTGATCGGCAAGGAGGCCGGCCACATCCGGGAGCGGCTCCACCGGCATGGCGCGGTCCTGCTGCGGGGCTTCGACATCGGCGGGGTCGACGGCTTCGCCGCGGTCGTGCGCGCGCTGTCCGGGGAGCCCCTGAAGTACACCGAGCGCTCGTCGCCGCGGTCCACGATCAAGGGGAACGTCTACACGTCCACGGACTATCCGCAGGACGAGGAGATCTTCCTCCACACGGAGAACTCCTACCAGTCCTCATGGCCCCGGCTGCTCTACTTCCACTGCGTCCAGGAGCCCGAGACGCTCGGCGCGACCCCGCTGGCCGACATCCGTGAGATCCACCGGCTGATCGACCCGGCCGTCCGCGCGGAGTTCGAGCGCCGGGGCTGGATGGTCGTCCGCAACTTCCACGACGGCTTCGGAGTCGACTGGCGGCAGGTCTTCAACACCGAGGACCGCGCCGAGGTCGAGGCGAACTGCCGCGCCAAGGACCTGGAGTTCGAGTGGACGGCCGACGGCGGCCTGCGCACCCGCGGGGTCCGCAGGGCGGTGCACCTCCACCCCGACACCGGGGAGCAGGTGTGGTTCAACCACATCGCCCTGTTCCACCACTCGACGCTCGCCCCCGAGGTGCGGGAGGGGCTGCTGGAGCTGTTCTCCGAGGAGGACCTGCCGAGCAACACCTACTACGGTGACGGCGGATCCATTCCTGCCGAGGTGATGGACCACCTGCGCTCCTGCTACCGCGCCGCGTCCACCCGCTTCGACTGGCGCCGCGACGACGTGCTCGTGGTCGACAACATGCTGGCCGCCCACGGCCGCGAGCCCTTCACCGGGCCGCGCCGGATCGCGGTCGCGATGGCCGAGCCCCACGCGCCCGCCGGGGGGCCGAGGTGAGCGCCTGGTTCCGTACGTTCACCCCCCGGCCGTCGGCGGCCGTACGGCTGATCTGCTTCCCGCACGCCGGCGGTGCCGCCAGCAGCTACCGGGGCTGGGCGGGACTGCTCCCGCCGTCGGTGGAGGTCACGGCCGTCCAGTACCCGGGGCGCCAGGACCGCATCATGACGGACCCCGCCCCCGACATGGACGCCCTGGTGCGGTCCGTCACCGCGGCGATCGAGCCGCTGGTGGACCGGCCGGTGGCGTTCTTCGGGCACAGCATGGGGGCCACGGTCGCCTTCGAGGTGGCGCGCGCGCTGCCCCGCGAGCTGCGGCCGGCGCTGGTGCGCCTGATCGCCTCCGCCCGGAAGCCGCCGCACGCCTGTGCGCCGCTCGCGCCGGAGTTCCGGGGCGACGAGGGGGTCCTGCGGTACGTCGCCGGGCTCGGCGGCGCGGGGGCGGCCCTGCTCGCGCACGAGGAACTGCGGGAGATCGCGCTGCCCGTGCTGCGCGGCGACTTCCATCTGATCGACACCTACACCTACCGGCCGGGCGCGCCGCTGACCTGTCCCGTCACCGCCGTCGCGGGGTCGTTCGACACCTCCTGCACCCGCACCCAGGCCGAGGGCTGGGCGCGGTACACCACGGCCGGCTGCGAGGTACGGGTGCTGCCCGGCGGCCACTTCTACCTGGAGACCGCCGCCAAGGAGCTCATGGCGCTGGTCGCCGAACAGCTCGACTTCCCGGTTCCGGCCGCTCGCTGACTACTGCCCTAGGAGTTCTCACCATGGCGAACAATCCCTTCGACGACCAGGACGGCAGCTTCCTCGTGCTGGTCAACGGCGAGGAGCAGTACTCCCTCTGGCCGGCGTTCGCCGTGGTGCCCGAGGGCTGGACGGTGGCGCTGGCGGAGAGCGGGCGCGCCGCGTGCGTGGAGTTCATCAACAGCCGGTGGACGGATCTGCGTCCGCTGAGCCTGCGCGAGTCGATGGCGGGGCGGTCCCATGTCTGAGCGCAAGCCCGACGCGGTGCGGCTGCCGCTGTCAGCCGCCCAGAGCGGGATCTGGTTCGCGCACGATCTGGACCCGACCGGCCGCCGGTACAACGTCGCCGAGTACAAGGAGATCCTGGGGCCGCTCGACCCGGAGCTGCTGGCGGCGTCCTGGTACCAGCTGGCCCGGGAGGCGGATGTGCTGCGCATCCGCGCCATCGAGCGCGACGACACGGGACTGTGGCAGACCGTCGACACCGAGCCGGGCGATCGACGGCTCCGGTGGTTCGACATGACGGAGCGGGACGACCCGGAGGGCGCCGCCCGTGCGTGGATGGATGCCGAGCTGGCCACGCCCGTCGACCTGGCGGCGGGTGCGCTCTGCACCCTCGCCCTGATCAAGGTCGCCCCCGAGCGGTTCTTCTTCTACCAGCGCTACCACCACATCGTGATCGACGGGATGGGTGCCGCCCAGCTGGACGCCCGTTTCGCCGAGCTGTACGCGCAGGCGCTGGCCGGTGAACCGTGGGGGCCCACCCCCTTTGGGACGCTCGAAGAGGTGCTGGCCGAGGACGCCGCCTACCGCGCCTCGCGGGAGGCCGCCGACGACAGCGCCCACTGGGCCGAGCACCTGGCGGCGCTGCCGGACGAGACCCCTCGGCTCGCCGAGCGCCGCCCGTCCGGCCCGGTCGGCTCCGAGGACCACGCCACCCCGTTCGTGCGCCGCAGCGTCTTCCTCCCCGCCGCCGAGGCGGACCGGGTGCGGACCGTCGCGCGGGGCGCGCGTACCCGCTGGTCGCTGCTGCTCATCGCGCTCGTCGCCGCCTACGTGCACCGCGTCTCGGGCAAGGACGAGCTGGTGCTCGGCCTCCCGGTGACCGGCCGGACCACCGAGCTCACCCGCCGCACCCCGAGCATGTCGTCGAACGTGGTGCCGCTGCGGGTGGGCGTACGCCCCGGCCAGCCGCTCGCCGAGCTGGTCCGCTCGGTCGTCCGGGAGGTCCGCCACGGCCTGGCGCACCAGCTGCCGCGCTACGAGGACCTCTGCCGCGACCTGGGCGCGGGCGGGCCCGCGCGGCGGATAGCGGCACCGATGATCAACATCATGGCGTTCGCGCCGGGCCTCGGCTTCGGCGGCCATCCCACGGTCCAGCACAACCTCAGCAACGGGCCTGTGGACGATCTGTCCATCGGCATCTACGACCTCGGTGACATGGGCCTGCGGATCGACTTCGACGCCGCCCCGGCCGTCTGTGACGTCGACGCCGTCGCTGCCCACCAGGACCGCTTCCTGCACTTCATCGGTTCGGCGCTCGACGACCCCGCGCTGCCGCTCGCGCAGGTGGAGTTGATCGGCGAGGACGAGCGCCGCAGACTCCTCGTGGACTTCAACGCGCCCGATGCCGAGGTCGCCGTGCCGGCCGAGACGGACACCCTCGCCGCCCTCTTCGAGGAGCAGGCCGCCCGCCACCCCGAGCGGGTCGCGCTCACCGACGGCGACGTCTCCCTCACGTACGCGGAGCTCGAATCCCGTGCCAACCGGCTGGCCCGGCTGCTCACCGCCCGCGGGGCAGGGCCGGAGGGGTATGTCGCCGTGGCCGTGGACCGCTCCGCCGATCTCGTCACCGCCCTGCTCGCGGTCGTCAAGTCCGGTGCCGGCTATGTGCCGCTGGACCCGCACTACCCGGCCGACCGGCTCGCCTACATGCTCTCCGACGCCGCGCCCGCCCTGCTGGTCACGACCGCGGCGGACAGCGCGGGCCTGCCCGACACCACCGTCGAGCGGCTGGTCATGGACGCTCCGGAGACCGTCGCCGCGCTCGCGGCGTCCGACCCGGGCGCGCTCACCGACGCCGACCGCACCGGGCCGCTGACCTCCGGCACCCCGGCGTACGTCATCTACACGTCCGGCTCCACCGGCCGCCCCAAGGGCGTCGTCGTCCCGCACTCCAACGTGGTGCGGCTGTTCACCGCCACCGAGCACTGGTTCGGCTTCGGACCCGACGACGTGTGGACGCTGTTCCACTCGTACGCGTTCGACTTCTCGGTCTGGGAGCTGTGGGGGCCCCTGCTGCACGGCGGCCGTCTCGTCGTGGTCCCGCACTCCGTCAGCCGCTCCCCCGCGGAGTTCCTCACCCTGCTCGCGGCCGAGGGCGTCACCGTCCTCAACCAGACGCCGTCGGCCTTCTACCAGTTGATGCGGGCGGACGCCGAGAGCAGGGAAGCCGCGACGGACGCCCCGCTCGCCCTGCGCCGGGTGGTCTTCGGCGGCGAGGCGCTTGATCCGGGCCGGCTCGAGCCCTGGTACCGGAACCATCCGGAGGCCGTGCTGGTCAACATGTACGGCATCACCGAGACGACCGTGCACGTCAGCCATCTCGCGCTCGACGCGGACGCGGTCGGCGGACAGACCCGCAGCCTCATCGGGCGGGCCATCCCCGATCTGCGGATCCATGTGCTCGACACGGCACTCCAGCCCGTGCCGGTGGGTGAGCGCGGCGAGATGTACGTCTCCGGCGCGGGCCTGGCGCGCGGCTACCTCGGCCGGCCGGACCTGTCCGCCGACCGCTTCGTCGCGGACCCGTACGGGGGGCCGGGATCGCGCATGTACCGCACCGGCGACCTGGCGGTCCGGCTGCCCAACGGCGGTCTGGAGTACCTGGGCCGGGCGGACCACCAGGTGAAGATCCGAGGCTTCCGCATCGAACTCGGCGAGATCGAGAGCGTGCTGCTCGATCTGCCCGAGGTGTCCGGTGGGGCCGTCATCGTGCGTGAGGACCGGCCGGGCGACAAGCGGCTCGTCGCGTACGTCGTGACGGCCGCCGGGTCCGGGAGCGGCGCCGAACCGTTGCGCGCCGCCCTGGGCGAGGCCCTGCCCAGCCACATGGTTCCGTCGGCCTTCGTCCTGCTCGACGCCCTGCCGCTCACCGCCAACGGCAAGCTCGACACCCGGGCGCTGCCCGCCCCCGCCCTGACCGGGTCCGGCACCGGCCGCGCCCCGCGCACCCCGCGCGAGCAGGTGCTGTGCGCCCTGATGGCCGAGGTGCTCGGCGCCGGGGAGGTGGGGGCCGACGACTCCTTCTTCGACCTCGGCGGGGACAGCATCATGTCCATCCAGCTGGTGTCGCAGGCCCGCGCGGCGGGTCTGGCCATCAGCCCGCGCGACGTGTTCCGGCTGAAGACCGCTGCCGCTCTCGCCGAGGCCGCCACGGCCCTGGACGGGCAGCCCGCGGAGCCGGTGGACGCCGCTCTGGGCACGGTCGCGCTCACACCCGTCATGCACTGGGCGGCCGGACACGGCGGACCGCTCGACGGCTACAACCAGTCGATGGTGCTGCGGGTTCCGGCCGGAGCGACCCTTCCGCTTCTCGGCGCCGCCCTGCGGTCCGTACTCGACCACCACGACGCGTTGCGCGCGCGGCTCACCGACGGGGGCCTGTCCATCGGCCCCGCCGGTTCGGTCGACGCCGACGGCTGCCTGCGCCGGGTCGCGGCGACCGGGCTCGACGACACGGCCCTGGACGCCCTGGCGGGGGCGGAGGGCCGCCGGGCCGTCGCCGCGCTCGCGCCGCGCGCCCCCGAAGGCGGCGGCATGGTGCGCGCCGTCTGGTGCGACCGCGGCCCCGACCGGTCCGGGCTGCTGGTCCTGGTCGTCCACCACCTGGTGATCGACGGGGTCTCCTGGCGCGTCCTGGCCCCCGACCTGGCTCAGGCGTACGCCGCAGCCGTACAGGGCGTCGCACCGCGCCTCCAGCCGGCCGGCACCTCACTGCGCACCTGGTCCACGCGGCTCGCCGAGGCGGCGCTGTCTCCCGAGCGGGAGGCCGAACTCCCGTACTGGACCGCGCTGCTGTCCGGCGCCGGTCAGCCGCCGGACGTCCGTCCCCCGGACCCGGTGCGCGATGTGCTGGGGACCGCCGGGCAGCTGACGCTGCGGCTGCCGGCCGAGGTGACGCAAGCACTGCTCACCACGGTCCCCGCCGCCTTCCACGCCGAGGTCAACGACGTCCTGCTGACCGCCTTCGCCCTCGCGTACCGGCAGTGGCGGGGCGGCGAGCAGGTCCTGGTCGACCTGGAGGGCCACGGCCGCCAGGAGTCGGCCGCCCCCGGCACCGATCTGAGCCGTACGGTCGGCTGGTTCACGAGCCTGCATCCCGTCCTGCTCGACGTGGGCCGGGCAGTCGCTCCCGGCGCGGCGCTCAAGGCGGTCAAGGAGCAGTTGCGCGCCGTACCCGACAAGGGAATCGGCTACGGGCTGCTGCGCCACCTGAACCCCGGGACCGCCGCACAGCTCGCCCCGCTCGCCGAGCCGCGGATCGGCTTCAACTACCTCGGTCGCTTCGCCACCGCGGGCGCCGAGGCCGACTGGGCCGTCGTCCCGCGCGTCGAGGACGGCATTCCGGGCGGCGGCGACGACATGCCGCTCGCCCACGCCCTGGAGCTCAACGCGCTGACCCAGGACGGGCCCGAAGGACCCGAACTCGTGGCGAGCTGGACCTGGGCCTCCGGAGTACTCGACGAGGAGGAGGTCGCGGGGTTCGCCGCCGCGTGGTTCGACGCCCTGCGGGCCCTCGCCCTGGCCGGTGTCCGGCCGGGTGCCGGCGGGCGCTCCCCCTCCGACGTCGCCGCGACCGGGCTCTCCCAGAGTGAGATCGAGCTGCTCGAAACGCGCAGGCCGGGCCTGTCGGAGCTGCTGCCGCTCTCCCCGCTCCAGGAGGGCCTGCTCTTCCACAGCCTCCAGGCGGGTGACAGCGACGTGTACACGGCGCAGCTCGAACTCGACCTGGGCGGAGAGCTGGACGCCGCGCTGCTGCGCGACGCCGCCCGCGCGCTCCTGGACAGGCACCCCACCCTGGGCGCCGAGTTCCACCACGAGGGACTGGGCCGCCCGGTCCAGCTGGTCCCCGCCGAGCTCCGGCTGCCCTGGGCCGAAGTGGATCTGACCGGGCTCCCGCCCGAGGAGCGGTCCCGGGCCGCCGAGGACGCCGCGGCCGGGGAGCGGGCAGCCGGCTTCCGGCCGGACCGCGCGCCGTTGCTGCGCCTCACCCTGATCCGGCTCGGGTCCGCCGGCCACCGGCTGGTGCTCACCAACCACCACCTGCTGCTCGACGGCTGGTCGATGCCGGTCCTCATCCGCGAGCTGCTGACCCTGTACGCGGCCGGCGCCGACCCGTCCGCGCTGCCGCGCGTCCGCCCCTACCGGGACTTCCTGGCGCATCTGGCGGCCACGGACCAGCAGGCGGCACGTGCCGCCTGGCGCGAGGCGCTCGCCGGGTTCGAGGAGCCCACGCTCGTCCGCCGGGCGGAGCCGGACCGGACGCCGCGGGTGCCCGAGCGGCTGGAGTTCACCCTGCCCGCCGAGGACGCCCGCGCCCTGGCCGGCCGCGCCAAGGCCGCCGGGCTGACCATGAACACCGTGCTCCAGGGCGCCTGGGCGCTGACCCTGGCCCGCCTCACCGGCCGTGACGACGTGGTCTTCGGGGCGACGGTGTCCGGACGCCCGCCGGAGCTGGAGGGCGTGGCGGGGATGGTGGGCCTGTTCATCAACACCCTGCCGGTCCGGCTGCGTCTGCATCCGGACGAGCCGCTGGAGTCGCTGCTCGCACGGATGCAGCAGGAGCAGTCCGCGCTCCTCGGCCACCAGCACCTGGGCCTCTCCGAGATCCAGCAGATCGGCGGCGTCGGGGCACTGTTCGACACGGCGATGGTGTTCGAGAACTATCCCCTCGATGTGGCCGCGCTCGCCGCGGCCTCCGCGGGCACCGGTCTGACACTGGACGGGGTGCGGGGCCACGACGCCGTCCACTACACGTTGGGCATGGTCGCCCGCCCGGGCGACGACGGGCTGAGCTTCCGCCTCGACCACCAGCCGGACCTGATGGACCGGTCCGGGGCGCGCGCGGTCGCCGACATGCTGCTGCGTGTCCTGACCACCGTCGCCGACCGGCCCCGCACCCTCGT
This sequence comes from Streptomyces sp. NPDC005775, assembly GCF_042871565.1. Classification (NCBI taxonomy): domain Bacteria; kingdom Bacillati; phylum Actinomycetota; class Actinomycetes; order Kitasatosporales; family Streptomycetaceae; genus Streptomyces; species Streptomyces sp. NPDC005775. The sequence goes on along the minus strand of NZ_JBIAIU010000004.1, from coordinate 94,677 downwards.
CGGCCGGATCGACCTCCTGTCCCCCGCGCACCGCGACGAACTGCTCACCGGCTGGAACGACAGCGAGGTGCCGGACGCCCTCACCAGTTCCACGCTGCCCGCCCTGTTCGCGGCCCAGGTGGCCCGTACGCCGGACGCCGCGGCCCTGGCGCACGGCGCCACAACGCTCACGTACGCCGAACTCGACGCCCGCGCCAACCGGCTGGCCCGGCTGCTGGCCGAGCGCGGCGCCGGCCCCGAGCGGCTCGTCGCCATCGCGCTGGAACGCTCGGTGGACCTGGTGGTGGCGCAACTGGCCGTCCTGAAGGCGGGCGCCGCGTTCGTGCCGCTGGACCCGGGCTACCCGGCCGACCGACTGGCGTACATGCTGGAGAACTCCGCCCCGGCGCTGGTCATCACCAGCAGCGCGGTGGCGGCGGGATCACTGCCGGACACCGGCGCGCCGCGGCTGCTCATCGACCGTACGGACACCAGCGGTCACGCCGCCTCGGAGCCCGCCCACGTGATCGACGCCTCCCGGGCCGCCTACGTCATCTACACCTCGGGGTCCACCGGCCGCCCCAAGGGCGTGGTCGTCACCCACTCCGGCATCGCCTCCATGGTCGCCGGGCAGCGCCGAACGCTGGCCGTCACTCCCACGAGCCGGGTGCTGCAGTTCGCCTCGCCCAGTTTCGACGCGGCGGTCTGGGAGCTGTGCATGGCCCTGCTCACCGGAGCCTGCGCGGTCCTGGCCGACGCGGACCGGCTGCTGCCGGGCCCGTCGCTGGCCGCCCTGATCGCCGAGCACCGGATCACCCATGTGACGCTGCCGCCCTCGGCGCTGCCCGTGATGCCCGAGGACAGCCTGCCGCCAGGCTCGACGCTGGTCGTGGCGGGCGAGGCCACCGCTCCGGACCTGGTGGACCGCTGGTCCCGCGACCGGCGGATGATCAACGCCTACGGTCCGACCGAATCCACGGTGTGCGCCAGCATGAGCGAGCCGCTGGCCGGCCCGGTCCTCGCGCCGATCGGCCGTCCGATCGCCAACACCCGGCTGTACGTGCTGGACAGCCACCTCCAGCCGGTGCCCGTGGGCACGGCGGGCGAGCTCTACCTCGCCGGTGCCGGACTGGCCCGCGGCTATCTCGGCCGCCCCGACCTGACGGCCGACCGGTTCGTCGCCGATCCGTTCGGGGAGCCGGGATCGCGGATGTACCGCACCGGCGACCTCGCCTCACGGCGGCCCGACGGCGACCTCGACTACCTGGGCAGGGCGGACCACCAGGTGAAGATCCGCGGCTTCAGGATCGAGCCCGGCGAGATCGAGTCCGCTCTGGCGGCCCATCCGCGGGTCGGCCGGGCGGTGGTGCTGGTGCGCGAGGACCGGCCCGGTGCGAAGCGGCTGGTGGCGTACGTCGAGTGCGAGGCGGCCGACACCGCCGGGCTGCGCGCCTTCCTCGGCGCCTCGCTGCCGGACTACATGGTGCCCTCCGCCTTCGTCGCTCTCGACGCGCTGCCGCTCACCGCCAACGGAAAGGTGGACCGCAAGGCGCTGCCCGCTCCCGACCTCAGTGGTTCGGAGGCGGGGCGCGCACCCACCACGGCTCGCGAGGAGGTGCTGTGCCGGCTGTTCGCCGAGGTCCTCCTGGTGGACCGGGCCGGGGCCGACGACTCGTTCTTCGACCTCGGCGGCGACAGCATCATGGCGATCCAGCTGGTCTCCCGGGCCCGGGACGCCGGGCTCGTCCTCTCCGTGCGGGAGGTGTTCACCCACCGCACGGTCGCGGCGCTCGCGTCGGTCGCCGACGAGGCGGGGGACGGGGCAGCCGCGGACGGGACGGCCGGGCCGGAGGACGGCGACGCCTTCCTGCGCGGGCCGTTCCCGGGGCTGGAGGAGGAGACGGAGGTGCTGATGCGTTCGGACCCGGACCTCCTCGACGTGCTGCCGCTGACCCCGCTCCAGGAGGGCTTCCTCTTCCACGCCCTGCTCTCCGGGGACGAGGCGGACGTCTACACCACGCAGCTCGGCATCGACCTCGAAGGCCCGCTGGACCGGGACGCGCTGCGGTCCGCCGCCGAACGGCTGCTGGCCCGGCACCCCGCGCTGCGCACCTCGTTCCGTCACGAGGAAACGGGCCGCCCGGTCCAGGTGGTGCACGCGAAGGCGCCGCTCCCCTGGCTCCACGCGGACCTCTCCACCGACGGGGACAGCGCGGCCACGGCCGCCCGGCTCGCCGGCGAACAGCGGCTCCGTGCCTTCGATCCGGCGGTACCGCCGCTGCTGCGCCTGCTGCTCCTCACCCTGCCGGGCGGCCGCCACCGACTGGTCCTGACGGCACACCACATCCTGTGGGACGGCTGGTCGGTTCCGGTGCTGGTCGAGGAGCTCTTCACCCTGTACGGGGAGCGGGGCGCCGCCACCCGGCTGCCGCAGCCGCCGCCGCTGCGCGCCTACCTGGCGTGGCTGGACGGCCAGGACCGCGCCGCGGCGCGGTCGGCATGGTCGGCCGCGCTGGCAGGGCCCGCCACTCCCACCCTGGTGGGGCCGGCCGGTGCTCCCGCACAGGGCAACCCGGTCGCCCAGGAGTCGGTGCGCACCGAGCTGTCCGAGGAACTCACCGGCCGCCTCCGGGACAGCCTCCGCGGCCACGGTCTCACCCTGAACTCCGCGGTCCAGGGTGCCTGGGGCGTGGTGCTGGGCCGTCTCACGGGGCGCGACGACGTCGTCTTCGGCTCCACCGTCTCCGGGCGGCCTGCCGAGGTTCCCGGCATCGAGCGGATGATCGGCAACTTCATCAACACCCTCCCGGTGCGCGTACGGGTGGACGCGTCGGAGTCGATCGCCGCGCTGCTGACCCGGATTCAGGAGGAGCAGGCGGCACTCATCCCCCATCACCACCTCGGTCTCGGCGACGTGCAGCGGCTGGCGGGCGCCGGTCCGCTCTTCGACACCACAACGGTGGTCAAGAACACGCCACTCGACGCCGACACTCTGCTCGCACACACGGACGGTCTGCGCCTCCTCGGGGGTGACAGTGAGGACGCCACGCACTATCCGCTGCGCATGCAGGCGGTCCCCGGACTCGACACCTCCACTCTCGGGCTGCATCTGGGATATTTGCCCCACCTCTACCAACTGACCGAGGCACAAGGGCTGTTGGATCAAATGGTCCGACTTCTCGAAGCCGTCGCGGACTGCCCGGACACTCCAGTGGGCAAGCTGGAGCCGCTCCCGCAGGAGACCGAACAGGATCTGCTGGCGCAGTGGGGCGGCTACTGACCTGGCTCAATGAGCACGGCGAGTTCATCGGACCAGCACGACATCACTTGATAGGCGTTGACACATGGCAGACAATCAGGCAGTCCGGCTCGAACAGGTCAGCAGGTGCTACGCGGCCGCGACCTCCGCGGCGGTGCGCGCCCTCGACGAGATCTCCGTGGTCTTCGAACGCACCACCTTCACCGCGATCATGGGCCCGTCCGGGTCGGGCAAGAGCACACTGCTGCAGTGCGCGGCCGGCCTCGACCGGCCCGACTCGGGCCGGGTGGTCGTGGACGACGTCGATCTCGGAACGCTGGGCGAGAAGGCCCTCACCGAACTGCGCCGGGACCGGATCGGCTTCATCTTCCAGGCGTTCAACCTCCTCGGCGCGCTGAGCGCCGAGCAGAACGTGGGGCTCCCCCTGCGGCTGGCGGGCCGCCGGCCCGACTCCTCCGAGGTCCGGGCCGCCCTCGCCCAGGTGGGACTCGGTGACCGCGCCAAGCGGCTGCCCTCCCAGCTGTCCGGCGGCCAGCAGCAACGGGTGGCCATCGCCCGCGCGCTGATCACCAGGCCCAAGGTCCTCTTCGCCGACGAACCCACCGGCGCCCTGGACAGCAGCAGCAGCCGGACCGTGCTCGAACTGCTTCGGTCCCTGGTGGACGACCAGGGACAGACCACGATCATGGTGACGCACGACCCGGTCGCCGCCTCGTACGCGGACCGGGTGGTGTTCCTCGTCGACGGGCGCATCACCGACGAGATGAGGCAGCCGACCGTGCAGGGTGTCGCCGAGCACATGGCCGCCCTGGAAGCGGGCACGGAGCCCGCGCGTGTGGGCGGTGGCGAGTGATGGGGAAGTCCTCCCTCCTGATCCCCGTCGCCGTGGCCACCCTGCGCAAACGGTGGCTCGGCTTCGCGGGCTCGTTCGTCGCCCTCACCCTGGGCGTGGCGCTCATCGCCGCCACGGGCCTGCTCGTCACGACGTCGGCGGGGCTGGAGAACAACGACCCCACGGCGCCGTCCCTGAAGAAGCTCCTCACGTTCATGGCCGGGATGTCCGGTTTCGTGTCGCTCTTCGTCGTGGCGTCGACGTTCGCCTTCGCCGTCGCGGGCCGGCGCCGCGAGACGGCCCTGCTGCGGGCCGTCGGCGCCACCCCCCGCCAGATCAGGCTGCTGGTGCTCGGTGAGTCGGTGGTCGTCTCGCTGATCGCCGCGGTCGCCGGTTCGCTGCTCGGTCCGGCGCTCGCGCCGCTCTTCGCGCGGTGGCTGGTGGACCGCGGCGCCGCCCCCGAGGGCTTCACCGTGGAGTTCTCGGCGGGGCCGCTGCTGATCGCCTCGGCCGTCGAGGTGGGCGTGGCGGTGCTCGGCGCGTACGCGGCGGCCCGCCGGGCCGGGCGGGTACGCCCCGTCGAGGCGCTGAACGCCGCGGCCGTGGACGGCAAGGTGATGACGCTCGGCCGCTGGGTGTGGGCCGTCGCCTATCTCGCGCTCTTCGGCACGGTGGTGGCCCTGTTCCTCGCCATGCCCCCGGGCATGCGGCAGGACCCGCAGCTGCGTGACCCGCAGAACCTGCCGGTCTGGTCGCTGCTGATCGACGTCATGGCGATCATGGCGCTCGCGCTGTTCGCCCCGGTGGTCGTCCCGCCCCTGGTCCGGCTGCTGACCCTGCCGGTGCTGCCGGCGGCGGGCGCGGTCGGGATGCTGGCCCGGCAGAACGCGCTGGCCGCGGTGCGCCGGACGGTCTCCACCGCGACCCCGGTCTTCCTGGTCATCGGCCTGACCGGAACGGTGGTGGGCTCCACGCTCGCCTTCGGCGAGGCCAGGGCCCAGCAGTCACGTGCGGCGCTCAGCGCGCAGTACGTGGTCGAGCCGGACGGTGGCTCCAGGCTCTCCACCGCGGCGGTGCGTCACCTGCGGGAGCTGCCCGGTGGCCGGACCACCACCATCCACCCGACCCTCGTCTCGGACCTGGGCGGCGGCATGACCGGCGGGACGACCGCCGCCACGGCCATCGACGGTGACGCGGCGGGGACCTGGAAGCTGAAGACCGAGGAGGGCTCGCTCGACGCCCTGAAGGGCCCGGCCGTCGCCGTCTCCAGCGACCTCGCCGAGTCCAACAACTGGCGGGTCGGCGACCGGCTCGACGCCTCCCTGGCCGACGGCACCCCCCTCACCCTGAAGCTGGTCGCCCTGGTCAGGACGCCGCTCAGCCTCTCCGAGGTACTGCTCCCGTACGCCCCGGTCGCCTCGCACCTGACCGGCGACAAGCAGCCCACCGCGGCGTTCGTCTCCACCTCGTCCGGCGCCGCCCCGACACTGGACGCCGCCGACGGCGCGAAGGTCACTCCCACCGCGCGGTGGGGCAGCGGCGACGACGATCCGCGGGCCCGCAGCGACTGGATCACCATGATCGCCATCCTGGGGCCGGCCCTGCTCTACGCGCTCATCGCCATCATCAACACGATGATGATGTCCACGGGCGACCGGCTGCGGGACTTCGCCACGCTCCGGCTGACCGGCGGCAACGACCGACAGGTCCTGTCCATGGTCGGAGCGGAGGCCGTCCTCACCGCCGCCACCGCCACGGTGCTCGCCGTGGTCGTCACCACCGGAACCCAGGCCGCGAGCCTGATGCTGATCAACCGCCGCGTCCTGGACGCCGGTTCCGCGCTCTCGCTGAGCCTGCCGTGGCCGGCCATCGGTGTCAGCGCGCTCGCGGCGCTCGCCCTCGCGCTGGTCTCCAGCGTCCTCCCGGCCAGGCTGGCGCTGCGCGCCCGCGCCCTGGACATGGCCGGCGTCCGCCAATAGCACCCGCGGGCCGTTCCCCGGTCCACACCTCTTGAGAGAAGGCTGTCCATGACCACCGCACCCGCCCTGTTCACCGGCTCCGGCCCGTCCACCGCGCCACCGGCAGGCCCCGTCGACCGTCCCGTCGTGCTGCTGGCGGAGGAGCTGTCCCCCGCGACCGTGGAAGCCCTCGGTCCGGACGTCGACGTACGGCGCGTCGACGGAACCGACCGGCGCGCGCTGCTGGCCGCGCTCGCCGAAGCCGATGCCGTGGTCGTCCGCTCGGCCACCACCATGGACGCGCAGGCCATCGCGGCCGGCCGCGGCCTGAAGGTGATCGCACGGGCCGGCATCGGCCTGGACAACGTGGACGTGGCCGCGGCCACCGCCGCGGGCGTCCTGGTCGTCAACGCGCCCACGTCCAACATCGTGAGCGCCGCCGAGCACGCGATCGCGCTGCTGCTCGCCGTCGCCAGACACGTGCCGGCGGCCGACGCCTCGCTCCGGGCCGGCCAGTGGCAGCGCTCCCGCTTCACCGGGGTCGAACTCTCCGGGAAGGTGCTGGGTGTCGTCGGTCTCGGCCGCATCGGCGCACTGGTCGCACGGCGGCTGGCCGCCTTCGACATGGACGTCGTCGCCTACGACCCGTATGTGGACGCCGGGACCGCCGCGGCCGCCGGGGCCCGGCTCGTCCCGCTGGAGGAGCTGCTGTCGACGGCCGACTTCATCACCGTGCACCTGCCGAAGACCCCGCAGACGCTCGGCCTGATCGGCTTCGACGCCTTCGCCTCGATGAAGCCGGGCGTGCGCCTCGTGAACGCGGCCCGCGGCGGCATCGTGGACGAGAACGAGCTGTACGCGGCCCTCAAGGAGGGGCGGGTCGCCGGCGCGGGCCTCGATGTGTTCGCCACCGAACCCTGCACCGACTCCCCGCTGTTCCGGCTGGAGAACGTGGTGGCCACCCCGCACCTCGGCGCGGGCACGCGGGAGGCGCAGGAGAAGGCGGGCACCTCGGTCGCCGCGTCCGTACTCCTGGCGCTGGCGGGCGAGCCGGTGCCCGACGCGGTCAACGGCTGATCCCCCGGCACGCCCCCGCCCCTGCGACCCGCCCCGGCCCCTCGTCCTGATTTCCCCCGCCCCGACCCTCGAAGGAGCACCTCATGCAGAACGCATCCACGCTCGCGAAGCCCACGGACACCGACGCCGTCATCGCGGAGCTGCGCGACGGCATCGACGGCCTCGACGCCGAGATACTGCACCTGCTCGAACGGCGGCGCGAGCTCTCGGCGGCCGTCCAGCGCGCCCGTATCGCCGCGGGCGGCCGACGCACCGAGCTCGGCCGCGAGAACGAGATCATCAGACGGTACGCGGACCGTCTCGGCCGGTCCGGAGGCACCATCGCCACGACGGTGCTGGAGATCTGCCGGGGAGCGATCGCGACGCCGGGCGGCGGCAGCCCGCGCTGACCGCGGGCGGGAGCCGCGCCGGCGGCAGCGGGAGCCGGCCGCCGGCGGACCTCTTCCCAAAGGCCCGCCGGAATCCTCAGCTCGCGTGCGCCAGCGCGGCGCGCACGGGCCGTTGCACGGCGGACGCCTGGGCGTAGAGCAGGACGAGCCGGTGGAAGCGGTACTGCAGCGCGCCGGAACCGCCCGCGCCGGTCTCTCCCGGGCGGCGCCCCGGTTCGATCAGGGAGCTGTCGGCGAGCCGCTCCAGAAGGTCCTCGGCGCGCTGGTCCGGCAGGCCGAGGACGATGGCGGCCGCGGCCGCGGAGAACGGCCGCTCCCCCAGTACGGACAACCTAGGCAGGAGCGCCCGGTTTCCGTCGTCCATCCGTCGCAGCCAGTCCCGCAGGGTGCGGTCGACGTCGAGATCCCCGAAGCTCAGCTCGCTCAGCCGGGCCCCGGGGTCCGCGAGCCGCCGGGCCAGCCGGGCCAGCGACCAGTGCGGCCGGGAGGCGAGCTTGGCGCCCGCGATCCGCAGGGCGAGCGGCAACCCGGCGCAGTGCCGCACCAGTTGGGCGGCGGCCTGCGGGTCGGCGGCCACCCGTCCGGTGCCGGCGACCGCCGAGAGCAGTTCCAGGGCCGAGCCGTCGTTCATCGGCCCGACCGCGAGGGTGACCGGACCCGTGGAGAAGGCGAGGTGGGCGTTGCCGGTGACCAGGGTGGCGGAGAGCGGACTGGCGGGCAGCAGCGGGGCGAGCTGCTCGTTGTCCACCGCGCCGTCGAGGAGGACCAGCAGCCGGCGGCCGGCGGTGCGGGTGCGGTAGATCCGGACGAGCTCGTCGAGATCGTGGGCGACCCGGCCCGGCACCTCGTGGCCGAGCGCCCGCAGCAGCCGGACCAGTACCTGACGCGGGTCCTTGGGTCTTCCGTCACGGCCGACGAGCTCGGCGTACAACTGGCCGTCCGGGAAGTGTTCCTGGCATGCGTGGGCGGCGCGCACCGCGAGGGCGGTCTTGCCGACTCCGGCCATCCCGGTGATCAGGCAGCGTCGCGAGCGGGGGGTGTCCGTCGCATCCGGTCCGGGCACGATCAGCGCCCGCAGGACGGCCAGTTCCCGCTCCCGGCCCGCGAACGGGGCGATGTCAGGCGGCAGCATGGCGGGCGGCCCGTCCTCGTGGCCTGAGCGGACGACGGTGAGCCCGACGGGGGCCGCGACGGCCGGGGGTGTCACCGGTCCCGTGTCGGCACGGGCCATGGGCTCCCAGCCCAGGGTCCCGCAGAGGGCTGCCTGATGCGTGTCCGTGAGGTCGCTTCCCGGGTCCACGCCGAGCTCCTCGGCCAGCACCTTCCGGCCCTCGTGGAAGACGTGGAACGCCTCGGTCTGCCGGCCGCAGCGGTACAGGGCCGTCATCAGCTGTGCCCGCATGCGCTCGCGCAGCGGGAACTCGGCGACCAGGCGGGTGAGTTCGGCGGTGATCTGCTGGTGCCTGCCGAGGGCGAGATCGGCCTCCAGCCGATTCTCCAGAGTGGCGGCGTATCCCTCGGACCATTGCGGAATTTCTTCCTCCGCGAGGAATTCGGTGACATTCGCGAGCGCGGGCCCACGCCAGAGTTCCAGGGCATTGCGCAACAGGGTGCCGGCCTCGTCGTAGCGGTGCTCCTGGAGGGCCTGCCGGCCGAGCCGGTCGAGCCGCTCGTACTCCACCACGTCGAGGCGGCTGCCGGCCGTGACGATCGCGTACCCGGGCGCCCGGCGCTCCAGGGAGACCTCGGGTTCCAGGAGCTTGCGCAGCCGGGAGACGTACGTATAGATCTGGGCGTTCATGGTGGCGGGCGGGTTCGCACCCCACAGCAGCGCGCTGAGGCGGGTGTCCGGCACCACCCGGCCCCTGGCCAGCAGGAGCGCTGCCAGCAGCGTGTGCATCTTCGCACCCGAGATGGCGATCCGCAGGTCCTCACGTCTGGCCTCGACCGGGCCTAGCAAGTGAAATTCCATGGTTCCCCGTTCAGCGATGGTCCTGATCTGGCTGTGTGGGTCACCCTGCCGAACCGCTGTGTTCTCCGAATTTTGGTTTGATTTCGCCGCCGCACTTGATATATGGACGGGCCTGCCGGGAGAACTACGACAGACCCCATGGTTGCATTTCCAGCCATTTCCCGGAGTGCCGGTCATCCCGAAAGGGCGCTCCCCGCCGAGAGTCGGCCGGGAGCGCCCTGTGAATCACCGATGCCGTCACCGAGCGGCGGCCCCGGCACTGGGGATGGCAGCCGAACCAGCCGTGACGGCAGGGGAGTTACCCAATTTGTCGACCGCCTGGTAGTACGTCCACGCCGTGGCGTCGCACGTGGTGCGCTTGACACCGGAATAGGCAGCGCAGACACGCTTGAGGTCGGAGTAAAAGGCGCTGTCCAGCCGGGCCTTGTTGGCGGAGAAGGAGCCTGCGGCCTTGTAGTTGCGGTAGCCGAAGTCGTGCCGCGCGCAGGAGGTCTGGAAGGCGAAGCCCAAGGGGTTGTCGGGCGATGTGGAGCAGTAGTCGGTCGACCAGTCGAAGCCGTACGCCGACCAGGTGCCCTGACTCTGACGTGCCGATACCCAGGAGTTGTAACTGGCGGCGCTCGTCTGGGTCCAGCCGCTCAGCACCGCCGGCTTGTCCGCGGGCGCGGCGGCGGCCGGACTGGTGAGGGCGACGACGCCGGTCAGGGCCGCTGCCGCGGCGACGAGAACGGATGCGGTACGACGGCTCATCACAGACCTCCGTGAGGCGAAGAGGCCACCGGCAATTTCCGGCGGCTTCCCCAGACTCGGCGCAGGACATATGCCAGGGCTCCGTCCGCTCTATACCGCAGCTCGTGCCCCGCGCCGAAACCCTGGGGGCGGCCCACACCCCACGATGGCCAAATACCATCGCTATCCGGCGACCCGGGAGGTGGATCTGCGGCGGGTATCTGATCACAATGAAACGCGTACCGGGGGGTGCATGGTGAACCAGGGGGGTTCTACAGATGCAGCAGATCGCATTCCGACTTCTGGGGCCGTTGGAAGTTCGGTTCGACGGCACTTCGCTCGCCCTCGGCGGGCCGAGGCAGCGGACCGTCCTGACGATGCTTCTGCTGGCGCCGGGCCGCGTCGTGTCGGTGGACAGTCTCATCGACACGGTGTGGCCGAACGGCGCCCCGACCACCGCGCGCAACCAGATCGCCATCTGTGTGGCCGCGTTGCGCAAGGTCTTCAAGACGGCGGCCGGAGTCAGCGACCTGATCGTGACCGCGCATCCGGGCTACGCCCTCAGCGCGCTGGAACACCGCGTCGACGTGGTGGACTTCGAGGAGCGGGTGGGCCGTGCCCGCGAGGTGGCCCGGGGCGGGCAGACCGCCGAGGCCTGTGACGTCTTCGCGGAGGCGCTCTCGCTGTGGCGCGGCCGGGCCCTGGACGGGGTCACCGGCATCCGGGTCGAGCAGGAGGCCACCAGGCTGGAGGGACTGCGGCTGGACGTGCACGAGGAGCACGCCGGACTGCGCCTGCAACTGGGGCACCACCACGCCCTGATCCCGGAGCTCTCGGCACTGGTGTCGGAGCATCCGATGCGTGAGCAGGCCAGGGCCCATCTGATCCTGGCCCAGTACCGCTCGGGTCGGCGGGCCGAAGCGCTGTCCGCCTTCCGGGAGGGCCGGCGATTCCTGGTGGAGGAGCTGGGCATCGAGCCCGGACCGGTGCTTCAGGGGTTGCACGACCTCGTCCTGCGGGACTCGCCCGAGCTCACGCAGCCCCCGGCCGACCCGGCTCCCGTCCCGGCCACCAACGTGCCGGCCCAGCTTCCCGTCGAGTCGGCCTCGTTCACCGGCCGGGTCAGGGAACTGAGCTCGCTGGACCGCATGCTGGACGAGCGGCTCGGCCAGTCGCCCCTGACCATGGCGGCCATCAGCGGCATCGGCGGCGTCGGGAAGACCGCGCTCGCCGTCCACTGGGCCAACCAGATCGCCGCCCGCTTCCCCGACGGACAGCTCTTCACCGACCTGCGCGGGTACGACGAGAAGGACGACCCGGTCTCACCCGCCACTACCCTCGACCGGTTCCTGCGGGCCCTCGGCGTGCCCGCGCCGCAGATCCCCGCCGACCCCGGCGAGCGTGCCGCGCTCTACCGCAGTGTGCTGGGCGGCAAGCGGGTGCTGATCGTCCTCGACAACGCCCGCTCGCTCCAGCAGATCCGGCCGCTGCTGCCCGGCAACGGCCGCTGCTGCGTACTGATCACCGGCCGCGACCTGATGGACGACCTGCTCGGCGACTACGCCGTGCTGCAGATCGGGCTCAACGCGATGGCCGCGGAGGAGGCCACCGCGCTGCTCGCCGGAATCGCCGGGGGAAACCGGATCGGCGTCAGCCCCGCCGCCACCGCGAGACTGGGCGAGCTCTGCGACCGGCTGCCGCTGGCCCTGCGGATCGCCGGCGCCCGGCTGGCCGCCAAGCCGCACTGGTCGGTACGGACCCTGGTCGCCCGGCTCGAGGACCAGAGACGGCGACTGGACGAGCTGAGCCCCGGTGAGGGCGGCGTGCGCGCCGGCTTCCGGCTGAGCTACCGCGACCTGCCGCCCGCAGCGCGGCAGTTGTACCGGCGGCTCGGGATGCTGACCGTGCCCGACTTCGCCGCCTGGGTCGGTGCGGCCCTCCTCGACACGGATCCGGTGGAGGCGGAGAACCTCATCGAGCAGTTCGTGGACGCCCAGCTCCTCGAGGTGGCGTCCACCTCTGGTCCCGTGATCCGGTACCGGTTCCAGGACCTGCTCCGGCTGTTCGCCTGGGAGCGCGCCCAGGCCGAGGAGAGCGACGACGAACGGGGAGCGGCGCTGGAGCGGGCGTACAGCGGCTGGCTGACGCTCGCCGACTCGGCGCGGCAACGGGCCTACGGCGGTAGCCACTCGGTGGTGTACGGCCCGGTGCGGCGGCTCGCGCTGCCGATGGAGCTGATGGACGAACTGCTGGATGATCCGATGGGGTGGTTCGAGTCGGAGCGGACGGCGCTCGCCGACGTCATCGGTCAGGCGTCCGGAACGGACCGCTCGGCGTACGCCTGGGGTCTGACCGTCAACAGCACCACTCTCTTCGAGGCGCACAACTACCTGGAGGACTGGCGCTCCTGCGCCGAGAACGCGCTGGCCGCCGCCGAGCGGACGGGCGACCGGCTCGGTGAGGCGACGATGCTGCGCTCACTCGGGACGCTGGCGATCTACCAGCGCCAGTACGAGGAGGCGAAGCCCTGGCTGCTGCGGTCGCTGGCGCTCTTCGACGCGTGCGGCGAGGTGCACGGAAGGGCCGTGACCCTGCGCAACCTGGCGCTGTGCGCCCGCTTCTCCGGCGATCTGGACGAGGCCGCGCTCGGCGCCCAGGAGTCCCTGGAGGGGTTCCGCCGGGCCGGCGACACGGCGGGCGAGTCCCATGTCCTGGGGCTGCTGGCCCAACTCGAACTGGAGCGCGGAAACGTGTCCGCGGGGATAGCGCTGTGCACGGAGGCGATCGCCAAGAGCCGGGAGGCCGGATCCGTGCGGGGCGAGACCCAGAACACCTACCGGCTCGCGGAGGCCCTGCTGCGGCAGGGCGATCCCGCCGGGGCCCAGGAGGCCTGCTACAAGGTGCTCGACCTCACCCGTGAGGACGGCGACCGGCTCGGCGAGGCGCACGCCCTGCGGGGCATCGGCGAGGCCCGGTGGCGCCAAGGCAGGTCGGAGGCCGCGCAGACCATGCTGCGGGAGGCCCTGGAGGTGGCGGAGGAGGTCGGCGACCGCTTCCTGCAGGCGCGGATCGAGGCCGATGTCGGCTTCGCGCTCGCCGTCCACGGCACCGCCGACGCGGCCCCCCGGCTGCTCGCCGCACGTGAGGTGTTCGACGCGCTGGGCGCACGCATCTGGCGGGAGCGGATGGACCGTGCCGTGGCCGCGGTCAGCACCCCGGATCACGGGCCGATCGCGGCCGAGGAGCTGGCGATGATCCTCGAGAGCTGAGCCGGCTGCCGTCGCGGCCCCACGGGCCGGGGCGGTGCCCCGTGCACGGAAGCCCGGGCCCGCCGTGTCGGCGGGCCCGGGCTTCCGTGCAGGTGCGGAGGTCTCAGGTCCAGGGGACCTCGCCGTCCGTGATCTCGCCGACGATGTCACCGAGCAGATCCAGGAGCCCGGGCACCGGCCCCGTCCACGGAACCTCGCCCAGCGTCCCGTCCTGCGCGGCGCCGACGGTCTGCGCAGCGCCGGAGGCCTGCTCGCCCGCCACCGCCTGGCCCGCCACGCCCAGGGTCAGGGCGAGGGTGGCGGTCAGGGTGACAAGGGCGGTCGCAAGACCAGTGCGGGTACTGCGCATCGTGTTCTCCTCCGTGGATGTGTATCCGTGCTGCGCCGCGGTGCGGTGCGACAGAAAGAACGCTACGGAGGGGCCTTATTGGGGCGATGTCGCTTCGATTTCGCTCCCCCGGGACACCCGGTCGCGGCCCGGCACCGGACCGCGCCGGTCCGCACGCGCGGCGGCCGTCAGCGTGCGCGTCCACAGCGCGGCGACGGCGCGGGCGGCGGGTATAGACCGGCGATAGACGCGTCCCGCAGCCTGGGAGGAATCGATTCGTCCCGTCCGGAAGTGAGACCGCGTATGACCGGCACCGCCCCACGCATCCAGAAAGTCGTCGTACTCGGTGGCGGGACGGCGGGGTGGATGGCCGCCGCGTACCTCGGCAAGGCTCTTCACGGCACGGTGGAGGTCACCGTGCTGGAAGCGCCGTCGCAGCCGCGGGGCCGCACGGGCGAGGCCACGGTCCCCAATCTGCAGCGCGCCTTCTTCGACTTTCTCGGCATCAACGAGAACGAATGGATGCGCGAGTGTGACGCGAGCTTCCGGATGGGTGTGCGTTTCGTCAACTGGCGTACCGGCGGCGCGGGCGAGCCGGCCGCCCGCGCCCTCCCGGCGGGCGGCCCCGACCACTTCTACCGCCCCTTCGGCCTGCTGCCCGACTACGACCGGGCGCCGCTGTCGCAGTACTGGGTCAAGCGGAAGTTCGACGGCGCCACGGCGGAGCCCTTCGACTACGCCTGCTTCCGCGAGCCACCGGTCATGGACGCCCTGAAGTCCCCCCGCTGGCTCGACGGCCGGCCGGCCACGCGTTACGCCTGGCACCTGGACGCCGGACTGCTCGCGGACTTCCTGTGCCGCTTCGCCACCGAGAAACTGGCCGTGACCCGCGTCGAGGACGAACTGACCGAAGTCGCCAGGGACAGCCGTGGTCATGTCTCGGCCCTGCGCACGGCGTCGGGCCGGGTGCTGGATGCCGACCTCTTCGTGGACTGCTCCGGGTTCGACGGGCTGCTGATCAACCAGGCCCTGGAGGAGCCGTTCCTGGACATGGGCGATCACCTGCTGGGCGACAGCGCGGTCACCGCGGTCGTGCCGCACGACGACGCGGCCCACGGGATCGAGCCGTACACCTCGGCGCTCGCGATGACCGCGGGCTGGACCTGGAAGATCCCGATGCCCGGCCGCTTCAGCACCGGCTACGTCTACTCCAGCCGGTTCACCACACCGCAGGAGGCCACCGGTGAGCTCTGCGAGCTCTGGGGCCTCGACCCCGCGACGACCGAGTTCGAGCACGTCACGTACCGGGTCGGCCGCACCGAGCGGGCCTGGGTGAACAACGTGGTCAGCATCGGGCGGTCCGCCGGCTTCCTGGAGCCCCTGGAGTCGACCGGCATCCGCTTCGTCACGGCGGCGCTGCACCTGCTCGCCGAGCACTTCCCCGACCGCACGTTCAACCCGGCGCTCGTCGACCGCTTCAACCACGAGGTCGCGGCGATATTCGACGACGCCCGTGACTTCGCCCAGACCCACTTCCACTGCGCCCCGCGCGACGACACTCCCTTCTGGCGGGCGAGCACGGAGCTGCCTCTCCCCAAGAGCGTGCGGGACAAGATCGCCACCTACCGGGCCGGCCTGCCGGTCGGCTCTCCGCACACCGACGAGTCCCTGTACTACGGCAACTTCGACGCGGAGGTCCGCAACCTCAGCACCAACGGCGGCTACTACTGCGTCTTCGCGGGCCTCGGCATGCTGCCCGACGCCCCGCTCCCCTCCCTCGCCCACCGCCCCGAGTCCGTGGCCGGGGCCGAGCCGCTCTTCGAGGCGGTCAAGCGCCAGCAGCAGAACCTCCTGGACACGCTGCCCAGCGCCTACGACTACCTGCGCAGGCTGCACGGGGCCTGAGCAGGTCCCCGCCCCCATTGACGGGGCCCGCGGTCCCCGTCTAGCTTCCGATGAGCCCGATTGAAACCTTTCACGGGCCGCGGGCCGGGACGGACGGCCGATGAGCACGGGAGACCTTCTGATGCAGCGTGTCTGCTTCCTGCTGAACGTACGCAAGGACCGCGTCGACGAGTACCGCGAGCGCCATGCCGCGGTCTGGCCGGACATGCTCGCGGCCCTCTCCGGGGCGGGCTGGCACAACTACTCGCTCTTCCTGCGCGAGGACGGGCTGCTCGTCGGCTATCTGGAGACGGAGGACTTCGACGCGGCCCGTGAGGCGATGGCCGCGACCGAGGTGAACGAGCGGTGGCAGCGCGACATGGCGGACTTCTTCGAGCAGCCGGAGGCGGCGGACGAGGCGATGGTGCCGCTCACCGAGGTCTTCCACCTGGCCTGAGACGGTGCCGGCGCCCCGTCAGACGTCGACCGCCAGAAGGACGAACGCGGCCAGCGAGAAGGCGGTACGTATCCGGTGGAGGGCGTTCCAGCGGGCCTCGAACGCGGTACGGGCCGCGCTGTCGTCGCCGCCCTCGGAGGCGGCGAGCGCCTGGTTCAGCGGGATGTTGCCGGCGATCGTCACCAGGTGGGAGACGACGGCGCACGCCAGCGCCGCGGCGACCAGCGGCCACCCGTCCTCCCCGTACTCGGTGAAGGCCGCGACGGCCGGGAAGGCGATCACTCCGAGGAAGAGGACGAGGAAGACGGGCCCCGGAACCTTCTCGTTGAAGCGGCGCATCGCCGCGGTGAAGCCCGCGTCGGGCAGCGCGGCGAGCCCGGGCATGATCGCGACGAGGAAGGTCAGCATGAAGCCGGCGTAGAGGCCGGTCGTGATCACGGCGAGCGTCAGGAACAGGGAGGCCATGAGGTCATCATGGCCCGGCGGAACCGGCCGTACGGCCTGAACTCGCAAGGCCGTACGGCCATCTCTTGCGGCGGGGTGACGCGCCGTTCAGTCCATCTCCCCCTCGCCGGCGCCCGTGCCGGTGTCGGCGCGGCCGCCCCGGAGGCGGTCCGCCCGACCGATCGCGGTGGCCAGCTTCGCCACCGAGTCGTCCTCGGTCCTGCGCGCCAGTTCATCGGCCCGGGTGGCGAGTTCGCCCAGGCCGGGCGCACCCGGAAGCCCGCCGCCCCGCAGGCTGTCGGCGAAGTAGGCCGCTGCGGCGGCCACTTGGAGGCGGGTGCTGCTGCCGCCCCACAGTTTGCCGTCGATCGCGCCGGTCTCGACCGAGCCCGTCTCCTCGTGCGCCGCCCGCGACTCGGGATCCAGCCAGCGTACGGTCGCGGTGGCGACATGGCCGGAGGCACCGTCCCGCAGACGGACGGCGTAGAGCGCCGTCACCGTGTGGCCGGGGCCGATCTCGCCGCCGTCCACGCTGTCGTCGCGGAAGTCGTCGTCGGCCACCTTGCGGTCCTCGTAGCCGACCAGTTTGAACTTCTCCACGGTCTTCGGATCGAAGGCGACCTGCGCCTTCGCGTCGCGCGCCGTCAGTTCGATGTGGGCGGGCAACTGGTCGACGAAGACCTTGCGGGCCTGTTCCTCGTCGGCGATGTAGGTGGTGTGTCCGTCGCCCTTGTTGGTGAGCTGCTCCATGAACGCGTCGCCGTAGTCGCTGCCGACACCGACCCCGAAGAGGGTGATGCCGTAGTCGCGGCGGGCGGAGTCGATCCGTTCGAGGATCGCCTCGGCGTCGGTCTCGCCGGTGTTGGCGAGCGCGTCGGAGAGCAGGACGACGCGGTTGTTGGCGCCCTTGCGGTGGCCGTCGACGGCTTCCTCGTAGCCGCGCCGGACACCTGCCCCCACGTTGGTGGAGTCGGCGGGTTCCATGGAGTCGACGGCGTCGTGGATCTTCCCTCGGTGGTCCCGCAGCCGGGTCATCGGCAGGATGGTCTCCGCCTCGCCGCTGAAGGTGACCAGGGAGACCGCGTCGTCGTCGCGCAGCTCGTCGGTGAGGATGGCGAGCGAGGTCTTCACGAGTCCGAGGCGGTCGGGCGAGGCCATCGAGCCGGAGATGTCGACGACGAACGTGAGGGCGGCGGGCGGCCGTTCGGCGCTGCTGGGCGCGGCCTTGGTGGCCAGCCCGACCCGTACCAGCGACCAGTCCCCGCCCTCGCCACCGGCCCGCGCCCCGTCCACGGAGACGGAGAAGCCGTTACCGGCCGGCCGGTGGTAGCCCTGGCGGAAGCTGTTGACGAACTCCTCCGGCCGTACGGTCTCCGGGCCGGGCAGCCTGCCGTCGGCGAGGGTGCGGCGCGCGTATCCGTACGAGGCGGTGTCCACGTCCAGCGCGAAGGTGGACAGATAGTCGGGCGGGGCTGACTCCCTCAGACGGTCCGTCTTCCCGGCACCGTCCGCCGGCTTCGCCCCGTCTGCGGCCGCCCCGCCCGAGGAGGTGCCGCCGCCGGGGGCGGCCGGTGCGGGACCGGCCGCCCGTTTACCGCCCCGGGCGGCACTCGTGTCGCTGCTGCCGCCGCCACCCGAGCAGCCGGTGAGCAGTACGCCTCCTGCGAGGAGCAGCCCCAACGCCCCTCGGTACATGCGTGTCCGTCGTTCCATCCCTCGGCCCCCAGTGTCGTCGTGTCACCACTGGTGGATGTGACGTGCGAGCGGGGGCGTCGGAGCCGTCGAAGGGGTTGCGGAAGCGTCTCGATGCGGCAACGGCGGACGGCGGTCCGGCGGAACGTCGAGGTCAGGACACGATGTCCTTACGACTGAACCCCCGGAAGGCGAAGGCGAACAGGATCAGGGCATACGTGACCGAGATGGCCGCGCCCTTCGCCATGCCGCCCCACTCCAGATCGGGCTGGAGCGCGTCGGCCCACGCGAACTGCCAGTGGGCGGGCAGGAACTCGCGCCAGGAGCCGAGCGCGGTGACCGCGTCCAGCACATTGCCGACGATGGTCAGCCCGACCGCGCCACCGACCGCGCCGAGCGGGGCGTCCGTCTTGGTCGACAGCCAGAACGCCAGCCCTGCGGTGACGAGTTGCGACACGAAGATGAAGGCGACGACGAGCGCGATCCTCGGCACCGTGTCCCCGGTCGCGAGCGCACCACCGGTGGGCAGTTCGAGCGGCCCCCAGCCGTACGCGGCGGCTCCCGCGGCCAGCGCGACAAGCGGCAGCAACACCATCGCGGCGAGGCTGAAGCCGAGCGCCACGACGAGCTTGCTCCACAGCAGCCTGGCCCGGGGCACGGGCGCCGCCAGCAGATAACGCAGCGAGGACCAACTGGCCTCGGAGGCCACGGTGTCGCCGCAGAACAGCGCGACCGGGACCACCAGCAGGAAGCCGGCCGAGACGAACAGACAGGTCGCCGCGAAGTTCGCGGCGGACGCGGTCGCGGTGTCCATCAGGGTGACCCGTTCGCCTCCCCCCGGCCCGCCGTCCGGGGTGCCGCCGATCGCGAACGCGATGATCAGGATGAACGGCAGCGCGCCCAGCACCCCGCCCATCAGCAGGGTGCGCCGCCTGCGCAGCTGGCGTACCGCCTCCACGCGCAGCGGAAGGGTCCGCCGGGCACGGTATCCGGGCGCCTCGGGGGCTTCGGGGGCTTGGGCCGTGGTACTCATGCGGAGCCTCCGGAGATCAGGGTGAGGAACGCGTCCTCCAGGCGGCGGTGCGGTCCCACGCCGGTCAACGGAACGTCCAGCCGGACCAGTTCGGTGACGAGCTGCGGCGAGGTGGCGCCGTCGAGGCGCACCAGCAGCCCGTGCGCGTCATCGGTACGGACGGCGGAGCCGATCCCCGCGAGCGCGGCGATCTTCTCGACGAGCGGCTCGGTGATCTCCTCGGCGGAGGTGACCAGCACCATGTCACCGGAGCCGGTGATCTCGGCGACGGGCCCGGCCTGGACGAGCCGGCCGCGGTCCATGACGACCAGGTGGGTGCAGGACTGCTCGACCTCGGACAGGAGGTGGCTGGAGACGATGACGGTACGGCCACCGGCCGCGTACCGGATCATCACGTCCCGCATCTCGCGGATCTGGGGCGGGTCGAGCCCGTTGGTCGGCTCGTCCAGGATGAGGAGGTCCGGCATGCCGAGCATGGCCTGGGCGATGGCGAGGCGTTGCCGCATGCCCTGCGAGTACGTACGGACGGCCCTGGCCAGTGCGTCGCCGAGCCCGGCGATCTCCAGGGCCTCCTCCATGTGCGAGTCCTCGGCGGGGCGCCCGGTGGCCCGCCAGTACAGCTCCAGGTTGGCGCGGCCGGACAGGTGCGGCAGGAAGCCGGCACCTTCGACGAACGAACCGACGCGGGACAGCACGGGCGCACCGGGCCGGATGGCCCGTCCGAAGACGCGGATCTCGCCGTCGTCGGGCGTGATGAGCCCCATGAGCATGCGCAGCGTGGTGGTCTTCCCGGCGCCGTTCGGCCCGAGGAGCCCGAGTACCTGCCCCTTCTCGACGCGGAACGACAACTCCTTCACCGCATACCGGTCGGCGGACTTGGCGTACTTCTTCGACAGGCCGGTGATCTGCAGCGGTACGTCGGCGAGTGCGGGGTCGGGCGCGGGTGTGGCGGTACGACGCCGGGTGCTGAGCAGCAGGACCGCCGCGATCACCACGGCGGCGGCCGGGAGCCCCCAGGTCCACCACGGCAGCGTTGCCGCCGCGGTCGTCAGGCCGGGCGCGGTGGGGATGGTCAACGGTCCGTCGAGGGAGACGGTGTACGTGGTCGGCGCGGCCGGGGACGCGTAGCCGAGGTCCGTGGCGGCCAGCACGAGGCGCAGGCGGTGCCCCGAGTCGAGTTCGTGGTCGACGGCGGGCAGCGTCAGTTCCAGCGGCCGGCCCTGCTGCGCGGGGGTGATCCGGAAGGGGGCGACGAGCTGGGAGGGGAGCACCTGCTGCTTCCCGTCCGGCGACACGTCGTACACCTTGCCGAACAGCACCGCGTCGCCCTCGCCCGCCTTCACGTTCACGCGGACGGTGGGTGAGCCGGTGATGCGCCGGGAGGCGGTCAGCGGGGCGGAGTCGAAGCGGGCGTACTGCCCGGGGAAGTCGATGGAGAGCCCGACGCCGAGGGTGGACAGCTGGGCGAGGCCGCCGCCGACGCCGGGGACGGCGGAGATGGCGGGCGGATTGGCTCCGGCGGGATTGCTGAACTTCTGCTCCCCGCCCCGCAGTGCCACGGTCCGCGGACCGCTGCGCAGTCCGGGGTAGGTGTCGCTGCCGGCGCCGCGGGTGAGGGCGGCCCCGTCGGTGGAGTCGATGCCGCCGGTCCGGGTGACGCGGAAGGCGGGCCCGGTGGCGGCTCCCTCGTCGCCCTTGAGATAGCGGTCGAACCAGTCCCCGACCCGCTGCCGCACCCGGCCGGTCTCCCTGTCGCCGCCGTCGTGTCCGCCGGCGATCCAGTCGACGGCGACGGGGGCCCCGTTGGCCTTGATGGCCTTCGCCATGGCGTCGGCCTGGCCGAGCGGGAAGAGCGAGTCGGTCTGCCCCTGCACGATGAGCGCGGGGACCTTGATGCGGTCGGCGACGGCGCTCGGGGACCGCTCGGTGAGCAGGGCGCGCGCGGCGGCGTCCGGCTTCCCACTGACGGCGACCCGCTCGTACATGGCGCAGAGCTGCTTCTCGAAGTTCCCGCAGCCGCCGCCGGTGGTGACGAAGATGCCTGCCCAGAGCTTCTTGAACACCCCGTCGGGGAACAGGGCGTCGGCGAGGTTCCAGTAGGTGATCTCCGGGGCGATGGCGTCGACGCGCCGGTCGTACCCGGCGGCGAGGAGCGAGACGGCGCCGCCGTAGGAGGCGCCGGTGATCCCGACGCGCGGATCACCCTTCGCGTCGAGCCGCACCTCGGGCCGGCCGGCGAGCCAGTCGATCAGCCGGGACACGTCCCTGACCTCGCGGTCGGGTGCGTTGAGCGAGATCTTCCCGCCGGACTTCCCGAACCCCCGCGCGGACCAGGTCATCACGGCGTACCCGTCGGCGGCCAACTGCTCGGCCTGCGCCCGCGTCTCGGCCTTGCTGCCGCCGAAGCCGTGACCGATGAGCACGGCGGGCCGGCGCCCGGTGCCGCCGGTGGTGAAGTACGAGGTGTCGAGGGACACCCCGTCGACGCGCATCATCCGGTCCTGCCGGTGCACGGCCGGGGCGCCGTCGTCGGCCACGGCGGTCCAGGTGCCCGCCCCGGCCAGCACGACGAGCGCGGCAATGCCCGCGGCCCACCGGCCACGGGCGCGGGGCAGCAGGCGCCGCCACCGGGGCGTACGCGCAATAGGGGTCTCCATGTACCGACCCTAAGCGGACCACCGCCCCGCCCACGCTGCCGTCAGGCGGAGGTACCCGGCCTCCTCAAGGCGTACGGCGCTCGCCCGGCGTACTCCGCCTGCGGTATGCCCACGGCTCGGCCCGGGTGGCTGTCCCACCGGGGACGGCCGGCGGCTCCGCACCCCGTACGACGAAATCCGATGGCGCGGGGCGGCTGTGGCGTCAAGAATCGCCGGATGTGTGAAGTGAGGCTGTCCGACGGGTTCATCGCCCTGTCCCCGCTCCGCCTGGACGATGTGGAGGCACACCTCACGGGAGAGGACGAACTGCTCGCTCGCTACCTCAACGGCGGTCCCGGCACACGAGAGGGCGTCGAGACGTACTTCCGGCGTTGCCGGGACCAGTGGGCCACGGCCGGGCCGCTCCGGGCGTTCGGCATCCGGGCGGGCGCCCTCGGGCCGGTCGACGGGACAGCCGACGGGTCACTCGCGGGGACGATCGACCTGCGGTTCGAAGGAGAGGGCCTGAGCCCCGGCCAGGTGAATGTGGCGTACGGCCTCTACCCGCCCTGGAGGGGGCGCGGTCTGGCCACGCGGGCGGTCGTCCTGGCGTCCCGGTACGCCGCGAGTGAGGGCGGCCAGGAGGCGGTGATCCAGGTGGAGCCGGGCAATTCCGCGTCTGCCGCGGTCGCGCGACGAGCAGGGTTCACCCCCGGCGAGCGCACGCTGAGCGAGGACGGAGCACGGCTGGACCGGTGGACCCTGCGCATCGGGCCCCGCAGCCGCTGACAACCGCTCCGCCCGCCGCCACCCGTCACGGGGCGGCGGGCCGCGCCGGCTCAGCTCTGGAGGGTGGACATGAGGTCGCGCATGTCGCTGATCATGGCCGCCTTGTGGACGCCCAGATCCGGCAGCTCCACCGCATCACCGGGCTCCTGCCCGTCGTCATACCAATTGTTGGAGCACGAGAGGGCAAGCGAGAGCACCGCCCCGCCGTGCAGCACCCGCAACTCCTGGTCCCCGCCCTCCAGGGAGAGCAGATACGCCTTGCCACCGAGCCCGGGCACCGCTTCCACCTTCGTCTTCGGGTCCACTCCGAAATCGGTCAGAGTCCTCTCCGCCTCGAACTCGACGGCTGGGTCGGTCTTCTTGTGCAGGGCGACCTTGACCGTGACGGTGTACTCGACGAACCATCCCTTCTCCGCCCGTTGCTGTTCACTCCCGGTACGGAGGGAGAAATCGCACTGAGCCTGGTCGAGAGCGTCATGCCTGAGTATCCCCGTTTCGTACTCGCTCTCGGGCTCTCTCGGCGCGATCGCCGCCCCGATCGACTTCAGCCCCACGGCCGCACATGGGTCCTGGCCCAGCCGGTACCCGTGCAGGTCGGGCGCCCCGTCACGCGATCCGTCCGCGACCAGCACCGCCCCCCACACGGCCGACGCCACCACGACCCCGCCGAGAGCCCACAGCCACCGGGCCCCCGGCCTCGGAGCACGCGGCGGGCGCTCGCCTCCGGGCCGCGGGCCGGAATGGTCCAGCACGTCCCGTCCGGCGGACGCACCGAACTCCCCCGCCATCTCCGGCTCGGAAATCATCCCGCTCCCCCTAGGTCTCCCACCGCACCCCTCAACCCCGCACCTCAGCGCCATGATCCCGCACGGGCAGCCGTCCGGCACGGCTCACGCCGGAACTCGCGTACCTGACGGACTATCATCGAGGGCATGTCCGCCCTGGATCGCATCCGCATCGTGTCCCGCGACTCGCCCATGGCCCTCGCCCAGGTGGAGCGCGTGCGCGCCGAACTGGCCGCGCTCCACCCCGGCACACGCACCGAAGTCATCCCGGTCAAGACGACCGGCGACAAATGGATGGGCGACCTCAGCGCGGTCGAGGGAAAGGGCGCGTTCACGAAGGAGGTCGACCAGGCGCTGCTCGCCGGTGACGCCGACCTCGCGGTGCACTGCGTCAAGGACATCCCGGCCGACCGGCCCCTGCCCGCCGGCACCGCCTTCGCGGCGTTCCTCAAGCGCGACGACATCCGGGACGCCCTCATCCACCCCGGCGGCGCCTCCCTCGACCGGCTCCCGCCCGGCACCCGGATCGGCACCTCGTCCGTGCGCCGGTCCGCCCAACTCGCCGCTTCGCACCCGCACCTGGACTGCGTACCGATGCGCGGCAACGCGAACCGCCGCATGGAGAAGCTCGCCGCCGGAGAGGCCGACGCGCTGCTCCTGGCCGTGTCCGGCCTGGAGCGCATCGGCCGGACCGACGTGATCACCGAGGTCCTGTCGCCCGAGGTGATGTGTCCGCCGATCGGGGCGGGGGTCCTGGCCCTCCAGTGCCGCGAGGGCGACTCCGCGCTCATCGACCTGGTGAGCGCGCTCGGCGACCCCGCCACCCACCGCGAGACCACCGCCGAACGCATGTTCCTGCACGTTCTCCAGGGGCACTGCAACTCTCCGATCGCCGGATACGCACAGGTCGAGGGCAACGGCGAACTCGCGCTCCGGGCCAAGGTCTTCACCCCCGACGGCAAGACGGTCCTCAACGCACACGAGTGGGCCGGCCGCCTCGACCCCGCCACCCTCGGCACCTCCGTGGCCGTCGCCCTGCTGCGTCAGGGCGCACGCGAACTGATCGACGGCATCGCTCACTGATCGAAAACGGGGCAGGCGCTCGCCTCACCCGGCCCCCGGGGCCGCCGCCGGGGCCGGGTAGGCCCGCTCCTCCGGCGGGAGCCGATTCGCCGCATCCACCGCACCCGCCCGAACCAGCTCATGGATCTCCCGGGCGAGCGGGGTGACGTCGCGGATCGCCACCGTCCACTCGCCAGTCGTACAAATGAATCGCCCCTATCACGCTCTCGTCGACCACCCTCCTCCGCCCGCTTCCGAAGCCTCAGGGTTCGACGTCAGAAACAAGTCCTGCAGAGAGCTTCCGTCCGGCTGCCCGGCGCGTCTACGCTCGCTGCGCATGGGAGCGCTCCCATGCGCAGCGAGCGTAGACGCGCCGGGCGGTCCCCGATGGGGTGGAGGGGGATAAACGTGGGTTGTGGGGGAGTGCGCTGTGGCTTACAAATG
>NZ_JBIAIU010000004.1:0-69649 GCF_042871565.1 Streptomyces sp. NPDC005775 | reverse complement strand
CCGCGGCAGCCCCCCCGCCCGGGGGGGCCCGGGGGGCCCCCCCCCGGGGGCCCGGGGCCCCCCCCCCCCCCCCCGCGCGCCCCCCCCCGCCGGGCGGTCCCCTATGGAGTGATCGGTCATATACGTGCGTTGAGGGAGAGTGCGATGAGCATACGAAGAGCCCTTCGGGCTTTCGGCGTCGTCGGAGTGCTTATGGCGGGTTCGGTGGCCGGATTCGGCGGCCCGGCCTCGGCGGTCGCCTCGCCGGCGACCGGCCAGTCCGCCGCAGACGGCGAGGCATCGGCGGTCGCCGCGGCGCCGGCACTGCACGTGTCGGGCAACCGCCTGGTCACCGGGTCCGATTCCACGTTCCGCCCACTGGGCGTCAACCGGTCCGGCGGGGAGTTCGGCTGTGTCCAGGGCAAGGAGATATTCGACGGGCCGACGGACCAGGCTGCCGTCGACGCGATGAAGGCGTGGAAGATCAACACTGTCCGGATCCCGCTGAACGAGGAGTGCTGGCTGGGCACGGGGAACTTACCTCCGACAGCGCCCAGCGCGGCGGCATACCAGCAGGCGGTCAAGACCTACGCGGACCTCCTGGTGGCCAACGGCATCAACGTGATCCTCGACCTGCACTGGACTTGGGGCGAGTACACCGGCCCCGGCGGAGGCTGCCCGGACGTCGCGGCCATCTGCCAGAAGCCGATGCCGGACGCGCGCTACACCCCCACGTTCTGGTCCGAGGTGGCCACGATGTTCAAGGGGAACGGGGCGGTCATCTTCGACCTGTTCAATGAGCCGTACCCGGACGCGGCCAACAACTGGGCCGACGCCACGGCCGCATGGACCTGTCTGCGTGACGGCGGCACCTGCGCCGGGATCACCTACCCGGTCGCCGGCATGCAGACCCTCGTCGACGCGGTACGCGCCACCGGTGCCACCAACGTGATCATGTCGGGCGGTCTGGAGTGGACGAACAACCTGAGTCGGTGGCTGGAATTCAAGCCGGCCGACCCCACCGGCAATCTGATGGCCTCATGGCACTCCTACAACTTCAACGGCTGCGTGACCACCTCGTGCTGGGACAGCAACATCGGAGCGGTCGCCGCCCAGGTGCCGGTCCAGGCCGGCGAGATCGGTCAGGACACCTGCGCCCACGACTACATCGACCAGGTGATGGCCTGGGCGGACGCCAACAAGGTCGGGTACACGGCCTGGACCTGGAACCCTTGGGGTTGCAGCGGCGGCAATGTGCTCATCGAGGACTGGAACGGCACACCGACCAGCACCTACGGTGACGGGTTCAAGGCGCACCTGCTCAGCCAGACCCCCGGTGATCCCGGCGGTGACACCGCTGCGCCCACCACTCCGGGGACTCCCAGCGCCTCCGAGGTGACGGCCACCTCCGCGACCTTGAGCTGGGCGGCCTCCACGGACAACGTGGGTGTCACCGGCTACGACGTCGTCCGTGTCACCGGCGGCACCGAGACGCAGGTGGCCGGCTCGGCGTCCAACCGGGCCACGGTCACAGGGCTGTCCGCCAACACGGCCTACACCTTCGCCGTTTACGCCAAGGACGCGGCCGGCAACCGCTCCACCCGCTCGGCCACCGTTACCGTTACCACCACCGGCGCCCCGGCGGGCACCTGCTCCGTCGGCTACCGCGTGGTGGGGGACTGGGGAAGCGGCTTCCAGAGCGAGATCACCATCCGCAACACCGGCGCCGCCGCTGTCAGCAACTGGAAGCTCGGCTTCACCTTCACCAACGGCCAGACCGTGAACAACATGTGGGGCGGTACCCCCACCCAGACAGGCGGCTCCGTGAGCGTAATCCCCGCCTCCTACACCGACACCATCACCGCCGGCGGCTCCGTCACTCTCGGTTTCGTCGCCAACAGGGGCGCCACGAACACTGCCCCGACCACCTTCACCCTCAGCGGCAGGACCTGCACCACAGCCTGACCACAGCCGCTCCCCCGCAACCGACACCAGTTGCGCCCCCGCAGTTGCCCCACCGCAACCCCCGCGCATCGGACAGGGAGCACCCGCCGGCCCGGCCACCAACGCCGGGCCGGCGGCCCTGGAGGGTGCCGAGATCGCAGCACGGCCGGGACGGGCACCACCGTGCGCGCAGACGGGCTTCCCGGAATGTGAATCCGCCATGCGTCCGGAGCGGGTCCGCCGCTCCTCTGCTTCAGCAGCCTGGCACGCTCCCGGCAGCCGAATACGGCGTCTCCGCAGGCAGCAGCCGGTCCGCCTCGCCGTCACGCCCCGCCCGGACCAGTTCATGGATCTCCCGGGCGAGCGGGGTGACGTCGCGGATCGCCACCGTCCACTCGTCCGCGTACCGCCGCGCCGCCTCCCCCGCGAGGCCGAGCTGGAGCGAGCGGTACGGAAGCCGGTTCAGGTGCAGGTCGTGTTCGGGGTCCCACTGGACGCGGGCCGGGGCGTGGCGGAGGGTGCGCTGCCAGGTGGCACGGTCGGGGTGCACACCGCGCTCGTAGTGCGAGAGTTCGGCGTTGGCCAGCGCCCAGTCGAAGCCCTCGCGGGTGATCTCGACGGCCAGGACGGTCTCCTGGCCCTCCTTGGCCGCCCAGCCGCAGCGATACATCATCCACAGGAAGCTCGGCTTGATCCACGTCATGCGGTCGCGCTTCCAGGCGGGCGGGAAACGGCCGTCACGGGCGGCGGGGAGGCCGAGAGACGGGGCATACGCCTGGTAGACGGTGACGGTCGTGTCGGTGTGGAGCGCGCGGATCTGGTGCTGCGGTGGGCTCGGGGTGGTCATGGCTCATCCCAGCACCGCCGGGTCACAGCGGTCGAGCGGATTTCGCGAACCGTCCTGCCGTACGCATCGCCACCTGGTCCGCGTTCCGGACGTCACCTATGACAGCCCGAGGTTTTTCGACGATCTGCTCCATACACGTACGCACCCGCTTCTGGACGCGGGCGCCACGGAAATCCGTGCCGAGCAACGCATCGAACCGTGTCCCGACCGACCCCGCCTGCGGGGCGAGTTCATGCACTCGTGATGCGCTCACGAGTGCATGTCCCGGTCGACCGGTCGCGTCTTTTCCTACCGGGGTGTTCGGTACGGCGGAATCACCTGCACCTGTCCGCCCCGCTCACTGATCCATGCCTCGAGATCTCCATCGGCCAGCTCTCGGGACGAGGTGCCGTCGAAGACGGTGATCGGTCCGAAAACGGTACCCGTCAGGCCGTGCACCACCGTGGAGTCGTCAACTTTGATCTCGAACAAGTTCTCGTCAAGGACGGCCTCGGTCAGGTCCGCCCCCCTCATGTCGGTGTCGACCAGCGAAGCACCGAGGAACCGCGTTCCGCGGAAGCTCGCACCCGACGCATCGGCATCGCACAGCGAAGCCCCGACCATGTCGGCACCGTCGAACCGCGCCGACCGGAGCACGGCCTCGTCCAGGTCGGCCTTGACGATGTCCGCTCCGGTCAGATCCGCCCGGGTCAGATTTGCCGACCGCAGGCCGGCCCGGTAGAGGGACGCGCCGGCAAGTCGTACGTCCACGAGGACCGCGTCGGTGAACCACGCGTTCGCGAAGTCCCCGTCCGAGAGGTCGGCGCCCCGGAAGTCGCACCCGATGCCGTTGAGGACGTACTCCTCGGAGTCGAGCCACTCCAGCAACTGCCGCGTGGCTTCGGGGTCAGCCGGGAGCGCGGTCGGCTGCCGGCTTCTACGGGTACCGGGTGACACGCTATTCCCCATCAGGATTTCACACGACGACTTCCAGTGACTTCGAGTCAAGCCGTGATCAGATCCTTGGCGCGGAGGAAGATGTCATCGTCGTTCAATTCAACGGACTCCGCCTCGATATCGGCGACAATTCGACGCAGAACCTTCTTCCACTCGCTGACAAATGCGCGCACAGACGTTACCGAATCACCCCGCTCGGTCAGCAGTGACTCGTAGTTCCCGAGTGTGCTGTGCCAACGCGCCGCGATTCTCAGAGAATCGCCCTCGCGGACCAATCTCCATTCAGCTGAGAATGTGTCGGATCCCCAGAAGACCTCGGACTCCGAGAAACCCGGACGCTGAACTTCCTCGAGAAGGGGCACGAGGTCGTCAACGAGGGCGGCAAGGTCATATCCGTATGGGAGTCGGATCGGCACCAGATTCCAGACGAGGATGGCGTCCTCGGCTTCGGAGGAGTACATCTCGCCGACTGCATCAGCCATGTCGTCGGCGGATCCGCACTTACGAACGGCCGGGCATCCTGCCTGGATCGAGAAACTCATCGACGTTCCTATCGCGTGGTCGGGTAAGCGTGCACCTTACCGTTGGGATACACCTTGACGAACAAGGTATTCGGTACTCGCGTCTTCCCGTTGGGCATGTACTCGATGCAACTATGCCCGTCGGGAAGCTTGAAGAAGCCAGTCTTTCCGGGTCCGAGATCGGCGGCGCGTTCCGTAGCATACTGGACGTCTGCCGGGGTCCCGAACTTCCCTTGCGGTTTGGCTTCCTTACTTGCGCGCGCCGGACCTTCGGTCCAATCGATTCCATGTTTGGCGCCCTTGAGCAGGGGTGCTTCGGGCTTGTATTTCTGACCGTTGACCTCAATTCCACGACCGACCGCGTCGATTTGCTTCTTCCTACTGAGCCCCTCCAGTTCACTCTTGCTCTTCATGTAGTCGGCCAGCTGGGCCTCGGTAACCGGGTGCGGGTTCTCCGGGGTGCCCAGGGGGTGGTTGTTGACCGGGGGCTCGTGCTCGCCCGCACCGCTTTCGGCGCCCTCATCGGCGTCGCTGTCTTGATCCGGCGTGCTGTCGTCGCCGTCGCCGTCTTGATCCGGCGTGCTGTCGTCGCCGTCGCCGTCATGTCCCGGCGTGCTGTCGTCGCCGTCGCCGTCATGTCCCGGCGTGCTGTCGTCGCCGTCGCCGTCATGTCCCGGCGTGTGGTCGTCGCCGTCATGTCCCGGCGTGTGGTCGTCGCCGTCGCCGTGGTGTTCCGACGTACCTTCGCCGCCGTGTCCCGGCGTATCGCCGCCCCCATTCCGGGGCGGCAGATCGTTGTGCCGGCCGTCGGCTGTGTCGGGTGCGCCGGAACCGTGGCCGGGGCCTGAGCCCTGGATTCCGGTGTGACCACCCGTTGCGTGCCCGGCGCTGTCGTGCGGACGGCCACCCGTCCCGTTTGAGCCGTCGCCCGGGTGCGCCGGCCCCGTCGGCTGATTCACCGAGTTCTCCACACGCCCCGGCCCGCCCGCACCCTCGAGGACCTTCTCCCGCTCCGGGACCGTCTCGTGCGTGCTCGACAGGTCGTTCTTGTGCGGCTCCGGGACCGCTTGGGTGTCGGGTACGGCGTTGCCGTGCTCGTCCCGGATGACCGCGTCGTCGCCGACGACGCGGGTGTTGCCCGCGTGGTCGACGTACGCCAGGCCGGGAGGCGTGGCCACCTCGCCCGGATGCGGTGAGGTCCCGGTCCCGGCGGGCATGGTGCGGGCCATGTCCTCCACGCCTGCCCGGCTGGTCTTCAGGCTTTCCATGAGGTCGCCGACCTTGATCTTGGTGACGCCGGCCGCCTTGCCGAGGTAGGTCATCGGGTCGACGAGCGCGCCCGCCTTGCCCACCGCGGTCACCGCCTCGGCGCCCACGCCGAGCTTTCCGGCCTTGCCGAGCTTGAGCAGCGAACCCGAGCCGATGGTTACGGCGTTGAACAGGACCGTGCCGAAGGCGCGTGAGGGGTCCTTGCCCCACTCGTCCCACGCGACCAGCGACTTGCCGAAGTTGCGCAGGGCCGCCTTCTGCTTGTCGGTGTCGCTGTGGTCGACCGGGCCGAACATCTTGTCCATCGCCCAGTCGTACGGCGTCATGATGTACGCGCTGATGCCGCCGAAGACGTCGCCGATGCCCGACCAGGTCTGCTTGAAGTTGTCCCAGTCGAAGACGTTGACCATGCTGCCGAGGCCCTTGATCGTGCCCCAGACACCGTCGACGAAGAACCCCTTCAGCGCACCGCCGACATTGTCCTTCGTCCACTCCCACGCGGCCCGCAGCCCCGTGTACTCACGCTCGTCGACCGTCCCCCAGGGCGTCTCCCCGGCGTCCTTGACGTCGCTCTCCTTGAAGCCGTACATCCCGGCCTTGTGCGAGCCGTCGTCGACGACGAAGTGCGTACCGCCCACCAGAGCCGTGATCTTGTTCGCCGCGTCGCGCTCGACGCCCTGGAACGCCACCCACGTCGTGCCCACCTCGTGGACCAGGCGCTCGTTCTCGTCGATCTTGTCCTGGTCCTGCTGCCAGTCGTCGTCGTCCTTGTTGTCCGCGACGAACTTCGCCGCGTCCGCGCGGAGTTGATTCATCCTGTTCACCAGCGGACGGGCGGTCGTCGCGAAACTCGCCAGCGCGCCGCTGACGGACTCCAGCTTCGTCGCGAACGCGTCCGCCTTGTCCCGCACAGGAATCGTCGAGTTGAGCAACTCCTCCTGCTCCGGCGCGTCATAGACCGGGTCCAGCGCCTGGAACGCTTCGTGCACGTCCTTGCCCGTACCGCGGATACTGGATGCGGTCGTCTTCAGTGAAGCCGCATGCGTCTCCAGCGTCTCCAGGTCGCCCGTGAAGGTCGGTATCTTCCCCAGATCGATCACTTCTTGGGGCCCTTCATCTCCTCCGGCGTCGGAGCCTTGGAGTACTGCTCCTGCTTGTTCTTCGCCATCTCCAGGTCACCCTTGAGGTATTCCTCGGTGGCCAGGCGTGCCCCGGTCATGGACTTGCCCGTCCGGACCGGGAGGAACTTCACGTCGTTGTTCGTGTGGAGCTGGAACTCCTGCAGCGCCTGCGCCACCGGCCCGAACGCGCCCCCCTTGGGGATCTCGGTACCGCCCAGAACCATGGTGCCCGCCGACGTCGCCGACCCCACCAGCCCGTCGCCGTACGACGTGAACTCCGCCTCGAACTCACCGGCGGCCTCAGCCGTCTTGCTCAGGACCCCCCGAACACCATCCGGCTTGATGTCCCACTTGGACACAACGCCCCCCGTTCCACCGTTCTGCAAAAACGATTCTTGTACGCCACGGCGCACCCTCGCCATCCTGCACCGGCAGGACACGTCGATCAAACCCTTGTTGCCGTCCGCGAAGTGAGAGAGGCCTCACCCGCGTACCCGGTGCGCCGTGGAGCGCGTCGGTCGCACCGGTGCGGTCCGTCCGGAACAGGGGACGGGCCTTTTTCGTCGGGTGGTTGACGCCTGGAGCGCCGTGCGCGCGGGGCGGGGCGCGTCACCCGCGGACACTGACATGTGTCATACGAAGGTCAGTACACCCGGCTCTGCCGGGGACAGGGGTCCGGCGGCCAGTCTGTACGTATCGAGAGCGGGAGCCGCGAGGGCGCCGCCGATACGGGAGGAACCCGTCATGAGCAGCCCGGTCGCCACCGTCACCGCACCTGTCGCCGGCGCTCCCCTCGGCGCCGTTCCGTTCTCCCCGCGCAAGGCGCTGCTGGACAGCCTGATGCCGCTGCTCGTGGATGTGGCGGTGCCGCTCGCCTCGTACTACCTGCTGAAGGCGGCCGGGATGGGCACGTTCGGCGCGCTGGCCTGGAGCAGTGTGGTGCCGGGCGTGCGGACGGTGTGGGGTGTGGTGCGCGACCGGCGGCTCAACGGGCTGGCGGCTCTGATGGTCACGGTCAACGTGGTGGGGCTGCTGCTGAGTCTGGTGGCCGGTGACCCGCGGCTGATGCTCCTCAAGGACAGCGGGGTGAGCAGCACGATCGGTCTGGTGATCCTGGTGACCGCGCTGCGCGGCCGGCCGATGATGACGGCCGGGCTGCGCCCGTGGCTGACGCGGGGCGAGGCGGCCAAGTCCGCCGCCTGGCAGCGGCTTTCGACGGAGTCGGAGGCGTTCCGGCGGGCTGAGACGCGGTTCTCGGCGGTGTGGGGCACGGCACTGCTGGGTGAGTGCGCGGTGCGGGCCGTGGGGGCGTACACCGTGCCGGTCGAGACGATGGTGTGGGCCGGCACGGTGGTCCTGGTGGCGGCGATGGTGCTGGCGTTCGTCGTCTCGGGGCGGGTCGCGGTCGTTCCGATGGAGCGGATGATCGAGGAGGCGGCCGGCGCCGAGCGCGAAACGGCTCGCTGACCTCGTCAGGAACCGCTGCAGGGCCACCCCGGGGGAGTGGCCCTGCAGTGCTGTCCGGTCCGGCGTGAGGTGACGGGGTCAGTGGTTGCTGGGGAAGCCCAGGTCGACGCCGGCGGGGGCGTCGGACGGGTCCGGCCAGCGGGTGGTGGTGACCTTGCCGCGGGTGTAGAAGTGCACGCCGTCGTTGCCGTAGATGTGGTGGTCGCCGAAGAGCGAGTCCTTCCAGCCGCCGAAGGAGTGGTAGCCCACCGGCACCGGGATCGGGACGTTGATGCCGACCATGCCGGCCTCGATCTCCAGCTGGAAGCGGCGGGCCGCGCCGCCGTCGCGGGTGAAGATCGCGGTGCCGTTGCCGTACGGCGAGGCGTTCATCAGCGCCACGCCCTCCTCGTACGTGTCGACGCGCAGCACGCACAGGACCGGGCCGAAGATCTCGTCCTTGTACGCGTCCGAGTCGGTGGAGACGTTGTCGAGGAGGGAGAGGCCGATCCAGTGGCCGTCCTCGAAGCCCTCGACCGTGTGCCCGGTGCCGTCGAGTACGACGTCGGCGCCCTGGGCGGCCGCGCCGGTGACGTACGAGGCGACCTTGTCGCGGTGGGCTGCGGTGATCAGCGGGCCCATCTCGGACGTCGGGTCTGTGCCGGGACCGATCTTGATCTTCTCGGCGCGGTCCTTGATCCGGGCGACCAGGTCGTCGGCGACGGCGCCGACCGCGACGACGGCGGAGATCGCCATGCAGCGCTCGCCGGCGGAGCCGTACGCGGCGGAGACGGCGGCGTCGGCGGCGGCGTCGAGGTCCGCGTCGGGCAGGACCAGCATGTGGTTCTTGGCTCCGCCGAGCGCCTGGACGCGCTTGCCGTTGGCGGACGCGGTGGCGTGGATGTAGCGGGCGATCGGGGTCGAGCCGACGAAGGAGACGACGGCGACGTCCGGGTGGTTGAGCAGGCCGTCGACGGCGACCTTGTCACCGTGCAGGACGTTCAGGACGCCGTCCGGCAGACCGGCCTCGGAGGCCAGCTCGGCGAGGAGGTTGGCGGCCGACGGGTCCTTCTCGCTCGGCTTGAGGACGAAGGTGTTGCCGCAGGCGATGGCCAGCGGGAACATCCACATCGGCACCATGGCCGGGAAGTTGAACGGCGTGATGCCGGCGACGACACCGATCGACTGGCGGATCGAGGAGACGTCGACCCGGGTGGAGACCTGGGTGGACAGCTCGCCCTTGAGCTGGGTGGTGATGCCGCACGCCAGCTCGACGATCTCCAGGCCGCGTGCGACCTCACCGAGCGCGTCCGAGTGCACCTTGCCGTGCTCGGCGGTGATCAGGGCGGCGATCTCGTCGCGGTGGGCGTCCAGCAGCGCGCGGTAGCGGAAGAGGACCGCGGTGCGGGCGGACAGCGACGAGGTGCCCCACGTCGCGTACGCGTCCTTCGCGGCGGCCACCGCGGCGTCGACCTCGTCCGGGGAGGCGAGCGCGACCTGGGTGGTCACGGCTCCGGTGGCCGGGTCGGTGACCGGGCCGTAGTTGCCCGACGCGCCCTCGACGGTCTTGCCACCGATCCAGTGGTTGACGGTCTTCATTCTGTGTCTCCTTCAGAGGTGGCGGCGTCGGGCGGAGGTGTCGCTCGTGTTCTCCCGTGCTGTGACCGCCGACGGGCGAGTGGCGTTTTCGGCTACGTCAACATCCCACCACGACCTCGCCTGAGAGGGGCCCGACACTGTGTCTGCCGTTTCGGTACCCGCGTAGACACAAGGGGGGCGGCCCGCGACGTCGCGGAGGCCGGCCGCTCCACAGCGCGAGACGGCGCGGCTCGACGGGTACCTCCGGCGCGGGGCCGTAGCGAGCGGGGAGTCATCGCTCGCACTTCGCTCCTGCCAGGGCGAAGCGGCCGCCTGCGCCGGAGGCGATCTGTGCATGGGCGTCACGCGGTACGTACGCGAAGTCGGATACCCCCCGCTGAACACGCTTTTCCGGCCCAGCAGTTCAAAGATCTCATCTGAGATGTGCACCGTACAGCCACCGGTCAACGGCAGTACGATCCGCTCGCTCTCCCCGGTGACAAGTGCGTGAACTCCTCCGGCCCCAGCGCCCCGGCGGCCGCCCCGGGCTCCGGCGCCGCGCCCCGGCTGCCGGCCCGGGAGTGACGTGACGGCGGTACGCGGTGTTGTCCCGCCGAGAGGGCGGGGCTCCGCCACCCCCGGCACCCGGCCACCGCCACCGCACCGTTCGAGGAGTACCCACCGTGATCCGTACGACTCCGACCTTCCGCCGCGCGGCCCAGGGTTCGGCCCTGGCCTCGCTCGTCCTGGCCGCCGCCCTCGCCGTGGCCCCCGGCGCCGCGGCCGAGGAGGACAACGCGACCCCGCCCGGCTCCAGCCCCGTCTGCGCGTTCTACGACGGGGACGGGATGACCGCCTTCGGCGAACAGGGTGAACGCGTCTCCCAGGTGCAGTGCATGCTCGCCAACCGGCACTACCTGCCGTGGGAGGCACTCGACGGCGTGTTCGACACCCGGACCCTCGCCGCTGTCCAGCGCTTCCAGGCCGACCACCCGCCGCTCGTCCCGGACGGCCTCGTCGGCCCGCGCACCTGGTCGGCGCTCTGGCACGCCTGACGACCGGGGTGCGCCCGGGGCCCGGTCGGGCGCTCGGGCGCACCCGCCGCCACACGGGGAACCGCCGGGCATTGCGGCCCGCCGGACACGCACCACCACCCCGGCCCCGTGCGTTCCTTCTGTCTCAGTGATGACCTTCCCGTCACACTTGTCTCCATTACGCGGGTTTTCCGTCACAGGCACTCGACAGCCCCACCCCACCTCCCGCCGCCCTCGTTCACCGGTCAGAGGCTGAGCGATCGGCAGCGTCCGTGCCGCGGCTCCCCCGACGGCCCCCCAGGCCGCCGCTGCGGCGCGGCGCAGAGAGGTGGCACGCATGACGGACAGAAGTCTCTGGTCCTACAAGGACATCGCCGCACACATCCGGGTGCAGCCGGACACCGTCCGCACCTACCGCAAGCACGGTCTCCTTCCGGCTCCGGACCACGTGGAGAGCGGAAAGCCCTACTGGTACGCGGACACCGTCCGCGCCTGGGTCGCCGCCCGCCCGGGCAACCGGGGCCGCCGGGAGTGACCCCGCCTTCTCACCCGGCCGGCCCGCCGCGCCCGGTGACTGCTCGCATTCATACCCCCTAGGGGTATAGAGTGAAGAGAGTGGAAGCGCACCGGCCTTCTCGGAGTCCCCCTGGGCCCCTGCCGCCACACCCATTTGTGCTCGTCGAAGAGGAGAACACGATGACCGCCGAGACCCAGCTCCCCCAGGCGACCGGCTCCTGCTGCTCGCCCAGCGGCCCCTGTCACGACGGCGCGGACGCCGCGGCGCAGGGCGGCGTGACCACCGTCTACCAGGTGACCGGCATGACGTGCGGACACTGCGAGGGCGCGGTCTCCGAGGAGATCTCCGGTATCGAGGGTGTCACCTCGGTGAAGGCCGTGGCGTCCACCGGGCAGGTGACGGTCGTCTCCCGGACCCCGCTGGCCGAGGAGGCCGTGCGCGCCGCCGTCGACGAGGCGGGTTACGAGCTCACCGGCCGGGCCTGACCGCGTCGGGATCCACCGCGACCGCACCACCCCCTTTGCCGCCGGGCCGGGCCGACCAGCAGATACTGGTGGGGCACGGCCCGGTCGGCGTTCCAGGAGTTCGGACATGCACAGCGCAACAGAGGTCGAGGCCCCGGCAGCGGAGAGCTCGGAGGCCGAGTTCACGATCGGCGGGATGACCTGCGCGTCCTGCGCGGCTCGCGTCGAGAAGAAGCTGAACCGGATGGACGGGGTCACCGCCACCGTCAACTACGCGACCGAGAAGGCCCGGGTCGCCTTCGGGCCCGGAACCGGCCTCGCGGATCTGATCGCCACGGTCGAGAGGACCGGGTACACGGCGCAGCCGGTGCACCGCCCGGCACCGACGCCCCCCGCCCCGGCACCGGCCGCGGAGACCGATGACAGCACCGGTACCGACACCGACACCACGACCACCAGCGACACCGGCGGTGACACCGCTCTCGCCGCGCTGCGGCAACGGCTCATCGTCTCGGCCGTCCTCGCCGCACCCGTCGTCGCGCTCGCGATGATCCCCGCCCTCCAGTTCGACAACTGGCAGTGGCTGTCCCTCACGCTCGCCGCCCCGGTCGTCGTCTGGGGCGGACTGCCCTTCCACCGCGCCACCTGGACCAACCTCCGGCACGGCGCAGCCACCATGGACACCCTCGTCTCGGTCGGGACGCTCGCCGCCTTCGGCTGGTCGCTCTGGGCCCTGTTCCTCGGCGACGCCGGGATGCCCGGGATGCGGCACGGCTTCGACTTCACGGTCTCCCGCGCCGAGGGCGCCTCCACCATCTATCTGGAGGTCGCGGCCGGGGTCGTCACCTTCATCCTGCTGGGCCGCTACCTGGAGGCCAAGTCCAAGCGGAAGGCCGGCTCCGCCCTCCGGGCACTGATGCATCTGGGTGCCAAGGACGTCGCGGTCCTCCGGGGCGGTACGGAGGTGCGCGTACCGGTGGGCCGGCTCGCCGTCGGCGACCGCTTCGTCGTCCGCCCCGGCGAGAAAGTCGCCACCGACGGCACCGTCGTCGAGGGCGCGTCGGCGGTGGACGCGTCGATGCTCACCGGTGAGTCCGTCCCCGTCGACGTGCGGGCCGGGGACTCCGTCACCGGCGCCACCGTGAACGTCTCCGGCCGGCTCGTCGTCGAAGCGACGCGGGTCGGCGCCGACACCCAGCTGGCCCGGATGGCGAAGCTCGTCGAGGACGCCCAAAACGGCAAGGCCGAGGTGCAGCGGCTCGCGGACCGGATCTCCGCGGTGTTCGTCCCCGTGGTGCTGGTGATCGCCCTGGGCACCCTGGTCGCCTGGCTGCTGGTGACGGACGACGTGACGGCCGCGTTCACGGCCGCCGTGGCCGTACTGATCATCGCCTGCCCCTGCGCCCTGGGCCTCGCCACCCCGACCGCCCTCATGGTCGGCACCGGACGCGGCGCCCAACTCGGCATCCTCATCAAGGGCCCCGAAGTCCTGGAGACCACCCGCCGCGTCGACACGATCGTCCTCGACAAGACCGGCACCGTCACCACCGGAAAGATGACCCTCCAGAGCGTCCACACCGCCGACGGCGTCGCCGAGACCGACGTCCTGCGCCTGGCCGGAGCCCTCGAACACGCCTCCGAACACCCCATCGCCCAGGCCGTCGCCACCGGAGCCACCGACCGCACCGGCGCTTCCCTCCCCACCCCCGAGGACTTCACCAACGTCCCCGGCCTCGGCGTCCAGGGCATCGTCGAGGGCCACGCCGTGCTCGTCGGACGCCCCCGGCTGCTCACCGACGCCGGAATCGACATTCCCGGCCCGCTGACCGACGCGATGTCGCAGGCGGCCGCCCGGGGCCGTACCGCGATCGCCGTCGCCTGGGACGGCGAGGCACGCGGTGCCCTCGAAGTCGCCGACGCGGTCAAGGAGACCAGCGCGGCGGCCGTGGCCGATCTCCGCGCGCTCGGCCTGACGCCGATCCTGCTGACCGGCGACAACCGGGCGGTGGCGGAATCCGTGGCCCGCGCGGTCGGGATCGACGAGGTCCGCGCCGAGGTGCTGCCCGAGGAGAAGGCGCACGTCATCGAGCGGTTGCAGGCCGAGGGGCGGGCGGTCGCCATGGTCGGTGACGGGGTCAACGACGCGGCGGCGCTGGCCACCGCGGACCTCGGCCTGGCGATGGGAACGGGCACGGACGCCGCGATCGAGGCGAGCGATCTGACGCTCGTTCGTGGAGATCTCAAGGTGGCAGCCGATGCCATCCGGCTCTCCCGGCGCACCCTGGCCACCATCAGGGGCAACCTTTTCTGGGCATTCGGCTACAACGTTGCTGCTCTACCCCTTGCGGCATTTGGCCTGCTCAACCCTATGATTGCGGGAGCGGCGATGGCCTTCTCCTCGGTCTTCGTCGTGACGAACAGCCTGCGCCTGCGGTCCTTCACGTAATTTCCACAAGGAGACTTAGATCACACCGTTTGGGGGGTAACCATTCGGCGGGTTCGCGAGTCTTAGAGTGCGATGCCAAAGGATGTCTTGGGGGACGTCCGACGGAGGGTCTTGGGGGACACTCCGGGCAAGCGTGGGCCGGGGCACGTGCACCGGGGAGCTTTGAGCGGCCCTCCCGTCCGTACGTACCCCGGCAGACCGCAGGCGGCACGCGCAGGCGGTACGAGGAAAAGCGCGGCACCAGCAGGACCCAGCAGTACCGAGGAACCCAGGAGCTTCGGCTCCCACTGAACGCCCGGCCGGATCCCGTGGGGGGAATCCGCTCCGGGATATGGGAAGCGCCTCGTTGTCGGCCCGTGGGGGGATCGACGACGGGGCGCTTCTCGCTTTCCTGCGGGAGCGCTCCCGCAGCCGCCGACGATGCCGGTGTCGGTTCCCGGGCAAGCAAATCGCCCCGGACACCGCGCTCTGTGCGAAAGCGCGGCAGTCGGGGCGAAGGCAACCGGCCGACAGGCCGGGTGATGCGGGGGTGACGCGGGTCGGTCCTCGGGTCAGCGACCTTCGACCGGGACGAAGTCGCGCAGGACCTCGCCGGTGTAGATCTGGCGCGGGCGGCCGATGCGGGAACCCGGCTCCTTGATCATCTCGTGCCACTGGGCGATCCAGCCCGGAAGCCGGCCGATCGCGAAGAGCACGGTGAACATCTCGCTCGGGAAGCCCATGGCCCGGTAGATCAGACCGGTGTAGAAGTCCACGTTGGGGTAGAGGTTGCGCGAGACGAAGTACTCGTCGGAGAGCGCGTGCTCCTCCAGCTTGAGCGCGATGTCGAGCAGCTCGTCGGACTTGCCGAGCGAGGACAGCACGTCGTGGGCCGCGGCCTTGATGATCTTGGCGCGCGGGTCGAAGGACTTGTACACCCGGTGGCCGAAGCCCATCAGGCGGACGCCGTCCTCCTTGTTCTTCACCTTCTGGATGAAGCTGTCGACGTCGCCACCGTTGGCCTGGATGCCCTCGAGCATCTCCAGCACCGACTGGTTGGCGCCACCGTGCAGGGGGCCCCACAGCGCCGAGATACCGGCGGAGATGGAGGCGAACATGTTCGCCTGCGAGGAACCGACCAGACGCACGGTGGAGGTCGAGCAGTTCTGCTCGTGGTCCGCGTGCAGGATGAGCAGCTTCTCCAGCGCCGAGACGACGACCGGGTCCGGCACGTACTCCTGGGCGGGGACCGAGAAGGTCATGCGCAGGAAGTTCTCGACGTAGCCGAGGTCGTTGCGCGGGTAGACGAACGGGTGACCGATCGACTTCTTGTACGCGTACGCCGCGATGGTCGGCAGCTTGGCCAGCAGCCGGATCGTCGAGAGGTGACGCTGCTCCTCGTCGAACGGGTTGTGGCTGTCCTGGTAGAACGTGGACAGCGCGCTGACGACCGAGGACAGCATGGCCATCGGGTGGGCGTCGCGCGGGAAGCCGTCGAAGAACCGCTTGACGTCCTCGTGCAGCAGCGTGTGCTGGGTGATCTCGTTCTTGAAGGCCGACAGCTCGTCGACCTTCGGAAGCTCACCGTTGATGAGCGTGTACGCGACCTCAAGGAACGTCGACTGCTCGGCGAGCTGCTCGATGGGGTAGCCGCGGTACCGCAGGATGCCCTGCTCGCCATCGAGGTAGGTGATGGCCGATTTATAAGCAGCGGTGTTGCCGTATCCGCTGTCCAGCGTCACCAGGCCGGTGTTCGCCCGGAGCTTCCCGATGTCGAAGCCCTTGTCGCCGACGGTGCTGTCGATCACCGGGTAGGTGTACTCGTCATCGCCGTACCGCAGTACTACAGCGTTGTTGGTGTGCTCGCTCACGTCATCCCTCACCGACGTAGTGCCTCTTCTTCGAGGTTCCCTGACTGTCTCCACCCTCCCCCATTTGGCTCAGGAGAGTGCACTCGGGGTCGTCCATTGGACCTACTCGCGGCACTGAGTGCCGCGAACTTATTCATCCTGCCCCCTTGACTGCGGTTGCGGAAGACCTCCGTGATGTTTCCCACCGATTTGATCGATCATTTTTTGGAGGGTCCGGCAAGCGGGGGACGGATGAAGGAGCGGGGCTGGGTGCGTGCGGCTGCAAGGCGGAGGACTGAGGCATGGCGGAGCCATGGTGATTGACGACAACGCGGCAGATGTGCGTGCCCAGCCCCGCGACGCCGTCCCCCGGTTGCCGGACCCTCCTCAGGAGGATCCTCCTTCCGCGCCTCCTCGCAGCCGGTAATTTAGCGCCGTACAGCGTCTGCCTGCGGAAACCGTGCGGACCGCCTGCCCGATCGCCTGCCGTGAGCCGACGAGCACGACGAGCTTCTTCGCCCTCGTCACGGCCGTGTACAGAAGGTTCCGCTGGAGCATCATCCAGGCGCTCTTCGTCACGGGGATGACGACGGCCGGATACTCGCTGCCCTGGGAGCGATGGATCGTCATGGCGTACGCGTGGGACAGCTCGTCGAGCTCGTCGAAGTCGTAACTGATCTCCTCGTCCTCGTCCGTCAGCACGCTCAGCTTCTGTTCGTCCGGGTCGAGAGCGGTGACGACACCGACGGTCCCGTTGAAGACGCCGTTCTCGCCCTTGTCGTAGTTGTTGCGGATCTGGGTGACCTTGTCGCCGACACGGAAGACCCGGCCGCCGAACCGCTTCTCGGGCAGATCGGGGCGGGCCGGGGTGATGGCCTGCTGGAGCAGCCCGTTGAGATGACCGGCCCCGGCCGGCCCGCGGTGCATCGGGGCGAGCACCTGCACGTCCCGGC
Organism: Streptomyces sp. NPDC005775; assembly: GCF_042871565.1. Taxonomy (NCBI): domain Bacteria; kingdom Bacillati; phylum Actinomycetota; class Actinomycetes; order Kitasatosporales; family Streptomycetaceae; genus Streptomyces; species Streptomyces sp. NPDC005775. The sequence goes on along the minus strand of NZ_JBIAIU010000004.1, from coordinate 52,765 downwards.
GCGGGTTCAGCCCGAATTTGGCCGGGATACGGCGGGCCGCGACGTCCACCGCGAGCACCCCCGCGTCCTCCGTCTCGTCCTCCACGAAGAGGAAGAAGTCGCTGAGCCCCTGGGTGACGGGTGGCAGTCCGGAGTTGATGCGGTGGGCGTTGGTGACGACGCCGGACTGCTGGGCCTGCCGGAAGATGGTGGTCAGCCGGACCGCAGGGACGGGGCTGCCACCCGCGAGCAGATCCCGCAGCACCTCCCCCGCGCCGACCGAGGGCAGCTGGTCCACATCGCCGACGAGCAGGAGATGGGCCCCGGGCGCCACGGCCTTGACGAGCTTGTTGGCGAGCAGCAGGTCGAGCATGGACGCCTCGTCGACGACGACGAGATCGGCGTCGAGCGGCCGGTCCCGGTCGTAGGCCGCGTCGCCGCCCGGCTTGAGTTCGAGCAGCCGGTGCACGGTGGAGGCCTCGGCCCCGGTCAGCTCGGAGAGCCGCTTGGCCGCCCGCCCGGTCGGTGCGGCCAGCACCACTTTCGCCTTCTTCGCCCGGGCCAGCTCCACGATCGACCGGACGGTGAACGACTTGCCGCAGCCCGGCCCCCCGGTCAGCACGGCCACCTTCCGGCTGAGCGCGAGCCGCACGGCGGCCTCCTGCTCGGGCGCCAGCGTCGCCCCCGTACGCCCCGCGAGCCACTTCAGCGCCGCGTCCCAGTCCACGTCGCCGAAGGCCGGCATCCGCTCCTCCGGCGTCCGCAGCAGCCGCCGCACCTGCGAGGCGAGGGAGATCTCGGCCCGGTGGAACGGCACCAGGTAGACGGCCGTGATTGGCTCACCGCCCTCGGGCGACGGCACCTTCTCCCGTACGACCCCCTCCGGCTCCGCGGCGAGCTCGGCCAGGCACTCGATGACGAGCCCCGTGTCGACCTGGAGGAGCTTGACCGCGTCCGCGATGAGCCGCTCCTCGGGCAGGAAGCAGTGCCCCTGATCGCTGGACTGCGACAACGCGTACTGCAGCCCGGCCTTGACCCGCTCCGGGCTGTCGTGCGGAATCCCGACGGCCTGGGCGATCCGGTCCGCGGTGAGGAAGCCGATGCCCCAGACGTCCGCGGCCAGCCGGTAGGGCTGGTTCTTCACGACGGAGATCGAGGCGTCCTCGTACTTCTTGTAGATGCGGACGGCGATGGAGGTCGAGACACCGACGCTCTGAAGGAAGACCATGACCTCCTTGATCGCCTTCTGCTCCTCCCACGCGGCGGCGATCATCTTCGTCCGCTTCGGGCCGAGCCCGGGGACCTCGACGAGGCGCTTCGGCTGCTGCTCGATGATGTCGAGGGTGTCCACGCCGAAGTGGGTGGTGATCCGGTCGGCCATGACGGGACCGATGCCCTTGATCAGCCCGGAGCCGAGGTAGCGGCGGATGCCCTGGATCGTGGCCGGGAGGATCGTCGTGTAGTTCTCGACGGTGAACTGCTTGCCGTACTGCGCGTGGGAACTCCAGCGCCCCTCCATCCGCAACGATTCACCGGGCTGCGCCCCGAGCAGCGACCCGACGACGGTGAGCAGGTCGTTGCTCCCCCGGCCGGTGTCGACGCGCGCGACCGTGTACCCGTTCTCCTCGTTGGCGTACGTGATCCGCTCGAGGACACCAGTTACTTCGCAAACACCTTCATGGCTGCCCCGCTTGGCGTCAGCTCCGCTACTGGGCACCGCCCCACCTGCTCATCCGGAATCCGCTGTCTGTCTCGGGGGAGGCTATCGCCCGCCACCGACAGAGCGGACCTGCCCGTGTTCCGCGAGGTGGGGCGTTCCGGCGCGTGGTTGCGCGCGGCGCGGAGTGTGTAACGGCTTGGACTCGTGGCCCCTGGCACGTCTGGGCCCCGGCATGCTCAGGCCATGGGAGGACGCGATGGGGTGGGCGGCGGGGCGGTCAGGGGGTGTCTGTTCAACGGTTGTCTGGCCGTGCTCGTGCTGCTTCTTGTGTGCTTCATCGGGCTGTGGGTCTGGGCGGCCACGGCGGAAGGCCGCGCCGAGGGAAAGGCCCGCGCAGATGTGCGGAGTGCCGCTGACGCTCGGCAGGAGCGGCTCGTCGGGGCAGCGGCCGATGGTGTGCTGGACGACGGCGAGATCGCTCGGGTCTTCCCCCGGGGAAAACCGGCTCTGGGCCTGGTCGGCGTCGAGCGGCAGGGCCCTGATATCAGGGTGACGGCAGAGCTGCTGGGCGTCGGGCCGGGGGTCTTCCTCACCAGCGAGACATTCGTGACGGGGTGCTTCACCTTCGAGGTCGCGCTGGGCGGCAGGTCGGAGCCTGCGGTCGCCGTCAGGGAACTGGCCGTGGAAAACCAGCCTCAGTCGGCATGTACAGCGGCTGGGATGCCGTCTCCCAGCGCCCACCCGAGCGATAACTCCCCATCGTGACCCAGGTCGCGTTTGCTCGGATAGGTGGGATCCGCTCGAGTACGCCTTCTCGGCCGTGGCCATCCGACCCGAGGGAGCGCCGGGGCCGCCCGGGTGGCTCTGCCGTGTGAGCGGCTGCCGATCAGGAGATCTTCGTCAGCGTTTCGCCCTTGTGCATCGCGACGTGGTCGGTCTTGTCGCTCTTGATCTCGTACTGCGGACGGTCGGGGCTGCAATGCCGCGTACGGCCCTTGAACTCCACGTCCTCGGTGTGGACCTGGGTGATCCGGCCCTTCACATGGCCTGCTTCGGAGTTCCAGCGCACATGGTCCCCGGTCGCGAAGTCGCTGGTCATCGGTTCGCCTTCCGTCACGACGGTGTTCCCCGCCTCCTCCAGTGTCCCGCTCAGGACATGCTTCGCATGGTGTGGCGGCTCTGCGCCACGGCCGGTGCAGTATGTCCGGGGGCAGGGTCGGCCGACGCTTCCGGCGAGGAGGACGCGATGCGCGAGATCTGGACGGTCGGGCACTGGACGTGCCCGGAGGAGACCTTCATCGGCCGGCTCGACGACCAGGGCATCGACGTGCTGGCCGATGTCCGGGCCCAGCCCGGCTCGCGCCGGAGCCCGCAGTTCTCCCAGGACGTGATGCCCGAGTGGCTGGAGCGGGCGGGCATCGACTACGTGTACCTGGCCGAGCTCGGCGGACGACGGCGCAAGCAGGACGTGGACCCGCTCGTGAACGCGGGCTGGCACAACGCGAGCTTCAAGAACTACGCCGACTACTCGCTGCTCCCGGAGTACGAGGGCGGTATCACCCGTCTGACGTCCCTCGCGGACCGCGGCCGGGTCGCCGTCATGTGCGGTGAGCCGATGCCGTGGCGCTGCCACCGGCTGCTGATCGCGAACACGCTCACCGCACGCGACTGGACGGTCCTGCACATCATGGGCGACGGCCAGCCACGGCCGCACGAGCTGGGCGTTTGGGGCGCGACCCCCCGGATCGGCACGCGGGGCGAGGTGACGTACCCGGCACAGTAGGCCCCGCCGGGGCCCGCCGGCTGCCGGGGCCACCGGTCAGGCGGCCACCGCTGTGAGCGAGCGATGGTGCTTCGGGGTCTCGATCTCGTCGATCAGGACGACCGCCAAGTCCGCGTAGGAGAAGGCGGATACGCCGCCGACCGCCGGCAGCACCTGATGGTTCCCGGTCCGGTACCGACCGGCCCTCGGGCCCTCGTCGTCCAGGGCGACGGGCGGCGGGGCGACGACCAGCCAGTCGATGTCCGTCTCGGCGGCGCGCAGCACGTCGAGTTCCGCCGTGTGCCCGAGGGAGAAGGCCCGAGCCTCCTCGGGAAAGCCGGGGGCGTCGTGGACGGCCACGCCGGGCGCGGTCTCCAGGACGGATCCGATGCCGATGAGCACCAGCCGGCCGACGCCCGCCCGGCCCAGCCCGTCGAGCAAGGCGTGGGTCGCGCTCACATAGAAGTCCCGGGCCGGCACGTCCATCCGGCCTGCGGCGTTGATCGCCGCGTCGTGCCCCGCCGCCGTCTCCGCGACACTGTCCGCCCGGGTGACGTCGCCGGCGACGACGCTCACGCCGTCGCCGGCCGGCCCCTTGTACGCGGCCACGTCCCGCACGACCGCGGTGACCCGGTGCCCGCGTGCCACGGCCTCGGCGACCGCACGCCGGCCGGCACGTCCACCGGCTCCGAACACGATGATCCTGCTGCTCATGGGCTTCCCCTCGCCAAGGCCCGCGGACCGCCGGCCGACGCAGCGGACGCTAGCCCCGCACCCCATGGTTTCCGCAACGATAGTTACGTACGCTCGCCAGGGTGAGCCAACCACTTGATCCCGAAATGTTCACGGGCTGCTCCCACGCCACCTCGCCGCTTCGCCTCGGCGGCAAATGGACCGCGAAGATCATCAGGTGCCTGGAGGACGGCCCCCGCCGCTTCTCCGAACTGGAGGTCCCGCTGCGCGGCATCACGCCGAAGGTGCTCACCGAGACGCTGCGGTCGATGGAGCGCGACGGCCTCGTCACCCGTACCGTCGGCGGCGGAACCCCACCGCGGGTCGACTACGAACTCAGTGGACTCGGGCGGACGCTGCTCGACCCGATGGCGGCCTGCTGCGCCTGGGCGGCGGCGCATCTGCCGGAGTTGCAGGGTGCGCGGGAGGCGTACGAGGGGCCGGCACACCGTTCCGCGTCATGAGCGACTGCCCGCGGGAAGGTGTGCCGGGCCTGTCATGGCGTCGGCTTGCTGCCACCGCTGGGTGCACGGCTCAGGTCCACCACGCAGAAGATGTTGTCGTCGGGGTCCGCGAGAACGACGAAGTCGGGATCGGGCGGGTAGTGGTCCCAGTCGACGGTTCGCGCGCCGAGACCGACCAGGCGCTGGACCTCCGCCTGTTGTTCCTCGGCCGTGTCCGTGAAGAGGTCCAGGTGGATACGGGGGTGCGGCTCGGCCGGGGAGGCGCTGCGCAACAGGCCGAGGGCGCGGCCGGACCCGTCGGGGTAGATGAGCGTCCGCCACGTCTCGGTCTTCCACTCCTCGGCGGCGACCAGGTGCAACGCCGCGGTCCAGAAGGCCACGGCACGGGGGACGTCGGTGACGCCGATGACGGGAATTCCTAGTCTCAGCATGATCGCGAGCCTAGTTGCCCCGTACTGACCCTTGATACGAGAGTGGTCGGCCGCGACCGCCGCCGGAGCTCGGAGCTCTCCAGCGTCGAACACAGTGCGGTCCCGCTCACTCTTTCGTGGGTACGCGAAGGAGTCCGGGCCCGACGCTTGAGCTCCGGGATTCGAGGGTCGAGATGCAGGCTTCGGGATTCGAGCAGTGCAGTTATCCGGAAGGAAAAGAAGGGGTTGGGGTAAACCCTCCCCACCTCCCTGACCCGTAACGGTCAGCAAGTGTGACTATTCGTGACCAGGTTGCGGCGCGCTGTCACGGCTGCATACGTTGCCCTCAACAAATCGACCCCGACGCGGTGTTGTTCGCACCGGCCGGGGCCTCACCCCAAGATCGAACGGAACTCGACCCCGTGGCTACCGAGAACCTTAGCCCTGCCCTGCGCGCACCCGCAGCTTCGCGCCCGTACGCCAAAGCCAACCCCAGCTACGGCAAGCGCACGGTCTCCGAGCAACGTCCCGCCGGCGCCGCTGACTTCGCACTACTGCCGGAACGCGAGCGCTACATCGCCGGGTACGTCGACCGACTCCCCGACGGAAGCGCCATGGACGTCAAGTCGCTGGCCAAGGCGCTCCCCCTGCACGGACAGATGGCCGTCGGCAGCGCGCTCCGGGCCCTCAGCGCAGCCGGTCACCTGCGGCGCGTACGGTGCCAGGTCGTCGACGCGGACAGCCAGAGCCGCTGGGTCACCCGCACCTTCTGGTCCCGTACCGCACGCGACAGCGAGTGGTGGAACGCCTTCGCCCAGGCCGGGGCCGCCCCGCTGCCCCGGTCCGCTGCGCCATCGAATGAGCCCGCGGCTGAAGAGGTCCGGACAGGTCAAGCCGAGCCGGTGCGGCCACCCGAGCGCCCGCAGCCCGCTCCCGCTCCTGCCCCGCCTGCCACACCCCTCGTGCCCCAGCAGCGGTCCGTGACCGAGGGGAGCCCTGCCGCGCCCTCGCCCGCGTACCTCGCCCTGGCCGAACTCGGCCGCAGGGAGCCCCGGCTGTCCCTGTCGGCCGCTGACTGCACGGTGCTCGAAGAGCTGGCTTCCGCATGGCTGGACCGGGGCGTGAACACGGACTACCTCACCCAGGCCCTCACCGCTGGACTCCCCGCACAGGTCGACTCCCCCGTCGGCTTCGTACGCCGACGACTCATCGACAAGATCCCGCCCGCGCTGCCGGTCACGGCCTCACATCGAGTACCGAACGGCCCGGTCCGCCGCGTCATGATGGAGTGCACCGAATGCGGTGCGCCCGGCCGGCCCGAAGCCCTCCCCGACGGCCTCTGCCGCGCCTGCCGGACGCCTGCCCAGGTCACCGGCGACGCCCCGGAGACCATCGCCGAGGCGCCCGCCGAACGCGACATCAACGCACTGGTCGGCAACCTCCGCAATCTGATGCGGACACCCTGACCTCGCCCCCGGGTCTACTCGTCGAGTACGTGCGCCACGGCAAGGGCGATGCGGTCGATCCAGTTGATCGCATCCGTCACGTCGGGCTCGGAGATGGGGCTCCGCTGCTTGAGGTCCCCGGCCACCAGATCCGCGTCGTGCGCGATCTTGTTGCGGCGGGTGGTGATGCTCATGAACTGCGTCTTCAGCGTCTTGTCCGTGTACGCGGTCCGGCCACCCAGCCAGGTGTTGATCTGCGTGGCCGCGCCCTGCCAGACGTTCTTCTCGGTGACGAGCCTCAGCACATCGGAGATGGCGCGCGGATTCTGGAGTGAGGCGTTGCCCCACCTGTCCTTGACGTGCTCGACGACCACATCGGCCAGCGTGACATCGCCCCGCTGCACGGCCTCGACCCGGTGCAGCGGGATCTCGTAGTTGCGGAGCTGGAGTGGCATCTCCGGGCTGTCCTTGGCGGCCAGCTCGGCAACCCGGCGGAAGAGTTCCTCGTGGAACCAGTGATCGATGGCCGCCACGGCCTGCACCCACGCGGCACGGTAGAAGTCGTCGACATCGACCGTCCCCGGCTGGAACGGAGCCAGATACCGTCCCGCGTCCACCATCTTGCGGGCGTAGGCGAGGTTCGTCGTGAACGCCTCGAACTGGCTGGTGTTCGGCCTGGGAATGGCCATCTGTCGAGCCCCCGTACTGTCACGTGTTCGCCGAGCTGAGCTGCGTGAACAGGTTTCGTGACAGCCAGGGGGCTCGTCAAGCGCTTGACCGACTCAGCGGTTGCCAATGTCCGGTTCTTGGCGCTGCGGCCGGTTTCCGTCCGCACGATCGACCCCAGCCACGCGGAGCCGCGCGCCCCGGCTCTCCGCGACGCGCTTGACCTCCCGCAACGACTCGGTCAACCGACTGGCGAGGAAGTGGACTTCTGCTCCCGTGACCTTCCGGTCCGCCAGAAGGCCGGCGGCATGGCCGAGCAGGTCTCCCGCCATGCCGAGCTGGATGCTCTCGATGTCGTCCGCCATGCGTGACACGTAGCCGTTGCCGTCCCCGAGGACGTAGCACGGCTTGCCCTCCGGCCCGGTCCACGGCAACAGCCTGACCGCGCGCGCATCCTGCCCCTCGCCGTTCACGCGGCGACCTCGACTCCGTGGATGTGACGGGGGCCTGCGTCCACTCCGTGCACGGCGAGCCAGAGCGTGCGGCGGCGGGCGCGTTGACGCCGCTCCTCGGCGGCTACCCTCGCCGCCTCGATCGCCAACTGCCGCTCGTGCGCGACAAGGTACGGGCGGACAAGCGGACTGTCCTCGCCGCGCGGGGGCCGCTCGCCCGTGCGGTAGGTGGTCGGCCCGGCTACGTAGTCGCAGGAGTACGGGTACGTGTACGGGTCGGCGGCGCCCCACTCCTGCTGGTGTCGCCGACTGGAACCGGTGATCAGGAACCGCAGGAGCGGTTCGAGGAGTCGGGCGATAGCTTGCTTCACGTCAGCCTGCTTTCTCAGGGTGGCCACGCCCCCGGGCCGTTCATGGCGGTCGCGGGGGTTTCTGCAGCGCACGTCCGCTGCTTTCTGTAGCGAACTCATCACAGGGTGGGGTCGCGGATCGCTACGCTGCCAGGGGGTCGGGGATGACAGCGCGTCCGTCAAGACGGGGAGTTGGACCAGATGGGGACGAAGCGAAGGCCGCGTACACCTCGGGAGAAGTACGGCGAGGAGCTGAAGTTACGGCGTATCGCGGCGGGGCTGACGCAGGAGGCCCTTGGCGAGATGGTGGTCTGCTCGCCTACGCTGATCAGCCATTGGGAAGCAGGGCGGCGGCTCCCGAAGCCGGATGACGCCCGGCGGATCGATGTCGCACTCGGCACCGACGGCTTCTTCGCCCGGTGGTTGGAAGATCTGGACTCAAAGTTCGCCCAGTTCTTCACACCGGTAGCCGAGTTGGAGAGCGAAGCCACGGAAGTACGCCTATACGGCCTGTCTCTCATCCCCGGCCTTCTCCAGACGGGCGCATACGCTCGCGCCGTGTTCCAGGCGTATCGCCCCAACTACCGGGCGGACGAGCTTGACAATCTCATTGTCAACCGCATGGATCGCGGCAAAGTGCTCAGCGGGTCAAAGGCGCCCATCGCCTGGGCGCTTCTCGATGAGGCATCGCTTCGACGACGCATCGGCGGCCCACAGGTCATGGCGGAGCAACTGCGCAAGGTCGCAGACCTGGCGGAATCCGGGCGCCTACGGCTGCACGTGCTGCCTTTCGCGACAGGAGCACATGCCCTTCTGGAGAGTGCGCTCTATCTGCTGGACTTCGCTGACGCGGCTCCGCTCGCATACGTCGAGGGGCTTCGAACAGGAAATCTGATGGATGATCCGACCTTGGTGGCTGCCTGCCAAGCCTCCTACACTCTCGCCCTGAGCGAGGCGGCCTCCCAACGCAATTCGGTGGGCCTCGTCAGGGCCATCGCAGAGGAGCACGAACATGCACAGCTTGCACCACACCGTCCCTGATGCCGGGGCGCTGACCGGTTGGATCAAGTCCAGCCACAGCGGAGGGTCCAACGGCGATTGCCTGGAGGTCGCCACCGGCTACACCGCCATCCCCGTCCGCGACAGCAAGGCCCCCACCGGCCCCGCCGTCGTCTTCTCCCACGCCGGATGGTCGTCGTTCGTCGAGGCGGTCAAGGACGGCCGGCTCAGCGCCTGATCGCATCCGGTGTCCCGGCGGACCGGCTTTCCTTACAGCCTGTTCGCCGGGCGGTGTTACGCACGGGACAGGAACGCGGCACGCAACTCCTGGTCCCGCAGAAGCCCGAGGGTTTCTTCCTCGCCGTCGAAGAGCAGACCGGCGGCCGGGTGGCCGGACTGATGGAACATTGCGACCAAGACATCCGCGAGCGGCCGGTTCCAGGCGATCCGAACCACCTCCGCCGCCTTGTCGTACTGGCCCCGATCTGTGGCAATGCGCCACAACTCGACCGACTGCTTGGCGGTGCCGTAAGCGGTTCGGCGCCCGTCGACAAGGACACCGCGTGAGTTGAGTCCGAACACGTCTATGCACGCCTCGCCCTGAGGCGTGAGCGCCTTGTACGTGCACAGCGGCAGGACCAGCCGAAGGTGGGCGAGAGGGTCCTCAAGCGTGGGATCGAGTAACAGCGGGCTGCCGTCCTCAGCACGCGGGAATCTGCTCCGCTTCTGGTTGCTGTTGCAGTACGCGCAGGCCAGTAAGTGGTTGAGCCACTCGAAGGTGCGCACCGGAGCGAGGGTCTTCGGCTCGAAGTGGTCGATGTCCGTGCCCTGGCTGTCACCGCAGTACATGCAGCGCTGATGGCCGGGTGCCATGTCCGCGAGAACGGTGAGGAGGCCGTCGCGGACGCGCCGTCGCACGGTGGAGTGCGACCACAGGCGTGCCGCCGTGTCCTTCCGGTCCACCTCGGAAGTCTGCTCCACTTCCCGCGTGTACACCTTCAGCTGCGCCGCCGTGTCCACGGGCAGGGCGGCGCGTTCCAGGCGGATCACTCCGTCCCGTTCCTCTCGCCATCCTCGATCTTTTCGGCGATGCGGTGGAGGTGGGCGGACACCTCATGGACGCGCGCCGCCGGGGAACTGGAGAGCAAGCCCTTCAGTTCCTTGTACCGCGTGACCGTTTCCGGCGACACGTCCCCCTCGTACACCTTGGACTCCAGCACCACGAACTCGGCGCGGGCTTGTTCAGCCTGCTCGGAGTACGGGGTGTCCAGACCGAAGAGCTCGGAGAGCACCGCGTCGTCTCCGCTGCCGTAGACGACCCTCTCGTACAGGTCCTCCGATACGACCTCGGGGCCCGCGTCTTCCGCCGACCCCGGCAGACGGATCAGCCCACCGGGGTCGGCGGCCTGGCAGATGTACGGGCTGTGAGTGGTGACGATGAACTGGATATTGGGGAAGTGCGAGGTAAGCCAGGGGCCGATGCGGCGCTGCCAGGACACGTGGAGGTGCGCGTCGATTTCGTCGATGATCACGACACCGGGGACGTGGAGTGGAGGGGGCCGGTCCTCGTCCGCACTGAACACCTCATCACCGAAGGAGTCGTGGATCTGCTTCAACAGGTCTACGACCAGCGCGGCCACCGTACGAAAACCGTCGCTCATCTCCCGCAGCGGGAACCGATGACCGTCACGCGTGACCCACAGCCCCTCGGAGTCGACGTCCTCCACCCGATAGCCGTCAGGGAGCAGTCCATCGCCAAGGACGGAAAGAGCCGCCCTCTTGAGTCCCGCGGCACCTTCTCGGCCTTCGAGTGCGCGTAGGTGCTGCTCGATCAGCCAGGCAACACCTTCGGCCAGGGAGGCGTCCTCGTGGAAAAGGCTCGCCTGCCGCGCCACCGGGCCCGAGGCCAGCATCAGCCGCTGCACCTCGCCCGAGCCCCCGGCCATACGACGGAACGGCCCATAGGCGGCACAGAACCAGCCCACCGGGTTGTCGGCCCAGGGGCCGCGCTGGGCGGGAGTGGCGCTCGCGGTGTTGGGGTTCGCCCTGATCCCTTCCAGCGCCGGCTGGGCACCCTTGCGACTGCCCCCGCCGTCGGCCGGTGCCGTCCACCGCAAGCCCGCCCAGAAGTTGGTCGTGGTGCGTCCGGACGCGGTGAACTTGTCGAAAGCCTGGTCCCTGACGATCTTCGCGTGCGCTACGCCGACGGTCTCGCCGCGCGACATCCAGTTCTCGAACCCCTGGACCAGCCCACGCGTCGCCACGGGCCCGCTGAGGGCCAGCGCCAGCGCGCGGAGCAGCGTCGTCTTCCCTGAACCGTTGCGTCCGGCGAGCACGGTCCATCCGGCGTGTGAGCCGTCCGGGCGGGTGAGCCTGAGATCCACGGTGCGAGGACCGTGGAAGGACTTGATGTTGTCGACGATCACGCGAGAGACGTACATGGGTGACGGTTCCGTCCGGTGTGGGAGGGGCGGCTATTCCGGTTCCGCGTCGGCCGGGACCTCGCCGCCCAGCGCCTCGGCGATCGCCGCGAACTCGCTGAGCGCCGCCTGAAGGTCCTGGACAATCTCGGCGGCGATCACCTCGGGGGGCAGGAGGCTGTCCGCGTCCTCAAGAGCCGGGTCCTTCATCCAGGTCAGGTCGAGGTTGACCTTGTCGCGCTTGACCAGTTCGTCGTACGTGTACGCCTTGAACCGGCCCGTCTCCTCGGCGGAGGTGTCCACGCGGTCGGCCGGCTTCTCGCCGTACGCCTGGACGAAGTCCTCCAGGTCGGTCCGGGTCAGCGGTCGCTGCTTGAGGGTGAAGTGCTTGGCGGTGCGGAGGTCGTAGACCCAGACCATGGTGGTGTGCGGCTTGCCGTCGGCGCGCGGGGTCTTCTTGTCGAAGAAGAGGACGTTGGCCTTGACGCCGCCCGCGTAGAAGATGCCGGTGGGCAGGCGCAGGATCGTGTGCAGGTCGAACTCGTCGAGCAGGCGTCGGCGGATCTTCTCACCCGCGCCGCCCTCGAAGAGGACGTTGTCGGGGAGGACGACGGCCGCCCGGCCGTCGATGGCCGTCAGCGACATGATGTGCTGGAGGAAGTTGAGCTGCTTGTTGGTGGTGGTGGCGCGGAAGTCGTCGCGGTCGTAGGAGATGTCCTCCTTCTCCGCCTTGCCCTCCGAACCGATGACCGTGATCGCGGACTTCTTGCCGAAGGGCGGGTTCGCGAGGACGAGCGAGGCGTGCTTGCCGCCCGGCTTGGTGGCGAGCGCGTCGCCGACGTCGATGAGGCTCTTGCCCTCACTGCTGCCGATGCCGTGCAGCAGAAGGTTCATCGCGGCGAGGCGGGCGGTGCCGGGGACGAGTTCGTTGCCCCAGATCTTGCCCTCACCGAGCGCGAGGCGCTCCTCGCGGGTGAGGTCTTGCATGTGGTGCTTGCGGATGTACGAGTGGGCGGCGATCAGAAAGCCACCGGTTCCGCAGGCGGGGTCGGTGATGGTGTCCTCGGGGCGGGGCCGCATCACCTCGACGATCGCGTCGATGAGCGGGCGGGGCGTGAAGTACTGGCCGGCACCGGTCTTGGTGTCCTCCGCGCCCTTGGCCAGCAGCCCCTCGTACGCGTCGCCCTTCAGGTCCGCGTCCCCGACCGTCCAGTCCTGCTTGCCGATGAGGTCGACGACGAGCTTTTCGAGGAGGGCGGGCTCGGTGATGCGGTTCTGCGCCTTGGTGAAGATGGTCCCGAGGGTGGTACCGGGGCGAGTGCCGAGGGCGTCGAGGACGTTGCGGTAGTGGAGTTCGAGCGCCTGGCCCTTCTTGCTGGCGAGGGACTTCCAGTCGTACGCGGTCGGCACGATCGCGGCGGCGTCCGCCTCGGAGAAGGGGTCCTCGGCGATCTCGTCGACCATCTTGAGGAAGAGGAGGTACGAGAGCTGCTCGACGTACTCGATGGTGGAGAGGCCGTTGTCGCGGAGGACGTTGCAGTAGTTCCAGAGCTTGGCGACGAGGCTGTTGGTCTGGGCTGCGGCCTGCGGGGCCAGCACGATGTTGTCTTCGACGGGGGCGGGGCGGGGGCCGCTCTGGTCGGGAGTGGTGGCGGGGGTCGGCGCGGGCGCGGTCACAGGTCGAACTCCTGCTGTACGGCGTGGGTGGGTGCGGGGGTGGGGCTGGGCGCCGGGGCGGGCTCGGGCGCTGCCGGGGCTTTCGGCTTGCGGGGCGCGGTAGCGGTGCGGCGGGGGCGCTTGGCCTTGGGCTGGGCGGCGCGGTCGGCCTGGATGCGAGCGAGGAGGGCGGTGGCGGGCTCGTCGGTGGGGTCCTGGGGGACGAGGGCGCCGGTGAAGGCACGGTCCAGGACACTTTGCCGAAGGTGTCCCACCCGCTTCAACGATTGCGCGACCAGCGCACCAGCCCGAGCCACCAAGTCGTTCCACTCCTCGGCGTTGCGCACGATCCGCGTCTGTTCGCTGCTTGGCGGGAGCATAATAGGGAACGAGGATAGCTTCGTTCCGTTGACGTTAGCCTGACCAACTTGCTGCGAGACAACAGAGTTGATGTATCGACGGCCTTCCACGCTGTTGATACAGAGCGCCACCCAGTCCGGATCGACCCCCGGCCAGGTGCGGCACCGGATGAGATAGGAAGCAAACGTCGCCGGACCGTTCACGGCGCGATAGACAGCCGCTTTCCCGACCAGCTCCGCACTATTGGTGCGATTGAACAGAATGTCCCCGTCATTCAGCAAGAGCTTATCAATGCCATCCTGTCCTCTCGAGAGGTACTTCAGATTACCCCAGTCGAGGCGACCGTTCTGAATATTCCCCATACGCAGAACAGGCACGTCACCGCCGGACGGCTCGGAATGCGCTTTGGCCGACGTCCCGTATTCAATCAGGGAACACAAATCGCCCAGGGGCCGCACCGACCAATGAGTCGGCGGCGAGACACTGCCGCTCAAGGGGTGGAAGGCTGGGCTCTTGCGCCTCTTCATCGAAGAGGCGCCTTCGCTCAGACCTGCAATGTCCGCGAGTAGGGAATCAGCCGAGTCATCCGACTCCTCGGGACCTGCCAGATTCCCGCTCTGCGCTCGCTCGACCACGGAACGCGACAGAATCCGCGACCGTGTCCGAGCATGACCCATGAGGCCGACAGCCGCATCCAGGCGAGAGAGGTGGCCTTCGAGGGCCTCTACGATGCGGTGTTGCTCCGCAAGGGGCGGGATAGGTACGGGCCACGCCTTGAGAACTGTCTGACTGATGTTCTGCTGGGCACCCCCTTTACCCGCCCGAAGCAGTTCGGCCCGCTGCGAACGGAGGTACCAGAAGAGGAACTTGCGGTCTATCACGCGGTCATCGGGAGCCGCGTACGCGATCGCCTGATTCGTTGTGACACTGCACTCCGCGATCCCGAGCTTCCCGATCGAACCGTACATAGCAATCAGGACCGCCCCTGCGGGCACCCATTTGGCCGAACTATTGGCAATTCCGGCTTCCGTGAGGGTCGAAGCTGTCTCCCTCAGCGGCCCATCCGAAAGGTCACCGATGACGGCCCACGGAATTCCTCCACCGTAGTAGGCCGACGTCCCTGCCTTCGGCGTCCCCCCGCTTCCCCAAGCAGCAACCTGGTCGAGGGTAGAGATCGCCCACCCCGCCGGAAGTTCCATCTCGCTCAAGCCAGTTCCCGATTCAGTTCAGTCAGCAGTTCCAGCGCCGGCTCTTTCCCACCGAACGCCATCATGAAGCCGCGCCCCTTGCCGCGCTCCGTGAACGGTTCGTGGGCGAGTTCCGCCGGCTCTATGCCGACATCGCTGGCGACGACGTTCCGAATCCGTTCCAGCCACCACAGCTGCTCGTCCGTGAACTCGACGCCCGCCTGTCGCTGCCGTAGCAGCCAGCCCTCGAAGCGCTCCTCGACCACCGTACGGTACGGGCGCAGCTCGCTGTCCGCGCCGAGCTCGTAGCGGATCAGGCTGATCAGGTCAGGGATTCCGGCCTCACGCCCCGGGCGGGCCGCCGCCTGGTTCAGGTCCTCGTGGAAGCCCCAGAGGACCTTGGGCGTCCAGGACCGTCGGGAGGCCCGGATCGTGGCGGCCAGTTCCTGGAGCGCGGCACGGGCTTCGCTCGGCGAGGCCGGGGTTCCGCTACCCAGGGCGACCTGGATCGCCGCGTTGCGGTCGCGCTGCTTCTTGAGCAGGTCGCCCCACTCCTCCAGGTTCTCGCGGGCGCGCTCCTCGCGCGGGACCTCCTCCACATCCGTCACCGTGACGGCCGTCGTCTCGTCGTACGTCAGGTCCTTGTCGCGGCGGATCTCCAGGATCTGGCGGCGCAGCTCCGGGTTGCCGGTGAGGACGGCCACCGCGTCCTCGACCAGCTTGCGGGCCGCTCCCGGGCCGCCATGCCGCCTCGCCGCGTCCTGCGCGTCCACGTCCACCGCGTCGACGATCCCGCGGGCGATCTCGGAGAGCGTCGCCCCGCCCGCCGTGTTGGCCAGGAGGTCGCGCTCCTCGTCCTTGAGCTGCTGGCTCAGGCGGGACAGGCGTCGCTGGAGGACCTCCGCCTCCTCCGCGCTGATCGACTTCGTGCCCGTCTTGTCGAGCAGCTTGGCCAGCGACACCTGTGCGCCCGTCGCCGGGATCATGGGGCGGGCGTCGACCAGCGGGGAGGTGGTGACACCTGCCGCGTCGATCAGGACGAAGCGGTCCTTCGTCACGTCGTCGTCGGCGTCCGGGGTGACCTCGCGGAGCTCCGTCGCGTCGATGGTGCGGGCACCCCGCCCTTTCATCTGCTCGAAGAGAACCGCGCTGCGCACCGACCGCAGGAAGATCACGCATTCCAGGGCCCGGACGTCCGTACCGGTGGCGATCATGTCGACTGTGACAGCGACCCGCATCCGGGGTGAGTTGCGGAGGTCGTTGATCAGCTCGTCGGGGTTGTCGCCGTTCTGACGGCTCTTGTACGTGATCTTCTTTGCGAAGTCGTCCCCACGGCCGAAGACCTCCTTGACCTGCTTGAGCACGTCCTCCGCGTGGTCCTCGCCGACCGCGAAGATGAGCGTCTTGGGCAGGTCCTTGCGACCGGGGAACCAGCGCTGCCAGTTGTTCCTGTACGTCGTGAGTACGGCTCGGATCTCGTCGACGGTGATCACCGAGCGGCCGATCTGGCCGGTGGTGTACGTGAGGTCGTCGTCGAGTTCCACGTACCGCTGGGCCCTGGTCTTGCGGTCCTTGATCCGGACCGTCGTGCCGGCCTCGATCTTCGCACCGCCCTGCTCCCGGAGGTCCGTGTTGACACGGACGATGTCGAAGTCGACGTTGACCCCGTCGGCGACGGCCTGCTCGTACGTGTACTCGGAGACGGTGTTCTGGTCGAAGAAGCCCCGGGTCTGTGCGGTCGGGGTGGCGGTGAGGCCGACCAGGTGGGCGTCGAAGTAGTCCAGGACACCCCGCCACAGGCCGTAGATCGAGCGGTGGCACTCGTCCACGACGATCAGGTCGAAGGACTCCGGAGGCACGTCGGGCTGGTACTCGACCTCGATGGGGCTGTCGGTCGCGTAGTTCATCTCGGGGTCGTCCGCCGTGGCATCGACGGGCGGCGCGTCCTGGTTCGCGTCCGTGGCGTCGTCGCGGGCGTCGTCGTCCGTCAGCTGCTCGCCCTTGAGCAGGGAGTACATCTTCTGGATCGTGCAGATGACGACCGACGAGGTGTCCTGGAGGCCCGCCGCGCCCAGTCGGTCGACGTTGTAGAGGTCGGCGAACTTCCGGCCGTCGTCGGGGGTCGTGTAGTTGCGGAACTCCGACAGTGCCTGGCGGCCGAGGTTGTTGCGGTCGACGAGGAAGAGGACCCGGCGGGCGCCGGTGTGGCGCAGCAGGCGGTACGTCTCGGTGACGGCCGTGAAGGTCTTTCCCGCACCGGTCGCCATGTGGATCAGAGCACGCGGTTTGTCCTGGGCGAGGGACTGCTCCAGGCCGCTGATGGCGTCGATCTGCGCCAGCCGCAGACCGTACGGCTCCAGCTTCGGCATCCGGCGCAGGCCGGCCCGGAAGGTCGGCGCCCTGCGGTCCTCCGCGCGCTCCATCCACGCGGCGACGGTCTCGGGGCGGTGGAAGGAGAACACCTCGCGGGACCGGGGCTCGGGGTCGAGGCGGTTGACGAAGTAGGTCTCGGTCCCGGTCGTGGCGTACCGGAAGGCGAAGGGCTCGGACTCCCGCCAGACGGCGAGACTGTACTCCTTCAGCACGCCCTTGGCATAGCGCTCGTTCTGGGCCAGGGCGCTGGAGAGGTGGTCCCCCTCGCGCTTGGCCTCGATGACACCGACGATCTTGCCGTCCACGTACAGCACGTAGTCCGCGCGTCCGGTCGCCAGGGTGAACTCCCGTACAGCGACGCCGCGTCCGGCGAGGGGGTTCAGGTCGGCACGGTCCTGGACCTGCCAGCCCGCGTCGGCGAGCATCGCGTCGATCCTGGTACGGGCCTGGACCTCGTTGAGCGGGGCCGGGCGCTGCGCGCGGTGCACGATGGCCTGGCGGGCGGCGACGTCCACCCGGCGCGGCTGCTTGCGGGCGGTCTCGTACTGGGCCTGCTGCGCGGACCGCAGGCTGAGGATCTCGGCTTCCATGTCCACGAGCCGGGCGGCGAGCGCCGCCTTGGCCTGCTGAGCGCTGACCATCAGCGCTTCGGCCTCGGAACGGGCCCGGCGCTCGGCTTCGAGGCGGCCGGTGGACTCGCTCAGCTTGACCCGGGACTGGGCCAGTGCGTCGCGGTGACCGTCGAGCGCCTGGCGCAGCTCGGCGACCTCGGCCGGGTCCGTGAGTACCGGCATGGCGGGCGGCACGAAGGCGGTGACCGTGCGCTTGCCGGTCAGGGCGCGGTGGTAGAAGACGCCGAGCTCGTAGCAGAGCCGCACGGCCTCAAGGGCCCGAGTGGTGTCGAAGAGGTGGGCGTGGGCGGCCTCGTTGCGGTCGCGGCGGAGCCGGTCGAAGGCGTCGTGCACGGCCGGGGTGAGTGCGCCGATGTCAGTGAGCGCTCGCAGCCGGTCGATCTGGCGGGTGCCCGCCACCCGGATGCCCGTACGCGTGACGAGGTCCTCGGCCAGGACCTCGCCGAACTGGCCGGCCTGGACCTGGGCGGCGTTCGGATTGCTGAAGACGTTGAGTTCGGCCTGGGCGCCGTACAGGGCGAGTAGTGCCTGGTGTTGATACAGCACCCCGAAGTTCGGTGATGCCTTGGCCAGGTCCCGAAGTCTGTCGTCCACGCTGTTCCCACCCCGCTGGTACGCGCCGTCAAGATGATCGAGCTTACGAGGAGTGAAGTGGGCCGGGCCATGGTTCAGCCATCTTGTTCGACTGGACAGCGAAACGGGGCCCGGTCTTCTGACCGGACCCCTCTCGCTCTCCCCCTGTCAGGGCCTCCCGATCCCCCCGGACCCCTCCCCGGAAGCTCCTGACTACAGATACGACACGGCAGGGCACGGAAGGGTTGCACGCCGGGGCGATCTTTTTGCCCGGAGGCGGGGACGGCCCGATGTACGGGTTCAGCAGGCGTGCTCCGCGTACCGGGCCGCGACCTCCGCCAGCGCCTCCGCGCCGTCGCGTGCCCACAGGTCCTCGTTGAAGATCTCCACCTCGATGGGGCCGTCGAAGCCGGTGGCCTCCACCGCCGTGCGGAAGGCGCGGAAGTCCACGCTGCCGTCACCGAGTTGGCCGCGGCCCAGCAGGACGCCCGCCGGGAGCGGGGTGATCCAGTCGGCGAGCTGGAAGGAGTGGATCCGGCCTGCCGCGCCCGCACGGGCGATCTGGGCGGGTGCCTGGTCGTCCCACCAGAGGTGGTACGTGTCGACGACCACGCCCACCTGGTCGGCCGGGAAGCGTTCCGCGATGTCCAGGGCCTGGGACAGGGTGGAGACCACGCAGCGGTCCGAGGCGAACATCGGGTGCAGCGGTTCGATGGCCAGGCGTACGCCGCGTTCGGCCGCGTACGGGGCCAGTTCGGCCAGGGCGTCGGCGATGCGCTCGCGGGCGCCGTACAGGTCCTTGCTGCCCTCCGGGAGGCCGCCCGAGACCAGGACCAGGGTGTCCGTGGACAGGCCCGCCGCCTCGTCGAGTGCCGCGCGGTTGTCGTCCAGGGCGCGGGCCCGCTCGGCCGGGTCGAGGGCGGTGAAGAAGCCGCCCCGGCAGAGGCTCGTGACGGACAGGCCCGCGTCGGAGAGGAGACGGGCCGTCGCCTCCACGCCGTACTCCTGTACCGGGGCCCGCCACAGGCCGACCTTGTCGATGCCCGCCTTCACGCAGCCCTCGGCGAGTTCGGGCAGCGACCACTGCTTGATGGTCTCCTGGTTGATGGAGAGACGGCCGTCGCTCATCGGGGGCCTCCGTTGACCGTGAGGAGCGCGCGCATCCGGGACTCGGCCAGGCCCGGGTCGGGGAACAGGCCGAGGCGGTCGGCGAGTTCGTACGCCTTGGACAGGTGCGGCAGGGAGCGGGCCGACTGCAGTCCGCCCACCATCGTGAAGTGGTCCTGGTGACCGGCCAGCCAGGCGAGGAACACGACACCCGTCTTGTAGTAGCGGGTCGGAGCCTGGAAGAGGTGGCGGGACAACTCGACCGTGGGGTCCAGGAGTTCGCGGAACCCCTTGGTGTCCCCCGTGTCCAGGACCCGTACCGCGTGCGCCGCCAGCGGGCCGAGCGGGTCGAAGATGCCGAGCAGGGCGTGGCTGAAGCCGCGGTCGTCGCCGGCGATCAGTTCGGGGTAGTTGAAGTCGTCCCCCGTGTAGCAGCGGACACCGGAGGGCAGCCGGCGGCGGACGTCGATCTCGCGCTCCGCGTCGAGGAGGGACATCTTGATGCCGTCGACCTTGTCGGGGTGTTCGGCGATGACCTGGAGGAAGGTGTCGGTGGCCGCGTCCAGGTCGGTGGAGCCCCAGTAGCCGTCCAGTGCCGGGTCGAACATCGGGCCCAGCCAGTGCAGGACGACCGGTTCGGTGGCCTGGCGCAGGAGGTGCGCGTACGTCTCCAGGTAGTCCTGCGGGCTCTTCGCCGCGGCGGCGAGGGCGCGCGAGGCCATCAGGATGGCCTGGGCGCCGCTCTCCTCGACGAGGGCGAGCTGCTCCTCGTACGCGGAACGCACCTCGGCGAGCGTGGCCGGGCCGGCGGGGAGCTGGTCGGTGCCGACGCCGCAGGCGATGCGTCCGTCGACGGACTTGGCCTCGGCGGCCGAGCGGCGGATCAGCTCGGCGGCTCCTGCCCAGTCCAGGCCCATGCCGCGCTGGGCGGTGTCCATGGCCTCGGCGACGCCCAGACCGTGCGACCAGAGGTGGCGGCGGAAGGCGAGGGTGGAGTCCCAGTCGACGGCGGCCGGTGCGTCGGGGCTGACGTCGGCGTACGGGTCGGCCACCACATGGGCGGCGGAGAAGACCGTGCGGGAGGCCAGGGGCGCTCCGCCCGCTGGGAGGTCGAGCGGGGCGGTGCGGGGCTCGTACGGGCCCTGCGGGAGGTGAATGGTCACGGTGACAACTCCGGTGATCCCTGGGGGAGGTGGCTGGTCACAGGGTCAGCTCCGGTACGTCGAAGCGGCGGCCCTCGGCGGAGGACTTGAGGCCGAGTTCGGCGAGCTGGACGCCGCGGGCGCCGGCCATCAGGTCCCAGGCGTACGGCTCGTCGAGCACGATGTGCCGGAGGAACAGCTCCCACTGGGCCTTGAAGCCGTTGTCGAAGACCGCGTTGTCGGGGACTTCCTGCCACTGGTCGCGGAAGGACTCGGTGACCGGGAGGTCGGGGTTCCAGACCGGCTTGGGGGTCGCCGAGCGGTGCTGGACGCGGCAGTTGCGCAGGCCGGCGACGGCGGAGCCGTGGGTGCCGTCGACCTGGAACTCGACGAGCTCGTCGCGGTTGACGCGGACCGTCCAGGAGGAGTTGATCTGGGCGACGGCGCCGCCCTCCAGCTGGAAGATGCCGTACGCGGCGTCGTCCGCGGTCGCGGCGTACGGCTTGCCGTGCTCGTCCCAGCGCTCGGGAACGTGCGTCTGGACGTGCGCCTGGACGGTGGTGACCCGGCCGAACAGCTCGTGGAGCACGTACTCCCAGTGCGGGAACATGTCGACGACGATGCCGCCGCCGTCCTCGGCGCGGTAGTTCCAGGAGGGGCGCTGGGCCTCCTGCCAGTCCCCCTCGAAGACCCAGTAGCCGAACTCGCCGCGCACGGAGAGGATCTCGCCGAAGAAGCCGCCGTCGATGAGGCGCTTCAGCTTCAGCAGGCCCGGCAGGAAGATCTTGTCCTGGACGACACCGTGCTTGATGCCGGCGTCGCGGGCGAGGCGGGCGAGGTCGAGGGCGCCCTCGACGTCGGTGGCGGTGGGCTTCTCGGTGTAGATGTGCTTGCCCGCCGCGATGGCCTTCTTGATCGCCTCGACGCGGGCCGAGGTGACCTGCGCGTCGAAGTAGATGTCGATGGTGTCGTCGGCGAGGACCGCGTCGAGGTCGGTCGACCACTCGGTCAGGCCGTGCTGCTCGGCGAGTGCCTCCAGCGCGTGGGCGCGGCGGCCGACGAGGACCGGCTCGGGCCACAGCACGTCGCCGTTGCCGAGATCCAGGCCGCCCTGCTCGCGGATCGCGAGGACCGAGCGCACCAGGTGCTGTCGGTATCCCATGCGACCCGTGACGCCGTTCATGGCGATGCGCACTGTCCTGCGTGTCACGAAAGTTCCTCCATGCAGCCGTAGCAAGCGCTTTCTATACGGTATGACGCTAGCCTGCCGACAGCGGCCTGGACAAGAGGGGGCGCGCTGATTGGTTTAGAGGGTCCGACAATTGGGGGTGGGTGAAGGAGCGGGGCCGGGTGCGTGCAGCTGCAAGGCGGAGGATTGAGCCATGGCGGAGCCCTGGTGATTGACGACAACGCCGCAGATGCGCGTGACCGGCCCCGCGACGCCGCCCCCCAATTGCCGGACCCTCTCAGTCCACTCCCCCTCATCACTCCTCGGAGGAATTGCGATGACAGTCACCCTGGCGGACGTGGCGGCTCGCGCCCGGGTGTCCCCGGCCACCGTCTCCCGCGTGCTGAACGGCAACTACCCGGTGGCGGCGTCCACCCGGGAGCGGGTCCTGCGTGCGGTGGACGACCTGGACTACGTACTCAACGGGCCCGCGAGCTCCCTGGCGGCGGCCACGTCCGACCTGATCGGGATTCTGGTCAACGACATCGCCGACCCGTTCTTCGGAATCATGGCGGGCGCGGCCCAGACGGAGATCGGCGGTCCGGGCGACGGATCGGGCCGGGCGGGCGGCGAGAAGCTCGCGATCGTCTGCAACACCGGCGGCACCCCGGAACGCGAACTCACCTACCTCACCCTGCTCCAGCGCCAGCGCGCCGCCGCCGTCGTCCTCACCGGCGGCGCGGTCGAGGACCCGGCCCACCAGGCCGCGATGTCCGCGAAGCTGGCGAGGCTCGCGGACGCGGGGACCCGGGTGGTTCTGTGCGGGCGGCCCCCGCTGCCGGACAACGCCTCCGTGGTGGCCGCGCTGGCCTTCGACAACCGGGGCGGCGGCCGGCGCCTCACCGAGCACCTGCTCTCGCTGGGCCACCGCGACATCGGCTATGTCGCGGGCCCGGTGGAGCGGACCACGACCCGCCACCGGCTGGAGGGCCACCGCGACGCGATGAAGGCAGCGGGGATCGTGGGCGACGAGGAGCGGCTCACCGTGCACGGCTCCTACGACCGGCGCTCCGGCTACGACGCCACGGTCGAACTCCTGCGCCGCGAACCGGGGATCACCGCCGTCGTCGCGGCGAACGACACGGTCGCCCTGGGCGCGGCCGCGGCGATCCGCGACCGCGGACTGCGCATCCCCGAGGACATCTCGGTGGCCGGCTTCGACGACCTGCCGTTCTCGGTGGACGTGGTCCCGGCCCTGACGACCGTGCGGCTGCCGCTCGTCGAGGCGGGGGCGCGCGCGGGCCGGCTGGCGACCGGCAAGGACGCCCCGCCGCCGGGCGGCATCGCGACGATCTCCGCGGAACTCATGGTGCGCGGGTCGACGGCTCCGCCCCGGGGGTGAGTCGCGCCGCCGGGACCGGGTAGGCGCCGGACGTGCCCCGGTCCGTACGGTGCGGGGACATGAACCGCGACGGACGATCCGTACGGTGCAGGGGTACGAACCGCGACGGAAGGGACACGCACGTGAAGCTCGCTTTCTCCACCCTCGGGGTTCCGGGGCTGCCGATGGCCGAGGTCGTCCGGCTGGCCGCCGAGAACGGCTACCAGGGGGTGGAGCTGCGCGCCCACCCCGAGGAGCCGGTGCACCCCGGGCTCTCGAAGGCCGAACGGGCCGCTGTGGCCGATGAGTTCAAGCGGGGCGGGGTCGAGATCCTGACCGCTGCCGGTTATGTGCGGGTCGCTGCCGAAGGGGACGACCAGCCGGTGCTGGACGAGCTCGCCGGGCTGATCGAGCTGGCCCGGGACCTGGGCGCTCGATACGTCCGGGTCTTCCCTGGCGGCGGCGACCAGGACCCCGCCACGGCCGACGCGGCCGCCGCCCGCAGGCTGGCAGCCGCCGCGCCGTACGCCGCGGACATGGGCGTACGCGTCCTGCTGGAGACCCATGACTCGCACCGCGCGGGGGTCGACGCGGCCCGGGTGGCCGGGACGGTGGGGCACAGAAGCATCGGCGCCCTGTGGGACGTCATGCACACCTGGCTGGCGGGCGAGGAGCCGGTGGCGAGCCATGCGGTGCTGGCCCCGCACCTGGGCTACGTACAGGTGAAGGACATCGCCTCGGCCGAGGACACCACGCCGGTGGCGCTGGGCGCGGGGGTGCTGCCGCTGCGGGCGTGCCTGGACACGCTGGACGCGGACACCTGGGTCTGCTGGGAGTACGAGAAGCGCTGGTACCCGCAGGCGGCGGAGCTGCCGGGGATGCTGAGCGCGGGGCGCGAGCACCTGTTGCGGCTGGGGGATCCGAAGGAGTAGGGCTCGCCTCGGACGCAGCGCCGCCCTAAGGGCTGTCCCGTAATCCCTGGTGGATCAGCGCGCGGCGTCAGATGCGGTGCATCGCAAGGCGGAGGGGCGTCCGCATACTGGATGTATTCGGGCGTTCCGACAACGGAGGGGGTCCCCCCGTGCCGTTGAGGCTACGGGGGAGAGGTGCCGTAGCTGTCGTCGTGCGCCCGCCAGGGATTACGGGACAGCCCTTAGGGCACGGGGGCCGGCTCCGGAGCGTCCGGAGCCGCGGCCCGGGCCCGCCGCGCCCCCGTCAGCGAGGTCAGGGCCACCCCGCCCACCAGCAGCGCCCCCGCGCACCACCGCAGCGGGCTCACCGATTCGCCGAGCAGCAGCGCGGCGGACGACATACCGAAGACCGGTACGAGCAGGGTGAACGGCGCCACGGATGACGCCTGGTAGCGGCTGAGCAGGAAGCCCCAGGCCCCGAAGCCGAAGATCGTGACGACCCAGGCGACGTAGACGATGATTCCGGCGCCGCTCCAGTCGAGCGCGGCGAGCGCGTCCCGGTCGCGGTCCCAGCCCTCGAAGAGCAATGAGAGTCCGAGCAGCGGCAGGGCGGGCACGGTCGAGACCCACACCATGAAGTTGAGGGAGTCGGGCGGGGCGGCCCTGCGGGTGAGGACGTTCGACACACCCCAGCAGGCCGCCGCGGCGATCACCAGGACGAACGCGAGCACGGGCCCGCTCGCTCCCTCGTCGACGGCGGCCACACCGATGCCGGAGAGCGCCACCGCCATACCCAGCAACTTTCTCCTCCCCGGTCGCTCACCCAGCAGGAGGGCGGCGAAGAGCGCGGTGAAGACCGCCTGCACCTGAAGGACCAGGGACGAGAGCCCGGCGCCCATCCCCCGGTCCATCCCGATGAAGAGCAGGCCGAACTTGGCCACGCCCAGGGCCAGCCCCACCCCCACGATCCACTTCCACGCGACCTTCGGCCTGCCGACGAAGAACACCGCGGGCAGGGCCGCGACGAGGAAGCGCAGGGCGGAGAAGAGCAGCGGCGGGAAGTGGTCGAGACCGATCTCGATGACGACGAAGTTGACGCCCCAGAGGGCGGTCACCAGGACGGCCAGGGCGATGTGGAGGGGACGCATGCACCGAGGATCGCGTGCGCGGACCATGTAGCACCAGCACGGATTTCTTCAGGGTTAGATTGAGCGTTGCTAATGAATCGCTCACGACCCGACGACGGAACCCCGGAGGCCACGGTGCTCGATCTCGCCCGGCTGCGCGCCCTGCACGCCATCTCGGTCCACGGCTCCGTCGCGCATGCGGCGGCCGCGCTCGGCTACACCCCGTCAGCGGTCTCGCAACAGATCACCAAGCTGGAGCGGGAGACCCGCACGACGCTGCTGGAACGCCGCGGCCGCGGGGTCGCGCTGACCGAGGAGGCCGTCCACCTGGTCTCAGCCGCCCGGGAGTTGCTGGCGATCGTGGAGCGGGCCGAGACCTCGCTGGAGGAGCGCCGGGGGCTGCCGACGGGCCGGCTGTCGATCGGCGCGTTCGCCTCGGCGGCGCGCGGGCTGCTGCCGGGGGTGCTGGCGGAGCTGGACCGTGAGCATCCGGAGCTCGACGTGCGGCTGACCGAGGTCGACCCGCACCTTTCGGTGGACCTGGTGGCCAAGGGGGTGATCGACCTGGCCGTCGCGCACGACTGGGACATCGCCCCGCTGCCCGCCCCGGAGGGCGTGGCGCAGGCGGTGATCGGGGACGACCGGTGCGACCTGCTGGTGCCCGCGGGCCACCGGCTGGCGGGCCGGGACGGGGTGCGGCGTGAGGAACTGGCGAAGGAGCGGTGGATCTGCCAGCCGCCGGGGACGGTCTGCCACGACTGGCTCGTACGGACGCTGCGCACGGCGGGGTACGAGCCGGACATCCGCCACCAGGCCGAGGAGAACCACACCCAACTCGCCCTGCTCGCCGCCGGACTCGGGGTGGCGATGATCCCCCGCCTGGGGCGCGGACCGCTGCCGGACGGGGTGGTCGCGGTGCGGATCGATCCCGTACCGGTGCGGCGGCTGTACGCACTGTGGCGTACGGAGGCGGCGCGCCGCCCGGCCATCACGGCGGCCGTTTCGGCACTTCAGGCGCGTGGAGAGGGCGTGGGGCTGCGTCAGGCACTGTCCGGAAGTTCCCCCGCGGCGTCGCGGCGACCGGCTCCGGGGGACGGGGCTCCCGGGCGCGCCGGACGCGCTCAAAACGGTCCGCACCCTTGACCGGAAGTTATTTTCTGGATATCCGTGATCCTTGGCAGTTTCTTTCAACCCCCTCGTCACCGAGTACGGCCGAAGGAGCTCACGTGCACGACCGCACCTCCAGACGCACCCTCCTCACCGCCACCGCGGCCACCGCTGTCGCGGCGGCTGCGGGCATGGCAGTCGCCCCCGGCGCCGTTGCCGCCCCGAGGTCCGCAAGCAGCGGCCACAGCCACACCTCCGCCGCCACCACCCGTCGGCTGAAGCGGCTCATCTCCCGGATGAGCCTGGAGGAGAAGGTCGGCCAGCTCTTCGTCATGCGGGTCTACGGGCACTCCGCGACCGAGCCCGACCAGGCGGACATCGACTCCAACCTCGCCGAGATCGGGGTGCGTACCGCCGCCGAGATGATCGCCAAGTACCACGTGGGCGGCATCATCTACTTCGCCTGGGCGCACAACACCCGTGACCCGCACCAGATCGCCGCTCTCTCCAACGGCATCCAGCGGGCCGGGCTCGCGGGGCCCAACGCGGTGCCGCTCCTCATCTCCACCGACCAGGAGCACGGCATCGTCTGCCGGGTCGGCGAGCCCGCCACGCTGATGCCGGGCGCGATGGCGCTGGGCGCGGGCGGTTCGCGGTCGGACGCGCGGCGGGCCGGACAGATCGCGGGTGCCGAGCTGGCGGCGATCGGCATCCGGCAGAACTACGCGCCGGACGCGGACGTCAACGTCAATCCGGCCAACCCGGTGATCGGCGTGCGGTCCTTCGGCTCCGATCCGCAGTCCGTGGCCGGGATGGTCGCGGCCCAGGTGAAGGGGTACCAGAGCGCCGGGATCGCCTCCACGGCCAAGCACTTCCCGGGGCACGGCGACACCAGCACCGACAGCCACACCGGCCTGCCGGTGATCGGCCACACCCGCGAGCAGTGGGCCGAACTGGACGAGCCGCCGTTCCGGGCGGCGATCGCCGCGGGCATCGACTCGATCATGACGGCGCACATCGTGGTGCCGGCGCTCGACCCGGCCGAGGACCCGGCGACGCTGTCCAGGCCCATCCTCACCGGCATCCTGCGCGAGGAGCTCGGCTACGACGGCGTCGTGGTCACCGACTCGCTCGGCATGGAGGGCGTGCGGACCAAGTACGGCGACGAGCGGGTGCCGGTCCTGGCGCTGCGGGCGGGCGTCGACCAGTTGCTCAACCCGCCGAGCCTGGACGTCTCCTGGAACGCCCTCCTGGCGGCCGTGAAGAGCGGCGAGGTCAGCGAGGACCGCCTCGACGAATCGATCCTGCGCGTCCTGCGGCTGAAGACGAAGCTGGGGCTGTTCGACGACCCGTTCGTCAGTGAGCGCGGCGTGGACCGTACCGTCGGCACCCGGTCCCACCTCGCCGCCGCCGACCGGATCGCGGAGCACACCACCACGCTGCTGGCCAACGACGGTGCGCTGCTGCCGCTGTCGCGTCGCTCGCACAGGAACCTGCTGGTGGTGGGGGCCGATCCGGCCTCGCCGTCCGGCACGACGGGCCCGCCGACCACCACCCTGGCCCAGGCGTTCGGCGAGCTGGGGTACACGGCCACGGCCCTGTCCACCGGTACCGCCCCGACCAGGGCGGCCATCGACACGGCGGTGGCGGCCGCGCAGGGCAAGGACGCGGTGGTCGTCGGGACGTACAACGTCACGGGGACCAGTTCGCAGCGGACGCTGGTGAGCGAGCTGGCCGCGACCGGCGTTCCGGTGATCACGCTCGCGATCCGCAACCCTTACGACATCGCCCGGCTCGCGGGGACGGGACACGCGGCGAGCCTCGCCTCGTACTCCTGGACCGATGTCGAGCTGCGGGCAGCCGCCCGGGTGATCGCGGGCCGGGCGCGGCCGCAGGGGAAGCTCCCGGTGCCGGTGCAGCGCGCGGACGATCCGTCACAGGTGCTGTACCCGGTGGGCTACGGGCTGACGTACTGACCGCGGGGACTGACCGGCGGTGAGGCTCAGGGGGCGGTGCGGGCGGTTCCGGGCCCGTACCGCCCCTGGCGCTGTTTCCCGGGCGCCGGGTGGGCCGTCATCCGGTCCGCCCGGCCTCTCCGGTGGCGGATGGCCGGGGCAGGGCTGATTCTGGTGCCGTGGCCGTGGTCGCGCGCGGACGCCTGTCGCGGGCCCCGCCCAGGGGGCCGAAGGAGCTGGCGTGATGGCTGATTCCCCCCTGATCGTCGTGGACGGCAGCGGCGTCGTCACCGGCTGGAGCGGTGGCGCCGAGCAGCTCTTCGGTCTGCCGGCCGCCAAGGCGACGGGGCGGCCCGTCACGGACGTCCTGGCGGGCGGCGGTCGGCGGCGCGGCCGTGACGACGCGGCACCGGGACTGTGGGTGCAGCCGCTTGCCGGGGAGGGGTGGGGGATCTGGGCGTCCGACGGATGCGTGGGAGGCATCGATCAGGCGCTCCTGGACATGATGTTCTCCCAGGCCTACCTCCCCCTCCGCGTACTCGATCCGGACCTGCGCGTGATGCGCGCGAGCGTCCCGCCCGCCGACGGCCCGGACGAAGCCGAGGAGCTGCGGGGACGCCTGTTCACCGAGCTGTGCAATTTCGAGGAGCCGGATGCGGTGGACTCCTTCCTGCGTGACGTCCTGGACACCGGCGTGCCGGGGCTCCGCCGGCTGTTCCACGCCCGCCCGAACGCCGCACCCGGCGACGCCCCGGGCACCGGACGGCGTCCCGCACCGAGCGAGAGGCGCACGCTGTCCCTCACGGCGCTCCGGCTCCAGGAGCGACAGGGAGGCGGTGCGGGCGCACCGGAGGGGGACGGCGGCGCCGTCCTCGGACTCGCCGTGTCCATGATGGACGTGACCGCGGAGACGAGACGCCTGCGCCGGGAGGAGATCCTCACCGCCGTGCGCGTCAACGTGGGCTCGACCCTCGACATCGAGGCCACCTGCCGCGAGCTCGTCGACACGCTGGTCCCCGCCTACGCCGACGTCGGCGTGGTCGAGATCGTCGAGGCGCTCCTGCGCGGCGAGGCCCCGCAGCCCGGGCCCCTGAAGCAGGACGAACTCCTGCGGCGGGCCGCGTACAAGGGACTGCCCGACCCGGCCCGCCAGGTGGGGGACATCCGCTCGGTCGCGCACGGAACCCCCTACCAGCAGGCCCTGTCCGACCTGGAGCCACGCCTCATCCCGCTCACGGGCGAACTCTGGGCAGATGTCGACCCGGAACAGGCGCGCGTCATCCGGGCCGCCGGTGCGCACTCGCTGCTGCTGGTGCCACTGACGCTGCGCGGTGCGGTCCTCGGACTGGTCAGCCTGTACCGGTACGGCGACTCCGAGCCGTTCACCGAGGAGGACATCACGGTCGGGGCGGCGGTGGCCTCCCGGGCCGCGCTCGGGATCGACAACGCGCGCCGCTACGTGCACGAGTACACAGTCGTCAGCGCGCTCCGCAGGGCCCTGCTTCCGCAGCGGCAGGCGCAGCAGCCCGCCGTCCGGACGGAGCACCTGGTGCTGCCGGGCCGTGACAGCACCAGCTGGTTCGACACGATCTCCCTGCCGGGGGCCCGGACCGCCCTGGTGATCGGGGAGGTGCGCGAACACGGTATCCACGCGGCCACCGCCCTGGGGCAGCTGCGCACCGTCGTCCAGGCCCTCGCCGCGCTCGATCTGGAACCCGACGAGTTGATCGCACGCGTCTACGACACCGCGGCGATGCTGGTGCGGGAGCGCGACCAGTTGCCGGCGGACGACCCGCTGCACCGCAGACCGTTCTCCGCTTCGTGCATGTACGCCGTCTACGACCCGTTCAGCGAGACGTGCGTCGTGGCCTCCGCCGGTCATCCCACCCCGCTCGTCGTCGACCCGGAAGGCGTCGCCTCCGTCGCCCAGGTGCCGGTGGGGCCGCTCCTGGGTGTCGAGGAGCGGGAGCCCGTGGCCGCGACCACGGTGCCGCTGCGCGAGGGGAGCCTTCTCGCCCTCTACAGCAGCGGGCTGCGCGACTACGCCGAACCGTCCTCGGGTGTGCTGCGGGGGGCGCTAGCGCAGCCGGACGCCCGTCCGCTGTCGCAGCTGTGCGAGGCGGCCGCGCACGCGCTGCCCGACGCACCCGAGCTCCAGGGCTCCGTCCTGCTCCTGGCCCGGACCCGGACCATGCCCGCGGAGCGGTACGCCGCCTGGGAGCTGCCGCACGACCCGTCCGCGCCGGGTGCCGCGCGTCGCCTGGTGTCCGAACAGCTGGCCGCCTGGAACCTCCCCGACGACACCGGTTACGCGACGGAGCTGATCGTCAGCGAACTGGTGACCAACGCGGTGCGCTACGGCAGCCCGCCGGTGAAGCTGCGCCTCATCCTCGACCGCGGACTGACCTGCGAGATCCGGGACGGCAGCACCACCGCCCCGCACATGAAGTACGCCGGGGCGGCGGACGAGAGCGGGCGGGGGCTGTTCATCATCTCCCAGCTCGCCACGCTGTGGGGCACCCGGTACGCCCCCCAGGGCAAGACCGTCTGGTCGGAGCAGACGCTCGCTCCCGAAGAGGAGTGAGCGGCCGCTCCGGGCCCCTTACGGGCTGAGCGGCCGCTCCCGGTCCCTTACGGGCTGAGCGGCCGCTCCCGGTCCCTTACGGGCGCCTGGTGCCGAGGCGGTGCTCGGTCGTCAGGTCCTTCTTGTCGAGCCGTGCGTCGAACTTCGCGAGCGGCTTCGCCTGCGCCGGGTCCGCCTGGACGGCGGCCGGGGCGACGCCCGCCCAGCGCAGGATGGCCGCGGTGGCCGTCGCGTTCTCCGCCGCGGCGAGCCCTGCGACGTTCGAGCCGTGGTTGCCGCCGGGCACCGTGAAGACGTAGCTGTCACGGGCGCCCGCCCCGAGGCGGAACCGCTCGGCGCCCCACGGGTCGTTCTCCCCGTACACGTACAGCATGTGGCTGGCGTGGTGCTTCACCCACGTGTCGACGTCACGCATCACCGAGGGCTGGAACTTCATCGGGATGGAGCGCGGCACGAAATTGCGGGGCGGCTGGTAGCCGTATCGGCTCAGCTTTCCGAGCCAGGGCTGCTTGATGTCGGGCGAGCCGAGCTGGGTGCCGGCCTGGTAGTAGTACGGCGTGTAGTTCGCCAGGCCCTGGTCCGCGTAGGCGGAGAAGCCGGAGATCGAGTCGATCGAGTCCCAGATCGCCTGGTCGGGGGCGCTCGCGGCGTCGGCCGGGATGGAGTCGCAGTCGGCGAGCAGGCTGTACTGCCAGAACGCCCAGATGTAGTCCATGACCACGGCCTCGTAGGCCTTGTCCAGGGTGCCGACGGTCGCGAAGGTGTAGCCGTTGTCGGCGGCGTACTGCTCGTACTTCTTCTCCATCGGCTTCCGGCGGACCAGCGCCTCGCGCTGTACGCCCTCCAGCCGGGTGCGGCACTCCTTGGTGCCGACGTTCGCGAAGAACCGGTCGTACGCCGAGTCCTCCTTGTTGACCACGTCGTTGGGCGCGACGTAGGCGACGACGCCGTCCATGTCGTTGGGGTAGAAGCGCTCGAAGTACGTGGCGGTCATGCCGCCCTTGGAACCGCCGGTCGTCAGCCAGTTCTTGGAGTAGATCCGCTTCAGCGCGGTGAAGACCCGGTGCTGGTCGCTGGCGGCCTGCCAGATGTCGAGCTTGGACCAGTCGGCGGGAGACGGGCGCGACGGGGTGAAGAAACGGTACTCCAGCGAGACCTGGTTGCCGTCGATGATCCGGGTCGGCTCCGAACGGCTGGGATTGGTGGAGACGTTGTAGCCGCCGGTGTAGAAGACCGTCGGGCGGGCCGTGTCCTTGTGCAGCAGGGTGATGCGCTGCTGGAACGTGCCCTTGGACGGGTGCCGGTGGTCGATCGGCTGGGTGTACTCGAGGACGAAGTAGCGGTATCCCGCGGCCGGCTTCTCCTCGATGAGACTCATGCCCGGGATGGCCAGGATGCGGTCCTTGATGTCCGTGCTCGTACCGCTGTCACTGACCGCGGAACGCAACGCGGCCGGTTCCGCGGCGGTGGCCGCCCCGGCCGAAGCACCCGTCGCACTCACCGTGCCGATGAGCACCGCGAGCGACAGGAACCCTCTGAGCGCCTTACGCATACACACTCCCCTTGGTTCACAACAGACCTCGTGAACCTAGCGGGGCGACACCCGCACCACCAGACCCTGTTGAGGGGCGTGCCCGCGCGTCATCCGCTCAGCAGAGGATCCAGCTCGTGGTCGCGGTCTTCCCGGAGACCGTGCCCGAAGCGCGGACGCAGCGGTTCAGCGCGTGGACGGTCACCGGTCCGGCCCGATGGGTGAAGGAGCCGCTGTCGACGACGGGCCGGCCGCCGCGGGGCTGGATCTGTACGGACATCCGGCGCCGCTTGCCAGGTTGGGTGGCGACCGCGGTAGCGCAGGCGTAGGCGCGGGTCCGGTACACACGCAGCTCACCCGTCGCGAACTTGACCGTCTTCGCCGGCCGTCCGGCGCACACCGAGGCGGCGTCGGCGCTGCTCGCCTCCACGCCGCCGACGACGAGCCCGAGGGCGGTCGTCAGAGCGAGCGCGAGCAGGCGGAAGGGGACACCGCGCCCCGTGCGCCCGCCGTGTCTATCGGTCCCTCTGGTCACCAGCAGCCCCATCACTCCATCGAACGCACATGCCTCTACCCGACACCTGTACGCACACACGTGTATCTGCCTACGACGCGGGAGGCCATCCGGAGGTTGCACCCGGCGCGCTCCGCATTCCGCGCCGCCGGACGGCCCACGATGGGCATCCCAGGACAGAGCCGCACGAAAGACAGGAACCGCAATGACCCGACTCCGCGCCCCCGGGCGCTCCAGCGGCCGGCGCGTCATCGGACGCACCGTGCTCGCTGCCGCGCTCCTGACCGCCGTGGCCACCGTCCCCGCCGTCGCCACCGTGCCGCAGGGCGGGCCGGCCGTGGCGGCCGCCCGCGGCGGACTCGTGGCCCCGGCGTACGAGCAGGTCGTCCACTTCTACGGTGCCTACATCGACGCGGTCGCCGGCGAGGGCGGCGGCCGGCTGGCCACCTCGCTGCGGGACTTCTACCTCACGCCCCGCCTGCGCGCGGAGCTGACCGACTGGGAGGCGGCCCACCACGCCGACGGGGTGCTGCACGCCCAGAACACCCCCGCCGGCTTCCGCGTCACCGGGGGCGACAGCGGCGCCGGCCACACCTGGTCGACGGTCCGGCTCACCTGGGGGTCGGCGCAGAACCCCACGTACACGTACCTGAAGCTGCGCTCCGACCTGGCGACCGGGAAGATCTCCGGCATCCGGGAGTAACGGCCCGTGGCGGCCGGTTCAGACGCCCGCCGGCTCGTCCTCCCCTATGAAGGTGCGCCACAGCACCGCGTAGTGCCCGTCCTTGGCGAGGAGTTCGCCGTGGGTGCCGTCCTCGACGACGCGGCCGTGATCCATCACCACGACCCGGTCCGCCCGGGCGGCGGTGGTGAGGCGGTGGGCGACGACGAGGGTGGTGCGCCGGCCCGCGATGCGGTCGGTCGCCTGGTTGACCAGGGCCTCGCTGGCGAGGTCCAGGGAGGCGGTCGCCTCGTCGAGCAACAGGATGTCTGGGTCGACCAGTTCGGCGCGGGCGAGCGCGATCAGCTGGCGCTGACCGGCCGAGAGGTTGCGGCCCCGCTCGGCGACCTCGTGGAGGTAGCCGCCCTCCAGGGTGGCGATCATGTCGTGCGCGCCGACCGCCCGGGCCGCCGCCTCCACCTCGGCGTCGGTGGCCTCGGGCCGCCCGTACGCGATGGCGTCACGCACCGGGCCGGCGAAGAGGTACGCCTCCTGCGGCACGACGCCGAGCCGGTGCCGGTACGCGGTCATGTCGAGGTCGCGCAGGTCGGTGCCGTCCGCCGTGACCCGGCCGCCCGTGGGGTCGTAGAAGCGGGCGACGAGCTTGACCAGGGTGGACTTGCCGGCGCCGGTCTCGCCGACGAACGCGACCGTCTGCCCGGCCGGGATGCGCAGGTCGACGCCGGTGAGCGCGTCCTCCTCACCGCCGTAGGCGAAGGAGACGTCCTCGAAGGCGATGTCGCCGCGCAGCGACGGCACGTCCAGTGGCGCGTCGCGGTCACCGGTGGAGGTGGGTTCCTGGAGGAGTTCCTGGATGCGGCCGAGGGAGACGGTCGCCTGCTGGTAACCGTCGAAGACCTGCGAGAGCTGCTGCACGGGGGCGAAGAACAGGTCGATGTAGAGCAGGTAGGCGACCAGCGCGCCCGTGGTGAGCGTGCCGTTGTCGACCCGGCCCGCGCCGACGATCAGTACGGCGGCGGCGGCCACCGACGACAGCAGCTGGACGAACGGGAAGTACACCGAGATCAGCCACTGGCCGCGTACCCGGGCCTCGCGGTAGTGGTCGCTGCGGGCGGCGAAGCGGTCGGCGCCGTCGCGCTCGCGGCGGAAGGCCTGCACGATGCGCAGGCCCGACACGGACTCCTGGAGGTCGGCGTTGACGACGCTGATGCGCTCACGGGCCAGCTCGTACGCCTTCACGCTCTTGCGGCGGAAGAAGAACGTGCCGATGACCAGCACCGGCAGGGTCGCGAAGACGACCAGGGCCAGCTCCACGTCGAGGACCAGCAGCGCGACCATGATGCCGAAGAAGGTGACGACGGAGACGAACGCCGTGACCAGACCGGTCTGGAGGAACGTGGACAGGGCGTCCACGTCCGTCGTCATCCGGGTCATGATCCGGCCGGTCAGCTCGCGCTCGTAGTAGTCCAGGCCGAGGCGCTGGAGCTGCGCGAAGATCTTCAGCCGCAGCGAGTAGAGCACGCGCTCGCCGGTGCGCCCGGTCATCCGGGTCTCGCCGATCTGGGCCGCCCACTGGACGAGGACGACGACGAGGCCGAAGGCGGAGGCCGCCCAGACCGCGCCGAGCGCCAGCTGGGTGACACCGTCGTCGATGCCGTTCCTGATCAGTACGGGCAGGAGCAGGCCCGCTCCGGCGTCCACGGCCACCAGCGCCAGGCTGACCAGCAGCGGCAGTCCGAAGCCGCGCAGCAGCCGGCGGAGACCGTAGGCCTCCTCGGCGTGCACCGCGCGGGCCTCGTCGACGTCCGGGGTGTCGGTCGCCGGGGGGAGGGCCTCGACCTGGGCGAGGAGTTCCGGGGTGGCCGGTGTGCCGGCCGCGTCGGTCTCGCGGGCCTCCTCCTTGCGGACCCACAGCTCGGGGGTGATGCCGCGCTCGGCGTCGAACTCGGCGTCGATCTCCTCCTGGAGCGCGCGGTCCTCGGCGGGGTCCGGCGCAGCGGTCCTGGCCACGTGGCCGGGTGAGGTGCCGCCCAGTTCGTCCGGGTCGGTGAGCAGGCGCCGGTAGAGCGCGGAGCGGCGCTCCAGCTCCTCGTGGGTGCCGATGTCGGCGAGCCGGCCGTTCTCCAGGACGGCGATCCGGTCGGCGAGGTTGAGGGTGGAGCGCCGGTGGGCTATCAGCAGGGTGGTGCGGCCGGCCATGACCTCGCGCAGGGCGTCGTGGATCTCGTGCTCGACGCGGGCGTCGACGGCGGAGGTGGCGTCGTCGAGGAGGAGCAGCCGGGGGTCGGTGAGGATGGCGCGGGCGAGCGCGACGCGCTGGCGCTGGCCGCCGGAGAGGGTGAGTCCGTGCTCGCCGACGGTGGTGTCGTAGCCGTCGGGCAGCTCGGCAATGAACCGGTGGGCCTGGGCGGAGCGGGCGGCCCGTTCGATCTGTTCGTCGGTGGCGTCCGGGAGCCCGTAGGCGATGTTGGCGCGGATGGTGTCGGAGAACAGGAAGCTGTCCTCCGGTACGAGTCCGATGGCGGCCCGCAGCGAGTCGAGGGTCAGCTCGCGCACGTCGTGTCCGCCGACGAGGACGGCGCCGTGCGAGACGTCGTAGAACCGGGGCAGCAGCAGGGAGACGGTGGACTTGCCGCTGCCGGACGCGCCGACGACGGCCACGGTCTCGCCGGGTTCGATGGTGAGGGAGAAGCCGTCGAGGACGGGGCGCGAGGCGTCGTAGCCGAAGCGCACGTCCTCGAACTCGACCCTGGCGGGCGCGTCGGCCGGGAGGTCCTTGGTGCCGTCCTGCAGGGACGGTTCGGTGTCGATCAGTTCGAGCACGCGTTCCACACCGGCGCGGGCCTGCTGGCCGACGGTGAGGACCATGGCGAGCATGCGGACCGGGCCGACGAGCTGGGCGAGGTAGGTGGAGAACGCGACGAAGGTGCCCAGGGTGATCTCGCCGCGCGTGGCGAGCCAGCCGCCGAGGGCCAGCATGGCGACCTGGCCGAGGGCGGGGACGGCCTGGAGCGCGGGGGTGTAGCGGGAGTTCAGCCGGATGGTGCGCAGCCGGCCGGCGAAGAGCCTGCGCCCGACCTCGCGCAGCTTGCCGGTCTCCTGCTCCTCCTGCCCGAAGCCCTTGACGACGCGGACGCCGGAGACGGCTCCGTCGACGACTCCGGCGACGGCCGCGGCCTGCGACTGGGCGTACCAGGTGGCGGGGAAGAGGCGGGTGCGGGAGCGGCGGGCGATGTACCAGAGGGCGGGGGCGACGGCGACGGCGACGAGGGTCAGCAGCGGCGAGAGCCACGCCATGATCACCAGGGAGATGAGGAAGAGCAGAACGTTCCCGATGGTCATCGGGAGCATGAAGAGCAGGCTCTGGATCAGCTGGAGGTCGCTGGTGGCGCGGCCGACGACCTGTCCGGTGGAGAGCTCGTCCTGACGCCTGCCGTCGAGGCGGGTGATCGTCCCGTACATCTCGGTCCGCAGGTCGTGCTGGACATCGAGGGCGAGCCGGCCGCCGTAGTAGCGGCGGATGTAGGTGGAGACGTACACGAGGGCGGCCGCGACGATCAGCAGTCCGGTCCAGACGGCCAGGGACCGGGTGTGGCCGACGACCACGTCGTCGATGATCACCTTGGTGACCAGCGGGACGAGTGCCATCACGGCCATCCCGGCGAGGGACGAGCCGAGCGCCAGCAGTACGTTGCGCCGGTAGCGCCACGCGTAACCGCTCAGCCTCCGCGCCCAGCCGCGCGGCTGCTGCCCGCTCTCCTTCTGCCCTGCGTCCGACACGCGGTGCCTCCCGATCGACCTGCTCTACCGGAAGGCACCAACGCGGTGTGCTGCGGATTTCATCCCGCCGCAACAAATACGGGACCTTCGTCGTAGGTCCCGGGGCGGACGGCCGCTATCGCGGGGCCACGGTCAGCATCCGGCCGGCCGGTGCCTCCGGGACCGGCGGGATCGCCTCCTGGAGAAGCGGGGTCACGGTGGGCGCGTCCGCCCGGTGGATGACGCGGACGGGCATTCCGTGCAGGACGCGCGGCTTCGCCGGGGGCAGGTTCAGGTCCTTGTGCACGACCTTGGCGACGGCCTCGATGGTGTTGACCCCGTCCGTCATCGTCTTGTTGTCCTGGGTGAGGACCGTCAGCACGTAGTCGTGGCCCTTTCCCGTGAAGGCCCCGATGCTGTGCACCCGCCAGCCGTGCGTGGCGCGCGGCAGCCAGCCGTTCTTGACCTGGACGGTGACGCCCGCCGGGGCCCCGGCGGGCGTGCCCCAGCGCTGCGAGGAGATGACCTTGCGCATCAGGCCGAGCTCGTAGGAGCGGGAGCTGTCGGTGAGCACGGAGTTCTTCGCGGTGAGCAGCGTCAGCAGGCGCAGCTGGTCCTGGGCGGTGATCTGCGTCAGCCCCCAGTAGCCACCGGAGCCCGGCACGGTGTGGGTCATCCCGGCGGCCTTGAGGAACGCGTTGACCTTGGTGGCAC
Organism: Streptomyces sp. NPDC005775; assembly: GCF_042871565.1. Lineage (NCBI taxonomy): Bacteria > Bacillati > Actinomycetota > Actinomycetes > Kitasatosporales > Streptomycetaceae > Streptomyces > Streptomyces sp. NPDC005775. The sequence continues at coordinate 14,963 of NZ_JBIAIU010000004.1, read as the reverse complement.
CGAGCTGCTTCCACAGCGCGGTGGTCGCGTCGTTGTCGGACTTGGTGATCATCGCGGTGCTGAGTTCGCTCTCGCGCGCCGTGAGCTTGCGGCCCCGCTTGGCGTTGTCCCAGAGCAGGGTGGCCAGCACGGTCGCCTTGACCACGCTGGCGGAGTCGTACCTGGACGTGGCCCGGAGCGTGCACGTGGTCTTCGTGGTCCGGTCGTAGAGGGCCACCGCGGTGGTCGACTTGCGCCCCTTGAGCGCTGCGGTGATGTCCTTCGACAGCTTGGCGGCGAGTCCGGCCCTCGCCGAGGTGCAGCTCGCCGTCGGCGTGGCGGCCGCGGCGGGCGCCGCCGAGAGCGCCACGGGTGCGAGCACGCCGACCGCGAGCGCGGCACCGAGTGCGCCGCGGACGCGGCGCGATATGCGGGGTGTCGTCATGTGAATGGGTTCCCGTCCCCTGAGGTTCAGTGGGCGCGCCCCCCGGCGTGCCCACTGAGTTGACTCGTGGACGGGCGAAAAGTTGTACGGGACAGCCGTATGCGCCAGTCGGGTGGGCCAGCCCGTACGGAGCAGGGACGGGGAGGGAACATGTCGGACGGTCAGCCCACGGATGCCTGTCGTTGTGGGCAGTTGTACGCGGCGGACGGCCTGCGCGGGTGAAGGCGCCGGGGGCCGCGGCGCGCTGAGACGCGGCCGTGTCCGGGGCTTCCGCGGCCCCGGACACGGGTGGCGCCCTACAAGTGAGCCGGCACCCACAGGCGCGTCAGCGTTCCGCGAGTGCGTCGGCGTCCCACAGGTGCGCCTGCGTCCTACAGGTGCGTCGGCGCGAACATCCGTAGCAGCGCGGGGAGTACGACGACCGAGGGGCCGGGCCGCGCGAGGGCGCCGGCCAGGTCGTCGGCGAGCGTCTTCGGGCTCGTACGGACCGCGGGAACGCCGAAGGACTCCGCGAGGGCCACGAAGTCCGGGCGGACCAGTTCTGTCGCGCTGGTCTCGCCGAAGGCGTCGGTCATGTACTCGCGCAGGATGCCGTAGCCGCCGTCGTCGACGATCAGCCAGGTGACCGGGAGGTCGTACTGGCGGGCGGTGGCGAGTTCCGCGATCGAGTACATCGCGCCGCCGTCGCCGGAGACGGCGAGGACCGGTTTCGTGCGGTCGGCGGCTGCCGCGCCGATGGCCGCCGGGAAGGCGTAGCCGAGGCCGCCGGAACCCTGGGCGGAGTGCATGGTGTTGGGGTGGCGGGCGTCGAAGGAGGCCCAGGCCCAGTAGGCGAGGATCGTCATGTCCCAGAAGCTGGGGGACGCGTCGGGCAGGGCGGTCCGGACCGCGGCGACGAGGTCCTGTTCCAGGGTGAGTTCCTGGGCGGCGATCCGGTCCCGCACCCGTCCGAGCACCGCCGTGACGCGCTCGGCGGCGGCCGGGTCCTCGCGTGGGGTGACGGCTTCGAGGAGGTCGGACAGGGCGTCGCGGGCGTCGGCGTGGATACCGAGGGCCGGATGGTTGGACTCCAGCTTCCCGGCGTCGGCCTCGATCTGCACGACGCGGCCGCGCGGGGCGAACGTGTGGTAATTCGAGGAGAGTTCGCCGAGCCCCGAGCCGACGACGAGCAGGACGTCGGCGTCCTCCAGGAAGTCCGTCGTGTGCCGGTCCTCGATCCAGGACTGGAGCGAGAGCGGATGCCCCCAGGGGAAGGCGCCCTTGCCTCCGTACGTGGTGACGACGGCGGCGTCGACCTTCTCGGCGAGGGCGCGCAGCTTGCCGGACGCGTCGGACCGTACGACTCCGCCTCCCGCGATGATCGCCGGGCGCTCGGCGTTCGACAGCAGGTGGGCGGCGACGGCGACGAGCTCGGGGCGGGCGTGCACCTCGCGCGGGGTGGCGTCCATCGCCGTGACGACGGGCAGCGTCGTCGCGGCGGTGAGTACGTCCTGCGGGATCTCGATCCAGACCGGGCCGTGCGGGGCCGTGAGCGCGGACTCCCAGGCGGCGGCGATCGCGGACGGGATCTGCGAGGCGGTACGGACGGTGTGCACGGACTTCACGACGTCGCGGAACGACGCCTTCTGGTCGCGCAGTTCGTGCAGGTAACCGTGGCGTCCGCCGCCCAGACCCGCGGTCGGGATCTGGCTGGAGATCGCCAGTACGGGCGCGGAGGCGCTCGCCGCCTCCTGGAGCGCGGCGAGCGAGGTGAGCGCGCCGGGCCCGGTGGACAGGAGCAGCGGGGCGACCTCGCCGGTGATGCGCCCGTAGGCGTCGGCGGCGAAGCCCGCGTTGTTCTCGACGCGCAGGCCGACGTAGTCGAGGCAGGAGCGGCGCAGCGCGTCGAAGATGCCGAGCGCGTGCTGTCCGGGCAGGCCGAAGACGGTGGTCGCGCCGAGGCCTTGGAGGGTCTCGACGACGAGGTCGCCGCCGGTGCGTCCGGGCGGCGGGCTCAGGGCGGCGGCGATCTGGGCGGGGGTGAGTTCGGGCCGCTCGTCGTGGTGGTCGTGGCTCACTTCTGCCGGGCCTCCGCGATCGGGTTCCGGGCCTCCGCGATCTGGCGCGTCATGATCGTCGTCAGTTCGTACGCGGTGTGCGAGGCGGCGACGGAGGTGATCTCGGCGTGGTCGTACGCGGGGGCGACCTCGACCAGGTCGGCGGAGACCAGGTGGCAGGAGGACAGCCCGCGCACGATCTCCAGCAGTTCGCGGGAGGTGAGGCCGCCGGCCTCGGGGGTGCCGGTGCCGGGGGCGTGCGCCGGGTCCAGGACGTCGATGTCGATGGAGATGTACAGCGGCCGGTCGCCGATACGCTGCCGGAGCTGGTCGGTGATCTCGTCGACGCCGCGCCGCATGACGTCGGCTGAGGTGACGATGCCGAAGCCCATCTTGGCGTCGTCGGTGAGGTCCTGCTTGCCGTACAGCGGGCCGCGGGTGCCGACGTGGGAGAGCGCCGACGTGTCGAGGATGCCCTCCTCGACGGCCCGGCGGAACGGGGTGCCGTGCGTGTACGCGGCGCCGAAGTAGGTGTCCCACGTGTCGAGGTGCGCGTCGAAGTGGAGCAGCGCGACGGGGCCGTGCTTCTTGGCGACGGAACGCAGCAGCGGCAGCGCGATGGTGTGGTCGCCGCCGAGCGTCATCAGGCGGGCGCCGGTGCCCAGCAGGTCGTCGGCCGCGGCCTCGATCGTCTCGACGGCCTCGTTGATGTTGAAGGGGTTCGCGGCGATGTCCCCGGCGTCGGCGACCTGGGCGAGGGCGAACGGCGAGGCGTCCTGTGCCGGGTTGTACGGGCGGAGCAGCCGTGAGGCCTCCCGGATCGCGTTGCCGCCGAAGCGGGCGCCGGGCCGGTAGGAGACGCCCGAGTCGAAGGGCACACCGACGACGGCGACGTCCGCCGCGCCGACCTCGTCGAGGCGGGGCAGCCGGGCGAACGTCGCGGGTCCGGCGTACCGCGGGACGCGGGACGAGTCGACGGGGCCGCGCGGCGTTTCGTTGCTGCTCATGGGGCGGGTGGCCTTTCCGTGGTGCCTTCGGTGGTGCCTTCGGTTCTTCTGGTTCCCTCGCTGACGCGCTGCTTCGAGTGTGCCGGATCCTCCGGAACGGCACGGAATGACGCGTACGGGTCCACGGGCGACGCTAGGCCGTGCGGCGGCGACCCTGAAGTGTATCTTTCATCCACTCCCGACTCACGGAACGGATGAAACATCCATGCCACCCGACTCCCCCGCGGGACCGCCCACCCCGCCCGTGCCGCTGGCCGGGCTGCTGGCCCTGGAGGAGCTCGGGCTGCGTCTGATCGCGGGGCCGGCCGACGCCGAGCTGTCATGGGTGCACACCTCGGAGATGGCGGACCCGTACCCGTACCTGCTCGGCGGTGAGCTGCTGCTGAGTGCCGGGGTGCTGCTGACGGACCCGGACACCTATGTGGCCCGGCTCGTGGAGGCGGGGGCCGCGGCGCTGGGGTTCGGGGTGCGGCCGGTGCACGACACGGTGCCGCCGGCCCTGGTCGCGGCGTGCGAGCGGTACGGGCTGCCGCTGGTGGAGGTGCCACCCGGTACCCCGTTCACCGCGATCGCGCGGGCGGTGTGGGGGCTGATGGCCGCAACGCGCCACCGCGAGCTGCGCCGGGTGACCCGGGCCCAGCAGGCCCTGGCCGCGGCGGCGGCGCGGCCGGACCCGGTTCCGGCGGTGCTGCACCAGCTGGCGGTCCGGCTGCCGGGGCGGGCGGCCCTGCTGACGGCCGACGGCGAGGAGCTGCACGCGGCGGGCCGGCCACCGACCCCGGAGACGCGGGCGGCCCTGGCCCGGCTCGCCCGGGTCCTCGCCCCCGCGGGCCGGCCCACCCCCTCCTCGGCCACCGACACCGTGGGCGGGGCCCAGCTGTCGGCGTACGCGCTGGGCGGCGGGCAGGGGCTCGCCCTGACCCTGGCCACCGACCACCGCGAGCCGGGCGACCACACCGTCGCCGGGATCGCCGTCGTCCTGCTCTCCCTGCTGGCCGCCCCGCACCAGGGCGCCCACGCGGCGAACCGCTCCGCGGCCCTGGTCCGGCTGCTGCTCGGCGCGGAGCCGGCGGACGTCGCACCCCTGTTGGGCGGCGACGGGCGGTGGACGGTGGTGCACGCGCGCCGCAGCGACGGCACGGCTCCGGACCCGCTCACGGCGGGCGCGCTCGGTGCGGCCCTCGGTTCGGCGCTCGTGGACACGGGCCGGGACGACGAGACGGTACGGGTGCTGGTCCCGGGCGGCGACCGGATCGCCCCGCAGCCGGGCTGGACGCTCGGCGCCTCGGCCCCCGCCCCGGCCGACGCCCTGGGGGCCGCGGACACCCGGGCCGGGCGTGCGCTCGGCCGGGCGCTGGCGACCCGCACGCCGCTGGCCGTGGACAACCCGGTCACCGGCCTTGCCGCCCTGCTCCCGCCCGGCCCGGCGGCCGACCGCGCCCGCACCCTCCTCGCCCCGCTCTCCGCCCCGCTCACCGAGACCCTGCGCTGCTGGCTCTCCCTGCACGGGAGCTGGGACCGGACGGCGGTGGCCCTGTCCGTCCACCGCAACACCGTCCGCCAGCGCATCGCGCGGTGCGGGGTGTTGCTGGGAACGGATCTGGACGACATCGACGTACGTACGGAGTTGTGGCTCGCCCTTCGCCAGGAGTGATCCCGCGCGCACCGGCGTACGGACGTCCCGTTCCGGCCACCCTGATGTGCCCGGACCGTCGGCCCATGACATATGTTGCAGTGGCAAAGGGGGGCCGCATGGCACGGGATTACGACAGTCAACTACTGGAATCGGTGGGGGTACGTCGGCGCAGGATGCGGGACGCGCTCCTGTTCGGCGCCCAGCGTGCGCGCCGAACGGCGGACGAACGCCTGGGGAAGGTGTTCGCGGGGATCGCGATCACGGCGGTGCTGTGCGCGGGATGCGTGGGGTGGTCGTTCCTCCAGCACACCCTGGACAAGCAGAAGGCCGAGCAGGAGAAACAGCAACGGCAGTCCCAGCAGTACGGGCAGCCCTCGCCGGCACCCTCGGCCCCGGGCGGTTCGGCGAAGCCGGCTCAGCCGTAGGCAGTTTCCGTGCGCGCGCCGGGATTCACCGATTCAGGACTTCACGGGACCGCTTCGTTCGTTTCGTTCGCTTGGTTCGCTTCATTCGTTTCGTTCGCTTGGTTCGCTTGGTTCGCTTTGCCCAATTGGCCCGAAATTCCAGGAAATCGCGATGATAGGTTTTCGTAAGTGGTGAGTACAGCAATGACTTCCCGGGCGGAAATGAGCCGGGTGACCCTGGTCGGTGAGCGGCGTCGGGCCGACATCGTGCTGCCCTCCGACACTCCTGTCGGCCAACTCCTGCCGGACATCCTGCAGTTGCTGGACGACCGCGCCGCGGCGCGGCCGTTGACCCGGCAGTTGCTCACATCCGACGGCTCGGCCCTGCCGCACGACAGCACCCTGGCGTCGGCCGGGATCGGCGACGGCGCCGTGCTGCGGCTCGTCCGGACCCACGCCGCGCCCCCCGCACCGGTGGTCCATGACGTCACGGACCAGGTCGCCGACAGCCTCGACCTGCAGGCCTGGCGCTGGCGCCCGGCCGCCCGACGGGCCGCAGCGGGGGCGTCGACGGTGGCCTTCGCGGTGATCGCCGCGCTGCTCGCCCGCCGCGAGTTCCCGCTCGCCGCACTGGCCGGCGCCCTGGCGGCCGTCACCGTCGTCCTCCTGGTGACGGGTGCGCTGGTCGCCCGGCTCGGGCGGGGCAACCGCGGTCTGGCGACCGCGCTGCTGCTCGCCTCCAGCGGGCTCGGCATCCTCACGGCCTGGACCGCCGCCGACGCGTACGACTGGTCCGGGGCGCTCCGGCTGGCCGGAGTCGCGGGCGCGGTCGCCCTGTCGCTCGTGCTGCTCGGCTTCTTCTCACCGCTGGGCCGAGGCGGCCTCATCGGCGCCATGGCCACCGCCGCCCTGACCGTGATCTGGGAGGGCGTCGCCGCCTGCACGTCGGACCTGGCCCGGCTCGGTGCCGTGATGGCCGTGGTCTCCGTGGTCCTGCTCGGCCTGCTGCCCCGGATCGCCCTGATGGCCTCGGGGCTCACCGCGCTCGACGACCGGCGCTCGGGCGGGGTGTCCGTCAGCCGTCACGACGTCGGCAACGCGCTGGCCGCCACGCACCGCGGGCTCGCCCTCGCGACCCTCGCCACCTCGGTGTCCGCGGCCGCCGCCGGCTGGCTCCTCACCCTGGCCGACCGGCCGACCGTGTGGACCGTGCTGCTGCCCTCGCTCGTCGCGGTGGTGCTCCTGTCGCGGGCCCGGGCGTTCCCGCTGGTGGCGGAGGTCGTGGCGCTCTTCGGGGCCGCCGCGGTCCTCGTCGTCCGTCTGGTGATGCTCTGGATGGATCACGCCGGGGGCGCCGGCCCCATCGCCGTGCTGTGCGCGGCGGCGCTGCTGCCCCTGCTCGCGCTGGCGGTGGAGCCGCCGGAGCACGTACGGGTCCGGCTGCGGCGTACGGCCGACCTCGTCGAGTCGATCGGCGTGGTGGGGCTCTTCCCGCTCACCGTCGGCGTGTTCGGCATGTACGGGCAGCTGCTCAACGAGTTCTGACGACTGACACCACATGCGCGGGCGCTCCGGGCGGGGCATCGAAGCGGAGACGAAGGACGGACATGCCGAACGCGGACAACTGGCAGAACGATGTGCTGCGTGACCTGAGCGGCACCGCCGCCCCGCAGAGCGCGCCGGGGACGACGAGCACGCCGGGCACGACGAATACGCCGGGCACCCCCGGCCTCGGCGCACGGACGGCCGCGGCGCACGCCCAGGTGCGGGCTCAGGCCCCGGCACAGGTGCCGGCCCCGGCCCCCGCGCAGGTGCCGGGCACCGCCGCGTACACGGAGAGCGCCCCGTACGCGGCGCCGGGCAACCGGCCCCACGGCGCACCCGAGTCGCGGGCCGTCGTGGACCGGGAGCTGGCCGGGGCGGCGCGGCGGCCGCAGCGGGGTGAGTCCTTCGGCGTACGGGGCTCGCGCGCGCTGCGCCGAATCGTTTCCTCCTCGGCGGCGCGCGAGGTCGCCGACATCACCCGTACCGCCGAGGTGCTTCAGCGGCCGGTGACGACCGGGCGGCAGATCGCCGTCACGTCCATCCGGGGCGGCGCGGGCAAGACGACCGTCGCCGCGCTGATCGGCACGGCGTACGCGCACTACCGTCAGGACCCGGTCCTCCTCGTCGAGGCCGATCCGGCCCTCGGCTCGCTGCCGTTGCGGCTCGGCGCCGAGACGCTGCGCTGGACCACGGCCGATCTCGCGGACATCGTGGAGCCGCAGATGTCGCTGCTCGACGTCACCGGCTACCTCGTCCAGCTCCCCGACAACGCCTGGCTGCTGCCCGGCAGTCAGGGCCGGATCGGGGCGATGCTCGACACGGCGACGTACGAACGGGTCATGGTGGCGCTGCGGCGCTACTTCAGCGTGACCGTGGTCGACTGCGAGACGCTGCCCGCCGAGGTCGCCCGCGTCGCCCTCTCGGCCTCCCAGGCCCGCGTGCTGGCCGCCCCCGCCACGCTCGACGGCGTCACGAGCACGTACGCGGTGCTGCAGTGGCTCCAGGGGCTGCCCCGTCATGTGATCGCCGGGACCGTGGTCGTCCTGTCCAGCATGGTGGCGCGGCCCGGCATCGACGTGGAGGCGGCTGCCGAACGGCTCCGGTCCACCGGTGCGAGCGTCCACGTCCTGCCCTACGACCGGCATCTGGCGGCGGGCGGGGCGCTGCGCACCGAACTGCTCGCCCGGCCGACACGGCTGGCCGCCACCCGGCTCGCGGCCGAGGTCTTCGAGCTCTCCCAGAAGCGCCGGTGACCGCGATGCGACCTAGCCCGAAGACACCCCCGGGGCCGAGCCCGAAGAAGTTTCCCGGGCCGGGCCCGATGACACCCACGAGCCCGAGCCCGATGACGACCCCGGTCCCGCGCACGCACCACGTGAACCCCGGACGGAGCCGATGAGTACCCGCCTGATCCACCGCCCCGCCCGGACCACCCGTCCGCCGGCCGCGACCGCGCCCCGCACCATCGAGGCCCCGCCCAACCTGCCCGAGGGCAAGGCGGGCAACATCGCGATGTCGCTGCTGCCGGTCGCCGGCGTCATGTCGTCCGTCGTGATGATGACGGTCGTCCGCAACAGCCAGTTCGCCGGACTCGGCGCGATCATCCTCGTGGTCACGGTCATCGGCTCCGTGGCCCTGCTCCTCTCGCAGCGCGGCAAGGCCCAGCGCACGCGCCGCACCCAGCGCGAGGCCTACCTCGCCTATGTGGAGGACCTGCGCGAGGAGTTGTCGGCCGAGGAGCGCGAGCGGCGGGGGCGGGCGGACGTGCTGAACCCGTCGCCGTACTCCCTGTACGACATCGTGCGCGATCCGGCCCGCCTGTGGGAGCGGCGACGGGTCGACGACGACTTCCTGCGGGTACGGGTCGGCACCGGCGAGATGCCGGTGCGGGACCTTCAGATCGCCGAGCAGGGCTCGTCCGTCCTCACGCCGCCCGACCTCTTCATGCTCAACGAGGCCTCGGCCGTGGTGACCCGGTTCCGCAACGGCACCGAGCTCCCCCTGACCGTCCCCCTCGACCGCGTCGGCAACGTCAGCGTCATCGGCCCCCGCGAGGACTGCCTGCGCATCGCCCGCGCCCTGCTCGTCCAGGCGTCGGCCCTGCACGCGCCCGACGACGTGGCCATCGCCGTCGCCGCACCGGGCGACCGGATAGCGGACTGGGAGTGGGCCAAGTGGCTGCCCCATCTGCTCGACCCGGAGCAGCTCGACGGCCCGGTCGCCGCCCGTCGCATCGCGCCGTCCGCACCCCAGCTGGCCCACCGGCTCGACGCCGAGCTGCGCCGCCGGGCTTCCTATGCCGCCGAGGTCCGCCGCGGACTGGCCGGACGGGACGCGCTGTCCATGAACTCCCGGCTGCTCGTGGTCACCGACGGGCACGGCGAGGACGCCGTGGACCTGCCGCGCCCCGACGACGCCGTCGGACTGCGCGAGATGGGCGTCACGGTGGTGCACCTGCTCGAACAGCGGGTGCAGGAACCGGGACACGTCAACGTACGCATCACCGTCGAGGGCACCGACGTGACCATCGAGGACCTGCGGGAGGCCGAGCCGGTCCAGGCTCATGGCACGGTCGACGAGGTCGGTGTGCCGTTCGCCGAGGGCCTGGCCCGGATGCTCGCCCCCCTGCGGCTCTCCGCCGAGTCCCTGATGGACGCCCCGCTCTCCGGCCCGGTCGAGTTCGCCGCGATGCTCGGCATCGACGACGTGGCCCGGCTCGACCTGGACCGCCTGTGGGCGCCGCGCGGGGAACGCGCCTTCCTTCGTGTCCCCATCGGCATCAGCGACTCCCACGAGCCGGTGCTCCTGGACCTCAAGGAGTCCTCCGAGCTCGGCATGGGCCCGCACGGGCTGTGCGTGGGCGCCACCGGCTCCGGAAAGTCGGAGCTGCTGCGGACCCTGGTCCTCGGCCTGGTGGCCACCCATCCGCCCGAGGACCTCGCGCTCGTCCTGGTCGACTACAAGGGCGGCGCCACCTTCGCGCCGTTCGCGGACCTGCCGCACGTCGCGGGGGTCATCACCAACCTGGAGAACCAGGCCGGTCTGGTCGAGCGGGTCCACTCCTCGCTCGCCGGTGAGGTCAAGCGCCGCCAGCAGGCCCTGAAGGACGCGGGCAACGTCGCCGACATCGGGGACTACGCGGCCCTGCGCGCTTCGAGGCGGCCGGACCTCGACCCGCTGCCGCACCTGTTCGTCGTGATCGACGAGTTCGGCGAACTGCTCACCGCCAAACCGGACTTCATCGACCTGTTCCTCTCCATCGGCCGGATCGGGCGCTCCATCGGCGTCCATCTGCTGCTCTCCAGCCAGCGCATCGAGGGCGGCAAGCTCAAGGGCCTGGAGACCTACCTCTCGTACCGGCTCGGCCTGCGGACCTTCTCCGCCGACGAGTCGCGCACGGTCCTGGACACGACGGACGCCTTCCACCTGCCGCCGCTGCCCGGCTTCGGCTACCTCAAGGTCGACACGAGCCACTACGCCCGGTTCAAGGCGGGCTACGTCTCGGGCGGATACCGCGGTCCCGTCCGGCATGCCGACGAGGAGGAGACCGGGCCGCTCGCCCTGGAGTACGAGGCGTTCAACACCCTCGCCGGAGCGGACGGCACGCAGCAGTCACAGGAACCGGCATCCCGCCGCCGCGAGACGGGGCCGACCGAACTCGGCATCATGGTTGATCAGTTGACCGGCGCAGCGCCCGGCGTTCGCAGCATCTGGCTGCCTCCGCTGCCCTCCGCGATCGCCCTGGACACGGTCGCCGGTCCGCTGGACGTCGGCCCGCGCGGCATGCGCCTGGCCGGGGCGCGCCCGGGCGGCGGCCGGGCCGGCGCACGGCAGCAGGGGCCGCTCCGGGTGCCGCTCGGTCTGCTGGACGACCCGGCCAAGCAGTGGCAGGGGCAGTGGTTCCTGGACCTGACGGTGGCCGGCGGTCACGCGGCCGTGATCGGCGGCCCGCAGTCCGGCAAGACGACGCTCCTGCGCACGCTCGTCCTCTCGCTCGCGCTGACCCACACCCCGCAGGAGGTCGGCGTCTACGGACTCGACCTGGTCGGCGGCGGCCTCCAGGCTCTGGCGGAGCTGCCGCACGTGGGCGGGATCGCGGGCCGCGCCGACCGGGAGCGGGCGGCCCGCACCGTCGAGGAGGTCCGCGCCATGCTCGCCGTGCGCGAGGACCTCTTCCGCGAGTACGGCATCGACTCCGTCGAGCAGCTGCGTACGCTGCACGCGGCGGGGCGGCTGCCCCAGCTGGCGTCCGCCGAGATCGTGCTCGTCATCGACGGGTTCGGCGCGCTGCGCGACGACTTCGACGACCTCGACGACGCGGTCGCGGACATCCTCAAGCGCGGCGGCGGGTACGGCATCCACGTCGTCGCGGGCATGCTGCGCTGGAATGACGTACGCATCGCCATCCAGTCCAACTTCGGTACCCGCGTCGAGCTGCGGCTGAACGACCCCGGCGAGTCGAGCGTCGACCGCAAGCTCGCCGCGACCCTGTCGCCCGACGAGCCCGGCCGGATCCTCACCGACGGGAAGCTCTTCGCCCAGGTCGCGCTCCCCCGCACGGACGGGGCCGCGGACACCGCGGACCTCGGCGTGGTGCTGGAGCGGGCCGCCCGTACGGTCCGCGCCACCTGGCACGGCGAGGTCGCCCAGCCCGTACGGGTGCTGCCGCACATCCTGGAACCGGCACTGCTGCCGGGGCCGGTCGCCGAGCCGCTGCGCGTCCCGCTCGGCCTCGACCAGTCGGCGCTGGCGCCCGCCCTGCTCGACCTGTTCGGCCACGACCAGCACCTGCTGGTGCTGGGTGACAGCGAGTGCGGCAAGACGAACCTGCTGCGGACGGTCGCGCACGGCCTGGTCGACCGCTACGGCGAGGACGACCTGGTGTTCGCGGTGATGGACCCGAGGCGCTCCCTGCGCGGGGTGGTCCCGGAGGAGTTCAACGGGGGCTACGCGTACAACTCCAAGCTGTGCGCCGGACTTTCGGCCGGCATCGCCACCGAGCTGGAGAAGCGGCTGCCCGACGAGAACGCGCGCCTGGAGGACCTGGAGCCGGGCAGCTGGGGCAAGGGCCCGCGCATCGTGGTCCTGGTCGACGACTACGACGTGCTGACGACGGCGGGCCAGTCGCCCTTGGCCGCCTTCCTTCCGTACATCCCGTCGGCGGTCGACATCGGCCTTCACTTCGTGCTGACGCGGCGCGTGGCCGGTGCGTCGCGCGGCATGTACGAGCCGCTGGTACAGGGCCTGCGCGAGTCGGGCGCCTCGGCGCTGGTGATGTCCGGCGACCGGAACGAGGGCCAGCTCTTCCCCGGGGTCTACGCGTCGCAACAGGCGCCGGGCCGAGGCACGTTCATCCAGCGGGGCCGGCCGAACCGGCTGGTCCAGACGGTGTACGCACCGGGGTGAGCACCTCGGAGGACGTACGCCACCACCGCCGAGCCGACAAGGACCGCACGACTCCATGACGAAAGACGTCATCGCGCTCACCGCCCGCATGCCCGACCCGTTGACCGTGCTCGCGGGCCTGCTCTCCGGCGGCCCGGACAAGCTGGTGGGCACCCGGGGCGAGGGCGCCGTGGTGCAGCTCTGCGACACGCAGGGGCGTCCGCTCGTCTCGGTCGAGGCCCCGCTGCTGGTCGCCGTGGAGGGTGAGGCGGAACGGCTGCTGGGGGCGACGCCCCCGCCGGTGCCGTACTGGTGGACGGAGGCCCGCGCCACCACGGGGGTCGCGGAGGCGGAGCGGCTCGCGGGCACGTTCGCGACCCGGCTCACCGCACTGGTGGGCGGCTCGGCCTGGCCGCCGGACGCCGTCGGCTCGCTCACCGTGGTGCCGACGGACGGGGTGAGCGTCGCCCCGGCGCCGGCCGCCGCGCAGCCCGCCGTCGACGTGCTCACCGAGAAGGTCGCCGTCGTCATCCAGGACCGTCCGGTCGTCGCGATGACGGCCTGGCTCTCCGACGCCTTCCGGGCGGCCGCCGAGGCACGGCTCGGCCTCCAGATCGTCAGCCCGGCGGGGACCACGCTCTCCCCCGCCGTACGCGACAGCCTCGCCGGATGGCCGTCGCGCTGGATCGTCCAGGACGAGCGGGACGGGTACTACGACGGCCTCACGGGGGCCGTACTGCGGTGGCAGGACGGCATGTTCGCGCCCCCGGCCTCCCCGGACGCTTCGGACGAGGACCCGCACACCCAGGTGGCGGCCTCGTACCAGGAGGTCACGGACACGGGCGAGCGGCAGCTCGGTCTGACCTTCCGCATGGTCCACCCGGCGGACGACCGGCTGGTGCTGGGCGGCGGCCTGGAGACGGTGTGGCGGGAGCTGACGGGGCGGCCTCCGGCCGGCTGGGGGACCTCGGAGCCGGCCAACCTGTCCTGGTCCCTGCGCCAGTTGACGGACCTGGCCCACCGCAGGGCGCCCGAACCGACCTGGCTCGTCGTGGTCGGCACTCCGGACCGCCCGGCCCTCGCCACCGTACGCATCACGCGGACCGAGGCGGGCGTCGAGGAGCACGTCACGATGGCGCTCGGCTACGGAAGGGACGAGGAGTGCCCGGTGGACGCCCTGCCCGCCCTCGCGGAGGCCCTCGCCACCCGGCACCGCCTCCAGTCGATGCTCATACAACTTCGCAAAGCACGACGCGACATGGCGGTGCCGGCACGCTTCGAGGGGCCGGGCGTGCCGCTGGCCTTCGTGCTCGGCGCGGAGGAGGTCCGCACCCTGCCGGGCGACCGCGCCCGCCGCACCCCGCTGTCGCGGGCCCCCCTCCCGCTCGGCCCGAAAACGCGCCCCGCACTGTACTACCCGCTGCCGGGCGACCCGTCGGACCTGTCGGGGTGGCAGGACTTCGAGCGGCTGATGCGCCATCTCAAGGGGGCGCCGTGACCGTCCCCGATGTCATGGGTTGGCAACAACGGCGATATGACCGATTGCTGATTGCAGTAGCGATGCGTGAGTTGATAGACATGTATTCGATCTAGATGGCGTTCGTTCGAGTGGGTGGGGGAAGCTGATGAAGTTCAACATGGGGGCCTCGGTCCTTTCGACCCTGATGTCGAAGTCGCAGGGCTCCAGTACGGATCTGGGCACGCTGATCCGGCAGCTGATCGCGGCGGCGGAACCGCTGGAGGGCAAGTTCCACGGTTCGGGCAAGGTCGCGTTCGACGACTTCAAGAACCGCTCCGACGAGATCACCGCGGCGCTGAACGCCTCGCTGTCCGGAATCCTGGGCGGCCAGTCCGGGATGGACGCGGCGTTCGGTTCCGGTGACCAGGAGCAGGGCGAGAACGCGAAGACGCAGATGGCGTCGGCCAACTTCGACGCGGCCCGGTTCTCGGGCCGCTGACACCGGCCTGCCCGACCGGCGGGCGGCAGGATTTCGTTTTTCTGACGGGGAGTGATGGGTGATGGCAGGAAACGCGGGCGACGCGGACCGGCGTGCGTACGACACGGGCGCTTCCACCGAGGTCCAGGGCAACATCCAGGTGGTGATCGCGCAACTGGAGGCGGTGATCACGGCCCGGGACACGCAGGTGAAGGCGGCGATGAGCGACTTCGCGGCGGACGGCGTGGCGGACGAGTACCACGGCAAGGAACTGCGGTGGAACGCGACCTCGCAGGAGGTCAAGAACATCATCCAGCTGCTGCGTTCGACGCTGGAGAAGAACGACGGCACCGCACAGCAGACGCTGGCGCGCGCCAAGGCCGCGGTCGACAACATCGGCTGAGCGGCCTCGCTGTGACGCCCACCGGAAGAATCGTTCCTTCTTCTTCCGGTGGGCGCGGTGGTTCGGCATCGGGTACGGGGGCGGGTTTTCAGTGACGGCGTGGGACATCAAGCCACAGGGTGTGCAGGGCCGGTTGAAGGTGGTCGGTACGCATGCCGGTGACCTGGAGGCGGCGTTGAACGCGAT